>DASXGR010000028.1:0-7382 GCA_036488935.1 Caulobacteraceae bacterium | reverse complement strand
GGTCGAAATTCAGTCTATTCCGGATCCCAAGCTCGAGGATCCACGTGGTCGAAGGATCGATCACGCTGTCATTCTGAAGATCGTCTCGACCAACATCTGTGGATCCGACCAGCACATGGTGCGGGGACGGACGACGGCGCCACCCGGCATGGTTCTTGGTCATGAGATTACTGGAGAAGTGATCGAAAAAGGCCCCGACGTCGAGATGCTGGAGATCGGCGACCTGGTCTCGGTTCCATTCAACGTGGCCTGTGGCCGATGCCGCGCCTGCCGGCACGGAGATACGGGCGTATGCCTGACGGTCAACGAAGGGCGCGCGGGCGGCGCCTACGGCTACGTCGACATGGGCGGCTGGGTCGGCGGCCAGTCAAGATATGTCATGGCGCCTTACGCCGACTTCAACCTGCTGAAGTTCCCCGACAAGGATCTTGCGATGTCCAAGATCCGTGACCTCACGATGCTCACCGACATCCTGCCAACGGGGTTTCACGGCGCGGTGACCGCAGGGGTGGGCGTCGGCTCGACAGTCTACGTCGCAGGGGCCGGACCCGTCGGGCTTGCCGCGGCCGGAGCGGCGCAGCTGCTTGGCGCCGCCGTCGTCATGATCGGGGATTTCAATAAGGAGCGGCTGGCGCACGCCAAGAAGGTGGGCTTCGAGCCGATCGATCTCTCATCCCATGACCGGCTGGGGGAACTGATCGAGCAGGTGGTCGGCGCGCCCGAGGTCGACTCGGCCATCGACGCGGTGGGATTCGAAGCCGTCGGGCATGGCGGCGCGGAACAGCCAGCCATCGTGCTCAACCAGATGATGGAGATCACGCGGCCAGCTGGGGCGATCGGCGTGCCAGGGCTCTATGTCACGGAGGACCCGGGGGCCAAAGACAAAGCCGCCAAGACTGGCGCCCTCAGCCTGCGCCTCGGCCTGGGGTGGGCCAAATCCCATAGTCTGCATACCGGCCAGACCCCCGTGTTGAAGTACAATCGACAGTTGATGATGGCGTTGCTGCACGGCCGGCTGCCGATCGCGGACATCGTCAACGCCCAGGTGATCTCCCTCGAGGACGCGCCATCGGGGTACGCCCAATTCGACAAGGGCGTCGCCGCCAAGTTCGTCATCGATCCACACGGGATGCTCGCCGCCTGATCGCGCATCCACTCGCCCGCTCTTCTTCCTTTCTCCGCCTTGCAGCGGCGGTGCGGACAAGGGAAAGAGCCGGCGGGACGTTGGCGGACCAGACGACCGTCGCGGGATGAAGCGGAGGGGCGGAATGGCGGCGGAGAGTTGGGACAGGGTTCCGATCGATGCGCAGAGCATCGACGCGCCGCTCTCGCGATCGGCGATCTTCCTGGTGGTCACCGTCGGAAGCGAGCCGGCCGCGCTGCAGGCGGTCTGCGCGACGCTCGATGGGTTGGACGATATCGTCAAGACAGTCGGGTTCCGCGATCTCGAGGGCCGGTTGTCGTGCATCGCCGGCGTCGGCAGCGCGCTCTGGGACCGGCTGTTCCCGCAGAAGAAGCCGCAGCAGCTGAAGCCCTTCGCGCCGATCCAAGGCGCCGTTCACTCGGCGCCGGCCACGCCCGGCGATCTGCTGTTCCATATCCGGGCAGAGCGCGCCGACCTGTGCTTCGAGTTCGAACGCCTGTTGCTGGGGAGCCTGGGCTCCAGCGTGAGCGTCGTCGATGAGGTGTCCGGGTTCCGGTATTTCGACGCGCGCGACCTTCTCGGTTTCGTTGACGGCACGGCGAACCCGAACGGCGTCGACCTGCCCGCGTGCACGCTCGTAGGGGACGAAGATCCGGATTTCGCCGGCGGCAGCTATGTCGTCGTGCAGAAGTATCTCCATGACATGGCTGCCTGGGGGAAAATTCCGACGCACATCCAGGAACAGATCATCGGGCGCACCAAGATAGACAACGTTGAGCTCGACGACGACGATGCGCCGCGTAAGTCGCACAAGTCCCTGGCCACCATCGTTGACGAGCACGGGAACGAGCACGACATCCTGCGCGACAACATGCCGTTCGGCCGCGTCGGGCATGGAGAGTTCGGGACTTACTTCATTGGTTACTCACGACACCTGTGGGTGATCGAGAAGATGCTGCAACGTATGTACGTCGGCGATCCGCCGGGCGCCTACGACCGCCTGCTCGACGTCTCGACACCACACACCGGGGCGACCTTCTTCGCTCCTTCTCGCCCGACATTGCAGGCGCTTGCAGGTGGGGGGTCGTCGTAGAACCCCGACGGGGTCGCGCGTTTCGACCGGTCCGCCGGCGTCCCGCCGGCTCTTCCTTCTTCCCTGACATTTGGCGGTGACAGGGAGAAGGGGCCGGCGGGACGCCGGCGGACCGAAGAAGGGCTTAGGCCGCCTCTTCGAGGAAGTCGGTGATGGAATCGGGGCTCGGGCGAAGGCCTTTGAGTTGAAGGACAGCGCCGGCGTTGCCGCGATGGTAGGTTCCGTGCAAACAGACGTGGAGGATGATCTCGCCGCGGGTCAAACGCGCCGGCTTTCCGCTGGTGAAGACGAAGTCGACGGGCTGGTTGAAGTCTGTGGCGCTTAGACTTCCGACGTACGATGCGTACCAGTCGTCGACCTCCCTTGCATCGTCGGCGAGCGCCTGCAACGCTGGCGGGACTGCGGAGCGCGGCGCCTGAAAGCCGTGCGGCAATCCCCGCAGATGATGCTGGAATATCTTGTCGACGACATGCATGTGGTCGAATATCTGAAGCAAGATCGCGGTATCTGCCGTGCTTAGGCGATCTAGATTTCGCTGAGTTACACCATAGAGACCGTGATCCGCCCATCGCTTGATGTCGATAAGCTGGGTATAGGGCTGACAGTTCATCGCTAGCGTCCTGCCTTTCGCTTGGATTGACCTGGTACATGGACAATACGAGCGATCACTCGTATTTCATACTCGCATTCCGGACGGACGGATCGGAGCAAGGGAAATGGCGCGCAGGCCGCTCACCAATCCCAGGAAATGCGCCTCCCAGGAGCGGTCGCGCGCCACGGTGGACGCGCTTGTCGAAGCAACTGCGCGCATTCTGGTCAGCGACGGTTTCGACAAGGCCAGCACCAACCGCATCGCCCAGGCGGCGGGCGTAAGCATCGGCTCGCTCTATCAGTACTACCCAAGCAAAGAGGCCCTCGTGGTCGCCGTGATCGACCGCCACAACCGCCAGCTCATGACAGTCGTGCGCAGCGCACTGGCGCAGGTCGCGGCGCAGCCGTTCGAACAGGGCGTGCGCGCGCTCGTCGCCGCAGCAATCGACGCGCACCGCGCGGATCCGAAGCTGCATCGCGTCCTTGCCGAGCAGATCCCTCGCACCGGAGCGCTCGAGGGCGTGGAAGCCTTCAATCGCGAGTCCTATGGCCTCATCCGGGCTTACCTCGAGAACCACAGAGACGAGGTCCGCGCAGTCGACCTGGATCTGGCGACCTTCGTCTGCGTCACCTCGATCGAGGCTCTGACGCACACGGCGGTGCTGCATCGCTCCGAGATTCTGTCGGACGCGGCGGTCGAAACGTTGATCGACGAGGCGAGCCAGCTCGTGCTGCGCTACTTGCGATAGCGGACGGCGGGCTGGCCGGCACGAAGGTCAGGCATGACGGAGCTTAGAGGAGCGCCCCTAGGCGATCCCTGAGGCGCGTGGCGCATGGCTGCTCGAGTGTCGGCGAAGTTTTACTGGCAGGGGCGCCCGTTTCCTCGCAATTGTGGTTGGTGAAACCATTGATCCGTCGTTTCAGAGCGTCGGATGATTGAATGGACGCCAGTGATGAGCGAACCTGCGCCGTCGTTGAACATCGATCCGTTCTCCGACGCGTTCCTCGCCGATCCCTACCCTTTTCATGAGAGGTTGCGCGAAGCGGGGCCTGTGGTCTGGCTGGAGCGCTACGGCATATTCGCGACGGCGCGGCACGCCGAGGTGCAATCGGCGCTGCAGGATTGGGGGACGTTTTCCTCCGCCGCGGGGGTCGGACTGGCTGATTTCCGGAAGGAGACGCCGTTTCGCCAGCCCAGCCCCCTCCTGGAGGCCGACCCGCCCCTGCACAGCCGCACGCGGCCGGCGCTCGCCGCAGCACTTTCCCCGGCTGCGATGCGCGAGTTGAGGCCGACGTTCGAGGCCGAGGCGCGGACCTTGGCGGACGACCTGGCGCGGGGCGGCGAGTTCGACGGAGTCGCCGACCTGGCCGAGGTCTACCCGATCAAGGTGTTCGCCGACGCCCTGGGGCTGCGCGAGGAGGGCCGCGAACACCTGCTGCCCTACGCGGCGATGATCTTCAACTCGTTCGGTCCACGAAACCGGTTGTTCGAGGCGACCCTTCGCGGCGCCGATGCGGCCAGGGACTGGGTGATGGACCAATGTCGGCGCGATGCGCTGCGACCGGGCAGCCTGGGCGCCCGTGTCTTCGAAGCGGCGGACCGGGAAGAAATCTCCGAAGACGAAGCCGGCCTGCTTGTCCGGTCCTTGCTGAGCGCAGGTCTCGACACGACAGCTTACGCCCTCGCAAACGCACTCTACGCCTTCGCCAGCCACCCAGAGGCGTGGAGCGATCTGAAACGCCAGCCGGGTCTCGCGCGTGGCGCGTTCGAGGAGGCGATGCGTTTCGAGTCGCCCGTCCAGACCTTCTTCCGCACGACAAGCTGCGAGACGGAGCTGGGCGGGGTCAGCTTGCCGGAGGGCGCCAAGATCCTGCTGTTCCTGGGCGCCGCCAACCGCGACCCCCGCCGCTGGGAAAACCCGGAGCAGTTTGACATCGCGCGCAAGGCGTCCGGCCACGTCGCCTTCGGCTATGGGATCCACAGCTGCATCGGCCAGCTCTTCGCCCGGCTCGAGGGCGAGATTGTCCTGACGGCGCTCGTCGAGCGCATCGAGCGGATCGAACTCGCGGAACCGCCGGTCCGGCGCCTGAACAACACCTTGCGCGGTCTGGAGCGGCTGCCCCTGAGGGTCGCCTGAACAGCGCCTAAGCCCTTCTCAGGGCGTGACTTCGGTACGGCTCCGTCATTGCCGCCCATCGAGTGAACTGGCCGGAACATCACGGGCACCAACGAGGCGGGCAGCTCCGCCACGGTGGCGCTAGCCCGTCGTGATGCAACGCCGCGCCCCATTCCGGGCCGGTTTCTCCTTGGAGTGAGAAGATGAATCGAACGTCCGTCGGCGCGTTGACTCTCGCCGCTCTCCTGGCCACCGGCCCGGCTCTCGCCGCCACAACCACAATGTCGACCGGCTTCCTGGGAACCTACATGGGGCCAAAGAACGGCGACCTCGAGATCGCGAGCGCCTCGGCCAATGTCGAGGGTGGGAATCTCGTGCTCAGCGCCACCGCGATGGCCCCGATCGGCACGACCAAGGGGACCGATTACGTCTGGGGCATCGACACCGATCCAGCCAAGGCCACCGCTGCGTTTGCATCGGAGGGTTTTAGCGGGGTTGTGTTCAACAATGTGGCCGTCGCGACTCCCGGTGGCATGGGAGTGACGGTGTCAGGCGACACCATCACCGACACCATTGCGATCTCGTCGCTCAAAAACGTTGTCCTCAATCCGAACCAATTCCTCATCAGCCTTTGGCCGGTCGCGACCCCCCCGGGCGGCTTTGCAGGGTTCTCAGAGTTCGTGCCCGGCAACGGGACCTTTGCAGTCGGTGTGCCCGAGCCTGCGACGTGGGCGATGATGTTGATCGGCCTCGCCGGAATTGGGGCCTTCGTACGCGGCGGCCGAAGCCGGCGGGCTGCGATCGTGGCCTGATCGCATGTGAGCAAGCTCCCACCGGACGGAACCGTCTGGTGGGAGTGGTTCCGAGCCGCAGAGCGGCAGGCGGTGCGACGTATCCTTTGATCGGGTGCGGAGGCGCGAAGGCGCCAGGGTCTGAGGCGGGCATGGTCCACGCGAGGCCTTGATGCGAGATCTGCTCCTGCTCGTTGCGCTGTGCGCCACGATCCCGCTGATCTTGCGCGCGCCAATCGTCGGCGTCCTGGTATGGATGTGGCTCTCGCTGATGTGCCCGCACCAGGAGGTCGCGGGCTTTTTGCACGGCGCCCAGCTCAACGTCTGGTTCACCGTCCTGACCGCCATCGCCTGGGCGGGATCGAAGGAGCCCAAGACGCCGCCCGCGAACGCCTTCATCGCATTTCTGGTGCTGTTCGCCGCCTGGACCTGCGTGTCGACCTATTTCGCCCTTGACCGGTCGGATGCGCTACCGTCGCTCGACCGCAACCTGAAGACCGTCATCCTGGCGCTCGCGGTGGCGATGCTGGCCAACAGCCGGGCCCGGCTGCAGGCGGTGATCTGGGTCATAGTGATCTCGATCGGCTACTATGGCGCCAAGGGCGGCGGGTTCACCTTGCTCACCGGCAGCCAGAGCCACGTGTTTGGGCCGGCGGCCTCGATGATCCAGGACAACAACGCCCTCGGCCTGGCGTTGGTCGTCCTGTTGCCGCTGATGGTCTATCTCCGGCTCACCAGCAAATACGCCATCGTCCGCTGGGCGTTGCTCGGACTGATGTTCCTCACTCTCGCGGCCATTCTCGGCACCTATTCGCGCGGCGCCCTGATCGCACTCGGCGCATCGGCGGCGATCTTCGCGCTCCGCTCGCGCTACGGCCTGGTGCTGCTCGCGGCGGGGGCGATCGGCGCCGCCGCCCTGCCGAGCGTGATGCCGCACCAATGGCTCGAGCGGATGCACACGATCAAGGCAGCCGACCAGGACGCCTCCTTCGAGGACCGCGTGGCCGCCTGGCGCTCGAGCTTCAACATCGCCATGGACCGCCCGCTCGTCGGCGGCGGCTTCTCGGCGGTCGAGTCTACGGAGATTGTCCAGGCCCATAAGACCCCGGGAAGCCTCGACCACGGCCGCGCCGCGCACAGCGTCTACTTTCAGGTCCTCGGCGATAACGGTTTCGTGGGCCTCGCCCTCTACTTGACCATGGTGGGCGCCGCGGTCCTCAACACCTTCCGCGTGCTGGCGCTCGTCCGAGGGCGCTCTGATCTCAAATGGGCCGGTCAGCTCGCCCGCATGTTGCAAGTCAGCCTTGTCGCGTTCCTCGCGGGCGGGGCCGCGCTGTCGATGGCCTACTACGACGGCTTCATGGTCATGTTCGCGGTGACCGCGGCTCTTCTGCAGACGGTCCGCCGCCCGGTCGAGGCGGCCGACGAGCCGGCCAGCTTCGGGCCGCGCTGGAGGCGTGTCGCAGCCGTCTCGGCGCCGGCTCGCGCGGCGCATTAGAGGAGTCTGCTCTAGGTCGTGTGGACTCTAGGGATTCCGGCTGACGGCGAAGCGTGATTCAAGACTGCCTTTTGGAGGCCGTTTTGGGTGTGATGGATCGCCTGGTGCTGAGCGACGCTGATTGGGAGCGGATAGCGCCGCTGATCAT
>DASXGR010000092.1:0-19278 GCA_036488935.1 Caulobacteraceae bacterium | reverse complement strand
GAGATGATGGGACTGTTCTCCTTCCGCGAGATGAGTGTGAAGGAGGCCATCGACTTCTGGTTCGAGTTCCTCGATCGGATCGGTCTGCGCCCGGATCAGGTGACGATCCATCCCGACCGAATGGACGCCTGGCGCGGATTCTATGACGGACGAGGCGTCGAGATCGCGGCCGATACGGACTGCGTCTGGTCGGACGGCGAGATCGGGGGCCTCTCCACCGAGTTCTACAAGGACGGGGTCGAGATCGGGAACGTCGTCAACACGGGCGGCGACTGCATCGATGTCGGCTTCGGCCTCGATCGCCTGCTCTCCGCCCTCGGGGAACCAGCCCTTGACGACGTCGAGGCGCTGCGAGCCGGCGTGCTGAAGATCATCGAAAGCGGCTACGAGCCGGGCCCCAAGCAACAGGGCTACGTCCTGCGGAAGCTTCTCAGGGAATTGGTCCGGCGCGGTGCGCCGATCGACCATCCGTTCTACAGGACGGAGGCGGAACGGCAGTCGCGGCTGCGCGCGACCTTCGAGCGCCTTTGGAACAAACACGCCGACAAGCCCGCGGCGTGGTGGCTGGACACCCACGGAATCGAACTGACGGACTTCGTCGCGAGGTGAGCGTCCCTCCCCTTCCGGCTAGCGGATTCACGCTTCTCAAGACGCTGTCCCTGCGCGGGGGCTGCGACTTGGGTCTTTGACACAGAGACCACAGAGGAATTGGAGGGCACGGAGTGCATTGTCGGAATGCACGGGGCGCCGAAGTCCTCAGTCGCGCGCGAAGCGCGCAATAAGCTGATCGCCTCGGGGCGACCTTGCGGCGCCTCTGTGTCCTCCAGATTCTCTGTGACCTCTGTGTCGAACAGGATGGCGCCGCCGCTCAGCTGACGGGCCGTCTAGCGAAATGTGTGAATGGCGTAGCCCCTTCCGGAGAGGGATGTGTTAGAACAATCCGAGAACGGAGGCGCAAGGATGGTCAGACGCGCCGGGAGCGCAGACCTGCCGCTGCATGGCGGGCGTGTCCCGCCGTGGCTGGCGGAGCGGATGACGCGGCTGGGCGTGGTGATCAGCCAGGCCGTGATCCATCACTATGGCCGCGACGAGTTGCTGCGGCGGCTGGCGCACCCGTTCTGGTTCCAGTCGTTCGGCGCGGTGATGGGGATGGACTGGCACTCCTCCGGCATCACGACCAGCGTCATCGGCGCCCTGAAGCGCGGCCTGACGCCGCTCTCGGGCGAGCTCGGCCTGCATGTCTGCGGGGGGCGCGGGACGCATTCGCGCAAGACTCCCTCGGAGTTGATGGGCGTCGGCGATCGCGTGGGCCTCGACGGCGCCGCGCTTGGAAAGACGAGCCGGTTGGTGGCCAAGGTCGACAGTGCGGCAGTTCAGGACGGATTCGACCTCTATCTGCACGGCTTCATCGTCGCCGACGACGGCAAGTGGGTGGTGGTGCAGCAGGGCATGAACGAGGGCCGGCGGCAGGCGCGCCGCTACCACTGGCTCTCCGAAGGCGTCACCAGCTTCGTCGAGGCGCCCCACTCCGCGATCGAGGGCCGGTCCCAGGGGGAGATCGTGAACCTCACAGATGCACGCGCAGCGGCCTCGCGGCGCGCGCAGCTCGATCTGCTGCGCGAGATCGGGCCGGACGGCGTCGCCAGGGAGTTGGCGGCCCTTGAACGGTCAAGCCCGCCGCCGCTTCCGGCCCAGCCCACCCTGCCCCACCTGACGAAGCCGGCCCACCACGACGTGCGCGCAGAGGACGTCGTCACGCGACGGCTTCACGCCACGCTGGCGGCCGCCTCCGCGCAGGGGCCGGCCGATTTCGCCGATCTGCTGCTCGTGCCGGGGGTCGGCGCGCGAACGGTCCAGGCCCTGGCCATGGTGGCGGAGGTCGTGCACGGCGCGCCAAGCCGGTTCACGGATCCGGCGAGGTTCTCCCTCGCCTTGGGCGGCAAGGACCGGCACCCGTTCCCCGTGCCGCTGAAGGTCTACGACGAGACTCTGAACGTGCTGAAGTCCGCCGTGTCGAACGCCAGGCTTGCGCGGGAGGAACAGCTCGGCGCCCTTCGCCGCCTGGACGAGCAGGCGCGCCAGCTCGAGCGCCGCGCGTCCGGTCCCAGCCTCGACGCCCACATAGCCGCCGAGCGGCGCGCCTCGCACGACTATGGCGGACGCAGCGTGTTCGGCTGGGAGCCCGGGCCGGAAGACGCGGAGACCGCGGGTTAGAACCACATGTCCGCGACTCGCCGGTCATCTTGGCGCTCCTCCCAGGTTTCGAAGCCGTCGAAGTGACGGATGGGGATGTTCGCGACAGTATGGGGTTCAGCCATTCGCAGATTGACGCCGGCCCGGCGACGTCCCTGCCCGTCCGGCTCAATCGCACGCCAGTAGGCGATGCAGGCGCAATTCGGACAGAAATGGAAACCGAGCTCCCGATCATCCCATGAATAGACCTGCGTTTCCCCGGAAACGCGGACATCTTCGTCGGCATAGCCGTACGCCCACAGGACTCCGTAACGACGGCAGACCGTGCAGCTGCAAGCGGTGGCCGACTCGGGAACCCCATCGAGGGTCCAGTGTACAGCGCCACAGTGGCAGGAACCTTCCAGCATGGGCCTCCTCCAGGCAGGGATCCTCTCTGTATTTAGCTTCCGCAAGGCCGGGCGTAAGTGCCATTCGGGACCTAGCTCGCCCGGGCTCCGGACTTGACGAACTTTACCAGGACGCGCTGGCCGACGAGAAAGGGCGCGGTGTCGGCGCTGACGACGACTTCGACGACGCGCTCATCCGTGCGCTCGGCAGGGTCGTCGGATTGGAGCTTGCGGGCGCCAAAGAGGCCGGCCTCGCGCAGCACCTTGCCGGGATAGGTGTGCGACTCGTCGGCCTCGGGAGAAATCAGCACACGCTGGCCCAGGCTCACCGACGGCAGTTCGCTCTCGGTGACTTCGGCGCGGACGATCCGCTGGCCGGCGGGCTCGAGATCGAACATCGGCGTGACGTTGAGCGTTGAGGCGCCCGTGCCCGGATTGGCGTAGCGGCGAGCGATCACCCCATCGACCGGAGCGCGGATGATGGTCTGCTCGAGGCGATAGCGCGCTTCGCCAAGGGCGGCGTTCTGGACCGCAATGGCCGCCTGCTCGGAGGCCAGAGCAGCCTCGGCGCTCTCCACCGCGTCGCGATCCTGGTCGACCTGCTGGTGCGAGACGATGTCGCCCAGGGCCTGCAGTCGAGCCAACTCCCGGTTCGCCGCCTTCAACTGCACCTGGGTCGCGCCGACCTGAGCTTTCGCCTGGGCCAGGTTGGCCTCGGCCGTGGCCACGGCAAGGCGCGGGGCGTCATCCTCCTGACGGGCGAGGATCTGGCCCTTCTTCACGTGATCGCCCTCGATCACATACACCTCGCGCACGACTCCAGCCGTGCGGGAAGCCACCTGAATGATGCCGCCCTCGACGTCGGCCTTTCCCGCGGAGACGGCGGCGTAAGGCGACTCGGCTGGCGCGACCGGAGCGTTGGTCGCCGTGGCCTTCTGCACGCGCGTGAGCGCGATACCCAGCGCCATGGCGACGATCGATCCGAGCATGGCGAGCCAGACCACGGGGCGGCGAAGGGCGGCGGTCATCATGACGGGTCTCCGGCGGCGAGTGCGGCCTGGGCCAGGATGCGGCCGTCCTCCATGTGGACGACGCGATCGGCGAAGGCCTCCAGGCGGGTGTCGTGGGTGACGCAGACCACCGCCGCCTGGTGCTCCACCGCGGCGCGGCGAAGGAGGCGGATGACGATCTGACCGTTCTCGCCATCCAGGGCCGAGGTCGGCTCGTCGGCGAACAGGAGCGCAGGGCGCTTGGCGATGGCCCGGGCTATGGCCACCCGCTGCTTCTCACCGCCGGAAAGCTCGCCCGGCCGCTGGCGCATGCGGGGCTTCAGCCCAACCTCGTCGAGGGCTTCCTCGGCGATCCGGCGCGCTTCGCGCCGGGAGCGGCCCTGATGCCTGAGGACCAGGGTCACCTGTTCGAGCGCCGTGAGGGCCGGAAAAAGGTTGAAGCCCTGGAAGATGAAGCCGCAGTGCTGAAGGCGGAAGCGGTCGATGCGCCCGGAGGAACCCTTCCACAGATCCTCCCCCAGGGCGCTCACCGAGCCCTCGTCGGGCCGCAGCAAGCCCGAGAGGGCGGCGATCAGGGTCGACTTCCCCGAGCCCGAGGGGCCCATGACCATGGTCACTTGGCCGTGGCGGGCGGAGAAGTCGACGCCCTTGAGCACCTCGACGGTGTTGCGACCGGTCCGGAACCGCTTGACCAGGCCGCGAGCCGTGAGCGCCATCGAGATGTTGGAGACCAGCGGGCGGTTCATCGCAGGAGATCCGCCGGTTGACTGTGCTTGAGCACGCCCATGGCCATGGCGCCGGAAGTGACGGCGATGACGGCGAGCAGTGCGCATAGGGCCGCCGCAGGCTGCGGGCGGATGACCAGGGGCAATCCGGCGGCGTCCGCGGCCAGGGTGGTCACCCAGGTAATGGCCAGCGCCGCGAGAATGCCGGCCACCCCCACCCAGAACGAGAGCTCGATGACGATCCAGCGCAGGGACCCCATGGAGATCCCCAGCGCGCGCAGAGACGCGAACTCGCGGATGTTGGAGAGGATCGCGCCGCGCAAGGTCTGGGAGGTGATGCCGACGCCGATCAGCATCGCCATGATGGTGAGGAAGACCAGCAGGACGCCGATGATCTGCTGACCGACGACCGCGTTCTCGTTCGCCCGGTCGAAGGCCTTCCGGGTCATCGCTTTCCAGCCACCATGCGCGATCGCGTTGAGCTGGGCGGCGACGAGATCGGCCTTAGCCGGATCGTCGATCCGCACCATCAAGGGCCCGGTGCCGCCGTTGGGGTTGGGTGTGCGCCGAAGCATCCGGACCGTGTCGCGCGAGGCGACGACTGTGGGCTGCTCCAGGCTCTGGTAGTTATGCAGGAGCGCGCGGACATAGACGATGTGCCCGTTGATCAGGGCCTTTTCGCCCATCTTCACCCCCAGGCCCGCCAGAGCGGAGGAGTCCACGGCGATCGCCCCGGGCTCCATCAGGGCGATGCGCTGGTTGTCCGTGTAATCAACCGGCAGGGTCACGGCGTTCGGAACCGGATCGATCCCCCAGATGTCGATGTACCTCTGGACCTGGTGGCCTCCGGGGCCGGGGATGTTGTTCCAGACGCCTCCTGCGTCCTCGAGGCTCTTCACCTCGACCACGTGCGGATTCATGAAGACCTGCGGCTGGATCCGCGCCGGCATGTCGATGTTGGTGTTCACCATGCTGGCGACCTTCATCGGCAGGATGAAGATGTCGGCGCGGGACCGCTCGGTGGTGGCGAAGTCGGCGTGGATGATGCCGGCGAAAAGGCCGAGCATGATCAGCACCAACATCCCCGACAGGGCCAGCGCGACCACGGCGGCCATGTAGCGGCGCCACTCGAAGATCAGGGTGGACAGGGCCAGCGACATCAGCCTGGCCCTCCGCCCGCATAGGCCCAGCCGCCCCCCAAGGCCTTGTAGGTGCGGACCGAGCGCCGAAGGGTGTCGATACGCTCGGTGGTCAGGGCCAGGCGGATCCGCCGCCAGGTCTGCTCGGCGGTGAGGGTGGCGGTCAGGTCGTCGAGGCCTTCGGCATAACGCCTGCGCGAGGCGTCGTAGGCGCGGTGGGCGTTCACTTCGCTCTGGGTCAGCAGGGCTGTGGCCTGTTCGCCGGCAGCGAGATCGGTGAGCGAATTCTGGGCTTCGCCAAAGGCGGTGCGGACGGCCTTCTCGTAGGCGATCGCCACCTGGTGCGCGCGAGCGTCCTCGGCGTGGGCCTGGTCCAGCAGCTTAGGGATGTCGAGCACGGGAATGGAGACGCCGACCGCCAGGCTCCAGAAGCCGGTGGCGGAGGTCTCCTGTTGGGTGACGAGGCTCGTAGGCGGAATGAACGAGACGCCGGGCTCGGAGATCGTGTTCGCCCCCAGGCCCGGCAGCAGGGTGATGGTGGGGAAGACGGCGCGGTGGGCCAGGCTCCTCGTCCCCAGCTCGGCGAACAGGCGGTACTCCGCCTCACGGATGTCGGGGCGGCGGGCGAGCAGTTCGGACGGCAGCGCGGCTGGCGTGGGCGGAACAGCTGGTGTCTCACCCACAAGAGGCAAGTCGGAAGTGTCCCGAAGGTCCCGTCCGACGAGGATCAGCAGCTCGCGGCGCGCGGCTTCGAGCTGGGATTGAATGTCCGTGGCCAGGGCCTCGGAGCGCTCGGCTTCGGCGGCGACGCGGTCCACCTCGTCCTCAGGGCCCGCGCCCACGGCGGCTTTTCGGCGCGCGATGTTGAGCAGATCGCGTTCGATCCGCACGCTTGCCTGGGCGTCGTCGAGCTGGTTCGCGAAGCCCCGCATCTGGAAGTACGCGTCCGCCACGCCGGCGGCGAGGGCCGCGTTGGTTCCCTCCACGGCAAACCGCGCTTCGAGATCATTCGCCCGGGCGATCCGACGCTGGGTCCTGAGGCGCCCGAAGAGGTCGAGCTCCCACGAAATATTGAAGTTGCCGACCGCCTGATTGGTGACGCCGGTGGTCTGGGTGAGATTGCTGCCGGTCAGTCCGACGGCGTAGGCGGCCTGGTGACTGGCGTTGCCGGTGATTTCACCCTGCGGCCAGGTCTGGGCGATCTGCGCCGCGGTCGCCGACCGGGCCTCGAGGATTCGGGCTTCGGCCGTGCGGATGTCGGGTGAGGCGGCGAAGGCCTCATCCTCAAGCGAGTTCAGGATCGGATCGCCGAACAGCAGCCACCAGCGATCCAGCGCTAGGGGCGTAAGCGACTGGGCGGTCCGCTCCACCTGATACTGGGCAGGCATGGGAACGCTCGGCAAAGGCGGGGCCTTGGCTGCAGCCGGCAGCGCCGCTGCCACGGCGACCCACGTCGCCAGCAGGCCTGGACCTGGATGGGAAGGACGAAGTCTGACCACCTGCGCTCTTCGACGCTTAGTCGGGCCGAACAGCCGGAACCCGAACGCCGCGCAACCTGCCGGCACAGGTGTGTTCGCCGCCAGTTAAATTTCGGTCAGAAAGTGTCTCTCGCGGCGAATTGTATTACGAGAATTTAATATTCCGCACTGCATCCAGTCATCGACTCATGCGACCACTTCGCAGACGGGAAGCGTCTTTCAGAGCATTCTGTTTTCGTCCGACAACGTCTTTCAGAATTTTCGCCCGACCTGGGTTCTTTTTGGCTCTTCACTCCAATCACAACGAGAATAATGGATCTCGCCCATGAGGCGAAGCGGAATGGGGTGACCGACCTGCCCGAGACTTAGGGGGCCAGACGAGCCTTCGTGTCGCGAAGTTGACCCGTATCAACGACGCGAAGCGCGCGAAGTCGTGCGTTCATTTGCCATGCCCCCCACGCTTCCCGGATCACCCGAAAATTCGAACGCGGAACTCGCGTCTGTCACGGCGTTCCTCGAGGAACAGACGCTGATGAGCGTGGCCACCCTGCGCCCAGATGGATGGCCGCAGGCGACCAGCGTTGGCTTTCTCGCCCAATGGCCGGACATCTACTTCGTCGTCGCCCGCGAGAGTCAGAAGTTCCAGAACATGGTCCACGACCCCCGGATCTCTATGTGCATCGTGGCCGCGACGGCCTCGGCGGGCGGACTGAGCGGCGTGTCGATGGCCGCCCTGGCGGAGGAGGTGACGGATATGCCGCACATCGTTCGTTTCGACGATGCGATGCTGAAGCGGTTTCCGCGCGGCCCCATGTACAACCCCATCGCCGACGCCATGGCGCTCATCCGGGCCAAGGTGCAGGTGATCTCCCTGGTCCGGATCAGCGGCGCTCGCAGCCACGCTCAACTGATGCGCGTGGAAGAGGGCCGGCTTGTTCCCGCTTAAGACGCTCGCGCCCTTAGAGCCGGATGCGCCCGCACGATGGCAGCGTTGAATCAGGCTCCAGGCTTTCGTGACCAGCCCGGATGATCCCCGCTCAGACGGTTCGCCTGAGCGGGGATTCGGCTCTAGGCCGCCAGATCCACGTCGGAAGGCCGACGTTCCGGCGGGGCCATGAAGGCCGGTGATACCGGATTGCTGATGGTCGAGGCGAGGATGGCGTCGATCTCGCGCATGCTCTCCTCATCGATCCGCCAGCCTTCGATTTCGCGGATCGGGTCGAGCTGGCTCTGGTTACGCGCGCCCCACAAGGCGATCGTCGGGCCCTTGTCGAGCACCCAGCGGACGGCGAGCGCGAGCACCGACTTGCCGAAGCGGTCACGGGCCAAAGCGCTCAGCGCCTGCACGGCGGCCAGATATTGCAGGTAGCGCGCACCCTGGAACTTGGGGTCGACCTTGCGCAGGTCATCCCCGTCGAACTTCGTATCGAGGGTCATCCGTCCCGACAGCAGTCCGCGGCAGATCGCGCCGTAGCTGAGGATGGTGAGACCCGTGCGGGCCGCATAGGGCGCCACATCAGCCTCGATCTCGCGTTCGAAAAGATTGTACGGCGGCTGCACGCAGTCGAGCGACGCCACCTCCCGGAACTGATCCATTTGCGCAGGCGAGAAGTTGCTGACGCCGATGGCCCTGATCTTTCCTTCCTTGCGCAGGTCTTCCATCACCCGGGCGGTCTCGGCGATCGGCGTCTCAAGATCGGGCCAATGCACCTGATAGATGTCGATGACATCCGTCTGCAGACGCCGCAGTGAGTCCTCGACTTCCTGGCGAATGCGTGCGGGACGGGAGTCACGGAAGACCTTCCCGTCCTTCCAGTTGAGGCCGACCTTGGTGGCGATCTGGACCTTGTCCCGCATGCCGGCCACGCTAAGCGCCTTGCCGACGATCTCTTCGGAGAGGCCGAAGCCGTAGGCGGGCGCCGTATCGATCAGGGTGACCCCGCGCTCGACGGCCGACCGCACCGTGGCGATCGACTGGGCCTCGTCAGCCCCGCCCCACATCCAGCCGCCCATCACCCACGTGCCCAGGCCGACCCGGGACGTCTTGAGGCCCGAGGCCCCAATCGCAATCTCTTCCATCACTCGACTCTTCTGCCCCGCGCGCCGGCGCTGCGTTCTGCCGATGTTCGCCGCCAGTTGCTTGATCGATCCCGGGCCGGGTTGGGCGTTTGTGCGACGCAGCGAACCCCCGGCCCGCGGGAGCGTCAGGCCTTGCGAAGATTTCAGCGCCACGTGAGCACCGACGGCCGCCGCGAGACACTCACGCACCCGCGGGTTTGAGGAAATCGGGGATCGGAATGGCCAATCCATCTGAGACGGAGAGGACCATAACCTTGTTCGGCTCTTCCGCTCCCCCAAACAAGAGCCAGGACGCCGGTCCGTATATTGCCCCCACCGGCGGCCAGGGGCGGTGTGCAATGCCCTTGCCACCGCCCCCATACCGCCCACTCCATCCATAGAGCCGAGACACCGGGGACCCCGCGAGTCCCCCGGAACAGCCGCGCGTTCCGCGCGCCTCATTGTTCCAGGTTTTGCAACGATGGGTTCCAGCGCGCGGGGCTACCGACGGCGCAGGTCGTGAACAGTTAATGGCCACACGCCGCCAAGCGGGGAGGCCCAGACATGAACATGCATGCCATCATTTGGCGGACCGTAAGCGAGGCCGCCACAGTCTTTGCCAGCTCCTTTGGTGAGGCGAAGACCTTTGGGGAGGCGCTGGAGACGGCGCAGGCCTGGTTGATGGTCGCGTTTCTCTGGTCGGGCTTCCAGGCGATGAAGATGGCCGCCGTTCCGGTTCAGATGTGATCTGGAAGTCAACTCAGTGCGTTAGGCGCCATACCGGTATGACGTCTGCGCTGTTCGCGACCAGAAACCCAGGGGATAATTTCGGCGCGCGCACACAACTGCCTGCAAGGACCGAGCCATGCCCCTCCCGACTCTCAAGGACCAACGTCTCGTCATTGTCGGCGGCAGCTCCGGCATAGGCTATGCGGTCGCCGAGTGCGCCCTGGCGGAGGGCGCGCGGGTCGTGATCGGCTCCAGCAACAAAGAAAAGGTCAACGCCGCCGTCGCGCGGCTGGGCGCTAGCGCTTCTGGGTCCGCCGTGGATGTGCGGGAGGAAGCCAGCGTCGCGGCCTTCTTCGAGCTGGTCGGCGAGATCGACCATCTTATCTTCACCGCCGGCGACTGGGGTTCGCACCTCGCGCCAAGCCCACTCGACAAGCTCAGCGCCTCCCTGGCGACCGAGGGGCTGAAGGTGCGGTTCTTCGGTCCGCTCCTGGGAATCAAGCACGCGCAGGCGCACCTGTCGCCCAAGGGCTCGATTACGCTCACGGACGGCCTGCTGGCGCATCATCCGCAGAAAGGCGCTCCCCTCACCGCAGCTCTCGCCGGCGCGATCGAACACCTGGCGCGTGGTCTGGCCGCGGACCTCGCGCCGATCCGGGTGAACACGGTCTGTCCGGGACTCATCCTCACCGAGCACGTCACCAACCAATGGCCCGCCGAGATGATCAGGGCGGCGACAGAGCGCCAGCCTCTGCCCAGGGCCGGGGATCCCGCTGAAGTGGCGCAGGCCTACCTCTATCTCATGCGGTGTGGCTATGTGACGGGCCAGGTGATCATCGTCGATGGCGGCGCGATGCTCACCTAGCATCTCGCAAGATGGCGGCATGACGTCCAGGCATGGTATAATCTCGCCATAACGTGGTGAGGAAAACATGCCCGAGTATGATCAAGTCATCCGCACACGCACCCTCGCTCGGATCGTGGGTCCCTACCTGATCCTTATGGCGGTGATGCTGTTCGTCCGGGACAATGCGTTGCCAACGTTGCTTCCTTCATTCATGCAGGATGCGCCCTTGGTCCTGGCGTCCGGCGCCTTCACGCTGATGGCGGGGTTGGCGATCATCGCCGCCCACCACCATTGGACTCGAGCGAGCGCCATCGTGATTTCGCTCATCGGCTTTGTGGTCGCCATCAAGGGCGCCTCGCTCATGATCGCTCCCACGATCGGCAATGAGCTAACGGCGGCTGTCGTGCGGACGCCCTCAATCCTGTGGGTTTCGGCAGCGGTCGCCCTGCTGATCGGCCTTTGGCTGAGCTTCGTCGGCTGGTGGTCAAGGCCTGGCGCCGGGACCGCATCACACCCTGCTCTCGGGGCGACCAGCCCCTGAGACGGGAGATCCACCTGACATTGGTTGGATCTACGGGCGCGGCCCTGCCCGTTTCCCGCGTGAAAGGACACACGGGAATCCCGTCCCGCCCCCCGAAAATGACGTATTTTCGATCTTACGGCGCTTGTCGACGCTCCGTCTGAAAAGCGACCCTACTGTTCTCCCCGTGGCATCGCCTTGCGGACCTCCGGGTCGAAGCCGGAGGCTGCCCATTCGCCCATGGCGGTGTTCCAGTGTGAGAAGAACAGCCGCGTCATCGGATCGGGATGACAGGCCAGGCGCTCGGGGAAGAGGTTCCAGTCCGTGAGCGGCGGGCTGGGCGGGCGGACATAGCGGCTGGTGGTGGGAAGGGCGCTGCGCAACCAGCCGCCCCGCGCATAATACTGGTGCCAAGTCCGGCGCATCTGCTGGCCGTCACCATCCAGGCGTGTGTGGAAGGTGGCGGTGTCGTAGAGGATGCAGGTTCCGGCGGGGCCGTAGAGCGGGACTTCCCGGTACCCCTCGCCGAGGCCTTCGAAGGCGTCCTTCAAGGTCTCGAAGCGATTGCTGTCCGGCACGACTGAGAAGCACGGCGCGCCGAGCTCCACATCGGTCAGATAGTGGATGGCGCAGAGGTAGTCGCAGGGACCATACGGCGTGCGTAACAGCCGATCCTCGCGCACCGCGTCGTGGTGGAAGTTCATCGCCCTCTGCCCGGCGCCCTCCGGGGCCTCGCGGAAGTTGAACTCTGCGAAGCGGGGTTTGTCGGCGCCGCCCAACAGTCGCGCGACGACCGGGAACGAGCGGGGATGACGAACAAAGGGGTCGAGTTCGGGGTGGTCGAGCAGCGGCTGAGAGTAGATCAGGCCCTGGTTGCGGTGATGCGGCTTGCGCCGTTCGCCCAGCCCCCAGGCGTCGGGTCGCTCGGCCTGAGTGCGGTCACAGAATTCGTTGACCCAGGCCACCTCGCTTGCATCGAGGCAGTTCGAGAGAACGGCGTAGCCGTGAAGCTCGAAGAAGCCGCAGGCTTCGTCGATCTGACGCGCCGGGTCGAACGCAGGGACGGTCTCGCGGCTCACCCGACCGAAGCCCTGGCTCGCGCGGGTGGGATCGCCGCTCTCGTTCGCCTGTGGCTCGAACAGCACCTTGGGCCGCGCGACCGGCCCGGAAATCGTCGTCACTTAGTTTCGCCTTCCTGGCTGTTTCCCCGCACCGATGTTCCCCGCCAGGGCTAGCTTGGCAATTGCGTTGAAACGTTGGAAGCTCAGATTCTCGCCCAGCCAATCCAACGTTCCAGTTTTCGCAACGCTGGGTTGCGTTAGCAAGGCTACCAGACACCGCCAGCCCAACCCATTTCGCCTCGCAAGCACAGTGAGGCGCGGAGTCATGATTCCCCTGCGTTCCCTACCGACCCTTGTCATCGCCCTGGCGGCCCTGGCGGCCGCCGCCTGGTTCGCCGAGGTGAGCAGCCAGCAAGGCGGCATCTACGCCAGCCAGGCGAGCGTGCCTGTGCACGCCCATCATCACGCTCACTGAGGAGACGCGCGAGAGTTCAGAGCGCCACTTCCCAGGACGCGCCGCCAGGCTTGAGCACCACAGCGGCAAAATCGATCACCGCCCGGACCGACGGCAGCAGGCCGCGCCGCGAGGTGAACACCATGTGCAGGATGCCCTCCGGCCAGTTCCAGTCAGGCAATACCTGCACGAGGCTGCCGCTCGCGATGAGCTCTCGACAGCCATATTCGGGAACAAGAGCGATCCCGATGCCCTCCACCGCGGCCTGGCGCAGGATCGGGAAGGTGCTGGCCGACAGACGCGGCTCGTGCACGACCACCGCCTCTTCCCCAGCGTCGTTGGTCAATGTCCAGCGATCCAGGCCAACCTGATCGGTGAGGCTGATGGTCGGAAAGCGGGCGACCTCCTCAGGCGTCTCCGGCGCCCCGTGCTCGCGGATGAAATCGGGGCTGGCGACCAGCATCACCGCTGTCCGCCCCAAGATCCGCACCTGCAGATCCGCGTCGGTGTCGAGCCGGCTGCGCACGCGGATCGCCACGTCCACGCTCTCTTCGATCAGGTCCACGCGACGATTGCTGACGATCACCTGCACGCGCAGGCGCGGGTGACGCGTCAGGAATGCGGGGAGCGCGGCCGCGAGCAGGCGATCCATCCCCTGGGGACAGCTCATCCGCACCAGGCCCTGTGGCTCAGCCTTCAGCCGGGTCACCACCTCGTCGATGGCGTCAGCCTCGCTGAGCGCCGCGCGGGCATGCCGATAGACGTCGTGGCCGACCTCCGTGACCTTGAACCGGCGACTCGACCGCTCGACCAGGCGCACCCCTAGTTCGGTCTCCAGGGCTGCTACGCGACGGCTGAGGCGCGACTTGGGGCCGCCTGTGGCCCGTGCGGCGGCGGAGAAGCCGCCGTTGGAGACGACGGCGACGAAGGCCTGCAAGTCGTTCAGGTCGCGCATGCCCATCGTTCTCCGTTTGCAACGAGCCGTCTCGGATTGGCCATCTGATCAGACCGTCGTTCCGCAGCTATCTACCTCGACATCACTCCACCTCACAGAGGCGTAACAATGAAACTTCTCCATATCGACAGCGGGATCACTGGAGCCGCTTCGGTCAGCCGGCAAATCTCAGCCGGCGTCGTCGAGGCCCTGAAGGCGGCCGATCCCACGATCGAGATCGTGCGCCGCGACCTTGAGGCCCACCCCCTGCCCCACCTCGATGGCGCCGATCTCGGCGGCCTTGCGGAAGGAAACCCGCTGGCTGAGTTCCTCGAGGCCGACATCGTGGTCGTTGGCGCCCCGATGTACAATTTCGGCATCCCGAGCCAGCTCAAGGCGTGGTTCGACCGCGTCCTCGTGGCCGGTAAGTCCTTCCGCTACACTCAGAACGGCCCGGAAGGCCTGGCGGTCGGCAAGCGCGTGATCATCGCCTCCGCGCGGGGCGGCGCCTACGCCGACGGCGCCCCAGCCGCTGCGCTCGACTTCCATGAGCCCTACCTGCGCCACCTGTTCAACTTCGTCGGGATCCCGGACGTCGAGATCATCCGCGCCGAGGGCGTGGTGTTCAGCCCCGAACATCGGGAGAAGGCTTTGAGCGCGGCTCTCTCCCGGGCGGCGGCTCTCAGGACATCGCCGACGGTCGCCGTCGCGGCCTGACCCGGCGAGCGCCGGCGGTTCGGGCCGAACCTCTCCGGACCGCCGGCGTCCTCTCCTCCCCCTCGATTGATCGAAGGCTTCAAGCGAAGCCTAGTTCGCGGCGGCAATTGGCGGCCGCGAACGTCGTTTTATACTATTTCGTACGGGCTGCGCCGACGTGGGGAGAAACCACCATGACGCGCGACATTCTCAAGACGATCGACGGCTTCTGGGAAGCGAGGACCGCCGGCGACAAGGTCGCCCTGCGATCGTTCATGGCGGAAAACGCGACCTATGAGATGGTTGGAGCGCAGGCGTTTGCGGACGCCTCGATAGTGGGTCCGGCCCCGCTCGGCCCCGCCGCAGATCGGCTTGTCGATGAGTTCAGGCTCCAGAACTTTCGGCGCCTCCAGTCGATCGTCGACGGTCAGAAGGCGGCCATCGCCGCCCGCATAGAGGTTTCCTATCGCGGCGGACCTACCGTCTTGTCGGAGTTCTGCGAGCTGTGGGAGTTCGACAGAAGCGGCAAGGTCAAGTCACTACGTCAATTCGTCGACACGGCGCTGGTCGATCGCATAATGTCGGGCCGCGCCTGACGCCTTCAGGCCGCGTCCAGCTTCAGCACCGTTCCCAGCAGGACGTTGGCGCCATTGGCGCAGTCTTCCCAGTTCGTGAGCTCCTTTGGCGAGTGACTGACGCCGCCGATGCTGGGAACGAAGATCATGCCCATGGGCGCCAGAGCCGCGAGGGGCGCGGCGTCGTGTCCGGCGCCGCTGGGAAGATGCATCGTTGAAAGGTTCAGGTCCGCCGCAGCCTGTTCGATCCGCCGCTGGATGGCCGGTGAGGCGAGAGCTGGCGCATCCGTCTCCACCTTTGCGATCGCGATCCGGGTCCCGGTATCGGCGGCAATGGTCTGGGCCCGGGCGCTGATCGCCTCACCGATCGCGCCGATCTTCGCCGGGTCGAGGTCGCGCAGTTCGATCGAACACTTCACTCGGCCGGGCACGATGTTGCGCACGTTGGGGTAGACCTCGAGATGGCCGACCGTGCCGACCTGCCGGCCGGGGACGCGGGTCACCTCCTCCTGCACCGCCTCGACCAGCCTGGCCGCCGCCAGGAGGGCGTTGCGCCGGTCAGCCATTGGGGTCGTGCCGGCGTGGTTGGGCGCGCCCGTGATCTCGACCTCGTACTCGTCGATGGCGACGATCCCGTCCACGACGCCGATCTTCACCCCTGCCTGTTCCAGCCGACCGCTCTGTTCGATGTGCAGTTCGACATAGGCCGCCAGCGAGCCGGCTGGGATGCGAGCCTGATCCAGGTGGTCCGGATCGCCGCCGATGCGCCGGATGCCGTCGCGCCGGCGGATCCCGTTCATGACCAGATCTAGCGACGGCGGAGCCAACTGGCCGGCGGCCGCCTCGCTGCCGATTGTGCCGCCTTCCTCGTTCGACCAGAGCGCGACTTCCAGTGGGTGGCGCAAGCGGACGTGGCCCTCGTTCAGTGTCCGCAGGATCTCCACCGCCGCCAGCGAGCCCAGCGCTCCGTCGAAGTTGCCGCCGTTGGGTACGCTGTCGATGTGCGAGCCGATCATGATCGGCTTAAGCCCGGCGACGGAGCCTTCGCGCCGGGCGCGAATGTTGCCCGCCGCATCGATCCGCGGCGTGGCGCCGGCGGCCCGGATCAGGCCCATGACGTAGGCGCGTCCGGCAACGTCGGCGTCGGAATAGGCGTAGCGGCTGACGCCATCCGCGAAGGTCCCACCCGCCGGGCGGCCGAACGTGCTGAGGTCCTCGAGGCTTTTGCGCAGGCGACTCGGATCGATCCGCAGCGGGGCTAAGGCTGAATCGGCTGCCGCGCGCGGCGCTCGGACGGCAAAGGCGAGAGCGCCCAGCGAGCCGAGAACGACGCGGCGATCAGGACATGTATCCAAGACTTACCCCCTCCGGCCCGGCCGCCGTTCCGGCCCGCCGACGCGCTTCCCTTCGGACCCTGGTCGAGTCCGTCAACCGTCCCCGCTACGGCCCCGCAGCAGCTTCCAGGGCGGCGATGTCGAACTTCGACATCTTCAGCATGGCCTCCGCCGCCCGCTTCGCCTTGGCGCGATTCGGATGATTCATCAGTTCACCGAGGCGCGCAGGCACGATCTGCCACGACAGGCCCCACTGGTCCCGCAGCCAACCACACTGAGAAGGTGATCCGCATTCGGTCAGGGCGTCCCACAGGCGGTCGATCTCGGCCTGGGTGTCGCACTCGACGACGATCGAGAAGCTGCGATTGAACGGATCGAGCGGACCGGCCTCGATGGCCTGATAGTTCTGGCCCGCAAGGGTGAAGGCGATGATCTTCACTGCGTCCGCGGCGCCGCTTGGATTGTCGGTTGGAACGGCGGAGATCCAGTGGACCTGGGAGTCAGGGACGATCGAGACGTAGAAGCGGACCGCCGCCTCCATGTCCTTCTCAAACCAAAGATGCTGCAGGACCCTGGTCATGGCGTGAACCTCGTTTGGCCCGGCGCGACAACGCCGAGGCCTGCCATTGGCAGCCGATCGCCAAGCCAAGCGCGTCACCGCGCGTTCTGACAAGACCCTGGCAAGATCCTGCCTTAAGCGGGTGGGCTATCTCCCCAAAGTCCGCCCCAGCGTCTTGCGTTGCGGCGCCAGATCGCCCATCCGGCCCCGGAGCATGCCAGCGCCTCTCCTCCCATGACCGAACGCCGCCCCATGCTGAGACCCAGGCGGCGCGGGCTCGCCTCGATCAATGCGGAGATCCGCGACGGAATCGTGCCTGCGGCGGGCAGGCTCGCGCGAGTCCCGACCACGCCCGCGCCGGCGGTGACGGCGGCCCAGCGCAACTACCGCACGATCGCCCTGATCATCGCCTGCGCCTTCTTCATGGAGCAGATGGACGCCACGATTCTGGCGACCGCCCTGCCCACCATGGCGCGCGAGTTCCGCGTACCGCCGACCAATGTCGCCTCCGCTCTCACCTCCTATTTGCTGGCCCTGGCCATCTTCATTCCCGCCAGCGGCCGCATGGCCGATCGGTTCGGGGCCAAGACGGTGTTCCGGCTCGCGATCCTGCTGTTCCTCGTCGGCTCGGTGATGTGCGGTCAGGCTCACAGCCTGCCGTTCATGGTGATCTCGCGTTTCATCCAGGGAACGGGCGGCGCGATGATGGTCCCGGTGGGACGGCTGGTCCTGCTACGCAGCGTCGCCAAGGAGGACATGGTCAACGCCATGTCCTGGCTGATCATCCCTTCCCTGATCGGCCCCATAATCGGTCCGCCGCTGGGCGGCTTCATCGTCACCTATCTGAACTGGCGGTGGATCTTCTATCTGAACATCCCCGTCGGCGTTTTGGGCATCGCACTGGTGACCAGGTTCATCGGTCAGGTGCGCGGCGAGACGCCGACCAGAATGGACTTTCCGGGCTTCTGCCTGTCGGGGGTCTCGCTGGGCTGCCTGCTGTTCGGTTTTGAGATGTCGAGCCGCCCGGGCGAGCTGCACCGGGCCCTGGTTCTGATCGTCATCGGATTCGCCGCGGGCGGGCTCTACATCGTCCACGCCCGGCGCGCCGTAGCCCCGATCCTCGACCTAACCTTGATGCAGGTCCCGACCTTCCGTCTGTCGGTGATTGCAGGATCGCTCACGCGGATAACCCAGGGGGCGCAACCCTTCCTGCTGCCACTGATGTTCCAGCTGGGCTTCGGCATGAGCGCGGCCCAGAGCGGCACGATCACCATTGCCGGGGCGATCGGCTCGCTGGGAATGAAATGGATAGCGCCCTGGGCGCTGAAGCGGTTCGGATTCCGCAACAGCCTGATCGTCAACGGTCTGATAGCCACCGGCGGTTACGCTATCTGCGCCGCCTTTCGACCCTACTGGCCGGTCTGGGCGATCTTCGGCGTGCTGACGGCGTGCGGCTTCTTCATGTCGTTCCAGTTCACCGCTTACAACACCATCGCCTATGACGAGATCGCGCCGGAGCGGATGAGCTCGGCCACCAGCTTCTACGCCACCTTCCAGCAGCTGATGCTCTCACTGGGCATCTGTGTGGGCGCCGGAGCGCTGCGCGTCGGCATGCTCGCGACCCACGCCACCATCCCGGCATTGGAGGATTTCACCCTGGCCTTCCTGGTGGTGACCGCAGTCTCGGCATCGGCGACGGTCTGGCACCTCAAGTTCGCGCCGGACGCCGGGGACGACCTCGCCGGTCGCGCGCGGATCTCAGCGAGGGTTAAGGCCTGAACCCTTCAGCGGCCCGGCGCGATGAAGGGTTGGACGACGGCGGCGAAGGCGTCGAGGGACTCACAGCGCGCAGAGTGGGCGGCAAGGGCTGGCCGACGCCCGTGTGCGGCAAGGTCGGGATGAGCCTCTGACAGGAACCGAAGGGCGCAGGCGACCGCAATGTCCACGTGCCCTGGTCCGTCACCGAACCAGAAGGGACTGTCCCTCTTTACCCGGTCGGCCTCCAGCACTTCGAGCACCTGACCGATCTGCGTCTCGCATCGCGTGACCCAAGTCGGCGAGACGGCCTCGTGCAGGACTCGCTCGTAGACCAGGCTGACCATCTTGTCGCAAAGGCCGGTCGCCAGGGCGCACACGCGCAGGGCCGCCCGCCGCTCCGCCCCCGACGCCGGGATCAGCGCCCGCGACGGCCCGGCGAGTTCGTCCAGATGATCGAGGATCGCAAAACTCTCGATCAGCGCCTCGCCGTTATCGAGCACGAGCGTGGGAACGCGCCTGAGAGGATTGAACTCGGCCACCCGGTCGCCGTCGCCGAACGTCGACCAGGGCCGGTGTTCGTACGCCATCCCGTAGACGTGAAGGGCCACCGCGACCCGGCGCACGAACGGTGAGTCGTATTGCCCGATCAGGATCATCGTTCGCCCGGTAGCTTCAACATCCGCAGCTGTGAAAGTCTTCCTCGGCCTCGGCAAGCACTGGGCGCCGCCGATGCGCTTCAGCTGAGGACGACCGTCGTGAGGGCGAACGCGGTCAGCCTGTGCGCCGCCACGAGGATCGGGATGGTCAGGGCCGCGAGCGGCC
>DASXGR010000154.1:0-55320 GCA_036488935.1 Caulobacteraceae bacterium | reverse complement strand
CCCTCGAGCCAGCCCTGGCACTGGTGCTCGCTGAGCATCTCCATGACCCGCCCGTCGCGCGCCAGGTGATCGTCCCACGGAAGAGTATCCGCCTGCCAGGCGCGGTTGGTCACCTCCAGCGCGTCCTGCCAGCGGTTGGAGTTGTTCTCATCAGGACTGAACAGTCGGAAGTTCTTGTGTTCCATGTTCAGCTTCATCACGTCCCGTAGGAAGCGGCCCATGACGCGGGTCGATTCCGCTGTCGTCGCGCCGGGAGTCGGGACGTCGACGGCATAGTCCTGGAAGTCGGGAAGCCGCAGCTCGCGCAGCAGCTGGCCGCCGTTGGTGTGGGGATTGGCGCTCATGCGCCGCTCGCCTGTGGGCTGCAGATCGGCGAGTTCCTGGAGCAGGCGGCCCTCTTCGTCGAAAAGCTCCTGCGGCCGGTAGCTCTTCATCCAGGTCTCGAGGATACGGACATGCTCGGGGTTCTCATGCATCTCGCCCATCGGCACCTGGTGCGAACGCCAGTAGTCCTCGGTCCGCTTACCATCGATCTCCTTGGGGCATGTCCAGCCCTTGGGCGTGCGCAGGATGATCATCGGCCAGCGCGGGCGCTCGGAGACGCCCTTGCGGGCGGCGTCCTGGATGGCCTGGATCTCGTGGATCGCGCCGTCGAGCGCCTCGGCCATCAGTTCGTGCATCGTCGCCGGATCGCTGCCTTCGACGAAGTAGGGCGTGTAGCCGTAGCCGCGGAAGAGCTGATCGAGCTCCTCGTGGCTGATGCGGGCGAGGACCGTGGGGTTGGCGATCTTATAGCCGTTCAGGTGCAGGATCGGCAGCACCGCTCCGTCGGCGGCCGGATTGAGGAACTTGTTGGAGTGCCAGCTGGTCGCAAGCGGGCCCGTCTCTGCTTCGCCGTCGCCCACGACGCAGGCCACGATCAGGTTCGGATTGTCGAACGCCGCCCCATAGGCGTGGGAGAGGGCGTAGCCGAGCTCGCCGCCCTCGTGGATCGAACCGGGCGTCTCGGGCGCGACGTGGCTGGGAATTCCGCCGGGGAAGGAGAACTGCTTGAACAGCTTCTGCATGCCGGCCGCGTCGGGGGTGATGTTGGGGTAGACCTCGCTGTAGGTCCCCTCCATCCAGGCGTTGGCCACGAGGGCGGGGCCGCCATGGCCGGGACCGGTGATGAAGATCATGTCGAGGTCGTCGCGCCGGATGACCCGGTTCAGGTGCGCGTAGATGAAGTTGAGGCCAGGCGTCGTTCCCCAGTGACCGAGCAGGCGCGGCTTGATGTGCGCCTTGGTGAGCGGCTCCTTCAGCAGCGGATTGGCGAAAAGGTAGATCTGGCCGACCGACAGGTAATTGGCGGCACGCCAGTAGGCGTCCACCGACGCCCGCTCCTTGTCCGACAGCGCCCGGGTGGCGGTTGGAAGCACTTCCGACATGATGGCCTCTCAGTCAAAAACCTGATGTTCGGCGGCGCCTGCGCCGCCCTGCTTCAGTCGTCGGGCAGGCTCGGGGCCGGACACGTCGGCGCGCCCACCCCGAACACGAGTTCATCCGTATGCATCCCAAGTGCAGCGGCGCTGTTCAAACGTGTCCGCTGGACGATGAGTTCGACAGCGCCGGGGCGGTGAACGGCGCCCCTCGGTGAGCGAAGAAAATCGTCCGCAGACAGAACGTTGGCCCCTTGGGACTGGCGCGCCGGGGCGGCTGGAGTTTTGTCGGCGGCGAGGATGCCCTTGCCACGCTCCACCAGCGCCGCCGCCGCGATTTCCAGCAGACCCTGGGTCATGTGGCTGGCCTCCGTCGAATGTTCGCGGGGTCCTCAGGTGTTTGTCAGGCTAATCGCCGGGGATGCGCTTGGAAATCGGGTCTGGGCATGGGGGAGTCTCAGGTCTTCGACGCAGGGCGCTCACGGATCGAGTCCGTATGCTGTGTCGGCGGTCGGCGGGTGTCGCCGTACGCGCAGTGCGGTGGGATTCTCCCGATGTTCCTCGAGCTTCGCCCCCTGGCGACTGCGGCGCGGTTCCGCGGTCGCGTCACGCTTCGTGGAGGCCGGTCATGACGGTGTCGGCCGCGATTTTCGATGTCGACGGCGTCCTGGTCGCCTCGCCGCACGAGCGGGCGTGGCGCGAGGCGCTGGCTGGTTATGCGGATCCCGAGGGTTTCACCACCGCCTTCTACCAGGCCTATGTTGCGGGCCGCCCACGGCTGGACGGCGCCCGCTCGGCCCTCGAGCATCTCGGCGTCGTCGACGCAGACCGGCTCGCGCCGGCCTATGCGGAGACCAAGCAGGCGTTGATTGACGAGCTGATCGACCACGGCGACTTCGAAGCCTTTCCCGACGCGGTGCGGCTCGCAGACTCGCTGCACAAATCCGGGGTGAAGCTCGCTCTCGCCTCGTCTTCGAAGAACGCCGAGGCCATGCTGCGCAAGTTGGCCCTGCCTGACGGCAGTCCGCTGCTTTCGGCCTTCGACGCCGACCTGAGCGGTCACGACGTGCCGCGCGGCAAGCCGGATCCTGCACTGTTCCAGTTGGCGGCAGAGGCGCTCGGCGTGTCCCCCGACCGATGCCTGGTGGTGGAAGATGCGCCGGCCGGCGTCCTGGCCGCGCACGCGGGCGGGATGCAGGCGGTGGGAATCGCGCGCCTCGGCGACGAAGCCTTGTTGGCCGGGGCAGGCGCCGATCTCGTGGTGACCAGCCTCGATCAGGTCGATCTCGCTGCGCTCGGCGAAGGGGCGCTGCGCGCGCGCCTCGCCGAGCCCGTCTCGCCGATGGAGGCGGCGATGGAGGCCACGACTGCGCCCAACTGGGTGCTGCGCCACGACGGCTACAGCGTGATGAGCGAGAGCGCGATCGAGTCGCGCTTCGCCATCGGCAACGGCTTCATGGGCATGCGAGGCTCGCGCTCGATCAGCCGTGGGCCGACCTGGACGAGCTGGCTGGGCTATCTGCGTTGGGCGTCCTGGCCGCGCTGCTACGTGGCGGGCTTCTTCGACATTCCGAACACCGAGCCCCCCGTTCCGGCGCTCGTGCCCGTGGCGGATTGGTCGCGAGTGCGCATCATACTGGATGGCAAACCGCTCGTTGTGAGCGAGCACGTCCTGTCGACCGGCGCGCGCGAGTTGGACATGCGGCGGGGTCTGTTCCGCAGCGCTTTCACCCACCGCACGTCCGACGGCGTCACCGCCGCCGTCAACGAAGTGAGGCTGCTGTCGCAGGCCGACCGGGCGACCGGATTGCAGCTCGTGCGGTTCTGGCTCGACCGCGACGATGTCGACGTCACGTTCGAGGTCAGCTTCAGCATGAGCGGCCTTGGCATGGAGCCTCTGTCCATAGGGTCCGACATCGCGGCATGGCGCGCGGAAGTGACCCGAAAGAGCGTGGCGATGGCCGGCGCCGCGCGACTGCGGCTCGGGGGCGAAGAGATCGCTCCGGAGGGTCCGCACTTCCTGCGATGGATCTGGCGGTGGCCCTCCAAGGCCGGACAGGTGGTCGAGTTTGATCGCCAGATGGCTGCGGCGCGCGCCGAGCCGACCGAGGATCCGTCGCCCGCCGCCGCCGAGGCCCTGGCGCACGTCCGCTCCATTGGCTGGCGTGGCGCGCTCGATCGTCACGAAAGCGCCTGGAACCAGCGATGGGCGATAGGGGATGTCGTCATCGAGGGCGACGAGCGCCTGCAGCGCGCGGTGCGTTTCGCCGTCTACCACCTTGTCAGCACGGCCAACCCAGAGGACGAGCGGGTCTCCGTCGGCGCGCGAGCGCTGACCGGCGACGCCTATTTCGGCCACGTCTTTTGGGACACCGAGATCTATCTGCTGCCGTTCTACACCGCGGTCTGGCCCGAGGCTGCGCGCGCGCTCTTGATGTACCGGTTCCACACCTTGCCGGGCGCCCGCGCCAAGGCGGCAAGGATGGGCTGGAAGGGCGCGCTCTACGCCTGGGAATCGGCCGACACTGGTGAGGAGACAACGCCCGAGCACGTCGTCGGGGCGAACGGCGAGCGGGTCGAAATCCTCTGCGGCAAGCTCGAGCAGCACGTCAGCGCCGACATCGCCTACGCCGTCTGGCAGTACTGGCGGGCAAGCGGCGACGACGGATTTTTCCTCGAAGCGGGGGCCGAGATCCTACTGGAGACGGCAAGGTTCTGGGCTTCGCGCGCCGAGCCCGAGAGCGACGGCCGCCGCCACATCCGCAACGTCATCGGCCCCGACGAGTACCACGAGGATGTGGATGACAACGTCTTCACCAATGTGATGGCGCGATGGAACATCGCCCGGGGGCTGGAGTCCCTCGACATACTTTCGGCCACATGGCCGGACCGGGCGGCCGAGCTGCGCCGCAAGTTAGGCCTTGAACCTGACGAGTTGGCGGACTGGGCCGACGCGGTCGAGCGGATCGTCACGGGCTTCCATTCCGGCACGAGCCTCTACGAGCAGTTCGCCGGCTATCACACGCTCACGCCGGTCAACCTGGCCGACTACGCCGATCGCACAACACCGATTGACGTGGTCCTCGGCCGCGAACGCACGCAGGCCTCGCAAGTGGTCAAGCAGGCCGACGTCGTCGCGCTGCTCGCTCTCCTGCCTGAGGTCTTCCCTGGCGAGTCTGCCGAAATCAACTTCAGGCACTATGAGCCGCGGTGTGGGCACGGCAGCTCGCTCAGCCCGGCCATGCATGCGCTGGTCGCAGCGCGGCTCGGCGACGCCAAGCTCGCGCTGGACTATCTCGATCAGATCTCCAGGCTCGACCCCGACCCCAACGCCGCCGGCGGCGTCCGGATCGCCGGCCTGGGAGCGATCTGGCAGGCGATCGTGATGGGCTTCGGCGGGGCGGATCTCTCCGGCGACACGCTTGCGCTCAATCCGAAGCCGCCTTCCCGCTGGCGCAGCCTCTCCTACCAGTTGCGTTATCGCGGCCGCCTCGTCGCAGTTCATGTCGAAGATGGCGTGGTGAGGGCTACGCTCCTCGAAGGTCCGCCTCTCGACGTGCGGATCGCGGGGGCCATGCATCTGCTGACGGCGAACGCGCCGATCGAGGCGAGCCTGCGCCAGTCTGAGCTGCTCGACGCCTGAGCGGAACTGCATCCGCGATCGGGTCAAAATTCGTTCAGGCGCCGTTCAGCCCTTTTCGTCCATTCCCTGCAGCACCAATCCGTTCCAGGAGCCGCGGGTGTTGGACCACTCTCGAAAGCCGGCCGACATGGCCGTCCAGCTCTGCAATGAGCTGGGTCAGGAAGCCTTTTCATTCGTCAGCGCCAGGGTCGAGGAGGCGCGGCAGTCGAGCGACGAGAGCGGCGTGCAGCTGTGGAAAGACGTCGCCGGCGAACTCGTGAGGGCAAATGGCTCCGCGCGCGGGAAAAATGGCGCCGGCCTCTCCGGTTCGCTCTGGAGGCTCATGCAGCGGATCGAATACTACCGGCACCGCGCGGCCGAGGTTGAACTCAAGGCCGCCGACGCGCCCGAGCCGTGTCGCAAGGACCTGCTCGAACTGGCGGTGGAGTGGCGCGACCTCGCTCTCCATGCCGACCTGCAGGCGCGCCTGGCGGGCGCGTACTCGGACGTCGGATCCTGACCCTCCGGGCGGAGGCGTCATCAGCCCACGCCCGCCCCAAGCACGGCCTTCGGCTCCAGATAGGCGTCCAGGCCGAACGCGCCGTTCTCGCGTCCGAGACCCGACTGCTTCATTCCGCCGAAGGGCGCGGCCGGATCGTGGGGGGCGCCGTTGATCACCACACGGCCGCTCTCCAGCCGCTCGGCGATGCGCTCGGCGCGCGCCTGGCCGCCGAAGACGTAGGCGGAGAGGCCGTAAGAGGTGTCGTTGGCGATGGCCACGGCTTCGTCCTCGTCGCGATAGCCAAGGACGCAGAGCACCGGCCCGAAGATCTCCTCGCGCGCGATCCGCATGTCGTTCTCGACGTCGGTGAAGACGGTGGGACGCACGAAGTAGCCGGGAAGGCCCTCGGGCCGGCCCTCGCCGCCGGTCAGCAGGCGGGCGCCTTCCTCGACGCCCAGGCGGATGTAGCCCTGGACGCGGTCCCACTGGGTCTGGCTCACCATCGGCCCGATGGTGGTGGTGGGATCGCGCGGATCGCCCACCTTCGCGTGAGCCTCGACCGCGGCCTTCAGGCGCGCCTCGATCTCCTGGCGGCGATGCTCCGGGACGAGCAGCCGCGAGCCGGCGATGCAGGCCTGGCCGGAGTTCGCGAAGGCGGCCTCGATGGCCCCAGGGATCACTGCGTCGAGGTCCGCGTCGTCCACTATGATGCTCGGCGACTTGCCGCCCAGTTCCAAGGTCACGCGCTTGAGGGTGTCCGCGCTGGCCCGAAGGATCGACTTGCCTACAGCCGTGGAGCCCGTGAAGGAGATCTTGGCCACATCGGGGTGGGCGGCGATTTCCGCACCGACCTCGGCGCCGCGCCCGTTGACCACGTTGGAGATCCCGGCGGGCAGGGCCGCCTCGTGCAGGGCGCGCAAGACAACGTCAGTCTGGATTGCGCTCATCTCGCTGGGCTTGATCACCGCCGTACAGCCTGCGGCGATGGCGTAGGCGAGCTTGCCGCAGATGAAGCCGGCGTTGGCGTTCCATGGCGTGATCAGACCCACCACGCCGACGGGTGTCATGACCACGCGCGACGCGCCCATCTCGCGCTCGAGCGGATAGTCGGCGAGGGTGCGCGCGGCCCCTTCGAAACCGGCCGCGGCGAAGTTGGCTGACCAGCCGGCGAAGGGAAGGGGAGCGCCGAACTCCTCCAGAATCGCCTCGCGAAGCTCGTCGGCGCGCGCGGCCATCGCCTTGCGCAGGGCCTCGAGCATCTGCAGCCGTTCGGCCTTGGTCGTGCGCGACATCCTGGGGAGGGCGCGTTTGGCCGCGGCGATCGCCGCGCGGGCGTCCTCGGCGTCGCCAAGGCGCACCTGGCCGATCACCTCACCGGTCGAAGGGTTGTGCAGGTCGAACAGCTCGCGGCCGTGCGGCTCGACGAACTGGCCGTCGATGTAGATGTGCTCGATGGTGCGTATGGAGACCTCCGCATTGGTGTTGCGGAGATAGGCCTGGCGATCGCAACGGATTAGCCGCATTGTTCCGGATGAATTGACCCGGAAACCAGGATAATGAGTCGCGGACGGCTGATCGAACTCGAGGCAGCGGTGGCGGTCGCGCGGCGCCGGAGCTTTCGCGCCGCGGCTGCCGAGCTTGGCCTTTCCACCACGGCGCTCAGCCAGGCCGTCGCCGAACTGGAGGCGCGCCTGGGCGTGCGGTTGTTCAACCGCACCACGCGCAGCGTTTCGCCCACTCCGGCAGGCGAGCAGTTCGTGGCCGACATCGCGCCCGCGCTGGCGGCGATCCGCGACGCGGCGGATGCGGTGAACCGGCATCGCTCCACGCCGACGGGGATGTTGCGCCTGAACACCACGGCGGGGGCGGCGCGGCGGCTTCGGTCGATCATCTTCGAATACCTGGATCGGTATCCCGAGATGTCGGTGGACATCGTCACAGAGGAGAAGCTCGTCGACATCGTCCGGGACGGCTTCGACGCCGGCTTTCGCCTCGCCGAACACGTGCCGGCAGACATGATCGCCGTTCCCCTGGGACGAGACGAGCGCCTGATCGTGGTGGGAGCCCCCGCCTACCTTGCGGGAAGGGCGCCGCCGACCGCGCCGGGCGAACTGATCCATCACGACTGCATCCGCATGCGCCTGTCGGGCGGAGCGCTCTATCGATGGGAGTTCGAGAAGGACGGCGAGGCGCCGCTGGTCGACGCGCCAGGCCGGCTCACGCTCAATGACGTGGGCCTTATCCGCGAAGCTGTACTGGCGGGATACGGGCTCGCCTATTTGTCCGAGCGGGATGTCGCGGATGATTTGGCCGAAGGGCGCGTGGTCCAGCTGTTGGCGGACTGGACCCCGCCGTTCCCGGGTCTCTGCCTCTACTACCCGGGCCGCCGCCAAGTCCCGGCCGGTCTGCGCGCCTTCATCGACCTGATCCAGGAGCGGCGACGCCGCGGTTGAATGCGCACCCTCGCTCGGGTGCGAGACGGCTTTTACCCCCGATTACTCTTTCTCCGGAAAGCAGCCTCGACGGAAGGCGTGACCAGCCATCCGATGTCCTCCCCCATCGTATCGAGTTCCTTTGCGGTGCTCGAGGAGACGTGCAGGAACTGGGCGTCGCAAATAAAATGGACCATCGGGATCGAGGAATCGATGCGTTCCGCCAATCCGTGAAGATTGAATTCTTCGTTGAAATTGGTGGCCTCGCGAAGCCCCCGGACGATATGGGTGGCGCGTATGGCTCGAGAGTACTTGATCAGGCTCTGATTGGTATATTCTCCAATCTCAAGCACATCGCCGAACAGCGTTTCGGCATCCGGCCAAAGATCGATCACCGACAGCCTGATGAGGCCGAGGCTCTCTTCGACACTGAAGGCGCGTTGCTTTCTGACGTTTGTGCCAATCGCGACGTGGACGGAGTCGAAGGTCATCAGCGCCTTGCGGACGATGTCGAGATGGCCGCGCGTGATCGGGTCGAATGAACCCGCATAAAGCGCCTTCGTTCGTTGTGCCTTGCGCATCCGTCCCACCCCGGCGGCGAACCCACGCAAGCGTTCCAACGGCGGCGAGGCCAGCGCAAGACCCGCGGGCGCCGAATATCGGCTCAGCTCTGAAGTTTTGAACCGCAGAGACGCAGAGACGCAGAGACGCAGAGAGGGCGTGGTCTGTCCTGCGACGGTCAATTGATTGCGCCTACGGCGCGGCGCGGCGGCGACATGGTCGCTCATTGATCCGAGATCTGGCGACGTCGACTGCGCCGAAGGCGCGATCAAGCTCACCCGTCAGCGCCACATGACTTGCCGATCGCCAATATCCTCAGAGTCGCATCCTCGCTTCTCTGCGTCTCTGCGTCTCTGCGGTTAACTTTCTGCGGCCGCTATCTCGTCGCGGGGTGGATCTCGCCGACGGCCCAGACGTAGCCGTCCGGGTCGCGCACCATCACTTCGCGCCAACCGTGACCGCGCACTGCCACCTCCTTGAAGAGCGCGTTCCTTGCGCGGGCGCGTTCGGCGACCTCGTCGGGGTTCACGCCGAGTAGGCGAAGTTCGGCTCCCAGTCCGCGCGCCACTCCGTTCCGCAGGCTGTCCGACCACGGATTGCCCTCATAGGTGTGATCCCCGTGCAGCATCATTTCGGCGCCGAGGACCCGGATCGCGGCAAAATCCGGATCAGAGTAGTGGACGTGAGCGCCCAGCACTTGACGATAGAATTCAAGTGACAAACCGACATCGCGCACGATCAGGTTCACCATAAATTGCGGAAGCAGCGCCCCATACTTGGAGGCTGGAATCCACGGGTCGCCGGCACGCTTTTTCATCGCCAGATCTCGCCTTGTCGAAGAGCTTACCATTCGGCTGAGCTGCGCGGGCGGATTCCGCCCCGTGACAATCCCGAGCCTTTGCGGACAATGGAGCCGTGTTTCGGCCGGGGGCTCAGGGGTTCGTCCAGCTCGGAGGTTGCAACCGACATGACTCAATCACTGGAGACCGACCGCAAGGAAGAGCTGTCCGGCATGCGCAGGCCGCCGGTCGTCTCTTCGAACGACTGGGAGGCGGCCCGCCAGCAGTTGCTGGTGAAGGAGAAGGCGTTGACGCGCGCCAGGGACGCCATGGCGGCCGAGCGGCGGCGCATGCCGTGGATGGCCGTGGAGAAGGCCTATGTGTTCGAGGGGCCGAAGGGTCGCGTGAGTCTGCCCGAGCTGTTCGAGGGCCGCCGACAGCTGATCGTCTACCGCGCCTTCTACGAACCCGGCGTGCGTGGCTGGCCGGAGCATGCCTGCATTGGTTGCTCCTTCGGAGCCGACCAGGTCGCCCATCTTGCGCACCTGAACGCCCGCGACACGACCCTCGTCTACGCCTCGCGCGCGCCCCAGGCGGATATCTCGCGGCTGAAGGCGCGGATGGGCTGGGACATGCCCTGGTACACCATCACCGACAGCTTCGACGCCGACTTCGGCGTGGGCGAGTGGCACGGCCATAACGTCTTCATCCGCGACGGCGAGCGGATCTTCCGCACCTACTTCATCAACGTCCGCGGGGACGAGGCGATGGGGACGACATGGGCCTTCCTCGACATCACGCCGCTCGGGCGGCAGGAGACCTGGGAAGATTCTCCGGAAGGCTATCCCCAGGGCCCCCCGTACCAGTGGTGGACCTGGCACGACACCAACGACGCGAAAGCCTAGCTCGATTGCTCAGGGGCGTCGCAGAACGCTGAATTGGCCACTCCGCAAGAGGGAGACCGAGCTAGCGCCGCCGAGGTCGGCGCCGCTTTGGGTAGGCGAAGGCTCAAGGTCCGGCCTCCTCTCCCGGGGCTCGGTGTTTCGCTGGCCATCCTCGCCCGGACGGCGGTCGCGAACTGAGACGGGTCCGAACAGCCGGTAGACGAGAGCCAGCAGGATCGCGCCGGCCATCGCGAGGATCAGGGGCGAGGGACCGTTGATGGCTCTCGACAGGGCGGCCCCCAGCATCACGCCAAGGATCACATCGAAGGGCGCGGCCGGGGAAAGGAATCGTCGGGTCGCAAGACGGGCCGCCAAAATGGCGAAGCCGAAGACGACAAGGCTGCGAACGCAGACCTCCAGGTCATCGATATGGGGCGGCTCTGCGCCGGACCCCATGAGGGTCTGCACGATCATGGGTTGTACCCTGACACGTTCCGCGGGGCGACCTGCGTTGTGGCGCGACGCCCTTCGGTCCTTACAACGCACCGCAAGGCGATCGGATCACAGCCCTGTTCCGAAGGTCATGCCGAAGGCGAGGGATCAGGTCTTCCCCTGACTGGGCGCGACGTCCGCGACCATGCTGCGGAGCCAGATGTGGCCGGGATCGTCGTCGAGGTGGCGGCGCCAGGAAAGAACGCAGGGAACCGTCGGGGTCGGAAACCGGAGGTCGCTGATCAGCAGCTCCGACTTCGATGCGACGGCCTTGGCGAAGCCGCGCGCGAGGAGCGCAACCATGTCCGAGTTCGCCAGCAGGACCACGAGAGCGAGGTAGGGCGCATCAGCGACCACTTCCTGATGCAGGCACGCCGCAGCCAGGGCCCTGTCGAGGAAACTCGTATCGTCGCCGCTGGATGAGACGGTCACGCGCGGCAGGTCTGCAAACGCCTGGAGGCTCAGCGGCCCGGTGACACCGGGGTGGTCACGCCGTGTCAGGGCGACGTAGTCGTCCATGAAGACCGTGTGGGAGTTGATGCGACTGGAGTCCATCGCGCGTGCGGAGACCGCCAGGTCGAGCTCGCCCCGCTCGAGCGCGTTCTCGAGGTCCAGGGCGCCGCTTGGGCGGATGGAGAGACGCACGCCGGGCGCCGCCATCTGGCAGGCGAGGATCAGCGCAGGCGCGACGACCGCGGCGGCGTAGTTGTTCACGGCGATCCGGAAGGTCCGCTGCGATGCGGCCGGGTCGAAGGAGACCGGCTGGACCGCGTTGCGCAGGTCGTCGAGCGTCCTTTGCACCACCGCAGCGAGCTGCATCGCCCGCGGGGTCGGCTCCATCCCCGCAGGTCCGCGCACGAAGAGGCGGTCGTCGAGAAGGGCGCGCAGACGGTTGAGCGCATGGCTCAGCGCGGGCTGGCTCAGGGACAGCCGTTCTGCGGCGCGGGTCACGCTGCGCTCGCGCAGCACCGCCTCGAAAACCAGCAGCAGGTTGAGGTCGAACCTGCCGAAGTCGGAGGAGTCCTGAGCCGTCATTCGCGTCACGCTCCCACCTTCCATCCGCCGCCCAGCGCACGATAGAGGCTCACCATGCTCTGGAGGCGCGCCGTGTGCGCCTGCACCACCGCCATGCGGCCCGGGAAGGTCGCCGCATAGGCGGATTGCACCGGCATGGTCCCGATGATGCCCCCGCCGTTGGAGGTCTTGGTGATTCCCACGCTGGCGTCAGCCTCGTCGAGGGCGCGCTGGTCGGTCTGCTCCTCCTCATTTGTGGCGTTGACGCTCGCCAGGGCGTCCTCGACGTCGGCGTAGGCCTGGCGCGTGGATTGGATGTAGTCGGCCAGCATTTCGGCCTTCTGAGACTGGCTGAGGTGCAGCTGACCCGTCAGACGTCCGCCCTCGAAGATCGGCTGCATGGCGCTGAAGGCCATGTTGTAAAGCAGCTCGGGGCCGATCATGCCGCCGCCCATGGCCATCGCCTCCACACCGGCGGTTGCGCTGAGGTTGAAGGACGGGAGGAACTGGGCGCGCGCGACCGTGATGTTCGCCCGCGCCGCCGCCAGCCGCTGCTCGTCCGCCTGGACGTCGGGGCGGTGGGTGAGGAGCTCGGAGGGCAGGCCCGCCACCGGCGTCGGGATCTTGATCCCGGCGAGGCTCTGCGCCTTCACCTGCAGGGATTCCGGGTTTTCGCCGACAAGGATCGCCAGGGCGTCGAGGGCGTGCGCCTCCTGCTCGCGCAGTGGGGCGATCTGTTCCGAGACGGTGTCGACGACGGATTGCTGCTGGACAACCTCGGTCTCGGTGGCCAGCCCGCCCTGCTCCATGTCTTTGACGTCGGTCAGCAGCTTCTTGGCCTGAGTCACGTTCGCCTCGGCCGTGGTGAGCTGTTCGCGCAGGCTGAGGAGCTGGAAATAGGTCGTGGCGACGCCCGAGACGATCGTCATGTCGACGACCTGGCGGTCATAGGCCGACGCTTTGGCTTCCGATCTGGCCGCATTGCGGGCGGCATGATTCTTGCCCCAGAAGTCGATCTCGTAGGACGCCTGGATTACGCCAGAAAAGTTCTGGTAGCGCCGCTCCCTGCCCGCCGGGCTGAGGTGTTGGGTCGCATAAGGGGCGGCGCCGGCGGTTACCGAAGGAAGAAGGGCGGCGCCGGCGATCTTGGCCTGGGCGTCGGCTTGGTGGACCCGGGCTTCGGCCGCGGCGAGGTCCTCGTTGTTCTTCTCGGCCTCGGTGACGAGGCTGTCGAGCTCGGTCGAGCCGAAGTTGCTCCACCAGTCCCGCGACGGCCAGGCGCCCTGGCTGACCGGCTCGCGCCACGCCGGCGGCGTCGGCGGCGGAGGGTCCACGGGTTCGGGTTTCAGCGCGCAGCCCGCCATCAGGACGGCGAGGGGCGCGACACGCAGGGCGATGGCGCGGCGGCTGGTCATGGCGTCGTCCCGAAGCTGGCCGAGACGGCCGCGGCCGTCTTGGCGTCGTCCTCCTTGCGCGTCCCGGCCACGCCCACCGCGCCCACGACCACGCCATTGGCCTTCAACGGGGCGCCGCCGCGAAGGGCGGTCAGTCCGGAGGTCGCCAGCGCCACCCGGCCGGCGGCGACATTGGCCTCGAGCTCCTCGGTGGGGCGCTGCATCATGGCTGCCGCGCGGGCCTTGCCGATGGCGAGATCCGCGCTGCCGGGCCGAACCCCATCCATGCTGAGGAAGGCGAGCAGGCGCCCGTCGGTGTTGACCACGGCGATGGCGGTCGGATCGCCGGCCTCGGCCGACAGCCGCTCGGCGCTTCGCAGCGCCGCCTCCGCCCCAGCCTGAGTGAGCGTGAGGGTCTGTCGGGTGAGCGCCTGCGGCTGGGGTTGGGCCAGGGCGGACGTCGCGGAGGCGACAAGGACGAGGGCTGCCATGGAGTTGCGCATGTGAAGACTCCGAGTTTGATCAGGCGACGGCCTGGGCGCTTTGCGCCTGGCGACGGGGGAAGAGGCGGCGAAGGCGTGCGCCCATGCGATCCATGAAGAGGTAGACGACCGGGGTGGTGAACAGCGTCAGCACCTGGGACACCGCCAGGCCGCCGACCATGGCGAAGCCCAGGGGCTGGCGCAGTTCCGCCCCGGACCCTTGAGCCAGCATCAGCGGCACGCCGCCCAACATGGCGCAGACGGTGGTCATCAGGATCGGGCGGAAGCGGGCGAGGCAGGACTCGTGGATGGCCTCTTCCGGGGACTTGCCGGCGCGCTCCCTCTCCACCGCGAAGTCGACCATCATGATCCCGTTCTTCTTCACGATGCCGATCAGAAGGACGATCCCGATGATGCCGATCATATCGAGGGGCATGTGGACGGCCATCAGGGTCAGAAGCGCCCCCAGGCCCGCGGAAGGCATGGTCGAGATGATGGTCAACGGGTGGACCCAGCTCTCGTACAGCATGCCCAACACCAGGTAGACCACGGTCAGGGCGGCCAGGATCAGGATGCCCATGCCCGACACGGCGGACTGGAAGGCCTGGGCCGTGCCGGAGAACTTGGTCTGCACCGTCTTTGGCAGGTGCATCTGGTGCTGGATGTTCTGCACCGCTGACACCGCCTGACCGATGGACGCGCCGGGTTTGAGGTTGAACGACAGGGTGACCGAGGGGAATCCGCCGTCGTGGTTCACCAGCAGGGGCGCAGTGTTGTTGGTGAGCGTGGCGACGGTGCTCAGCGGCACGGGCGAGCCGTTGGCGGACCGCAGGAACACCTGGTTCAGGGCGTCCGGCGTCAGGCGGAAGGGCTGGGCAGCCTCCAGGATCACGAAATACACGTTGTAGGGCGTGTAGACCTTGGTCGCGGGGCGCTCGCCAAAGGCGTCGTAGAGCGCATTGTCGATGTCGCGGGCCGAGATCCCGAGGCGCGCGGCCTGGTCGCGGTTGATCTTCAGACTGAGCTCGGGCGCTGCGGCGACCGCATCGCTGGCGACGTCGGTGACGCCGGGCGCCTTCTTCAGGGCAGCCTGGACCTTGGACGCCCAGATGCTCAGCTCCGCCGGGTCAACGTCCACCAGGGTGTACTGGTAGGCGCTCTTGGACGCCCGCGCGCCGATGGTGATGTCCTGGGCGGCCTGCAGCCAGAGCCTGATGCCCGCAATGTTGGCCACGCTCTTGTTGATCCGCGCAATCACCTCGGGGGCGGAGCCGTGCGGCCCGCGATGGCCGAGCGGCTTGAGGGCTATGAACAGGCGTCCCTGGTTGGGCGCAGGGCTGCTGGGACCCGGGCCGATGTAGCTGGCGATCGATTGTACCGCTGGATCCTTGAGGATCGCGTCGTCGATCTCCTGCTGGCGCTTGGCCATGCCGTCGGTGGAGATGTCCTGCCCCGCCTGGGTGACGCCGGCGAGGAGGCCGGTGTCCTCCTGCGGGAAGAAGCCCTTGGGGACGGTCACATAAAGCACGCCGGTGAGCACGATGGTGCCCAACATGACGAGGAGCGTGGCGCCCTGGTGCCGGAACACCAGGCGCAGGCCGAGGTCGTAGACATTGGTCATGGCCACGAACATCCGCTCCAGCACCTGGTAGAGCCGGCTTCTCACGCCCTCCTGATGCTTCAGCAGCGTCGAGCACAGGGTCGGCGTCAGAGTGAGGGAGACAAAGGCGGACATGGCGACCGCCACGGCGAGGGTGATCGCGAACTCCTGGAACATCCGCCCCACGATGCCGCCCATCAGCAGCAGGGGAATGAAGACGGCGATCAGGGAGATGGTGATGGAGATGATCGTGAAGCCGATCTCGCCTGCGCCTTTCAGCGCGGCCTGGAACGGGGGCAGGCCCTCCTCCAGATGGCGGACGATGTTTTCGATCATCACGACCGCATCGTCGACGACGAAGCCGACGCCGATGCTGAGCGCCATCAGCGAGAGGTTGTCGAGGCTGAAGCCGGACGCCTTCATCACCGCGAAGGTGCCGATGATCGACAGGGGCACCGCGAGCGCCGGAATGAGGGTAGCGCGGGCCTCGCGCAGGAAAAGGAAGATCGTCGCCACGACCAGGAAGACCGTGAGGATAAGCGTGTTCTCGACGTCCTGGACCGACTCCCGGATTGTCTGTGTACGGTCGGAAACAACCGCGACCTTCACCGCCGGCGAGATGCTGGCCTTCAGTCTGGGGAGGATCTTCTTGATGTGGTCGACGGTGTTGATCACGTTCGCGCCGGGCGCGGGCAGAACGTTGAGGATGATCGCGCGCTTGTGGTTGTACCAACCCTGGAGCTCGCTGATCGCCGGCCCGATCTCGGCGTGGCCCACATCCTTGATGCGGATGGGCGCGCCGTTCTTCCAGGCGATGATCTGGTCGTCGTACTGCGAGGCGCCCGAGATCTGATCGTCGGCCGAGATGCCCCAGGTCTGGCGTGATCCGCGGATCGTCCCCTTGGCCGCCTCGAGCGTCGCCGAGCTGATGGCCGTGCGGACCTCTTCCAAGGTGAGGCCGACGTTAGCCAGCTTCGCAGGATCAAGCTCCAGGCGCATGGCCGGTTGCTGCTGGCCGCCAATGGTGACGAGACCGACGCCCGGCTGCTGCGAGAGCTGCTGGAACATCACGCTCTCGGCGTAGTCGTCGACTGTGGTGATGGGCAGGGTGTCGGAGGTGAGCCCGAGGATCAGCACCGGCGTGTCGGCGGGATTCACCGCCCGGAAGGTCGGCGGGGTGGGCAGGGTCGTGGGCAGGGTTCCCCCCGCGGCGGCGATGGCCGCCTGCGCCTGTACTTCCGCCTGCTGCAGGGACACGCCCGGTCCGAACTGCAGGGCGATCTGGGAGAAGCCCAGGGCGCTGGACGAGGTCATCTGCGTCAGCCCCGGGATCTGGCCGAACTGGCGTTCCAGGGGCGTGGTCAGCGACCAGGCGTTGATGCGCGCGTCCGCGCCTGGCAGCTCCGAGGTCACCGCCAGAGTGGCGACGCTGATGTTGGGAAGCGGCGCCACGGGCAGGGTGAAGTACGACACCGCGCCCAGCAGCAGCAGGCCGATCATCAACATGATCGTCGCGATCGGCTTGCGGATGAAGATGCCGGAAACGCCCCCGGACGCCGCTTTTGCGGCGGGCTCGGGCGCCGGATCGTGCTGCGTGTGGTCGTCTCTCACGGCGTCAGCCCCAGGCTCTCGGGTGCGGGATGCTTGAGGTCCTGCGCAGCCGGGGAGCCGCCGGCCTTCACACGGGTGACGTGGGCGCCGGGGTTGAGGCTGAACTGGCCGTCGGTGACCACCTCCTGGCCGGCGGAGAGGCCGGACTGGACGATGGCGCGGTCGGCGACCTGGCCGCCCACCTGCACGCGAACGGGCGAGACGGTCGCGCCGGGACTGACCACCCAGACGTACGTGCCTTTGTCGTCGCGCTGGATGGCGCTGGAGGGCACGGTCAGGGCGTTGGGCGCGCGCGCCAGGATCAGGTGCGCGTCGATCGACTCGCCGGGCCACAGGACCCTGGCGGCGTTGGGGAACTCAGCCTTCAGCTGGATTGTGCCCGAGGCAAGGTCCACTTCGTTGCTCAGGACGGTGAGCTTTCCCTTGTCGAGCGGCGTCGCCGCGGGCTGACCCTGGGCGTAGGCGTCGACCTCCAGTGAGTTGGCGCCGGCGGCGGCCATGGCCTGGCGGATTGCCGGGATGTCCGTCTGGGGCAGGGTGAAGACGATGCTGATCGGCTGGATCTGGGTGATCGCCACCAGGCCTTGCGGATCGGTCGGGCCGACAAGGTTGCCCACGTCGATGAGGCGCAGGCCCGTCACGCCGGTGATGGGCGAGATGACGGAGGTGAAGCCGAGCTGCACCTTATCGTGGCGGGTCAGCGCTTCGTCGGCGGCGACCGTGCCCTTGAGCTGGGCGACCAGGCTGCGCTGTGTGTCGAGCTGCTGGGCGCTGACCAGGTTCTTGGCGGCGAGAGGGATATCGCGGCCCAGGAGGGTCTCGGCGTCCGAGAGGGCGGCCTGATCCTTGGTGGTGTTCGCTTCGTCCTGGGCCACCGTGGCCTGGAGCGGGCGGGGGTCGATCTGAGCGATCGGCGAGCCGGCGTGGACGACCTGGCCCTCGGTGAACTCGATCTTGACGATCTGACCGGGCACCTCGGCCCGCGCGATCGTGGTGTTGAGGGCTTGCACCTGGCCGATGCCCACCTGTTCGATGGGCGCCTCGCCGGAGAGGACCTTTGCAGTGGTGACCGGGAGGGGCTTCGCCGGGGGTGGGGTCTTTGCGTGGCCCGCACAACCGGCGAGGCCCGCGCCTCCCAGCAGGCAGGCTAGGGTCAGGGTCGAGACCCGCATCCGATGCTCCGTCCTGATATGAAACTCGAAGTGCCGCCATCGTTTCATGCATGGTGGTCATGCATCAAATGCGGATTACGAATGAGATCATTCGTTCTGAGAATAATCTAATAGGCGTAGGGTGATGCGCGAGCATGTCGCACGGCGGCCCGACAGCGATGGGCACTCGACAGCAGGAAGACACCCACGCGCCGCGCCTCTGGCGGATGCGGGTCCTCGCGCCTTGACGGAGGCCGACTGGCCGGCGTTCCTTGGAAGAAATAGGGGGACCGGGGGATGCGTCTGACAGGATTGTGGGCGGCGTTCGCCCTGCTCGCGGTGGTGGCCAGCGCGACGGCGACGACGACGCCGGACCGCGTGCAGGTTCGCTCTGGCCAGCTGCAGGGCGCGGTCAAGGGTTCAGTGGTCGTGTTCAGCGGCGTGCCGTATGCGGCCCCGCCCGTCGGGCCGCTACGCTGGCGCGCGCCCCAGCCCCCCGCCGCCTGGGCAGGGGTGAGATCTGCCGCTCAGCCTGGGCCGGCATGCATCCAGACCGGCGGCGCCAGCAGCTACAAGGGCGCTGAGAGCGAGGACTGCCTCACGCTCAACGTCTTCGCGCCGGTGAAGCGAGGGGGCGGTCGCCTGCCGGTGACGGTGTGGATCCATGGCGGCGGCTTCATCGGCGGCGCGGGCTTCCGCTACGACGGGACGCAGTTCGCCGAGGACGGCGTGGTCCTGGTCACCCTAAACTATCGGCTGGGGCGGCTGGGCTTCTTCGCCCATCCCGCCCTCGCGCAAGGCAGTCCCGACGGCGGGTTGGCCAACTTCGGTCTGATGGACCAGATCGCCGCCCTCAAGTGGGTGAAGGCGAACATCGCCGCGTTCGGGGGCGATCCGGCCAATGTGACGGTGTTCGGGGAGTCCGCCGGCGGCCAGTCGGTGAACGCCCTCCTCGTCTCGCCCCTGGCGCGCGGCCTGTTCGCCAAGGCGATCTCGGAGTCGAGCTTTGGGCGCTCTCCCGCCAGCCGGCTGGCTTCGGCGAAGGCGGCGGCGGTGAGTTACGCCCAGAGCCTCGGCGTCACCGGCGAGGACGCCCAGGCTGCGGCCGCGCTGCGCGCCTTGCCGGCCAGCGCCTTCGCCAAGCCGGTCGCCAACCTCGCCGATCCGGGCGCGTCGCGGCCGATCGTGGATGGCGTGGTCCTGATCCGCGATCCGATGGAGGCCTTCGCCCGCGGCGAGCAGGCCCGCGTCCCGCTAATCATCGGCGGCAACAGCTTCGAGGCGAGCCAGTTCGCCAGCCTGGTCGCCGCGGCGCCCAAGATGGTGATCGTCGCCCTGCACGCTGATCCCGCCGCGGCGATCCCAACTTATGGCGGAGGCGACCCGGTCAAGGCTGCCGCCAACCTGCTGACCCTCTCGCAAGTGATCGAGGCCGACCGCTTCATGGCGCGGGCGGACGCGCGAGACGGGACGCCAGCCTATGTCTACTACTTCTCCTACGTGCCCGCGGATCTGCGAAGCGCGACCCTTGGGGCGTGGCATGGGGCGGAGGTGGGCTATGTGTTCGACACCCTGCCAAAGGCCCCGGCGGACTACCCCCCGCGGCCGCTGATGTCCGCGCACGTACCCGCGGCGACCGCCGAGGACGAAGCCGTCGCGCGGGCCATGCACGCCGCCTGGGTCGCCTTCGCCCGCACAGGTCGTCCGGTCATTCCCGGCGGGCCGGCGTGGCTTACCGAAGGTCGGCAGCGCGACGTCCTGATCGAGTTCGGCGACGACGGGGTTCGTGAGCGGCAGGACTTCGACAAGGCTCTCCTCGACCCGCTCGCCGCCAAGGCCGAACCGGCGGGCTGAGCGCGGGGTCCGTCTCGCGTGTGGCGCTGAACGCAGTTAAGGCCCGCTGATGACCTGCGCCGCGCCGTTCCTGCCGAGGGCGATCCTGTTCGACCTCGATGACACGATCCTGTCTGCCTATTCCCGGCCTGAGGCCGCTTGGTTGGCGGTGGCGCAGGAGTTGGCCGAGTCCATCTCGCCGCTCCGGCCTGCAGACGCCGCCGTCGCGATCGCCGACTACGCGCGCGGGTTCTGGGCCGACCCGAACCGGCACAGACTTCATCGCCAGGACCTGAGGGCCGCGAGGCGCGAGATCGTCGGCGGCGCCCTCGCTCAATTGGAGGCCCTGGGGCGCTCGGCGTTCGCGGCGGATGTCGCCGTGCGCCTGGCCGATCGCTTCACCGACTATCGCGACGAGCAGATGAAGCTGTTTCCGGGCGCGCACGAGACACTCGACGCACTCAAGTCGGCGGGCGTGCGCCTGGCCCTGGTGACCAACGGCGACGGCCCCGGGCAGAGGCGCAAGGTCGAGCGCTTCGAATTGGCCCACCGGTTCGATCACATCCAGATCGAGGGGGAGCACGGCTTCGGCAAGCCGGAGGAACGCGCTTACGTCCACGCCCTTGAGGCGCTTGGCGCGTCGCCGCACGAGACCTGGATGGTGGGTGATAACCTCGAGTGGGAGGTCGCCGCGCCGCAGAGACTGGGGATCTTCGCCATCTGGCACGACCCGCTAGGCCAGGGCCTGCCCGCTGACTCCGTGGTGCGGCCCGATCGGATCATCGCGCGACTGGAGGAGCTGCTCGAGCCCGTTCCATAACCAATACCTTCATCCGGTCCGCCGGCGTCCCGCCGGCTCTTTCTTCTTTCGCGCGCGCGAAACCGCGCCTACGGGGAAAAGAAAGAGAAGAGCCGGCGGGACGCCGGCGGACCGGACCATTCGCGAGGCCGCTTCGGGTGTCGTCGATCCGAGATAGACGGTGAGGTTGGGGTCGGACACCGTGGCCGTATGAGTGAGCAGGACGATTCACCTCAGTTCGAACTGAGCCGGCGAAAGCTGCTGGCGGCGGCGGGGCTTGGCGGAGCGGCGCTGTCGCTTGCGGGAGCGGGCGAGGGCCAAGCTCAGCCGGGCGCCGCGGGACCGGGGGATCCGGCGACAACTCCGCCTGTGGCGGGGCTACACCTGCAGTTCGGCGCGGACGCGGCTTCGCAGGTGGTGGTCTCGTGGCACGCCCTGCAGCCCGCGCGCCGTCCGCGAGTCCTGTTGGGGCGGCCGGACGGGCGGCTCGAGCAGGTCATCCCAGCCTCGGAAGTGAGCTACACCGACGCCAAGCATGGCCAGGTGGTCTACGCCTTTCACGCCAAGCTCGGCGGGCTGCGGCCCAACACCGCCTACATGTATTGCGCGCTGCACGACGGGGCGGAGCCAGAGTTTGGGACGTTCAGAACCGCGCCCCGGGGTCGCGCGGCGTTCACCTTCACCAGTTTCGGCGACCAGGGTACGCCCACGGCTTCGAGGAAGTTCGACCCACCGGCTGGCGTGACCCTGCCGCGACCGCTGTTCGTGAACGATAACCTGGGTTCGCCCGCGGGCGCCGACACCACGCTCGGCGTGGAGCGGGTGCAGCCGCTGTTCCACCTGTTCAACGGGGATCTCTGCTACGCCAACCTGGCGCAGGACCGGGTGCGGGCCTGGTGGGACTTCTGGGCCAACAACAGCCGAAGCGCACGCAGGCGCCCCTGGATGCCCTCGCCGGGCAACCATGAAAACGAACTGGGCAATGGCCCGATCGGCTACAAGGCCTACCAGACCTACTTCTGCGTTCCCGAGGCTGCCGGACAGACCGAGGTGACGCGGGGTCTTTGGTACGCCTTCACCGCCGGGTCTGTGCGGGTCGTCAGCATCGCCAACGACGATGTCTGCTACCAGAATGGCGGCGATTCCTATGTGCGGGGATATTCGCAAGGCGCGCAGAAGGCGTGGCTGGAGCACGAACTGGCGGCAAGCCGCGCCAACCGCGACATCGACTGGATCGTGGTGTGCATGCACCAGGTCGCCATCTCGAGCGTCGACAAGTTCAATGGCGCGGACCTGGGGATCCGCGAGGAGTGGTCGCCGCTGTTCGACAAGTACGGCGTCGACCTGGTCGTGTGCGGCCATGAGCACCACTACGAGCGCTCGCACCCGATCCGCGGCCACGAGACAAACCAGACCCTGACGCCCGTTCCAGTCTCGACCGCCACCGACGTGATCGACACTACCAAGGGCACGGTCCACATGGTGATCGGCGGGGGCGGGACGTCGCAGCCCTCGAACGAGCTCTTTTTCGATCCGCCGCAGTGCCGGGTGATCGTTTCGGTCGGCCAGCCTGACCCGAAGACGGGCCGTCGGCCGCCGGTCTATGTACGGGAAATGGCCCCGTGGTCAGCGGTGCGGAACGCCGCCCACGCCTATGGCTTTGCCGCCTTCGCGGTCGATCCGGGAACGAGTCCCGGCGGGATGACCGAGATGAAGGTCACCTATTACGACGTGGTGGGCGCGGACGGTCAGATCGCCCCCTTCGAGACCTTCACCCTGCGCCGGCCGCGGCGGGATTAGGGTCTGATCAAGCCCGCGTTGGTCGTTGCGGCTTTCCCCCTCCGTCCGCGGCTTCGCCGCGTCCACCTCCCCCGTGAAGGCAGGGCAATCGCATATGGCGTTCGGGGGTGGGCCGAAGCGGGAACAACTCGGAATCGGTCCGAGAACATCGGCACCCAGATTCCCGGTCTGTTCGGCATATGCGATTCCCCTGCCTTCATGGGGGAGCTGGCGGGCGGCCGCAGGCCGACCGACTGAGGGGGAAAGGCGGCGGCTCGGGCGCCCCGCCTACGACCTCACCTGAAACGTGTTGTTACTCCGGTCCCGATCGGGGAGACGATGGTCGGGGTCGATGGTGACCGAGACGATGCGCGGGCCGGCGGCGAGGGGCAGGGTCTGTGTGGCGCCAAGCTCCCAGGTCTCCACGGCCACACCGACGCGCCGGGAAGAGCCGTCGGCGTAGCGGACCTCGAGCGTGGTGGGCGCGATCAGCTTGTCGAGGGTTTCCACCGTGACCCTGGCGCCCTTGGCAGGGTCGTCGTCGACATAGGCGACGCCGGTGACCGCCAGGTCCATCTGCCAGTTCTCGAGGAACCAGCCGCGCCACCACCAGGCGAGGTCCTCGCCGGCCTCGCTGTCCATCGCGCGGAAGAAGTCGCTGGGCTTGGGATGCCTGAACGCCCAGTCGGCGATGTACTTGCGGAAGGCCGCGTCGAACCGCTCCGGTCCCAGGATTTCCTCGCGCAGCAGGCGAAGACCCAGGGCCGTCTTGAAGTAGGTCACCGGGTGACGGTAGCGCTCGGAGATCAGGTCAGCGCGGGTCATGATCGGCGGAGCGTGCGGATCGGCCAGCAGGGGCAGGATCTCGTCCACCGGATTGCCGCCGCCGGGCGCATATTCGCTATCGCGCTTGGGTCCGTAGACCCCGCCCTCGAACTCGTCGGACTCATAGGTGTCGATGAAGGTGTTGAAGCCTTCGTCCATCCACGCGTCGCGCCGCTCGTTGGACCCCACGGTCATCGGAAACCAAGTGTGGCCGAACTCGTGGGCGGTGATCCAGAACAGCGCCTTGCCCTTGTCGGCGATGCCGTCGAACACCAGGCCGGGATACTCGATCCCGGAGGCGCCGCCGGCGATGCTCACCGCCGTCGGATAGGGATAGGGGTACCAGTGCTGGGAGAAGCGCTGGATGGCGTCCTTGGTGTATTCGGTCGAGCGACCCCAGGCGTCGGGTCCCGCGCTCTCTACCGGATAGACGCTCTCGGCGAGGGCCGTCTTGCCCCCGGGCAGGTCGATGCGCGCAGCATCCCAGATGAAGGCCTTGGAGGCGCTGAAGTCGACGTCGCGAGTGCTGGACATGTGGTAGCGCCAGGTCCGCTCGCCGGCCGGCGCCGGCGCGGCAGCGTCGCGTGCGACCTCTTCCGGCGTGCGGATCATCACCGTGGTCTCGCTGTTGCGAGCCTGGGCGAGGCGGGCGCGCTGCTGTGGCGTCAGCACCTCCTGCGGGTTCATCAGCTCGCCGTTGCCCAGCACCAGCATGCCGGCGGGAACCGTGATCGCGTAGTCGAAGTCGCCGTATTCGAGGTAGAATTCCTGAGCGACATACGGCAGCGTGTCCCAGCCGCGGACGTCGTCGAACACTTCCATGCGCGGATAGAATTGAGCGACGTCGAAGATCGGTCCGTTCTTAGTATCCACCCAGGCGGTGTGGCCGCCGAACACGCCGGGCACGGTGTAGTGATAGGCGATCCTCAGTTTCAGCTTGCCGCCTCGCGGCTCCAGCGGCCGGTCGAGCGGCACGCGCATGCGCGTGTCAGAGACGAGATAGTGGGCAGGGTTCGCGCGGCCGTCCCGCTCCACCTGCACGGACTCGATCGTAATGCCGTCGGTCACCTGCCCGGCCTTGCGCCAGCGGCTCATCACCGCCGCGTTGCGCGCGTCGGGGCGATAGGTGTTCTGGTCCAGCTGGAGCCACAGGCTGGTCAGCTGGCTGGGGCTGTTGTTGGTGTAGGTGATGGTCACGGTCCCGGTCAGGAGCTTGGAGACCGGATCGAGGCGGGCGGCGATGTCGTAGTCGGCCCGGTTTTGCCAGTAGTCCGGCCCCGGCGAGCCATCGCCCGAGCGGTAGCGGTTGACCGCCTCCGGCATGGAGATCGGAGCGAAGGTCTCGAGTGGATCGAACCGGCTGGCGGGGGCTGACTTTTCGGGGGTCTGGGCCCAAGCGGGTGAAGTCACGCCCACGATGGCCGCCAGGGCCGTGACAGCGGCCCCGATTGCTCTCCGACTCATCCCGTTCCCTCGACAGCTGTGCCGGGCGGATCAAAGGAGCGGAAGCCGGCCGCAAGCAAGGGCGTAAGCCCCCGATCCTGTCGCCAGGCGCAATTTTGCGCCAGCGATAACCGCGCCACGCTCACCATTGCGCCGAGGCCGCAGCCGCTAGTGTTTCTTGCCCTCCGGCTCGATAATCTCGCGCCTGTCCTTCCGTGAGAAAGCGGAGGTCCTTCGTGCGCTCTTCGCCCATCGCATCCGTCGCACTCCTCGCCTTTGCTCTTCCAGTCCTGGCCCAATCGGGCAGCGCGATCGACACGGGCTTCGGCCCGCCGCCGCCGCTCGCCCCCGGCCACGCGCCGCCGCTGCCGAAACCCGGGCCCCTGGCGGCTCCCCGCTCGCAGAATCAGGTCGGCCTCCCCAGGGCCTTGACCGCGTCGGTCATACCGTCGGGAAGCCCCCTCACGCCGGCCGCCGTGTCGCTGGGTGAAAAGCTGTTCTTCGAGAGCAGGCTCTCTGCCGATGGGACCGTCGCCTGCGCGACATGCCACGATCCGGCGCGCGCCTTCACCGACGGCAGAGCCGGCTCGATCGGCATCCATGGCCGTGTCGGTCAACGTAATGCGCCGACGGTCCTGAACGCGCTCTACAACAAGACCCAGTTCTGGGATGGGCGCGTCAACACGCTCGAGCAGCAGGCGGCGCTGCCGATCACCGATCCCTTCGAGATGGGCTCATCGAGCGTCGCGGCGGCGGTGTCGCGGATCGCAGGCGACAGGGACTATCAGGCGCGATTCAAACGGGCCTATGGCCACGGTGTGAACGAACCCGACATGTTGCGGGCGATCGCGACGTACGAGCGGACCCAGGTTTCGTTCGATTCGCCCTTCGATCATTTCATCGCCGGAGACACCAACGCCATCAGCGACTCGGCCAAGCGCGGATGGGGCCTGTTCAACACCAAAGCCCGCTGCAACTTGTGCCATGCGTTGACTGACAAGGTGCAAGACGTGACCGTCTTCACCGACAACGATTTTCACAATATTGGCGTCGGAATCCTTCGGCATCACGTCGGGCCACTTGCGATCAAGGCCGAACATCAACTTGCGCAAGGTCATCTCGAGGCGGTCGATAAGGCGGCGATCATGAGCGACATGTCAGTTCTCGGGCGCTTTCTCGTAACGAAGAAGAAGGCTGACATCGCCACGTTCAAGACGCAGGATCTGCGCAACATCATGGTGACTGCGCCGTATTTCCACGATGGTTCAATGCAAACCTTGTGGGATGTGATGGATCATTACAATAAGGGTGACGGGATTTCCAATCCCTGGCTCGACACCGACATGCAACCCCTGGCGCTGACCGAGTCGGAGATCAACGACATGGTGGCCTTTATGGCATCGCTCACCAGCGCGCCGTACAAGCAACTTGGCGATCGGGAATACGCCCGCCAACTTGCGATCGCGAAGGTCAGCAGGCCTCAGCGTGATACTAAGCGTGCTTTCGGTCCGAAGCCCAAGCAACCTCCGCTTCCCTTCTGAACGGGAGGCAACGTCCGGCTCTCAGCTCATCTGGCCGCCATCGACCGGAATGACGGCGCCGTGGACGAAGCTGGCGCGGGGGGAGAGGAGGAAGGCGGCGACCGGGCCGATCTCCTCCGGCGCGCCGAAGCGGCGCATGGGCACCTCGCGCTCGATATAGCCGGTCCAGAACTCCGGCTCGGACGTGACCGCGCTGTCCCACCAGTTGCCGGGGAAGCGGATGTTGCCGGGAGCCAGGGCGTTCACACGCACGCCCTGCGCGCCGGTCATCCCCGCCAGGGCGCGGGCGAGGTGGTTCACCGCCGCCTTGGCGGGTCCATAGGGCAGGGGATCGCCCCAAACCGCCATACCGGCCACGCTGCTGATAAGCAGAAGCGAGCCTTCGCCGCGTGGGACCATGCGGCGAAGAGCGCCGCGGGCGAGGCGGTAGGCGGAGTCCAGGTTCTGCGCGAGGCCCGCGGCCCAGGTCTCGTCGTCGACGTCGAAGCCCATCGGTCCGTGGTGCAGACCGACATTGGCCACCGCGCCCCACAGCGGGCCGAACTCGGCCTCCGCCGCCTCGATGGACGCCTCGATCGTCGCACTGTCGCGAAGGTCGCCCGCCCGAGCCCAGACCCGGTCGGCGCCATGAACTGCAGCGAGCCGCGCGCGTGTTTCCTCGAGGGCCTCTGCGCCACGCGCCGTCAGGGCGACCCGCGCGCCCTCTTCGAGGCAGGCTTCGGCGATGGCGAGGCCGATGCCGCGGCTCGCGCCGGCGATGAAGACGACGCGGTCGGTGAGATCGAGATTCAAGCTGGGTTCCCCGACGGCAGCAGGCGGAAGCGCCTCTAGGGCGGGATTCATTGCGTCAAATCAAGCCGCTGAAGCTTGCGCGCGGCTTGACGATCCGCGCGCGTCCAGCGTCAATCTATGTACACATGGCAAATCCCGCACCGGCGACCGCCCCGTCCATTCCTCTCATCGCGCCGGAGCCGGCGGTCGAGACTGAGGCCCAGACGCTACGGCGCCGCCCCCTCGGCCGGGGACTGCTGGGCTTCTATGGTTTGGGCGCCATCGTCGACGCCACCTCCACGGTCTACCTGGGGACTTTCCTCTACTTCTACCTGACGGCCGTGTGCGGACTGTCGGGGACACTGACCGGCCTCGCGCTGGGGATCTCCCTGGCGGTCGATTCTTTCGTCGACCCCTTGGTCGGCTCGCTGTCGGACAACAGCCGCTCGCGATTTGGCCGGCGCCACCCCTTCATGTTCGCCTCCGCCATCCCGATCCTGGTCTGCATGGGCCTCCTTTTCTCAGTGCCGCCGGGTCTGCGCGGCGCCGGGCTGATGGCCTACGTCCTGATCCTCTGCCTTGGCCTGCGGATCGCGCTGTCGATGTTTTACGTGCCCTTCGTCGCCCTGGGGGGAGAGCTTTCGGACAACTACAACGAGCGCTCGACCATCGTGGCCTTTCGCGTGGGCCTTGGCGCGATCGGAACCGTGATCTCCCTGGTCCTGGGATATGGCGTCTTCCTTTCGTCCAACGCCGGCGGCCAGCTCCATCGAGCCGGCTATCCGCCCTTTGGCTGGAGTGGCGGCGCTATGATGGCGCTGGCGGCTCTGCTGTGCACCGTGGGCACGCTGAAGTCGCGGGCGCGGCTCCATGGCGCGGCGCATGGGGACGGCGCTGCGGTCCTGCGGCTGTTCCGGGAGATGGGTGAAGTCTTCCGAAACAGCTCCTTCCTGTTTCTGTTCGGGGCGTGCCTGGTGTTCTTCGTCGGCTTCGGGGCCGCGGCAGCCCTGACCCTGCACGCCAACACCTTCTTCTGGCGCCTCTTGCCCAAGCAAATGCTGAGCATCGGCCTTTGCGCCGTGCCGGGGCTGGTGATCGGCATCATCATCACCGGTACGCTGACCCGCTTCGTGGAGAAGCGCACCATCGCCATCGCAGGGCTGGGCCTGATCGCCCTGACCCAGCTCTCACCGGTAACGCTGCGCCTGTCGGGGGTTCTACCGCCGGGGACGAGCGCCGCGGCTGCGCTGCTGATGGCCGCGGTGATGCTGGCCAGCGTGGGCGTGGCCATGGCTCTGGTGGGGTTCCAATCGATGATGGCCGACGCCGCGGACGAGCATGACCTGTTGTTCGGCGCGAGGCGCGAGGGACTCTATTTCGCCGGCATCAGCTTCGCCGCGAAGGCCTCAAGCGGTCTCGGCGTGATGATCGCCGGACTCGCAGCCGACGCCATCGGCTTCCCCAACGACCTCGCAGCGCGACCGCACGTGAGCGTTCCGTGGACGAAGGCGATGGAACTGGCGTTGATCTACGGCCCCGGAGCCTCGGTGATTACTCTGCTCGGGATCCTGCTGCTGTTCGGCTACCGGATCGACCGGGCGGCGCACGGACGGATCATCGACGCCCTGGCCGCCCGTCGCGTCGGCTAGGATTCGCGGCCGCCGCTACTTCTGCTTCTGCCGCACGGCGATACCCATCACCTCGAAATGGGCGCCGCCGAGGAGAGAGCCGGCGCCGATGAAGGCGCGGGCGGGCATGGGGCCGGTGAAATAGGTCCGGTAGACCTCGTTGAAGCCCTGATAGTAGGCAAGGTCGGAGGTGAATACCTGGACCCAGACCAGGTCGTTCATGGTCAGGCCAGCCCGCTCGACCGTGCGCTTGATGTTGTCCAGCACCCGCCGCGCGCCGTCCTTGGGGTCGGCCGGCGACTTGCCGGTCGCTGGGTCGGTGTCCGTCGTGCCGGCGATGTAGAGGGTGTCGCCAGCCATGACCGCAGCGCTGTAGGGCGCACTGCTGGCGGCGGGCGGGGTTCCAGGTCCGCCGGACGAGAAGTGGGTGACCGGGGTCTCGGCGAGGGCCGCGGTCGGCAGCAGGGCCGCAAGGGCGAAGAGGGCGAGGCGTCTCATGGCGGGGTTTCTCCGTCTGACGAGACGTCGAGCATGCGCCACGGCTCCGCTTGAGGCAACGCTGGCGCTCTTTCGGCGTCGGGCCGCATAAGTCACGCTGCAATGCAAAAGAAAATTATTGCAATGCAGCAACCGTCCCCTTCCGCACCAGTTATCACTGCGCCTGCTAGTGGGCCAAAGGACGCAAATGACACCGATCCAGACAATCCGAACGAGCCCAATCAAAGCCAACGAGCTGTTCGCGAACCTCGCCCAAACCGGCCCTGGCGCGGTGAAGGCGCGCGAGCGATTCTTCCTGGAGCTGAAGAGGGAGCTGGACCAACTCGGCCAGCTGGAAGAGCAGCATCTTCTCCCCGCGCTGAGGAAGCACGAAACCACCAAGGCGCTGGTGACGCCAGCAATGGCCAACCTTCGTGAAACTCGCGCATTGCTCACCGAACTTGATGCGATGTCCAAGGAGGGCGATGAATTCCCGTCGAAAATCGCGCAGTTGAAGAAGCTGTTTGCGCAGCATCTGCGTGATGAGAAGAACGAACTGCTCCCCGCGGTGCAGAAGGTCCTGAGTGACGAAGAGGCGGAAGCCCTGGCGCGCGGGATCACCGACCGGAAGGAGCAGATCGAAGATGCGGCGCAACGGACCGAAGAGCTCCGGCGCGCCGACCTCCGCCATGACCGCGAACAGGCTCGGCAGCAGAAGGTTGCGACCGATGCCGCCGACCAGCGTCTGGACGAAGCCGCTGAACAGATGCAGCGGACCGTCTCACAGGCAGCCGAAGGGATACGAGCCAGCTCGACGGCAGTGGGGGAGGGAGTCAAGCAAGGGATTCGGGCTGCCGCGGATGTCTCTCAGCGATCGGCAGAGCGGTTTTCCGGGATCATCGAGAGCACTCAGGAAGCAACCCGTAACCTTGCGACGGTTGCTGGCTGTGGCTCTGCCATTGCTCAGGGCGCCCAGGCCGCTTCGCGTGAATGGATCAGCTGGGCGCAAACCTGCACTCAGACTCGCATGAAGAACTTTGGCGCGCTCATGGAATGTCGAACGCCGCAGCAGGTGGTCGCAACACAGACGCGGATTGCGCGTGAGGAGCTTGAGCTCATTTTTGGTCTTGCGAGCCGTATCTCGACGATTACGCAATCGACTGCGGCGGACGCTGCCCAGCGGGTTAGCTCGCGGGCGTAGCGGCTCAGGTCTCGACCGTCCTCTTCGGCGAGACCACTCCGTTCGAGTGGCGCGGCGCCGGTACGCCAGAAACGTGGCCGGCGTTTTTCCAATTTCCGTACGTTTTCGGTTAGAACCCGCAGTGGATTCACGCATTCCATACGTGTTCAGCTCGCAGGATTTGCGAGAGGCGCGGGGAATATGGGTCGCTTAATGAGCGTGCAGGACCCGCGCCCTGCACGCTCTTTTTTGCGCCGGCTCATGGCGGCCAAGTCCAGGTTCGTCGAGCGTCCCAGATCGGCAACGCTGCGTCCTCGGGTCCGCGAGTATCAATCTCCTCTTCGGCTCCTCATGTTGCCCCTCGAACGGGCGTCGAGCGACGCCCTGAAAGGAGCCCCATGATCGACCGCAGACCTTTTGCGAGTCTGGGCGCGGCCAACCACGGCTGGCTGGACGCCCACCACCACTTTGCTTTCGCCAATTACTACGAACCCCGCCGCATGGGCTGGGGCGCGCTTCGGGTGTGGAACGATGACACCATCGCCCCGGGGACCGGCTTTCCGCCGCATCCGCATCGGGACATGGAGATCATCACCTACGTCCGCGAAGGCGCGATCACCCATGAGGACAACATGGGTAACCGCGGGCGCACCGACGCCGGGGACGTCCAGGTGATGAGCGCCGGCTCCGGCGTGCGGCACTCCGAATACAACCTGGAACCCACCACGACGCGCATATTCCAGATCTGGATCATGCCGCGGGAAGAGGGGGGAGCGCCATCCTGGGGGGCCAGGCCGTTCCCACGCGGGGAAAGGGCCGGTCGCTTCGTGACCCTCGCCAGCGGTATCGAAGGCGACGATGACGCTCTGCCGATCCGCGCCGACGCCCGCGTGCTGGGCGCTACGCTGAAGGCCGGAGAGACCACCGACTATACGCTCGGCAAGGACCGCCGCGCCTATCTCGTCCCGGCGAGCGGCGCGATCGAGGTCAACGGCGTGCGGCTGGATGCGCGAGACGGCGCGGCTATCGCCGACGAGCCGAACCTGACGGTGAAAGCCCTGGACGACGCCGAAATCGTCCTCGTCGACGCCGAAGCCTGAGCCAACTCCCACGCCGCCCCGATTACTCGGGGCGGCGCTTTTGGTGTTTGTGGTCCGCCGGCGTGCCGCCGGCTCTTTTTTCTTTGTTTGAGCTTTGAGTTCTCAGAGAAACAGCCAGTTTTCTACGGGTGAAAGAAGAAAGAAGAAGAGCCGGCGGGACGCCGGCGGACCGAAAGTGCTCACAACTGAATCACCCCCCGCCGGGCGGCGTGGGCGACGGCGTCGGTGCGGCCGGTGGCGTCGAGTTTGTCGAGCACCTGGCCGACGTGGAACTTGGCGGTGTGGACCGAAATACCCAGACGCTGGGCGATGGCCTTGTTCGACGCGCCCTCGGCCATCAGGGCGAGGACCTCGAGCTCCCGCGGCGTGAGCGCCATTTCCGCGGCGCCGTCGCTGGCGGACCGGGCGCGCTCTCCATCGACTGCCACGATGGTCGCGTCGGCGGGCTCGCCCGGACGCGCCAGGCGAATTCCAGGCGCTTCATGAAGGGCGGCGATGAGACGTTCGGTCAGGCGAGCGTCGTCGATCGCGATGGCGACCACGACAGGCTCGTCCTCTTCGATCAAGCCGCAGGCCTCTCGCCGATCGTGAGCGTCAGCTCCAGCGGCTGGCCGCCGCGGCGCACGCCAACGACGATAGCACGCCCGACGCTGCCGGGGCCCAGGCCCCGGAGCAGGTCACGAACGCCGGTGACCGGCTCTCCGCCCCAGGAGACGATCACATCCCCCTGCCGTACGCCGCACGTGTCCCCCGGGCCGCCGGAGTCGACGCTCATGACCATCACGCCCCGGCCGCCCTGGGCGTCGATCCGCACGGGCTGCAGTCCAAGCCCCAGGTAGCCCCGCGGCACGCGCCCATGACGCTCGAGGATGGGGCCAACCCGCTCCAGCGTCGCCGAGGGGATCACCAGGGCTCGCCGGCGCGGGCCCTGAACGAGCATTCCAAGGCCGCGTCCCTCCATGTCGACGACCAGAGAGCCCTGGGCCTCGAAGCGAGGACGAAGGCCCAGTTCGACATGTGCGTCGATCTCGCCGCCGCGGAGCGAACGCCACGGCCCGCCGGCGCGTGCGATCACCCCGAGGCTCGCAAGCGACGAGCCCGCGTGGGCGCCGACCGCCAGGGCGAGAGCTCCGACGCTCACCGTCCTCGCATCCAGCCTGGCGGGTTGCGGGAGGTCGCTGTCCACCCGCAGCAGGGCGACGTCGGTCGAAGGATCACGCCCGACGAGGCGAGCGGGCCGGCGTGTTCCGCCTGGCAGGACGACAGCGAACTCACCCTCCTCAGCCAGCGCCTCTTCCGCGGAAAGCACGAGGCCAGGGCGCCACACAAAGCCGCTGGCGACGGTGCGCGGTCCTTCGACCGCAACCACTGAAGCGGCCGTCGTGGCGGTGAGATCGGCAAGCGCGCTGGAGAAGGCGACGAGGGGAGAGGGATCGGACATGGCGGGCTCCTTCGATAGGAAGGTGCGCCCGCCGCCAGGCCTTTCCCACTGCCCGGATGGGCGGGGCGGCTAGCAGACGCGTCGCTCTCTTTCCCCTTTATGGGGAAGGTGGCCGAGCGCCGAAGGCGATCGGACGGATGGGGAAAGCCGCCTCGACTAAGGTGGATCGGACCAATCCCGGCGCCGGGGAAGCTGCTTCCCCCTCCGTCCGCGGCTTTGCCGCGTCCACCTCCCCCATAAAGGGGGAGGAGAGCGCGTTGCCAGATCTTACCGGAACTCCAGGCCCTCGAAGGCGCCCGACGCCCGCCATTGATCGATGTACTTGAAGTAGGCGCTGGCGCCAGCGGGGTAGCCGACGTTGAGGCGGGCGGCGGGACCGGGGTCCTGGCCCTCGTTGTTGTAGTAACCCGGGGTGCAGTCGGATGAGCCGATCATGCGGCCAGGTCCGCTGAGCAGGAGCTCGACCCACGCGTCCTGCGCCGCCTGGGTCACCTCGACCTCCTTCGCGCCCTGGTCCTGGGCGTGGCGGATCACCATCGCGATCGTCCGCCCGGCCTCGGTGAGGTTGTGCGGCACGTTGGAGATCAGGTTCGCGCCCTGGGTCGGCTGGACGAAGAAGGCGTTGGGGAAGCCATGCACGTGGATGCCGTGCTTGGTCTTCATCCCCTCGGCCCAGGCCTCGGAGATCTTGAGGCCGTCGCGGCCCTCAAGATCGAACCCCGAGCGGCTGGTCCATTCGGTGCCGACTTCGAAGCCTGAGGCGTAGATGATGCAGTCGACCTCGTACTCGACGCCGCCCGCCACGACGCCCCGCGCGGTGATCCGCTCGACGCCCTTGCCGTCGGTGTCGATCAGGCGCGCGCCCGGCTCGTTGAAGGCCAACAGGTATTCGTCATGGAAGCAGGGCCGCTTGCAGAGCTGGCGGTACCACGCCTTGAGCTTCTGCGCGGTCTCGCGGTCGCCGACGATGGAATCCACCCGGGCGCGGATCTCTCCCATCTTCTCGAAGTCCGCATCTTCCCAGGCGGCCCACATCTTCATGGGCGTCCGCTCTTCCGGCGGCAGCTCGCCGATGCGGCTGCGGATGCGGCGCGAAAGGTCGGTCCAGCCGTCCTTGACCAGGTCCTCGTCAGCTGTGCCGCCGGCCTGGTTCGCCGTGAAATTCTCCAGCCAGCGCTGCTGCCAGCCCGGCGTCGAGATCTCGGCGAACCACTCCGGATCGATCGGGTGATTGTCGCGCACGTCGACGGACGAGGGGGTGCGCTGGAAGACGTAGAGTTCCTTCGCCGCGCGCGCGAGGTGAGGCACGCACTGCACTGACGTGGCCCCGGTGCCGATGATCGCCACGCGCTTGTCGGCGAGCTTGTCCAGGGGCGCGCCGGCCGGATCGCCGCCCGTGTAGTCGTAGTCCCACCGGCTGGTATGGAACGAGTGGCCCTGGAAGTCCTCGATGCCCGCCAGGCCCGGCAGCTTGGGCACGTGCAGCGGTCCGGCGCCAATCCCGATGAAGCTGGCGGTGAATTCGTCGCCCCGGTTGGTTCGCACCACCCACACCTTCCGCGCGTCGTCCCACGCCAGGGCGGTGATCTCGGTGTGGAAGAGGGCGTTGTCGTAGAGTCCGAAATGGCGGCCGATGCGCTGGCACTGCTCGAGGATCTCGGGCGCGTGGGCGTATTTTTCGGTGGGTCGATGCCCGGTCTCTTCCAATAGGGGCACATAGACCATCGAGGCGGTGTCGCACTGGGCGCCCGGATAGCGGTTCCAGTACCAGGTGCCGCCAAAGTCGCCGCCCTTCTCGACGATCCGCACGTCGGTGATCCCCGCCTCCACCAGACGGGCGCAGGTCACCAGGCCCGCAAAGCCCCCGCCGACGAAGGCGAACGCGACATGGTCGGTCTTCGGCTCGCGCTCTTTGAACGGCGTGTATGGGTCGACGGCGTAATGGGCGAAGCGGCCGGTGAGGCGCTTGTACTGGGCGTTCCCGTCGGCGCGCAGGCGCTTGTCACGCTCGGCGCGGTACTTCGCCTTGAGCGCGTCCTTGTCGATTGCGGGGCGGGTCGGAACGGAGGTGTCGTCGGCCATGCCAGAACTCTAGCTGACCCAGTCGAGGCGTCAAACGCTTGTTTGAATAACATGTTCTGGCGTGGGTCCGCAGCGAAGGTTAGAGTCTGCGCCAAGTCGAGCCGACGGACCGCAGGGGAAGGGACCGGGGAAGATCGATGGACAGCGTCTGGATGGTGGCGATCGCGGCGATCGCCTTCGTAGGCACACACTTTCTCCTCTCCCACCCCTTGCGCGCGCCGGTCGCTGGGGCGGTCGGGGAGCGTGGCTTCCTTGGCGTCTATTCCCTTGTCGCCGGAGCAACCCTGGCCTGGTTGGTGATCGCGTGGCGCGCAGCTCCGCCGGGCCCGATGTTGTGGTTCCCGGGAGACATCACCTGGATCGTCGTGACGCTGGTGATGCTACTCGCCTCGGTGCTGCTGATGGGCTCGCTGATCGGCAATCCAGCCTTGCCAAATCCTGGACCGGCCCATGCGGCGCCGACCGAGGCGCGCGGCGTCTACGCCATCACGCGCCATCCCATGATGTGGTCGTTCGCCCTCTGGGCGTTGTGCCACATCGCTGTCTTCCCGACCCACGCAAACGTCGTGCTGTGCATGGCGATCGTCGTGCTCGCCTTAGTCGGCGCGGCCATGCAGGACCGCAAGAAGGCGCGCCTGCAGCCGGAGCTGTGGCCCGAGTGGGAAGCCAAGACGAGCTATTGGCCCTTCGCAGCGGTCGCGGCAGGCAGGGCGCGCCTGGCCGGGTTTCGCGGCCACGACCTCGGCGGGGGGCTCGTGGTCTGGCTGGCGGCCACCTGGGCGCACGTCCCGCTCGCTCACGTGGGTGCGGGGATCTGGCGCTGGATCCTTCGCTAAGGGGCTTGTGGGGAGCCTTCGGCTGTGGCGCCATTTGGTCTCACACGCGAGGGAGACGCGCCTTACGGAGACGCTCATGAGCACTCTGCCCGTGTTCGACACGACGCTGCGCGAGACCAACACCTGGCTCAAACAGGTTGAGACAACCCTTGAGTCCTGCGACCGCCATCAGTCCTACGTCGCTACGCGCGCGGTCCTGCATGTCTTACGCGATCGATTGCCCGTAGAGGCGGTGCTCGCCCTCTCGGCGCAACTGCCCATGCTCATGCGCGGCTTCTTTCTTGAGGGATGGCGACCCGTCGACGGGCCGACCCATATCCGGCACGCGCAGGACTTCGCCGGGGCTGTCGCCGCGTCACTCCCGCCGAGCTATCCCCACGACCCTGCACGTACGGTGGAGGTGGTCTTCGCCATGCTGGCCGACCGGGTGGATCCGGGCGAGACCAGCAAGCTGATCCGCCATCTTCCGCCCCCGCTACGGGTCCTTTGGCCGGCAGACTACCGAATCGACTGATTCGCACAGCCGCGACTGCTGGCGTCTTCGGCGCTTCGAGTCCTCTGCGTCCCTTCGTCTCGCCCTTCCGCCGACCCACATCTTCAGCGCGTCACCTTCCGTGTGCGGATGGACTTTGACGGCGCGGCTGTCCCGGCATAGCGAATGGCGGAAATATTGTTTGGCTCGGTCGAATATTAGCCATTCATTTCTGATTCTGATTGCAGAGCGGATCAGGCTTTCAGGTCAAAGCTTGTCGGCGGGATATTTTGTGAACCCGCCAGCGTACGGCATTGCACGCCAAGTAAATGACGTCCGCGATGTCGAGTTCTTAACATCCATCAATTTCGAAATGACCGGAGTCATTGGGAACTGCGGGGGTGAAGTACAGAAAAGAACAACTAGCTGGAGGTCGGCGTCGGCTGGCGATGGCGATCGGAAGCGAGTGGGCGGCGCCCGGCGCCGGAGCTCCGAGGCGCCACGCCGGGTCGCAGGCGCGAGTCTGGCGCCCACGAAGAGCGGCGGCTAGCTTCGGGGCGGTAAGGTGAGCGTTCGGAATCCGCTCGATTTCGCGTTTGAACAGGAGTCGCGGCGCGTGAGCCTCGAAGCCGGCCAACTGGCGGCGACTATCATCTGCGTGGTTGCGATCATTGTGGCGATCGCCTCGGGCGCCACGAGCCTGGCGCTGGGCCGCGCAATAGACCGCAACCGCAACCGCGAGATCGCCTACGCGCTGCTCGACATGCGCGACTGGCTCGCCCGCGCGCGCGTCCAACCCGACCCCGTGTCCCTGGCGCCGCCGCAGCCCCAACCTGCGCTCGTCCCGGCCGTAGCCCAGGCGGCCCTCCCGGCGCCGCGGCCCGCTCCGACGACCCTGGCCGCATCGGCACAGGAGCCGATCGAGGCGACTGTGACCGCCCGCGCGATCGGTGCGCCGACCGTAGCCGCGCCCACGACCATCGTTTCCGCCGGCCCACCGCCTGCCGCCACCCGGCCGGCGGCGTCTGCGATGCGAGTGATCACACCAGACGAGCGCGACCGAATGGTGCGGATCCTGGGTCTCTCGCCCGATAGCGTTGTCCTGACCAGCGACGGCTCAGACGAGGCGGAGGCGTTCGCCGACCAGCTCGCCAGCGTCTTCCGCGACGCCGGCTGGAAGGTCGAACGGTCCCTCTTCATCAGCCTCAAGCGGCCGCTCGCGCCGCTGTCCGCCGATCTGTTGCGCCAGCCTCGCGACCAGGCGGTCATCGCCGCCTTCGCGGCCGCCGGCTACAGCCTGCCGCGTCGCGATCCCAACGCCCAGCCCCAGGCCCGCGAGATCTTCATCGGCCGCGCCGGCGCTCGGAGTTAGGACCCCCTTCCGGTCCGCCGGCGTCCCCCCGGCCCTTCCTTCTGCGGCGTCCGAGCTAGCGGAGCCCTCTCGGCCGACCGAAAATAGAGGGAAGGGGCCGGCGGGAGAGCTCGTGAAGATTTAACCGCAGAGACGCAGAGGCGCAGAGAGAAAGACGCGCCGAAGGCGCAACAAATCTCCCATCGCGGCAGATGATCTCCAATCTCGTTATCCATATTCGTGTAGTTCGTGGGGTTAGTTGCTGCAAAGACAGCGAGGATGCGCGAGATAAATCGGAGTGAATGAACCACGAACCTCACGAACTACACAAACACCAGCCGCGGAGGCGGGATTTCATTCCACATTCCGGGAAGCGGCTCTCACGCGAGCGCGCCTTCGGCGCATCTTCTCTGCGTCTCCGCGTCTCTGCGTCTCTGCGGTTAACTTTTCACCGGCTCGGACGCCGGCTTCCGTGGGCGCGTGCTAGGCTCTAGATGCCTCAGCGCATATCGAGCCGCGGGAGGTGATCCCTGAACAGACTTCTCGAGGGCCTGAGAGTGGTCGAGGCGGCCGCCTTCGTCGCCGGACCTTCTTGCGCCCTGCACCTCGCCCAGTTCGGGGCGGAGGTGATCCGCATCGACCAGATCGGCGGGGGTCCTGACTTCCGCCGCTGGCCGCTCGCGCCGGACGGCGGCGCCAGCCTGTACTGGGAGGGACTGAACAAGGCCAAGAAGTCGGTCGCCCTCGACCTCGGCCGCCCAGAGGGGCGTGAGCTGGCGGCGCGCCTGGCAGCCGCGCCGGGCGACAATGGCGGCCTCTTCGTCACCAACTATCCGGCGGAAGGCTTCCTTTCCTACGAGCGCCTCTCAGCCTTGCGAGCCGACCTCGTCTGCGTGCGGGTGATGGGCTGGCCGGACGGGCGCACGGCCGTCGACTACACGGTGAACGCGGCCGTGGGCGTTCCGGCCATGACCGGGCCGCCCGAGGATCCACGCCCGGTCAACCACGTCCTGCCGGCGTGGGACCTGCTCACCGGCGCCTATGCCGCCTTCGCCCTGGTGTCTGCCGAACGGGCCCGACGCATGGACGGCAAGGGCCGCGAGATCCGCATCCCCCTCTCGGACATGGCGATCGCCAGCCTTGGTCACCTGGGCCAGATCGGGGAGGTCCAGACCAGCGGTCGCGATCGTCCGCGGTTCGGCAACCAGCTCTTCGGCGCCTTCGGCCGCGACTTCGTCACCCGGGACGGCCGAAGGGTGATGGTGGCTGCGATCACGCCTAGGCAATGGACCGGGCTTCTCGCCGTTGTCGGCTTGCAGGCGCAGGCGGCGGCGCTCGAGGCCGAACTCGGCGTGAGGTTTGATCGTGACGAGGGCGTGCGCTTCGCTCACCGCGATCGCCTCATGCCCCTGGTGGAAGCGGCGATCGCCCAGCACTCGGCGGACGAGCTGGCGCCGGCCTTCGACGCTCAGGCCGTCTGCTGGGCGCCCTACCGGACCCTGGGCGAGGCCCTCGCGGCCGATCCCCAGCTCTCGCCAGCCAATCCCATGCTGGCGGAGATCGGGCATCCCAGCGGCGAGCGCTATCTCGCGCCTGGCGCGGCGGGCTTTAGTCCGCAGGAACCGCGCCTGGCGCCGACACCCGCCCCGCGGCTCGGCGAGCACACGACGGAGGTGCTTTCGACCGTGCTCGGTCTTTCGGGCGCCGAGATCGTCCGGCTGCGTGAAGCGGGAGTGGTCGGAGGAAAAAACGATGTCTGAGGGCCCGGTGACACCTGACGAGCTCGCCGCCTGGCAGGCCTACGTCGGTCGCAGCGAAACGCGCCGCCAGCAGCTCGATCCGGAGAGCCTGCGCCGCTACGCCGTCGCCGTTGGCAGCTCGGCCGAGGTGGAGACTCACACGCCACCCTTGGCGCACTGGGCCTGGTTCCTCGAGACGGCGCCGAACGACCGGCTGGGTCCGGACGGCCATCCGCTCCGCGGCCAGGGCATACTTCCGCCGGTGCGTCTCGAGCGCCGCATGTTCGCTGCAGCTACGATGAGCTTCGCTGCGCCGCTCGAACTGGGCGCGCCGGCTGAATTGGTCCTGACCCTAGCCGAAGTGCGCCATCGCTCCGGCCGTTCGGGTGATCTCGTCTTCGTCGAGGTGGACCGGGTGTTGAGCCAGAGCGGCGCCGAACGCGTGCGGGAGCGCCAGACTATCGTCTATCGCGCCGCCGGCGAGCGCACCGCGCCGGTGCAACCGAGGGAGTCGCCTGACCCGGCCGAGACGGCGCGCTGGACCCCGGGGCCGGTCGAGCTGTTCCGCTTCTCCGCCGCCACCTTCAACTCGCACCGCATCCACTACGACCTGCCTTACGCCCGCGACATAGAGGGCTATCCCGCCCTGGTCGTGCACGGTCCGCTCACCGCCGCGCGCCTGTTCGGCTATGCGGCGTCGCGGATCGGTCCCGTCGCCCGCTTCAGCTTCCGCGCCCAGGCGCCCCTGTTCGCCGGCCAGCCGATCCTACTGGCGCCGGGGGAGGGACCAGGCGAGGTCCGCGCGATCCGCTGCGACGGCGCGGTGGCGATGACGGCGGAAGCGGCTGGCGCGAATTAGCTTTGAGCCGGTCGAGCCCCAGCGCCGCGGTCCAGCTCTTCGATGGCCGTCTTCAGTCGAGCAGCGTTGGTTGAACTCGACAAGAGACGAGTGGTCTCCTCCATCGATCGCCAATCAGCGAGAGAAACGATGACCACGGCCTCGCGACCCGTACGGGTGACCAGAACGGGAGTGTAGTCGTCGACGACAGCGTCCATGATTTCATTCAGATTCGCGCCGGTCTCGGAATAGCTGATCACGTTCATGGCGGGCCTCCGCGTTGGCCGTTAGGTATAGCCGGCTTTCCCGAAATCAGGTTCGTGCGCTCCTCCACCGTCAGGGGCCGCCAACGGCCCGGCGGGAGGTCCCCCAGGCGCACGGGCCCGATCCTTATGCGGAACAGGTCCTCCACCTTCAGGCCCACCAACTCGCACATCCGGCGGATCTGGCGGTTGCGGCCTTCATTGAGGACGAAGACCAGGTTCTGACCGCCCATGCGGCGCACGATCGCGGGTCTGAGCTTGCGGCCGTCGAGCTCCAGTCCGTGACGCAGTAGGCCGAGCGTGCGGTCGGTGATCTCGCCGAAGACGCGGACGCGATACTCCTTGTCCAACTCGGACTGAGGCCCGATCACCGCCTTGGCGACGACGCCGTCCTCGGACAGCAACAGCAGGCCTCGCGAGTCCCGGTCCAGCCGGCCGACGGGCGCGAGCTTGCTGTTCCGATTGGGGATGACAGAGCTATCGCCCCAAAGTGCTTCGCGCGTCAGCAGGCGCACCGCGGGAACCTGACCCGGCTCCGGCTGGCCCGAGACGATTCCGACGGGCTTGTGCAGGAGGACGCTCAGGCCGCCGCCGAGGTCAGCGCCGTCGGCGAGGACGAGGGTCTGGCCCGCCGCAATCTTGCGGCCGACGTCGCTGACTGTCTCGCCGTCGATGGATACGAGGCCGCGAGCGATCAGGTCCTCGGCCTCGCGACGTGAGCAGACCCCATTCTGGGCCAGCCATCGGTTCACCCGCTGCGGTTCGACTTCCTCGTAGCGGCGCGTCCACGCCATGGTCCGATCCTCGCGCGCCCGCGCCTTGGGCAGAGGGGTATGGCCAAAGCTGTCGTCGTCCACAATCCGCCGGTCACCGAGCGAACGGGAGGGCAGCCGGGCTCCGCCCACGATTGACCGCGGTCGTCCTTGGGGCGCAGGCTCCGCGCGACGCACGGCGCCGAACGAAAGAGACGCCGGCGATCGGAGGAACCCCGGTTGAGCCATCTCGCCGGATCCGCGGCAGAGCGTGACGCCGGCTGGGTTGTCGGCGTTGTCCTAGCCTGCATTCCCGCGACGATCGTCGTGGCGACGTGCGTGGCGCTGCCGATCCTGCCGAAGATCGCCTTGGCGTTTCCACATCAGCCTGGAATCGTCGCGCTGACCCCTCTGGTGGCGGTTCTGCCGACCTTGACCGTCGGCCTCGCCGGCGCGGGCGCGGGGGTCCTGGGCGACAAACTCGGACGGCGGCGCCTTCTGGTCTGGTCCACGCTGGTTTTCGCCGCCGCCGGCGTGGCGCCGATCTGGCTGTCGTCGTTCGCGCTGATCCTGATCTCGCGCGCGGTGGCGGGCCTGGCGATCGGGGCGATGATCACTTCAGCCGTCGCCCTGACCGGCGACTATTTCTCGGGACGGCCGCTACAGCGCTGGCTGGCCGCGCAGGGCGGGGTCAGCGCGATCTCGGGCGTGATCGTCTCGGCGGCCAGCGGCGCGCTAGGCGAAGTCAGCTGGCGAATGGCCTTCCTGCCGATGTTCATTGGGTGGCCCTTGTTCGCAGCGCTTATCTTCATCCCAGCGCCGAAGCTTGTCGGCCAGGCGACCGGGACGCCCGCGCCGGAGGCTGCGGGCCCTGCGCCCTGGACGGCCTGGATCGGCATCTTCCTCCTCATGAGCGTCGGCGCGGCGCTGATCTTTCCGCCTGCCTACGAGCTGGGAGCGCTGCTTCAGGAGAAGGCGCTGGGCTCGTCCTGGCTGACGGGCCTGGGCGTCGCGATCCTCGCGGCGGGCGCCGTCGTTTCGGCTTTCAGCGTGCCATCGCTCAGGCGCATCTCGCCACCGCTCAAAGTGGCGATCGCGGTTGGCGCGTCAGGTGCTGGAACGATCATGATCGCCCAGGCTACCACGCTGGTCCCGATCATGGTCGGGGCCACGCTGGTGGGGGTCGGCCAGGGTATGCTGGGACCGGTGTTGTCGATCTGGCTTCTGGAGGCGACGCCGGAGCGGCTTCGGGGGCGCGCGGTCGGCATGTTCCAGACAACAACCTTCCTGACCCTGTTCGTCGCGCCCCTGGCCGCGCGCTGGCTCGCGATCGGATTGGGAAGCGCGTCATCGGGCATGCGGTTCTTCGCCCTCGGCGATCTGGCGCTGGTGCTGGCGATCACGCCGGTCTTCTTCCGCCGCAGCGTCCGCGGACTCGCATCGAGCGGCTAGATCGCCAGGACGCGGCTTGACGCTCGCCGCCACCTCGCCCACGCCAGCGCCAACGTGGTACGCGGTCAGCCCCATAGCGGCCACGTTTCTCCCTGCCGGCTCCGCCGGACCTCATGCTCCGGAGGCGTCCCATGTCCGACGAACAGACCCACACCGTCTCTCGCGTCAGCGCCGACCTTGGCGCGAAGTACCGTGTGGAGATCCAGACCGGTCACCACGCCCTGACGGCCGACGAGCCGCCGCGCGTCGGCGGCGGCGACCAGGGCCCCGCGCCATATGACCTCGTGCTATCGGGCCTGGCGGCCTGCACCGCCATCACCCTTCGGATGTACGCCGAACGCAAGGGCTGGGTGCTGGAAGGCCTTCACGTCGACCTCAGGTACCTGCTCGAGGGGGACAAGCCACGGATCGAACGGACCGTCAGGCTGATTGGGGACCTGTCGGGAGAGGCGCGGTCTCGCTTCGCCGATATCGTCGAGCGCACCCCCGTCACCCTGACCTTGAAATCCGGCGTCGAGATCCACACCGAGTTCCAGGGCGCCTGACGTCCGGCCGGCCGACAAGGGAGGCAAAGGGTGCGTACGGAACATTTCGATTTCGAGGGCGCTGAGGGCCAGCGCCTCTCCGGCCTGCTCGACCTCCCGGAGATCCAGCCCCGCGCGCACGCCCTGTTCGCGCACTGCTTCACCTGCACCAAGAAATCCCTCGCCGCCGCGCGGATCTCGCACCACCTGGCGGACAGGGGATTCGCCGTCCTCCGGTTCGACTTCACGGGCCTTGGCGAGAGCGAGGGGGAGTTCGCCAGCAGCACCTTCAGCGGCAGCGTGCGCGATCTCGTGGCCGCCGCCGCGGCCATGGCCGCAGCGGGCCACGCGCCGCAGCTGCTGATCGGGCACAGCCTCGGTGGCGCGGCTGTCCTCGCCGCCGCAGGTCATCTTCCGGAGGTGCGGGCAGTGAGCACGATCGCCGCGCCGTTCCAGGTCACCCACATCGAGCATTTGCTGCGCGATGGTCTGGATGCGTTGCGCCGTGACGGCGAAGCGGTGGTGGACATCGGCGGGCGGCCATTCCGAATCCGGCGCAGCTTCATCGACGACCTCGCCGAACACGACCAGGCCAGGCGCATTGCGGAGCTGAAGCGCCCGCTGCTCATCGCCCACGCACCGCGAGACGCCATTGTCGGTATCGACAACGCCTCCCAGATTTTCCTGACCGCCAAGCACCCAAAGAGTTTCGTCTCGCTCGACGACGCCGATCACCTGCTCACCCGGGCGGCCGACGCCGAATACGTCGCCGAGGTGATTTCCGCCTGGGCTTCACGCTACGTCGGCGGACCTCCGCCCGCGCTGCGGTCCGAGGCGCAGCAAGGCGAGGTCGTGGTCGAGGACACTGGCGTGGGCGACTACCAGGTGGAGGTCCTCGCCGGCGGCGCCCGTTTCCTCGCTGACGAACCGCCCGAGGTCGGCGGCCTCGGGTCCGGGCCGACCCCGTATGACCTGCTGTGCGCCGCGCTCGGCGCATGTACGGCGATCACGCTGCGGATGTACGCCAAGCGCAAGGACCTGCCGCTCGAGCACGTCCGTGTCTCCGTCGGCCACGTCAAGGATCCGGCGCACACGCCAAAGGACGAGTTCACCCGCAAAATCGCCCTTTCCGGCCCGCTGACGTCCGAGCAGAGGGTGAGGATAATGCAGATCGCTGATCGCTGTCCCGTGCATCAGACGCTGGAGGCCGGCTCCAAGGTGATCACGTCATCGGCCGACGAGGTTCTCCCGGCCGAGAATCCGGTTCAGCACGCTCTGGATGCGGAATCGGTAAACGGCAACGGGTAAGGGCCGAACGCATGCCCGCTTAGCCAGAAACGGCGAGGGCCGGCGCGGGCCTCCAGAGGCTCGCCACGGAGGCGTAGGCGGCGACGGCGACGACGCCGAGCCAGGCTTCGGTCAACAGCATGGCTGAGGCGCCCGAGGCCGTCGCGACGCGTCCCACGACCACCCCGACCACGGCGAGGGGGACGTTGGACATGCCGATGAGAAAGGTGGAGAGGGTGGCCGCATTGCGCGCATCCAGCACCTCAAAGGTGATCGCGGCCACACTGGCGAACGACACGCCAAGGACGAACGACTCGGTGAGGGTGAAGGCGGCGAAGGCGAAAGGTGTGCGCGGGCCAACGGCCATGGCTGCCTCGCCCAAGGCGAACACCAGGGCAGCCCACATATAGACTGTGCGGTGACGCCAGCGCGTGCAGAGATAACCGCCCAACAGGCAACCGGGCGCGGTCACGAGACCCCAAAGGACGCCATTCACCAAGGCGACGAGATCGGCGTCTGCACGCCACTGACCCGCAACCGAGGGCAGCAGCCCCGTGGCGGCGCCCAGGGCGGCCGGCAGGATCTGGACCATGAGCGCCAGGACGCCGGCGCGGCTTCGCATCACGCGGGCTACGTCCGCGGTCGTCGCCTTTGCGCGGGCGCCGAAGCTCTCCCCGGTCACGCGAAGCGGTATCCGCAAGGCGAGGATGGGCGCGCAGGCGAGGAGGGTCATCCCGGCCAGCGCTAGGCAGGCGGTGCGCACGCCGCCGGCGTGCGTGACCAGCCACAGCGCGAGGCCGCCGCCCAGGGCTGTGCCGGAGAGATTGCCGATCTGTGCCCACCCTGCCAGGGCGCCGCGCCTGGAGGGAGGCGTCATGGCCACCATGGCTGCGAGGACGGCCGCGCCCTGCACACCGCAGAGCAGGGTGGCCGCCACGCAGAGGCTGCGCAGAAGATTGGCGCTGGAGGGCTCTATGCGGACGAATCCCAGCGCCACGAACGCCAGAGCGCCGCCACCCCCGCTGATCAGCACCCACCGGCGCGGCGTCAGGGTGACGTCGACGAAGGGCGCCAGCAGGCAACCGAACACAGTTGGCAGGAGGACCAGTGCGCCCAGTCCAGCGATCGCAGCGACGCTGAAGCCGTGATGGGCCAGGACATAGCCCAGGGTCACCGTGACGAAGCCATAAGCGAGGAAGAAAGGGAGCAATAGGACCGTCAGGATCGGCCCTGGAAGCCCCGAACCGCTTTCCGCCTGCGCCATGACCCCTTCCGCGTAGCAGGGGAAGCAAACACGTTCGAACGGGTACGTACATTCACTTTCGTCGCGACTCCGTGACCAGCGATGTGGCGTCCTGACTGCGTGAAGGGGGGTGCGTGCGCCGCTCGCGCGGGCGCCGGATCCGTCCGCACCTATATCTCGATAGCCGAGGCGCCTTCGGAGATCGGCGTTCGCCAGTCCCCACATTCGCCTTTGCTTTCGCGCCGACGAGCGCCTGCGCTCGCTGCCGACCTTTGCCGGTCGGTTGGGAGCGCGGGGCTCAACCCTGCAATCTCATGCGATGAAGAGAGACAATCATGAAGATCCTGATGGTCATCACCTCGCACGACAAGCTTGGAAATACCGGGCGCAAGACCGGATTCTGGCTGGAGGAGTTCGCGGCCCCCTACTACAACTTCAAGGAAGCTGGGGCGGAGATCGTGCTCGCTTCCCCCAAGGGCGGGCAGCCGCCGCTCGACCCCAAGAGCAACGAGCCTGCGTTCCAGACCGAGCTCACGCATCGGTTCGACGCCGACCCCACAACCCAGGCGGCGTTGGCGAACACCCTTCCGCTGCACACCGTTTCTCAGGAGGGATTCGACACCGTTTTCTACCCTGGCGGGCATGGGCCGATGTGGGACCTGGCGGAAGACCCGCACTCCATTCGGCTGATCGAGAGCTTCCTGGCGGCGGGCAAGCCGATCGCCCTGGTGTGCCATGCGCCGGGTGTCCTGCATCGGGCTCACAAGCCCGATGGCCGCCCGCTGGTCGAGGGAAAGAAGGTGACCGGCTTCACCAATGGCGAGGAAGAAGCGGTGGGCCTGACGAAGATCGTCCCATTCCTGGTCGAGGACGAGCTGAAGCGGCTCGGCGGGATCTACTCCAAGAAGGCGGACTGGGAGCCCTACGTCGTGACGGACGGCCTTCTGGTCACCGGGCAGAACCCCGCGTCGTCGGGTCCCGGGGCGAAGATCCTGCTCAAGCAACTCGCCGCCACCGCCAGGGCCTGATCAGGTTCGCACCGCCGTCGCACTTCGTGGGCCGAGCAGTCAGCCAGGGTAGGCGTGTCGCCGAAGGCGAAAGCGCCGCCGTGGCGTTCGACCAGCCGCTCCAGGGCTCCGAAGCCTTCGGTTCGTACACCCCGAAGCGTCGCCACGGCGCGCCGAGCGTCACTCGCGATAGCGGAGCGCCTCGACGATGATCGCCAGGGCAGGGGACTGCTGGCGACGGCTGGGATAGTAGAGATGATATCCGGGAAAGGGCGGGCTCCAATCGCCGAGTACGCGCTGCAAAGCTCCCTCGTTCATATACGTCTGGACGTAGCTCTCCGGCAGGTATGCGATGCCGGCGCCGCCGAGTGCGCCCGCCCTTGCGAGCGCTATGTCGTTGACGGCGAATTGCCCCTCGACGCGCACGTTGAGGGGGCGGCCGCCCCTCTCGAACTCCCAGGCATATAGGCCCCCAAGAGTCGGGAAACGCAGGTTGATGCACCTGTGAGCGGCGAGATCGTGCGGCGTCTCTGGGACCGGGCGGTCGGCGAAATAGCTTGGGGAGCCGACTGCCGCCATCCGCATGTCGGGTCCGATCCGAACTGCCACCATGTCCTGCGCAACCGTCTCCCCGAGCCGCACGCCGGCGTCGAACCGCTCCTCCACGATGTCGACGAACCTGACATCGACACTGAGCTCGACGTTGATGTCCGGATACGCCGGCAATAGCCGCTCCAGCGCCGGCCAGAGGATCGCCTCGGCGGCATGATCGCTGGTTGTGATCCGGATCGTGCCGGCCGGCTTGTCGCGCAGCTCGCGCAACATCCCGAGTTCGGATTCGATCTCGTCGAAGCGGGGCCCGATCATGCGCAGGAGCCGCTCTCCGGCGTCGGTCGGCGCGACGTTCCTCGTCGTCCGTGTGAGCAACCGCACCCCAATGCGCTCTTCGAGACCGCGTATCGCGTGACTGAGCGCCGAGGTCGAGACGCCGAGTTGGGCTGCTGCGCGCGTGAAGCTGCGCTCCCGGGCGACCGCCAGAAGAGCGATGAGGTCGGTGGCGGTCTCGCGCAGCACTCTTGAATCCTGCTCAACTGTTCATGCGGACTTTAGCGCCTAATCGCCCGCCGATGCAGCGCCTAGATGACTGCCCAGGCCTGCCGGTGAGGCGGCGCGCGCGGTGTTCGACGGGATCAGGAGTGACCAATGCAAGAACGTGAACTCGGCCGGAGTGGTCTTCGGGTCTCGGCCCTGGGCCTTGGCTGCATGGGCATCAGCTTCAGCTACGCCACCTCGCTCTCGAAGGAAGATGGCGTCGCCCTGATCCGCGCCGCTGTGGAGCGCGGCTTGACCTTCTTCGACACGGCCGAGGTCTATGGGCCGTTCGTCAACGAAGAGGTCGTCGGCGAGGCCCTTCGTCCCTTCCGCGACCAGGTCGTGATCGCCACCAAATTCGGCTTCGACATCGATCCGCAAACGCGCGAGAACCGCGGCGTCAGCAGCCGGCCCGAGCACATCCGCCAGGCCGTCGAGGGCTCGCTCAAGCGGCTCGGCATAGAGACGATCGACCTCCTCTATCAGCACCGGGTCGACCCGAATGTGCCGATCGAAGACGTAGCAGGCACGGTCAAGGAACTGGTCGCCGAGGGCAAGGTCACGCATTTCGGCATGTCGGAGCCTGGCGTGCAGACGCTGCGTCGCGCACATGCGGTGCAGCCGGTGGCGGCCCTCCAGAACGAGTATTCGCTGTGGTGGCGAGCGCCCGAGACCAACGGGATCCTTCAGGCCTGCGACGAACTCGGTATCGGCTTCGTGCCCTATAGCCCGCTGGGCAAGGGCTTCCTGACCGGAGCCATAAGCAAGGACACCAAGCTGCCGGAGAACGATTTCCGCAGCACTGTGCCTCGCTTCTCGCTGGAAGCCAGGGCGAAGAACCAGGCGTTCGTCGACCTCTTGCAGCGCGCGGCGAACGACAAGGGAGCCACTCCAGCCCAGATCGCGCTCGCCTGGCTGCTCGCGCAACGCCCATACATCGTCCCTATCCCGGGAACGACCAGGCTGCATCGCCTGGAGGAGAATATCGCCGCCGTCGAAATCGAGCTCACCGAGGCCGAATTACGCGACATCTCCGCCGCCGCCTCGCGGATCCAGCCCGAAGGCGACCGCTACGCGCCGGCGCACCTGGCCATGGTCGGCCGCGAAGCGCCGCCGGTCACGGCGGAGGCGTGAGCCATGAGCCCCTACTCATGATTTCGTGGGGCAGGTCGCACTCGTTACCGGCGCCGCGATGAGCGTCAGGCTCGATCGTCGCTCACCTTGGCGGATCGGCGTCCGCCTGGCGGTCAGGGTGGGCGGCCGCGAAGGCCGGGAGCGCACGGGCGTGGGCGCCTACGGCGACGAGGCGTGGAAACGGCGCGAGGTCCACGGCGAAACGCTCCGCGGAATAGATTTGCGGGATCAGGCAGCAGTCCGCCAGGGTGGGCGTGTCGCCGAAGGCAAAAGCGCCGCCGTGGCGTTCGACCAGCCGCTCCAGGGCCGTGAAACCTTCGGAGATCCAGCGGGCGATCCAGGCGGTGACCTGGGCGTCGGTAGCTGAGAAATCCCCGCGCAGCGCGTTCAGCACGCGAAGGTTGTTCAGCGGATGGATGTCGCTGGCGATCACGCTGGCCATGGCGCGCACCACCGCCCGCGCATCCGGCGTGGAGGGCAGGAGCGGCGGGGTAGGGTGGACCTCGTCCAGCCACTCGAGGATCGCCAGGCTCTGCGTAAACACGGTCCCGTCGACCCCGAGGGCTGGGACCAGGCCCTGGGCGTTGAGCGCGAGGTAATCGTCGCTTCGTTGCGCGCCCTGACGAAGGTCATAGGTGTATTGGAGATACGTGAGGTCCTTGAGGTTGAGGGCGATCCGAACCCGGTAGGACGCGGTCGAACGCCAATAGCCATGCAGGATCGTCGTCATAGTGTGGCGGGGTGCGGTTGCATCCGCCCCAGCAAAGGCTCTCACGCCGTGGAGAACAAGGGGATCAGGAAAATGGCGCGCTCGTTCGCCAATCGTTGCGAAGCCAGCCTGAACGGGAAATGGGAATTCGTACAACCGAACGAACCGATGGCCGCTCAGCCCTGGTGGCGTGAACCGCAGCCAATGACCCAAACAGGGTTATTTTGGCCCCGGAAGACGCGTTCGTGGGATCAATCCGGTGTCAGGCTAGGGTCCGAGCCACGAATCCCGAAGGAGTCATCTCTGCAAGGTCCTGTTGTTGCAGGAGAAAATGGCGAACTCGGAGCGATTCGAACGCCCAACCCTCAGATTCGTAGTCTGATGCTCTATCCAGCTGAGCTACGAGCGCGCGCCGCGTGCGGCATGAGGAACGCCTCGAGCTCGGCCGTCACCTGGGCGAGTCCGGGCGGCGCGGATTCCAGGCCCTGCGCGAAGGCCTTCCACTGCGCCTGCTTGGCAGCGTCCTCGGCGAACTCCGGGGTGAGTGCGTCCGGCTGCGCCTCGGGCACCTCAGTAGCGCGCCGATCGAAGGTGGCGGCGATGGCCGCCGCGAGCCGGTCGGCGTCGAATTCGTGGGACTTCGACAAAACCCAAATGTCGTAAAAGTCCTTCATGCGGCTGTTGGCGCGGCCGAGCACCACCATCGCCTGGAACTTCTCCGCGATGACGGTTTCGCGGGCGTAGGCCCGGAGCCTCGGCGCGGGCATGTCAAGCAGAGCCGGATAGTCGATCAGCACCGTGCCGGGTTCGATGGCGTCGCCGAACCCGATGTCGATGGTGACGGCGATGCGTGCCCTTTCGAGGCTCGCGATCGTGCGAAGCCGCACGCCGCCATACTCCATGTCCTCGCGGATCGCATCGGCGCGCAAGCCCTCCACATCGAAGACCAGGCCGTCCTCCTCCTCCGCCGCCATGATCTCGCGGAATACCGCGATCAGCGAGTCCGGATTCGGGTCGCCGAAGCCCAGGAGGTCAAGGTCGCGTGTCCCCCGGTGCGGCTCTTCGAACCAAGTCATCATCAACATGGCGCCCTTGAGGACGAAGCGGTGCGCGAACTTCGACCGGCTCAGCCGATAGAGCAGGCGTTCCAACGCATAGCGGGTGAGAACCAGTTCGAACGAGAGCGCGTGTTCGCGGGCGTGGTTGAGGAGCCGGGCGCGCACCGAGGCGGAGAGGTTCCTCGGCGCGTCAGGCATCGGCGGTCAGCGCTTCCAGGTAAGGGCGCATCTTGGACCAGGCGCCGTGACGCTCAGCCAGGCTCGAAATCTCGGCGGGCGTGGCAGCCCGCTGTCGCAGCGCCTCGCGCAGGCTCTCGATAGCGAGGTTGCGGCCAACGCTGCGCTCGTGGCGAAAAGCGTCGACCACAGAGCGCGCCGCGCTGAAGATCTTGACTTCGACACCTTCGATGTCGTGCCGTTCCACGTCGGCGTCCAGCAGGGACTTGGCCATCCTTACAATCCGAAGGGGCGGGCGGTCCGCTGTAGGGGCCCAATCCCGAGGTCCGATGGCGATCCAGACCCGCCGCGGCAGCTGGTCGGTCAGGCCATGGAATGCGATAGCCGAGGTCAGGCAGATCACTCCCTTGGGAATGCGCTTGGCGGCTTGGGCGAGCTCATGCTGGGTGTCGACTTCGGCGTCGGCTAGTTGATAGAGCCCGCGGCCCAGCCGCACCACATCGCCGGCTTCGAGCATCCGGCTCAGGGTGGTCGGGGTGACGCCCTCGGCCCGTAGCTCTCGGGCTCGCATCAGACCTCGGGCGCGCAGCAGGCGTCGCGTCCGTTCGGCCAGTGTGGCGGCTGGTACGTTTTCTCGGTGGTTGGCCGTCGACATCTGAGGTTTTGTACCAGGAAGGGCCAAGTCGTGGAACAGGCGCAGGCGTGGGTCACCGGCCATTGTGTCGGCGCCTTCTGGGGCGATGACTTAAGGTGTTGTGTTTCTTTGAAAGAATGGCGCGCTCGGAGCGATTCGAACGCCCGACCCTCAGATTCGTAGTCTGATGCTCTATCCAGCTGAGCTACGAGCGCGCGCCGCCTGACGGCGAGGGCGGACACCTAATCGGTTCGGCCGCGGGATTCAAGTCGCCGTGAATGGACGATGTCGTACCGGGTTCAGGGCGCGCTGCGCAGATAGGCCGTCATGCTCTCGACCAGGTGGTCGAACATCAGCCTGGCGCGGCGGTCGGAGCGCAGGTCCTCGTGCATGACGACCCAGACCTCGAGGGCGAAGCTGATCTGGTCCTGAAGCACGGGGATGAGGTTGGGGTCGCGCGCGGCCAGGGGCTCCTGGAGGCCGCAGATCCCAAAGCCCGCACGCAGGGCGGCGATCTGGGCGGCGTCGCAGTCGGTGCGCAGGCCGAAGAGCTCGGGCGTGATCTCGAAGTTCACCGCCGCGCGGACGGCCGGGATGACGGGACCGCGGTCGAAGCCGACCACGGTGTGGCGGCGCAGATCCTCGACACTCTCAGGCGCGCCGAACCGCTCGACGTAGTCGCGGTGGGCAAAGAAGCTGATGCGGACTTCGCCGATGCGCCGTGCGAGCAGGGCGTCCTGGGTAGGGCGGACCATGCGGATGGCGACGTCGGCGTCGCGCCGCAGCAGGTCCTCCTGCCGGTTCGAGGCGACCAGTTCGATATCGATCTGCGGGTGCGCGCGGCGGAACTCGGTGAGGATTTTGGGGAGGACCTGCACCGCAACGATTTCGCTGGCGGTGACGCGCACCACGCCGCGGGCGCTGTCGAGATCGCCGGCGGCGGTGCGGGCCAGGGTCTCCGCCGCCGAGGCCATGGCCCGGGCGTGGCGTTCGAGAGCTAGCGCCAGGCGCGTGGGGTTGAGCCCGGTGGCAGACCGCGTGAACAGGGGCGCGTCGAGAGCGCCTTCAAGAGCCTCGATGTGCCGCCCGATCGTGGGCTGCGACAGATCGAGTGCGCGCGCGGCGCCCGACAGGCTGCCGGCGTCGATCACCGCCAGCATCGATCGATAGTGGTCCCAGTCGGCGCTTCTCATACAGATATGTATATCTGACCTGCGAAGATCGACAATTCCGATGAGGTCGAGAAGGGCGGATGTTCCGGAGCGTGAGGTCCAGCCAAGGAGCCCCGACATGAGCCTGCAGTCATCCCCCGCCGTCGCCGAACCGCGCCTCGCCCTGGTCCTGGGCGCCACCGGCGCCTTCGGCTCCCACACCGTCGCCGCCCTGCTCAAGCACGGCTGGCGCATCCGCGCCCTGGCGCGCGACCCCGAGGCCGCCCGGCGCAAGGCTGGGCCGGCGATGCCGATCGACTGGATCAAAGGGGACGCGCTGGACAAGGCGAGCGTGATCGCCGCCGCCGAGGGCGCGGACCTGATCGTTCATGCGGTCAACCCCCCAGCCTATCGCAACTGGAAGGCGACGGTGCTGCCGATGGTCGACGCTGCGATCGCGGCGGCGGAAGCGGCCGGCGCGCGGCTGCTGGTCCCTGCGTCCGTCTACAACTTCGCGCCCGACGCCGGCGCCGACATCGGCGAGGCCGCGCCGCAACGGCCGGCCACCCGCAAGGGCAAGATCCGCGTCGAGCTGGAGGCGCGCCTGCGGGCGGCCTCGGAGAGGGGCGTTCGGGTTCTCATCGTGCGCGCTGGGGACTTCTTTGGCCCCGGCGACGCCAACAGCGCGCTCGACTGGTTGCTCATGCGCTCGCGCGGTCGCCCGACGGCCCTGTTCCGTCCGGGGCCAAAGGACAACCTGCATGACTTCGCTTACCTGCCGGACCTCGGCGAGACGGCCGCGGCGCTGCTGGACCGCGCCGACGAGCTGGGCCCCTACGAGGTATTCCACTTCCGCGGCCACGTGCTCACCCCGGCCCAGCTGCTGGCGTCCGTGCGCCGCGCGAGCGGCAATCCGCGGCTGCCGGCCATTCCATTCCCCTGGTCGGTGATGCGGGTGATGGGCCTGTGGAACGAGACGCTGCGCGAGTTGATGGAGATGCGCTACCTCTGGCGCGCTCCGATCACCCTGGCCAACGACAAACTCACGGCCTTCCTGGGCGAAGAGCCGCACACCCCATTGGACGTCGCCATGCGCGAGACGCTGGGGGACCTGGCGATCGAGCGAATGGCCCCTTCCGGTGCTAGGAACGGCGCGACAGCGCCTTCGGCGCTCTCCAACCGCGCAGTGTGACTTGTGTCTGCCAACCGGAGCTTCACCGTTCGCCGAACCTCTCTCCTCGACCCAACAGCAACGCTGTTGCTACATCGCCTTCAACACAGAGGGCACAGAGATCGAGGAGGGCACAGAGATCGAAAGCGACATGAGATCTCTGACGGGAGTCATCATCGACGCGGCCCTGAAGGTCCATCGCGCCTTCGGACCGGGTCTACTGGAGTCGGCATATGAACAATGCCTTGCCCACGAACTGACCCTCCGTTCGGTGCAGGTCCGGCGACAGGTCGCCCTTCCAATTGAATACGAAGGGTTGAGATTGGATGCTGCTTATCGCCTCGATTTGGTCGTGGGAGAGCGGGTGATCGTCGAGATAAAATCGGTCGAGGCGCTCTCGCGCCTCCATGAAGCTCAGCTCTTGACGTATCTTAAGATATCGAAAATGAAGGTGGGTCTGCTCATAAACTTCAATGTCAATCTTCTAAAAGATGGAGTTAGGCGTCTAATTGCTTAGTTTCTCTGTGCGCTTCCTTCTCTCTGTGTGCTCTGTGTTTAAAGGATTTTTGCAGTCTCAATGATCTGAGAGATCGCCAACAACGCCAACGGAGAACGGCTCGTCAGCCCTTGTGGAAAAAGGCGTGGATGCGCTCGGCGAGGGGTTGGCTGACGCCGTCGACTTTCTCCAGGTCGGCCACCGAAGCGCGGGAGACGCCGCGGGCGGAGCCGAAGGCGTGCAGGAGGGCCTTCTTGCGCCCGGGCCCGACGCCCTCGATCTCGTCCAGCGGGTTTTTCTTCATATCGGCGGCCCGCCGCGTGCGGTGGGCGCCGATGGCGAAGCGGTGGGCTTCGTCGCGCAGGCGTTGCAGGTAATAGAGCACCGGGCTCTTGGGCTCGAGCATGAAGGGCGGCTTGCCCGGCAGGAAGAACCGCTCCAGGCCGGCGTCGCGGTCGGGGCCCTTGGCGACGCCCACCACGGCGATGTCGTCGACCCCGAGGTCGGCCATCACCTCCTCGGCGGCGGCGAGCTGGCCGGCGCCCCCGTCGATCAGGACCAGATCGGGGCGCGGGGGCGCCTCGCCGGCCTCCTCCTCCTTCGCCAGCCGAGCGAAACGCCGGCGCAGGACCTCGCGCATCATGCCGTAGTCGTCGCCGGGCGTGAGATCGGCGCTGCGGATATTGAACTTGCGGTACTGGTTCTTCTGGAAGCCCTCCGGACCGGCCACGATCATGCCGCCGACCGCGTTCGTGCCCATAATGTGGGAGTTGTCGTAGACCTCGATCCGCTCGGGATTTCCCTCCAGGCCGAAGGTTTCGCAGACGGCGGCGAGGAGCTTCACCTGGGCCGAGCCTTCCGCGAGCTTGCGGCCGAGCGCCTCGCGGGCGTTGGTGAGGGCGTGCTCGACAAGATCGCGTTTCTCTCCGCGTCGGGGCACGGCGATCTCGACCTTGTGGCGGGCCTTCAAGGAAAACGCCTCGCGCAGAAGGTCGCCCTCGAGCGGCTCGAGGTTCGACAGGATCAGCCGAGGGATCGGCTTGTCCTCGTAGAACTGTCCCAGAAAGGCGGACATGATCTCGGCGTCCGTGTC
>DASXGR010000149.1:0-5446 GCA_036488935.1 Caulobacteraceae bacterium | reverse complement strand
GCGCTGAAGGACCGCCAGGCGCACATGAAGGAGATGGGCAAGGCCTCCAAGGCGATGGTCGACGAGCTCAAGACGGGCAAGGCGGATCCGGCGGTGATCAAGCCCGCCGCGGACAAGATCTACGCCAGCTCGAAGACCATCCTCACTTGGTTCCCGAAGGGAAGCGGACCGGAGACGGGCCTGAAGACCAGGGCCCTGCCGGTGATCTGGACCGAGCCGCAGGAGTTCCAGGCCAAGGCGCACGATCTCCAGGTGGCGGCCGCAAACCTCGACGCGGTTGCGGGCAGCGGGGACATGGCCAAGGTGGGTCCGGCGGGGAAGGCTGTGGGACAGGCCTGCCACGCCTGCCACGAGAAGTTCCAGGCGAAGGAAAAGGACGACTGAGTTGGCGGCGGACGCGGCCGCCGCAGACACGCCGCTGGCGCGGGCGCGCATCTGGGACCTTCCCACGCGCGTCCTGCACTGGCTGCTGGTCCTGCTGATCCCCTTCTCCTGGTGGTCAGCGACGCACGACCACCTCGCCTGGCACCTGCTGTCCGGCTTCACGATCCTGGGGCTGCTGGCCTTCCGATTGCTCTGGGGCCTGTTCGGCTCGCCTACGGCGCGCTTTGCGCGGTTCCTCGCGGGACCGCGAACCATCGCGCTTTATGTGAGGGGTCGATTGGAACGCGTGGTGGTGGGGCACAACCCCCTGGGCGGGTGGAGCGTGGCGGCGATACTGCTCGCCCTGGCGACCCAGGTCGGCCTCGGACTGTTCAGCGTCGACGAGGACCAGACCTATGAGGGTCCCCTGTCACGCTTCGTCGACTTCGACACCGGCCGGGCGATCGCTCATTTGCACCATCGGGTGTTCTGGGTGCTGGTCGCCCTCATCGGAATTCACCTGACCGCCATCCTGGTTTACGCCCTGAGGCGGCGGAACCTGGTGGGGCCGATGATCACTGGCGTCGGGCGTCTCGCGCCAGGCGCCCAGGTCCCGCCCCTGGCGCCTGCGTGGCGTATGGCGGCGGTGGCGGTGATCGCCCTCGCCTTCACATGGATCATCGCGCACGGGCTTCGGTTGCGCTGAACAGGAAGGGGTGGCGCATGCGCCAGTGGATGATCGACGCGTTCGCCGAAGGACCTTTCAAAGGCAATCCGGCCTGCGTGGTCGAGCCCTTGGATGCGTGGCCGGACGACGGCTGGATGCAGGCCCTGGCGGCCGAGAACAACCAGGCCGAAACGGCGTTCCTGCGGCGGACCGGCGCGGACCAGGTGTTCGACCTGCGCTGGTTCACCCCTGCAACGGAAGTGAAGCTGTGCGGCCACGCCACCCTCGCCAGCGGCCATGTCATCCTGAGCGAACTCGGAATCGATGGACCTGAGGTGGGATTTGACACCCAGTCCGGCCGTCTCACCGTGAGGCGCGCCGCCCACAGCTATGAAATGGACTTCCCGGCCGATCCGCCGCACCGCATCGATGAACCGGAGAACCTGGCTTTCGCGATCGGCGCCGCGCCCACGGAAGTCTGGACGGGGCAATATATCGTCGCCGTCCTGAAGGATGAGTCGGCGGTCCGCCGGGCCGCGCCAGACCTGTCGGCGATCAAGGAGATGACCTTCTTTGTCGAGAAGGCGGGAGCCGGCATGGTGGCCGTCACCGCGCTCGCCGATCCGGGCTCGCCCTATGACGTGGTCTCTCGCTTCTTTGCACCCGGAGCCGGGATCCCCGAGGACCCCGCCACAGGCTCCCTGCATTGCATGCTCTCGCCGCTCTTCGGTGACAAACTCGGCCGCGACACCCTGCGATTCCACCAGGCGTTCCCTGGCCGCGGCGGCGATCTTGAATGCCAGCTGCAGGGCGAGCGGGTTCTGCTGAGGGGTTCGGCCGTGACGATTGTCGAGGGTCGGCTGCGCTTCTGAAGCCGACAACACGTCGCGCCGCCAGAACAGTCATTTCGTCCGTTCTCGTTTGTTTTCGGCTTGGGGCGCGTTATATTTCATATTGAGAGTCCGCCCGGCCGAAAGGCCGGGCGCCGCTGTTTCTGGAGAGGACGTTGACCGAAATCCTGATGCCCAAGGCCACCGCCGTCTGGCTGGTGGACAACACGTCGATGACCTTCGACCAGATCGCTGATTTCTGTGGCCTTCACCCTCTCGAGGTGAAGGGAATCGCCGACGGCGAGGTGGCGCGAGATATCCGCGGCGCCGATCCGATCGCCAACGGGCAGCTCACGCGCGAGGAGCTGGACCATGCCCAGGCCGATCCCAACTATCGGATGAAAGCTCAAAAGAGCCGTCACGCCGAGGTGCTGAAGCCGACCAAGAAGGCGCCGCGCTATACGCCGGTCTCGCGCCGGCAGGACCGTCCGGACGCCATTGCCTGGTTCGTCCGCAACCACCCCGAAGTGACGGACAGCCAGATCGCCAAGGCCCTGGGCACGACCAAGGCGACGATCGATCAGGTGCGCAACCGCACGCACTGGAACTCGGTCAACATCAAGCCAGTGGACCCCGTTTCGCTGGGCCTGATCAGCCAGCTCGAACTCGACGCCCTGGTCCGGCAGGCCGCCGACAAAAAGCGCAAGGACGACGCCCGCCGCCGGGTCGAGGAGCCCGAAGGCCCGACACTCTCGACGCCCGTCGAAGACCTCGAACCCCATGAGGAGCCGGCCGACGAAGAGACGGATATCTAAGGGGGACGAAAGGCGCACGAGATTCCCTTCTCCCCTTGCGGGAGAAGGTGGCCACCCCCCGGGTCCGGTCTTCGACCGGCCCGAGGACAGGCTTCGGTGGACGGATGAGGGGTCCCCCTCAACCCTCCGCAGTTCGGCGCCGCGCTAGGCCCGAGAGGTGCGTCGCCCCCTCATCCGACCCCGCTTCGCGGGGCCACCTTCTCCGGCAAGGGGAGAAGGGCGATGAAAGCGTCACGCTCAAGGCGCCGACGCCCGGATGACGGAGGTTAAGGGGGCAGGTGCGGAACTGCGCGAACCCCCTTCAGTTGGTTCGTGTTCGAAGAGACTCCATCTCTTCCTTGAGTCTGAGTTTCTGTCGCTTGAGCTCCCTTATGCGGAGCGCGTCGGAGGCCGGTCGGCTGATTTCGTCCTGTATCGCGCGCTCGAGGGTCTGATGCTTCATGCCCAGTTCGCGGAGACGGGCCTCGATAGCCATGGGACGGGAACTCCCTGTGGTAGCTTCTAACAGGCGGAGTGAACACGCGAGCCGCCGATCTGTCAGATCACATATGGTTGCTGTCGGGCCGGCAGAAGACGGAGGGCAAATCGTGACCAGCGAAGGGCAAAAACGCCTCATCGTGGGCATCTCCGGAGCCTCAGGGGCCGTACTCGGCGTGCGCGCGCTCGAAGCCTGCCGGGAGCTTGGGGTCGAGACCCATCTGGTGGCCTCCAAGGCCGCGATGTTGACGGTGAACCACGAAACCGGGCTGACCGCCGCCGCGTGCTTCGCCAAGGCGGACGTCCGCTATCCCCCCTCGCAGGTTGGCGCGGCCATCGCCTCCGGCTCGTTCCGCGCGGCAGGCATGCTCGTCGCGCCATGCTCGGTGCGGACCATGAGCGAGATCGCCACGGGCGTGACGAGCTCCCTGCTCACACGCGCAGCGGACGTGACGCTCAAGGAGCGGCGTCCGCTGGTGCTGATGGTGCGGGAGAGCCCCCTGCACCTCGGCCATCTGCGCACCCTGGTCGCCCTGGCGGAGTTGGGCGCGATCATTGTCCCGCCGATGCCCGCATTTTACGCAAAGCCGGCGAGCATCGCCGAAATGGTTGACCAGCTCGTCGGTCGCGCGCTCGACCTCTTTGGGCTCCACTGGCGCGCCGTGCGTCGATGGGGCGAGGACTTGGCGACCGTAGGCGGAGACGGCGAGGGAGAGGTCGAATGAGGACCTGGGACTTCATTCTGCGCATCTATGCGGGCGACGGCGTCCAGCCGGCCTGCCTGGCGCTGCAGGACGACCATGGTCAGTGCGTGCCTCTGCTTCTCTGGCGAGTCTGGACCCTGACCGAGGACCGGCTCGTCGACGCGGAAGCCCTGGCCTCCGCCGTGGCGATCGCCCGGGCCTGGCACACGGAGGTGATCGAGCCCATTCGAGGGGTGCGCAGGCGGCTGAAAGCGCCCCTGCCCCCCGTGGACGACGAGGCGCGACTGGCGTTCCGCCAGGAAATCGCCGCGCGCGAACTCACCGCCGAGCGCCTGCTGATCGACACCCTCGAGACCCTCACCGAACGCCCAGGTCCGGCGGGGATCCCGCCGCTCGCCGAACTGAGCCGGACCGCCCAGGCATGGGGGAGGACGGCGCCCGAGGGCCTGCTGGCCAAGCTCCTGCCAACCTGAGGCGCCGTCGTCGCGAGTTCCGCTCGCGGCCGCCATCTGCTAAAGTAAAAGGCCGCTCACGCTCCAAGGTGCGGTCGAGGGCCGGGAATGGATGGCGAAGCCGAGGACGATCTGACGGATCTCCGCCTCGCTATCGCCACGGCGCGCGAACGCCACGTGGCCCTCTCCGCGGAGGTGGAGGCGCTCCAGGCTGAGGGGACCCCCGATCAGATCCGGCTGGCGCGTCTGAAGAAGCAGAAACTCGTCCTGAAGGACCAGATCGTCCGCCTGGATAACCTCCTCACCCCCGACATCATCGCCTGAAACAACATCCCTCCCCTTCTGGGCTAGCGGATTCACGCTTCTCAAGACGCCGTCTCGCGCCGGACCTGCGACTTGGGTCTTTGACACAGAGACCACAGAGGATTTGGAGGGCACGGTGTGCATTGTCGGAGTGCACGGGGCGCCGAAATCCTCAGTCGCGCGCGAAGCGCGCAATAAGCTGATCGCCTCGGGGTGACCCCGCAGCGCCTCTGTGTCCTCCTGGTCCTCTGTGATCTCTGTGTCGAACAGGATGGCGCCGCCGATCGGCTGACGGGCCGTCTAGCGAGAAGTGTGAATGGCATAGCCCTTCTGGGGAGGGTGGCCGAGCGCAGCGAGGCCGGGTGGGGGAAGTGCGGATCATCCGCGACGGTTGGTGTCCTTCCCCAGGGTTCCCCCACCCGCTTCCGCTTCGCGAAAGCACCCTCCCCAGAAGGGGAGGGATGGTAATTCCCCGCGCCGCCTTGCCCGGGGCGGCGCCATCGATCATATCGCGCCCCATGGACGAACAGCAGCTTGCCGAGGTGGTCAGGTCGGCCCTGGCCGCCGGCGCGGACGCGGCCGAGGCGGTCTACGCCGAGCGACAGGCCCTTTCCGTGACCGTGCGCCTCGGAGCGCTGGAAGAAGTCGAGCGCGAAGAGTCCCGTGACCTCGGTGTTCGCGTGATCGTCGGCAAGCGGCACGCCTCCGTCTCCGGATCGGACATTTCGACGAGCGGCCGGCGCAAGCTCGTGGAGCGCGTGGTGGCCATGGCCCGGCTCGCTGCGGAGGACCCCTATGCCGGTCTTCCGCCGATCGACCGGCTGGCGCGCGGCGA
>DASXGR010000148.1:0-20636 GCA_036488935.1 Caulobacteraceae bacterium | reverse complement strand
TGCTCATCCATCTCCGGTTCGACCGCGAGGCCAAGGCCGCCGGTCAGCCGCCAGCGCGGGGCGTCCGCCGCGGCCTGAGGGTTTTGGCCGGCGGCGAGGATGCGCAAGGCAAGCTGGACGTGGCCCTGGGCCTGCATCGGCCCGCCCATCAGGCCGAACGCCATGCACGGCGCGCCGTCGGCGTCAGTGACAAAGCCGGGGATGATGGTGTGGAACGGTCGCTTGCGAGGTCCCAGGGCGTTCGGATGTCCCGGCTCGAGCACGAACCCAGCTCCGCGATTCTGCAGGCTGATCCCGGTCCCCGGCACGACGACGCCCGAACCGAAGTGCAGATAGTTGGACTGGATGAAGGAGACCATCATGCCGTCGGCATCCGCAGCCGAGAGGCAGACCGTCCCCCCAGGTCTCGGCGCGCCATGTCCCGGGTCGCCGGCAATCGAGGAATCGTACAGCTCGGCCCGGCGCGCCAGATAGGCCGGGTCGAGCAGGTCCGCGGCGCTCACAGTCATGCCGTCACGATCACCGACATGCGCATAGAGGTCGGCCAGGGCCAGCTTGGTCGCCTCGATCGCCACATGCATGCACCAGGGATCGTCGGGCTCGCCGGGCGAGCCCAGCGCCCCGAGGATGCCCAGGGCCATCAGGGTCGCCACGCCCTGGCCCGCGGGGGGCAGCTCGTGGACGACATGACCGGCGATCGCCTGCGACAACGGCTCGACCCACTCGACCTGGTGCGCGCCAAGGTCGTCCAGCGTCAGAGCTCCGCCATCCCGCCGGGCCTGGGCCGCAATCGCCTCGCCGAGGGCTCCACGATAGAGGGCTTCTCCTCCCGTACGCGCGATCTCCTCCAGGCTCCGCGCGTGCGCCTCCGAGCGGAAGGTCTCGCCCGCCGCCGGCGCGCGCCCGCCGGGAAGAAAGCAGTCCGCGAACCCCGGTTGGTCCTTCAGGATCGGCACGACCCGCGCCCACAGATCGGCGATGATCGGGGTGACGGCGAACCCCTCGCGCGCGTGGCGGATCGCCGGAGCGGCCAGGCGCTCGAAAGGCAGGCGACCGAACCTCTGACTCAAGGCCGCCCAGCCCGACACCGCGCCTGGAACCGTTACGGCGTCCCAGCCGCGCGTCGGCATCCGGGCTCGGCCTGCGAAGCGTTCGGCGGTCCAGCCGGCGGGCGAGCGGCCCGAAGCGTCAAGGCCGTGCAACTTCGTCCCGTCCCAGACGATGGCAAAGGCGTCGGAGCCCAGGCCGCAACCGGTCGGCTCGACCACCGTCAGGGTCATGGCCGCCGCCACGATGGCGTCAACGGCGTTGCCTCCCGCCAGCAGCATCTCAGCGCCTGCGGCGGAGGCCAGCGGCTGGGAAGTCGCGATGGCGGCGCGGCCGAACACGGGCGAACGCGCGGACGCGTAGGGCATGGCGTAGTCTATCGGGGGCATGAGCTTAAGCCTGGGCGGCCCCGCCGGCGAAGGCAAGGTTCCGATAGGTCTGGCCTACCAGCCCGCGGAAACCTGAGCCTGGCGGATCGCCTTCTCCAGCGCCTCCGCAAACGCGAGGCGCTCTGGGCGGCTGAGGGCCTGCGCCACCTCCACTTGGCGTTCGCGCAGGCGAAGGCGCAGCTCCCCCGCGCTGGCCTCGCCATCGATCAGCTCCACGCGGGTGAATGCGGTGGGCGAAGTCCACACGATCCTCTCAGCGGCGCGCTCACGCCGGATCACCCGCACCTCGATGGGACTCACCTGCACCCGCTCCTGATCGCGCCCGCGCTGATGGCTGATCGCAAGGGCGAGAGCCAGGGCGCAGATCCCCGCGCCCATGAACACCACCACCAGGGCCGCCCCCATGAAGGCGAAGACGAGGGCCAGCACCACGTTGAGGCCGATGAAGGTCGCCAGCAGGAGCATCAGGCCTCCGGCCGAGAGGGCGCGGTTGGGCGAGATGACCGCATCCATGAACAACGGGGCGTCCATACCGCCCTCATAGAGCGTGATCCGGCTCGGCGGGCGGCCATATGGGCATGAGGCCGCTACGTCACCGCAGAAATGTATAGATCAAAGTCGATTCAGACACGATCTCGAAACACCCAAGCGGACCTGGCGCGCCGTACTCACCGCCCTTCAGGCACGCGCGCTGTCGAATAGCGCGGTGAGCTGGGCGGCGGCCTCGGCGAGCGGCGTGTCGTCGCCGGTCACGCGGCACTGGATCAGGGCGCCTTCCAGGGCTCCGACGGCAAAGCGGGCGAGGGGCGCGGCGCGCTCGGACGGAACGCCCTGCGCGCCCGCCGCTTGCTCCACCACCGCCGCCCAGGCGGCAAAGGCCTCTGCCCCCGCCTGGCGGATCGCCTCGTCCTGCGGCGCGGTCTCCAGCAGCGTCGTGGTGATGGGGCAGCCGTCGCGGAACCCTGACATCCTCATCCAACCGGCCAGAAGCCCGAGGTAGCGCGCGAGAAGCTCGCCAGCGCCCGACGAGGACGACGCCAGATGCGTCAGCGTCGCCGTCACACGCTCGCCCGCCCGCCGGACCGCCGCCGCCCCAATCTCCGCCTTGCCCCCAGGGAAGTAGTGATAGAGTGAGCCCTTCGGCGCTCCGCTCGCCGCCAGGATCTCGGCAAGCCCCGTGGCGGCGTAGCCCTGCCGGCGGAATAGCCACACGGCGCTCTCGACCATGGCCTCGCGATGCTTCGGGACAGCCGGCACGCGTTGTCTCCCGCGATTCTATGTAGACTGGTCTACATCGATCGCGCATGCTTGTCGCGGGCTGAAGCGTGCGAGACGGCCAGATGAGCGACGACGCGCCGGCGGGGTTCGCCCCGCACTTCAAAACCAGCGGCCTCACCAACCCGTGGGAGCCCCTCTATTCCCGCCGCACGGACACGGCGGTCCTCCTCGGCCTGCGCGCCCGGCCCCCGCACGCCAACTCGCGCGGGTTCGTCCACGGCGGCCTGATCTCGGCCCTGGCCGACAACGCCATGGGTCTGAGCTGCGGCGTCATGCTGGAGGGCGTAACGGGACTTGTGACCGTGAGCCTGGCGGTGGACTTCATCGCCACGGCCCGCCTTGGCCAATGGCTGGAGATACGCCCAGTGGTGCTGAAGGCCGGACGGACCCTCTCGTTTTGCACGGCCACCGTCCATGCTGACGAAACGCTCTGCGCCCGCGCCAACGCCACCTTCCGCGCCACGGCGCCGCCTGCCGACGGCAGGGGTTGAGTCCTCGGCTTGGCTATGCCGGCGACGCGCGCCATTGTCCGCCGCACATGGCCAGCTCAGCCTCTGCGCGCCGCGAGCGCGACCGCATCCGCGCGATCTTCGATCGTTTCGCCGCCGCCTGCGCCGAGCCGCGGACGGAGCTGGAGTACGCCTCCCCCTACACCCTGCTCGTGGCGGTCGCGCTCTCGGCCCAGGCGACGGACGTGTCGGTCAACAAGGCCACAACGACCCTCTTCGCCATCGCCGACACGCCGGAGAAGATGCTGGAGCTGGGGGAGGCAGGCCTCGCGCGGCACATCGCCTCCATCGGGCTCTTCAACACCAAGGCCAAAAACGTCATCGCCCTCTCGCGTATCCTCGTTGAGCAGTACGGCGGCGAGGTCCCGCGCGACCGCGAGGCGCTCGAGGCGCTCCCCGGCGTGGGTCGCAAGACCGCCAGCGTGGTTCTCAACGAGCTGGGGATCGCCCCGGCCATCGCCGTGGACACGCACGTGTTCCGCGTCGCCCGGCGCCTTGGGCTCACCGCCGCCGAGACGCCGGTCAAGGTTGAGCATGACCTGATGACGGTCGTGCCGAAAGAACGCCTCACCCGCGCCCACCACTGGCTGATCCTGCACGGCCGCTATGTCTGCACGGCGCGCAAACCCAAGTGCGCGGGGTGCCTCGTCGCCGACCTCTGCCCCTCGCGCGAGCTGTTCCTGGGCGCCTGACGCCCGAGCCGGGCTCGTTGCCGCCACGGGAACCTTGCGCTTGCGTACAAAAACAGGGTGAATGCCTCCCAGGCTACGGGAGCGGGAAGCGATGGGCCGCAGGCGATCCAGGCGTTCGCAGGCATGACCTTGGCGGCTGCGGAACACGGCGAAGCCGGCGGCGCGCCGCGCGCCGCGGGAAGCCCCGACGGCGAAGGCCCCTCGGCCGTGCAGCGGGAGGCTCTTCCCGAGCGTTTCTCCCTGGTCGAGGCCGCCTTCCTGCACGAGCGGTTCGCGGACTTCGAGCGCGCCGTCCTGCAGGACAACATCATCCTGTGCGACGCCAAGATGGGAATACTGGTCGCTTTCGCCGGCGCAATGGTGATCTATTGCATCGACATGGCCGGACGGTCCGGCGCCCTGCGTGGCGCATCCTCCTGGATTTCGGCGGCGCAGGCCTGGGGTTTCGCCGCCGCAGCCGTCGGCTTCCTCGTCACCTGCGCCTTCGCCCTCGTCGCGATCGCCCCGCGCGTCCGGCCGCACCAGGCCGATGACGACTACGTATTCTGGAGCGCGCGCGTGTACCGCCAACCGCTCCCGGCGTTTCTCGACGAGATGCGCGACCTCGACGTCCACGTCGAGCACGAGAACAAGCTGCGCCACCTGCACGTCCTCGCAGGCGTCTGCCGGGACAAGTTCGCCCACTTGCGCCTGGCGATGAGCGCCGCAGCCGCCGCCTTCGTCCTGCTCGTCCTTGTCGAACTCGCCCGCGCCCTCCTGCGATGAGACGCCGGCCGCCTGAAGGGGAAACGCCATGACACTCAATTCGCTCGCCGGCGACTGGGCCTATCGGTTCAACGGTTTCAGCATCTTCGAGAACACGCCCTGCTACCTCGTGGGGATGGGCGTCCTGACACTGAATCCGGACGGAACGGTTACGGGCAAGCAGAGCGCCACCCTCACGCCGCTGACCGGCGCCGGACAGGAGCTCAAGCACCGGCAGCTCGACCTCACGGGGACCTACTCCAACAGCGGCGTCTGGGGATCCTCCAAGCTGACCTTCGTCACGATCGACGAAACCGAAGTCGGCACCTTCGACATCATCCACGTCGATCCCGACCGGTTCTGGATGATCTCCACCGGGGCCCACATGCTGCCGGGCAATTCGCCGGCTGACGAGGTGAACTCCGGCGAGGCCGTGCGCATCCGTCCCCTCAGCTGACCTCGAGCTGCGCGCCCGCCAGGGACTCCAGGCGCTCGACGGCCGCGTCGTAGAACACCTTGGCGCGCATCGTCCGCGCCAGGGCCATGGCTTCCAGATAGTCGCTTTCGGCGCCTTCGGCGTCGCCGCGGGCCAGTCTGAGATCTCCGCGCAACTGCAGGATCGTCGGCCGGAAGGCGAGCTCCTGGGGGTTGGCGCCCAGCGCCTCCTCGATCGTCGCCACGGCGCCGTCTTCATCGTTGAGCACCCGGCGGATCTCCGCCAGCCAGCAGCGGAACAGGGGCTCTCCGGACCGCTCCTCGGCTTCGGCCCTGAGGCGAAGCCCCTCCTCGATCCAGCCAAGCCCCTCGAGAGGCAAGCCGGAACCCGCCAGGCCGCGGCCCAGGGTCACTCGCGCGACATGGGCGAACTGGCTGAAGCCGTGGGTCTCCGAGAGCTCCAGCGACGCGCGCGCCGCAGCGGCGGCGTCTGCATGTCGGCCCATGATCACTGCCAGCATCGAGTCCATGAACTGGGCGAAAGCCTCGTCGAACGGGTTGCTGACGCTTCGGCTGAGCTCCAGCGCAGCCTTCATTCGGATCAGGGCGTCGTTCGGCCGGCCCAGCAGCCACGCCACCTGGGCGGCGTTGCCGAAAGCCTGGGCGCTGAAGCCGGCGCGGCTCACCAGCCGGGGCAGCCTGAAATAGGCTTCGCCCTGATGGAAGAAGTCCTCCGCGCCGACGAGGTCCCCAATACGGTATCGCGAGGTGAGCTGAACCATGTGCGCATGACCAAGGGCCTCCGGGGCGCCGTCCATACGGGCGAGCTCCATCACCTGGTCCGCCTTGCGCGTTGCCGAATGGTGACGGCCGGCGGTCGAGAGGGCGCCCCACTGGGCGCTGGCCAGCTGCACCTGCCGGCGCAGGTCGCCGCCTGCCTCCGCCAGTTCGCGGGCGCGACCAGCGGCGTAGATCGTCTCCACAGCCGAATAGCCGCGGGTGATCTGCAGCACGCCGGCCAACGAGCTCTGCAGGGCCAGTTCCCGGCCGTCGCGCTCGGTCGACGCCGGGCGGGACTTCAGGATCTCGAGCGCCCTGACATACGCGGCCTCCGCTTCCTTGAACGCGCGCCGGGCCTGCGCCGAATGCCCGGCGGCGCGCCAGGCGGCCAGGGCGCGGTCGTGTTCCCCGGCCGCCGACCAGTGCTGGGCCATCACTTCAGGATGGGCCAGCGCCACCTCAGGAAATCTCTCAGCAAGCGCCACGGCGGCGCGATGGTGGATGTCGCGCCTCTGACTCTTCAGGAGGGCCTCATAGGCGGCGTCCTGCACGAGGGCGTGGCGGAAGGCGTAGGCGGGTTCGGCTGTCTCCGCCACGGGGATCAGGATGTCTCCTATCGCAAGCTGCTCCAGCGCTCGCTCCACTTCGCTGACGCCCATGCCGCTTACGGCCGCGATCAGCGGCGGCGAGATCCGGGGGCCAAGGACGGCGGCGATCTGCGCCACCGGCTTGGCGTCGCCGAGCCGGTCCAGACGCTCCATCAGAAGGTCTGAGAGCTGGGCAGGGATCGCCCGATCGGCCGCGCCGGCGTCCCGCTCGGCGAACAGCCGCGCCAGCTCCTCGGCGAACAGGGGCACGCCGCCTGACCGGGCGATCGCGGCCTCCGCCAGCAACGGGGCCAGGTCAGGGTGGGCGCCCTCGATCAACCGCCGCAGGGCGCGCGGCTCCAAGCGGTCAAGAGCCAGCTGACGGTGGCCGACGTTCAGCGGCCACGGCGCGGCCGACGCCGTCCGCGACGTGTAGAGCAGCAGGAGTCCTGTCCCGGCGCCGCCTTCAATGAGCCGCGTGAGGAGCTCAAGGCTGGAGGGATCCACCCAGTGCAGGTCCTCGACCGCGACCACGGTAGGCCAGTGGCGCGCCGTCCTCAGAAGCCATTCGGTCAGGGCGGAGATCAGCGCGGCGCGTCTGTGCTCAGGGTCGAGGGCCTGGAACGACGCGTCGGCGACCGGCGCGTCGATGAGGCTGCCAATGACCGGCAGGCTGGCTGCGACGTCCATGTCCGCCGCGCGCAACGAACGCTCCAGCGCGTGGACCAGCTCGGCAGGGCGCCGATGGCCGCGCCTCGCCAGTAGCCTGAGCACCATCTGGCCGATGGCGTGGAAGGGCGTGTTGGCGAACAGCGGCGCGCCGCCGCCCTCGATCCACACGTGCGGCTCGCGGGCGATCCGGCGCCGGACTTCGTAAAGCAGGCGCGACTTGCCGATACCGGGCTCCCCGACGAAACCCACCACCTGTGGGTCTCCGTTCGCCCGGCCCCGCCAGAGATCGAGGACGAGATCCAGCTCCGCCTCGCGTCCCACGAGTTCGGCCGGCGGCGACAGCCGGCGCGCCAGGAAGCGATCGGCCAGCCGTTTTTCGCCGACCACCTCCCACACCGGATCGCGCAGGGTCAGGCCCTTCAGCTGCACTGGCCCCAGGTCGCGAAACTCGAATCCACCCGCCGCAAGGCGCCGCGTCACGTCTGCCGCCACCACGCCGCCCGGTGGCGCGAGGCCCTGCAGCCGCGCGGCCAGGTTGGGGGTCTCCCCGACCACCGACCGCTCCTGCGACCAGCCATGGCCGATCAGATCCCCCACGACCACGACGCCGGTGGCGATACCGACACGCGCCGCCAGTGCCTCGCCGGTCGGCGTCTGCAGGCGGGAGACGGCCTCCACCGCCGCGCGGCCTGCGCGGATGGCGCGCTCCGCATCATCTTCGTGCGCCGTGGGATAGCCGAAATACGCCAGCACGCCGTCGCCAAGGTACTTGGCCAGGAACCCGCCCGTCGCCTCGACCTGCGTGGCGCAGGCGCGGTGGAAATCGGCGATCAGGTCCCGCATCTCCTCGGGATCGAGACGCGCGGACAGCTCGGTGGACCCGACCAGGTCGCAGAACAGCACGCTGATCTGACGCCGCTGCGCCGCCAGCTCCCCGCCAAAGGGCTGTCCCTTGGCCCCCTCGGCGGGCGCGTTGGCGTCGGCCGGGATCCGAGCCGTCATAGCCGCGGTCCTCTCGTCCGAGCGTCCCTGCGGCGCCCGGCGTCGCGGATCGAGCGCAGTCTAGCGCTTATTCAGCATCTCGCTGAGGAAGTGGCGCACGACGGCGTCGGCCTCCGCAGGGGAAACGTCCTTGTACAGCCGGAAACCTGCAGCGGCGACCTCATGCTTGAACGCATGCAGGGCGGCCAGCTGATGAGCGCTCAGCTTATCCACAATCGCCCGCGGACAAGGCTTCGCGCCGGCGAGTTCGTGGATCAGGTTGGTCGCGACCATCGGTTTGTCGGTCATGGGTCCCTCTCATGCGACTGAGCCGCGCCCGACTTGCCGGCCGGCAGCCCCTCTTGATTACAGCATGGTTACACATCAGTACGTGTTTGAACAGTTTGCGGGCCACTTCCTCTTGATCGAGTACGCAGTCTCGTCACGTCGCGAGGCTTGGTGTAGGTCCGCCCGTCACGCCACGAGCACAGGTTCTTGATGACCGCCGCCCTCGACATCGCCGCGATTGGCAACGCCATCGTCGACGTCATCGCCTCCGCCGAACCGGCCTTCCTGCAGGGCGAAGGCCTCACGCCAGGATCAATGACCCTGGTGGACGAGACGCGAGCCGCGCAGCTCTATGCGCGCATGGCCCCCGGCCTGGAGGCTTCCGGAGGCTCGGCCGCCAACACCATCGCCGGCGCCGCAAGCCTGGGCGTGCGCGCCGCCTATATGGGCAAGGTCGCCGACGACGAGCTCGGGCGCATCTTCGCCCATGACATCAGCGCCATCGGCGCGCACTACGCCACCGCGCCTCTGGCCGGCGGGCCATCCACGGCGCGCTGCCTGGTCAATGTGACGCCCGACGGCCAAAGGACGATGTGCACCTATCTGGGGGCCTGCGTGGAGTTCGGCCCCGCTGACGTCGATGCGGCGATCGTCGAATCTGCAGCCATCCTCTATCTCGAGGGCTATCTGTTCGACCCGCCGGCCGCGCGCGAGGCCTTCGCCAAGGCGGCGGGTCTGGCCCGCGCCAGCGGCCGGCGCATCGCGCTCACCCTGTCCGACGCCTTCGTGGTCGAGCGCCATCGCAAGGCGCTGCTGGGTTTCATCGACAGCCAGGTCGATGTCCTGTTCGCCAATGAGTCCGAGATCTGCGCCCTGTTCGAAACGGCCGACGTCGGCGCCGCTCAGGATGCGATCCGCGGGCGGGTGGAGATCGCCGCCGTCACCCATGGGGCGAAAGGCTCGGCCTTGGTCACCCGCGACGCGGTCGTCCCGATCGCCGCCGAGCCGGTGGACGTCGTCGTCGACACGACCGGAGCGGGCGATCAGTACGCCGCGGGGGTTCTCGCGGGCCTCGCCGCCGGACGGCCCCTCGCCCAGTGCGGCCGCCTGGGCTCCCTGGCCGCGGCAGAGGTTATTTCCCATTTCGGTCCAAGACCGGAGGTTTCCATGAAAGAGCACGCTGCGCGCGCGGGGCTGGTCCTGGCGTGAACCGTACGTCCGACATCGCCCGGGACACCAAGGAAACCCAGGTGCGCGTGCGCCTGGACCTGGACGGAACGGGCCGCTCCGCCATCTCCACCGGCATCGGCTTCTTCGACCACATGCTCGAGAGCTTCGCGCGGCACGGCGGCTTCGACCTGGAGATCCAGACCCGGGGCGACCTCCACATCGACATGCACCACTCGGTGGAGGACACGGGCATCGTCCTGGGCCAGGCGTTCAACAAGGCCCTGGACGGCTTCAAGGGCGTGCGCCGCTTCGGTCACGCCTACGTGCCCATGGACGAGACCCTGACCCGCTGCGCTGTGGACCTTTCCAACCGCCCCTATCTGATCTGGAAAGTCGGGTTCAGCCGGCCGAAGATCGGCGAGATGGACACCGAGCTCTTCAAGGAGTTCCACCACGCCTTCGCCATGAACGCCGGCGCCTGCGTGCACCTGGAAACTCTCTACGGCGAGAATTCCCACCACATCGCTGAGAGCGGCTTCAAAGCCCTCGCCCGCGCCCTGCGCACAGCTGTCGAGCTGGACCCGAAGACCGCCGGCGTCGCGCCTTCCACCAAGGGCGTGCTTTGAGCCGAACGACGTCGTTCTCTCCTTCCCCTTCTGGGGAAGGTGGACGACCGCCGCAGGCGGTCAGACGGATGGGGAAAGCCGCCCCAACGACCGTGGAACAGGATCAATCCGCGGGCGTCCAGGCCGCGGCTTCCCCCCTCCGTCCGCGGCTTCGCCGCGTCCACCTCCCCCATAAAGGGGGAGGAGAGCGCGGGAAGGCCACCTGACCATGCGATCCGTCGCACTCGTCGACTACGGTTCGGGCAATCTGCCATCCGCCCTGAAGGCCCTTCGCCGCGCGGCCGAGGCCGTGGGCGACACCCGGGTCGAGGCCACCGACGATCCCGAAACCATTTCGCGCGCCGACGCGGTCGTGCTGCCAGGCGTGGGAGCGTTCGCCGCTTGCATGGACGCGCTGCGAGCGCGCGCCGGCGTCATCGAAGCCATGGAGGCGGCGGTGCGCCACCGCGGCGCGCCGTTCCTTGGCATCTGCGTGGGCCTGCAGCTCATGGCCGATCAGGGTCGGGAATTCGGCCTGACCCCGGGCCTCGGCTGGGTCGGCGGGGAAGTCCGCCGGCTCGCGCCCTCCGACCCCGCCCTCAAGCTGCCGCACATGGGGTGGAACAGCATCGACCGCCCTCACGGGCCGCTCTTCAGCGGCCTCGCGAACGGCGACCACATGTACTTCACCCACGCCTACGCCATCTTCCCCGAGAATGAGGGGGTGGCGGCGGGCTGGACCGATCACGGCGGGACGTTCGTTTCAGCCGTCACTTCGGGCAACCTCGCGGGCGTACAATTCCACCCTGAGAAATCCCAGGACGCGGGGGCGCTGCTCCTGCGCAACTTTCTGGAATGGCGGCCATGATCCTCTACCCGGCGATCGACCTCAAAGACGGCCAGTGCGTCCGCGTCGTTCGAGGGGACCTGGCGACCGCCACCGTCTTCAACACCAATCCGGCGCGCCAGGCCGAAGCCTGGGTCGCCGCCGGCTTCCGCTGGATTCACGTGGTCGACCTGAATGGCTCGGTCGAGGGCCAGGTGGTCAATGGCGAGGCGGTCGAGGCCATCCTCAAGGCGGTCAGCATTCCGGTGCAGCTGGGTGGGGGCATCCGTAGCCTGGCCGACGTAGAGCGCTGGATCGACCGGGGCGTCTCCCGCGTCATTCTCGGCACCGCAGCGGTCCGCGATCCGGGCCTGGTCAAGACCGCCGCCCGCCACTGGCCAGAACAGGTGGCGGTCAGCGTCGACGTGCGCGGCGGCAAGGTCGCCGTGGAGGGCTGGACTCAGGACACCGGCATGGACGCCGTGACCGTGGCCAAGCGGTTCGAGGACGCCGGCGTCTGCTCCCTCATCGTCACCGACATCGACCGCGACGGCGCCCTGCTGGGCTTCAACGTCGAGGTGTTCGGCGCCCTGGCCGACGCCGTCTCGATTCCGGTGATCGCCGCCGGGGGGCTCGCCTCGGTGAAGGACATCGAGCGCCTCGTCGAGCGCCCGGGAACGCCCATCGCCGGCGCCGTGCTGGGCCGCGCCCTCTACACCGGATCGATCACCCCGGTCGAAGCCCTGGCGGCGGCGGCCTGATGCTCAAGGTCCGTGTCATCCCCTGCCTGGACGTCAAGGACGGACGGGTGGTGAAGGGAGTGAAGTTCGTCGACCTGAAGGACGCCGGCGATCCGGTGGAGCAGGCCCGCAGCTACGACGCCGCCGGCGCGGACGAGTTGATGTTCCTCGACATCACAGCCAGCCATGAGGGCCGAGGCGCCATCCTCGACGTCATCGCCCGCACGGCCGAGGTCTGCTTCATGCCCCTGTCGGTCGGCGGCGGCGTGCGCACTGTGGAGGACGCGCGTCGGCTGCTGCGGGCGGGCGCCGACAAGGTCAGCGTCAACACCGCCGCGGTGGAGAATCCCGACCTGATCTCCGCCATGGCCGACGCCTTCGGGTCTCAGGCGGTGGTCGCCGCCGTCGACGCCCGGCGGGTCGCCGAAGGGCGCTGGGAGATCTTCACCTACGGCGGGCGCAAGGCCACGGGCCTCGACGCCTGTGACTACGCCGCCCGCGCCGTAGAGAAAGGGGCGGGCGAGATCCTCCTCACCTCGATGGACCGGGACGGCGCCAAGAGCGGCTACGACCTCGACCTTGTCCGGGCCGTGAGCGCTGCAGCCCCTGTGCCGGTGATCGCCAGCGGCGGGGCGGGCGGCGCGGCCGACATGGTCGCTGCGGTCAAGGCCGGCGCCGACGCCGTGCTCGCCGCCTCGATCTTCCACTTCGGCCTCGTCTCCATCGCCGAGGCCAAGGCAGCCCTCGCCGCGGCAGGCGAGCCAGTCCGGCCCGCGTGGGAGCCCGTCGCGTGAGCCGCTTCACCGAGGTGGTTCAACGGCTCGCCGCCGTCATCGAGTCGCGTCGCGGCGCCGATCCGGCGACCTCCTGGTCCGCCCGCCTGCTCGCCGACCGCCGGCTCGCCGCCAAGAAGCTGGCGGAGGAGGCGGTGGAAACCGCCCTCGCCGCCGCCACCGAGGACAGCGCCGCCTTCGTCGCCGAGAGCGCCGACCTCCTCTACCATTTCCTCGCCCTGCTGGCGGCCTCCGGCGTCACCCTCGACGACGTCGCCGCCGAACTCGAGCGCCGCGAAGGCCGCTCGGGACTGGAGGAAAAGGCGTCGAGAGAAGGGTAGGGACTGCGGGTCGGCCACAATAGTCTCAGCCCCTATCGAACCACCCTCACCGTCGACGCGGCCCGGATATCCCCCGCCGAGCGACCCACCAGCAGGTCGTAGGCGCCCGGATCGACGACCCATCCTTTGGCTTCGACGTCCCACACCGCGAAGGCCTTCTCGCCCAGTTCCAGGCGCACGGTGCGTCGCTCGCCGGGCGCGAGGCGGACCTTGGCAAAGGCCTTCAACTCCTTGGGCGGCCTCGGCAGGCGCGGCGTGCGGGGCGCCACGTAGAGCTGGACCACCTCGTCTCCCGTGCGCTCGCCCGTATTGGCGACCTCGATCTCCACAGCGAAGGGCTGGCCGGCGGTCGCTTGATCCGGCGCGTCCAGCACGCCGTAGTGGAAGCTCGTGTAGGCGTGGCCATGACCAAAGGGGAACAGTGGCGCCGCCTCGATCGCGTCGTAGTGGCGGTAGCCGACCGCCAGGGCCTCGGAGTAGTCGCAGGTCAGGGGATCCGAGCTGACGGCGTGGGCCGGATGGTCGCCGAACCTGGCCGGAAAGGACATCGGCAGGCGTCCGCCGGGTTCGCGGTCGCCGAACACCACCTCGGCCAGAGCCTGAGGCCCTGTCTCGCCTGGGAGCCACATCTGCAGCACCGCCGGAGCATCCTCGATCCAGGGCATGGCCACCGGTGAGCCGGTATTGATCACCACGATCGTGTTGGGATTGGCGCCAAGGACGTGGCGCGCGAGCTCATCCTGCGCGCCCGGCAGGGTGAGGTTCACGCGATCGTAGCCTTCCGCCTCAGTGATGCTCGCCGAGCCCAGCACCAGCACCACAGCATCCGCCGACCGCGCCAGCGAGATCGCGTGTTCTATCGACTCGGCGGGATCGCGCACGCCCAGGCCGATGTATTCGTGGCCCTCGCTGAGCGGGGTGTACTCGACGACGATGCGATAGCCGCGACCGGCCTCGAGCCGCGTCCGCGCCAGGCGGCGGGGCACGATCCTGCCCAGGACATCGTAGTGATCGGGCGTGGCCGGCATGGATGGAGTGATCAGCGCCTCGTCCTCCAGGGTCAGCGTGGCTTCCCCGGTGGCGCGCAGGCCGAACTCGTAGTCTCCCGACCGTTCCGGCCAGAACCAGCCCGCCCACCGGAAGGAGGCGTAGGTCGGGCGATCGGCGCCGGCGATATTGGCGCTGACGCGCCGGACAAAGGCGCGTTCGGCAACGGTCGCGAGCAGCGCGCCGCCGCAGCCGGGCTCCGCATAGTACTGCGCCTCCAGACCCTCGCCACTGCGCGTCTCGTCAGGACTGAAGAGCCAAGGCGCCGGAATCGGCGGGTAGGGCTCGCTATCCACGCCCTGGGCCAGGTGGACCTCGACCTTCGGGCCCAGGCGCGCGCGGAACGCCTCCAGCAGGGACGTCGTCCGTCCGGTGACCACCTTCGAGCTGACGCCGCCTTGCAGCTGACAGCGCACGGCGTTCGGCCCAATCAGCGCCACGCGCCGCATCTGCGGAGAGAGCGGCAGCATCTCCGCCTCGTTCTTCAGCAGGGTCATCGCCTCGGCCGCCGCGTCGCAGGCGATGGCTGCGTGGCGAGGCGTGCGCAGCTCGCCGGCTGGCCGCGGACCATCGAGCAGTCCGCTGCGCACGATCAGGCGGATCACCCGGCGGACGTTGTCCTCGATCTGCGATTCCAGGACGTCGCCGCGCTCCACTGAGGCCATCAGCTTGTCGCCGAACCACCGCTCCGGACCTGGCATCTCTAGATCGAGACCGGCCGCGGCCGCTGTCGTGGCCTTCACGGCATTCCAGTCGGACACCACCATCCCCTCATAACCCCACTCCTCCTTGAGGATGGTCGTGAGGAGCCGGCGGTGTTCGGAGGCGTAGACGCCGCCGATCTTGTTGTAGGAGGCCATGACCGTCCAAGGGTCCGCCTCCTTCACCACCGCCTCGAAGGCTGCCAGATAGATCTCACGCAGCGTTCGCTCGTCGACCCGGACGTCGACCTCGAAGCGCTCCAGCTCCTGGTTGTTGGCCGCGTAATGCTTGAGGGAGGCGCCGACGCCCTCGGCTTGCAGCCCCTGGACGTAGGCCACGCCGATGCGGGCCGTCAGGTGCGGGTCCTCCGAATAGCTCTCGAAATTGCGGCCCCAGTGGGGGATTCGCATGATGTTGATGGTCGGCGCCAGAACGACCTGGTCGCCGTGGGCCAGCGCTTCGCGCGCGATGGCCCCCGCAACGTTGCGGGCGGTTTCCGGATTCCAGGTGGCCGCAAGCGCCACGCCCACCGGGAAGACCGTGGCGATCTCGCCGCGAAGCGATCGCACGCCTGTGGGACCATCCGTCACCGAGAGAGACGGAACCCCAAGCCGCTCGATTGCATGGAGGTTGAAGTGCGAGGCCCCCGCGAGAAGCCGGACCTTCTCCTGCAGGGTCAGCCGCCCCATCAGGTCCGCCACGCGCACGTCCAGCGGCGCGTCTGCGTTGCGATAGGTCTCCATCGCTTTCTCCCTGACGGCGGTACGCCGCCACGCCGATGGCGCGAGACGAACTCAGCGCGCCTTCACGCAGGCCTCAAGAGCCATGTTCGAGGATCTTGAACTGGCGGGCGGGATCGGACTGCTCGATCACCTGGCCGTCCGGCAGGCGCGTATGGGCCCCATCCGGCGCGTACTGCAGGATGTAGGCCTTCCGCACCGTGCCCGCCTTCAGGTTCGGCCCTGTGCGGTGGGGCGCCAGCGAGGAGAACACCACCACGTCGCCCGCCCGCGCGGGGGCTGCGACGGCGTCAGCGTCCTTCAGGCAGACCCGGCCGATGTTCGTGGTCCAGTGCTCGAGCGTGCCCAGCTTGTGCAGGCCGGGCGCGATCCAAGGGCAGCCGTTCTCCTCGTCCACGTCCACCAGGGGGATCCAGAGGGTGAGGTACTGCTGGGGCTCGATGAAGGTGTAGCCGTTGTCCTGGTGCCAGGGGAATTCCTGCGGCTTCTCGGTCTTCTTGTAGACCGACTGGTCCCAGTAGAGCCGCACGTCGTCGCCGATCAGGTCGTGGCAGATGTCCTTGATCGCCGGATGGGCGGCGAACCGGGCCAGGATCGGCGATCGCTTCACGATATGGGCGCTGAAGGTGATCGCCCCCGTCTGGCTGAGGATGAAGCGCCCGCCACGGGCCTCGACGAAGTCGGACGTTTCCTTCTCGAGCGGATCGATCGCCGCGGTAATTTCCGCGATCTCCTCGGGGCTGAAGGCGTCTCGGTAGACGAAGAATCCCTCTTCGTTGAACGCGTCAATCTGCTCGGGGGAGAGCCGGCGCATTCCTTCGCGAAGCGCATCCTGCCAGACGAAGTCCTGGTTCAGTGGATGCAGCCTGGGAGCCCCAACGTCCGCGTTCCGGTCGGTGTCCGCAACGCTCGTCATCTGAGCTCGTCCTTCATGCTTCTGCATCTCTATCGGATCGGTAGGCAGGCCAGACGGCGCCTAGTGAGTATGCCGGCTGCGCCAAGCGACACACGGGAATCCAGCGGGTCACGCGCGAGAGCACCTTTACCACCTCCGCGGTGAGCGGCTGCGTCCCCGCTCGGCCGTAATGACAGACCATGGTTGAGCGGCAATAGCCGGCCACATTTGTCATGGGCTGTTCAACACCACCCACAGGGCGCTAGCATGCCCCATCGGGCTCAAACGGGCGCCCGGTCCAAGACGGCTTGCCGTCCAAGCCCGTTCCAATCCCCGCAGTGAACCAGCGGGGTGGAACTGTGCATGGACGGAGTTGAGCTGATGAGCAGGTCTTCTTTGAATAGCCCCGCGCCTGGCCGTGTCCGCCTCAGCGCGGATTGCGCTCCGGCCACGGCGCAACAGGGCCGCATTCAAACCTCTCGCCGGCAAGGGTCGGTGTCATGAAACCCTCGCCGCGCCTGTTCCTTGCTGCGGCAGTCGGGCTGGTCCTTCTCGCACTCGCCGCCTACGCCTTTATCCTACCGGGCTTTTCGACCGCCCGCCAGGAGCCATCGAGCGCCGAGGTCCAGGTGGCGACCTGGCTGCTGCGCCATAGCGTGCCCGAGGCCGCGAGGAAGGCGGTCAATCCCCTTGGCGCCCACCCCGATCCCGCGGCCGTCACGGCGGGCCGCGACCTGTTTCGTCGGAAGTGCGAAACCTGCCATGCCTACGACGGCGGTGGGAAGACCGAGCTTGGCGCCGGCGAATTTCCGCGGCCGCCTGTGCTGCGCGCCATCTCCCCCTCCATGTCGGACGGCGAGATTTTCTACCATATCCGCAACGGCATCCGGAACACGGCCATGCCGGCGTGGAGCTTTCCCGACGCACAGGTGTGGCAACTGGTAGCCTACATTCGCCGCCTGCCGTCCGTCGCAGCCTTCGCTCCCGAACCCGATGCGGCGACGCAGCAGGCTGCAGTGCTTGGCGCGCACTTTGTCGGGTCCGCCGCCTGCGCCTCGTGTCACCAGGAAATCTACGGCAGGTGGCGCACCACGCGCATGGCCAACGTGGTCCGCGATCCCCGCGTCCACCCCGGGGCGGTGATCCCGGATTTTTCCAAGCCTGACCCTATGGTGAAGTTCTCGCTGAAGGATGTCGCCTTCGTCTATGGCAGCCACTGGAAACAGCGCTACTTCAAGAAAGTCGGCGACGATTATTTCCCGCTTCCGGCGCAATGGGACATCACCCACAAGAAATGGGTCGCCTACCACGTACCGGATACTGCCGACTGGTGGGCGCCTTTCTATCCAGACCCGGGCGACAACAGCAAACGCCCGACCGGGCCCTTGTGCGATGGATGTCACTCGGTCAACTACGAGATCAAGACCAAGACGGTGGCCGAGTGGAATGTCGGGTGCGAGCAGTGTCACGGCGCCGGCAGCGCCCATGTGGCGAACCCGAGGCGGGACAACATCCTCAATCCCGCGCGACAGAACTATGTTCAGGCCAATGACACCTGCATCCAGTGTCACTCTCAAGGGCGGCCGCTCAAGGGTCCCATCGACGGCAAATACTACGATTGGCCCGTTGGCTACCACGCCGGCCTGAAGCTGGCGGACTTCTGGAAGCTTGAATCGCACAAGCTCGGCGATCTTACCTTCACCCATTTCCCCGACGGGACGGCGCACAAGAACCGGATGCAGGGCAACGACTTCGTGCAAAGCCTGATGTACACGCGCGGCGTCACCTGCTTCAGCTGCCACGACCCGCACGGCACGAACAACGCGGCGCTGTTGCGTGCGCCGGTCAACCAGGTCTGCATGTCCTGCCACGGGCCCAACACCCAGAATGGGCCGCACGCGCCCACGATCGAGGCGCACACCCATCACGCTGCGGGCAGTCCCGGCGATCAGTGCGTGGCCTGCCACATGCCGAAGATCGCCCAGACGATCGGCGACGTGAACGTCGCGAGCCATACCTTTCACTTCGTGACGCCGGCCGAGACGGAGGCGCTCAAGATCCCAAACGCCTGCAACGTCTGCCACAAGGACAAGAGCACCGCCTGGGCGAGCGCCGCCATCGCCGGCTGGTCGGATCGCTCGCCGTGGCGAATGAGCCAATGAGTTCGGCTCCTTGAAACGGGCGTCACGAAGTTGGGGGCTCGCCTCCTGTCCAGGGCACGGACGCCCTTTGATCGAAGCCCTCATTGCCGAGGCCGTTACGGCGTCTTAGCAGGAGCCCCCCCGACCAATCTCAAGGACCTCGCCATGGAATATCGTCGACTGGGGGCCTCGGGCCTGATGGTTCCCGCGCTGAGCTTCGGCGCCGCCACCTTCGCCGGTGAGAACGCGGTTGGCTTCGGGACCACCCATGGCGAGGCCGCCAAGCGCATGGTCGACCTGTGCCTCGACGCCGGGGTCAACATGTTCGACACCGCCGACGTCTATGCGCGCGGCATGTCCGAAACGATCCTGGGCGAAGCGATCAAGGGTCGTCGCGACCGGGTGCTGATCTCCACCAAGGGGACGTTCCGCATGGGCCGCGATCCCAACGCGGTGGGTTCGTCGCGCTACCACCTGATCGAGACCGTCGAGGCCTCGCTCAAGCGCCTGGGGACCGACTACATCGACGTCTACCAGTTGCACGGCTTCGACGCCCTCACCCCGGTCGAGGAGACGCTGTCGACCCTCGGCGACCTCGTGAGCGCCGGCAAGATCCGCTACGTCGGCGTGTCGAACTTCTCCGGCTGGCACCTGATGAAGTCGCTCGCCGCCGCACGGCAGCACGGCTACCCGCGCTATGTCGTGAACCAGACCTACTATTCCCTGATCGGCCGCGACTACGAGTGGGAGCTGATGCCGCTGGGCCTCGACCAGGGCGTCGGGGCGGCGGTCTGGAGCCCGCTGGGCTGGGGCCGGCTGACCGGCAAGATCCGCCGCGGACAGCCCGCGCCTGAGGTCAGCCGCCTGCCGACCACCGCTTCGTTCGGCCCTCCAGTGGACGACGAATACCTTTACCGCGTGGTCGACGCCCTCGACGAGATCGCCGCCGAGACCGGCAAGTCGGTCCCCCAGATCGCCCTCAACTGGCTGCTGCAGCGCCCCACCGTCTCCACCGTCATCGTCGGCGCACGCAACGAAGAACAGCTGAAGCAAAATCTCGGCGCTATCGGCTGGACCCTGACGCCCGAGCAGATGGCGAAGCTGGACGCCGCCAGCGCCCGCACCCTCGCCTACCCCTACTGGCACCAGCGCCAGTTCACCGAGCGCAACCCTCCGCCAGTGTGAGGCGCGGAGAATCTGTTGAGGATTGCAGGGTCCGTTATTATAATATCCGTAATTATACGGAAGCCACCATGACCACCCTGAAGCTCACGACCGTCGGCTCTTCGACTGGCGTCGTCATTCCCAAGGAGATGCTGGCGCGCCTAAACGTCAGCAAGGGTGACACGCTCCACGCGGTGGAGACGCCGGAAGGCTATCTGCTCACGCCGTATGACCCCGACTTCGCCGAGAAGATGGAAAAGGCGGAGAACATCATGCGGCGTTACCGCAACACGCTCCACGCCCTCGCCAAGTGAACTGGGTGTGGATCGACGAGGCCGAGGCAAAAGCGATACACGAGCGGCTTCTCGCGACCCATGGCGGGGCCTCGGGTCTCCGCGATCCCGGGTTGTTGGCTTCGGCCCTGGCGCGACCGCGGCAGATTGAAGCTTACCGCGACGCGCCGGACGCGGTGGAACTCGCCGCTGCCTACACTGCGGGCGTCGTGCGCAACCATCCATTTGCCGACGGAAATAAACGCACCGGCTTCGTGCTGGGCATCCTCTTTCTCGAGTTGAACGGCGCGCGATTCACAGCATCTGAGGCGGAGGCGACCCAGGCAGTCCTCGACCTGGCGTCAGGCGCCCTCGACCACGCCGGCTACGCCGCCTTCCTCCGCGGCAACATCGAGGTCGGCTAACTTCTCCAGCCGGAGTTCACGTCCGCTTGTTGGAGGATCCGCTCGACGAACTCCGTCTTTGCGACTGAATAGCCGTCGCGATCGGCGCCGTAGCGCCTCGCAAGGTCGATTTTGAGAACTGCATACGCCTCCGCTTCAGTCGGGTTTTCGCGCAGGAAGTTGCGGAAGGCGACATGCCGCATCAGCTCGAGGTTGTCCTTGCTGCAGACGTACGGATGATGCCTCGGCAAGTCGTTTGGCGGACGAAAGGCGTAGCGCCCAGGAACGCCCAGATCTCCCTCGTAGGCATACCGCGCGCCCTCCAATAGCCGAATGACCAGAGGAAGCTGCTCGTCATCCTTGATCACGATGTCGACGTCGATGATTGGCTTGGCGGCAAGTCCTTGCACGGAG
>DASXGR010000117.1:0-2610 GCA_036488935.1 Caulobacteraceae bacterium | reverse complement strand
TTCCTGCTCAGCGCCAGCCACGCCATCTGCATCAATCCCGGCGAAGCGGCCCAGAGCCTGCATTTCGACGACAGCTTCTATCCGATCCCACGCCCGCGCCGGCCGATCGGCATGAGCGTCATCGGCGCGATCGACGCCTTCACCGAAGAGAACGGCGCCACCCGCGTGATCCCGGGCAGCCACCTCTGGGGCCAGGACTGGCGCGATCGGGCGGCGCGTGCCCGCACGGTTCCGGTCGAGATGCCGGCTGGCGCGATTGCCCTGTTCAATGGGACGCTCGTCCACGGAGCCGGCGCCAATCGCAGCGACCGTCCGCGCCTCGCCTACACCAACCAGTACTGCGCCCCTTGGGCGAGGACTCAGGAGAACTTCTTCCTCGGAATCCCGCGAGAACGCGTGCGCGACATGAACCCAGCGCTGCAGACCTTGCTCGGCTATGAGCTCATGCCCCCGTTCATGGGTCAGGTGACCGCGTCCCACCCTCGCAAGACGCTCGAACCGGACTGGACACCCGCGATCGAGCGCCAGGCGCCCGTCAGACCAGAATGATTGTATCGCTGTAGGCGGCGACGGCGGAGTCGTGAGTCACCAGCCTCAGCGGTTCCTCGAGCGCTTGGGCGACTAGAAGACGATCGAACGGGTCATTGTGCAGCGGAGGCAGGCGCTCGACCGCGGCCGCGTGCTCCGGCGTGATCGACAAGGTCTGATAGCCAGCTCGAATGAACTGTTCGAGGGCGTCCGTTCCAGACAGGGGCATGTATCCGACACCGCCGCGCGCCAGCGAGGACTTGATCGCGATCTCCCAGATGCTGGCGGCGCTCACGACGATAGCGTTCCGCGGTTCAAGAATCTCGCGGCGCATGCTTGGCGCGAGCCGCGGGTGGTCTGTGATCGCCCACAGCGCGATGTGGGTGTCCAGAAGCAAGTTCAACGGCGGACCCCGAAGAGATCCGCGATCGTCTCGTTCGCTTCGTCGATGTTTTCAGGAATCTCGAACAGCCCCTTTGCGACGCCGATGCGCTGGCCGGTGGCGCCGGGGCCTACGGGGACAAGCTTTGCGGCGGGCTTTCCGTTACGCGCGATGATGATCTCACGCTCCCGGCCACTCTCCACCGCCTCGATCAATCGTGAAAGATTGGTCTTCGCGTCGAGCACATTATACGTGGTCACAGCAGGAAATCCTGGCTAAGTCTGACCAGACAATGGGCCTGCGCCCGAGAACGCGCAAGGCCGGAGGAGACCCGTCATGAAGTCCCGCGAAATCCATCTCGTCCGCCGTCCCTACGGGATTCCTGTCCCGGACGATTTCGCTGTGGTCGAGACGGTCCTGCCGGATCCCGCCGACGGTCAGGTGCTCGTCCAGAACGTCCTGATGTCCGTGGACCCGTACATGCGGCCGCGTTTCGCCGCCGACCAGGCGCTGGGCGAGGCGCTGATCGGCGGCGGTATCGGTCGCGTTGCGGCATCGTCGAACTCCGGCTTCGCCGTCGGCGATATCGTCCGCCACGGGGCAGGCATGCGCGAAAAGTTCATCAGCGACGGGCGCGGCCTTCAGGCGCTGAAGCCCGAGCCGGGACTGCCGCTCAGTGTCTACATGCACGCTCTGGGCGGGACGGGGATCACCGCCTATGGCGGACTGCTCGAGATCGGCCGCCTGAAGGACGGCGAGCAGGTGTTCGTTTCGACCGCCGCCGGAGCGGTCGGCTCGGTCGTCGCCCAGATCGCCAAGATCAAGGGTTGCTATGTCGTCGGATCGACCGGCTCGGACGACAAGGCGCGTTGGCTCAAGGACGTCGTCGGCCTGGACGCGGTGATCAATTACAAGAAGGAAGACATCCGTCGCGCCCTGGAAGCGGCGACGCCCAGGGGCATCGACGTCTATTTCGAGAATGTCGGTGGCGAGCATCTCGACGCCGCCTTGCCGCGAATGAACGTAAATGGCCGCATCCCCGTCTGCGGAATGATCTCGACCTACAATGGCGGCGGAGAGCCGGTGCGGGGCCTTTCCAACATCATCTATCGGCGCGTGACCCTGCAGGGTTTCGTCGCGAGCGACTTCGGCCACCTGCAAGCCCGGTTCGTCTCGGACATGACGCAGTGGCTCAAGGAGGGGCGCCTGAAGTTCCAGGAGACCATCCTCGACGGTTTCGAGCGCGCGCCCGAAGGCCTCATTGGCCTCTTCGAAGGCCGCAACGCCGGAAAGATGCTGATCCGCGTGGCGGACTGACGGAATATATTTGTATTGAACCACGGACCTCGCGGACCACACGGACGTCTCAGGAATACGCGGACTGATGAGTTGGTTTATCGCGCCGAAGCGCATTAATAATATTTATGTCCGTGTAGTCCGTGAGGTCCGTGGTTTTCTTATACTCTGAGTAGGCTGACCGGACGTAGCGTCCGGTCAGCCGATTCAGCGGCCCTCAGCCCCCCGTTCGATCGACAGCACGCCGGTGCGGGACACCTCTTTCAGGCCGAGCGGCTTCATCAGGCCCACGAACTTGTCGATCTTGTCTGGGCTGCCAGTGATCTCGAAGACGAAGCCGGTCGTGGTGGTGTCCACCACGTGGGCGCGGAAGATGTCGGCGAGGAGCTTGGCTTCCATCCGCT
>DASXGR010000083.1:0-3565 GCA_036488935.1 Caulobacteraceae bacterium | reverse complement strand
CACAAGCTCTCCCGCCGGCTCATCTTTATTTCGTCAACCCGTACCGACGCGTCGACCGTATCTTCGCGGTGACGGAGGCGGCTTCGAGAAGAAAGAGGCCGGCGGGACGCCGGCGGACCGGAGACGTCGCGGATCACACCTTAAAGTTCGCCATCTCAATCAGCATGGCGGGTAGTCCGATTAGAAACGGGCAACGAACGCCGATGGCGCGACCCATTTCGGCTTCAACCCACCGTCAGCACGACCTTCCCCACGTGATCGCCGTCCATCCACGCGTGCGCCTGCGCCGCCTGGGCGAGGGGGAAGGTGTGGTCGATGACGGCCTTCACCTTGCCGGCGGCGATCCAGGGCCAGACCACCCGTTCGACCTCGGCGGCCAGGCGCGCCTTCTCGTCGGCCGAGCGGGGACGAAGCGTCGAGCCAGTGATGGCGAGGCGCTTTTGCATGATGCGGTGTATCTGCAGGTCCACCGTCCCGCCGCCCAGGGCGGCGATGTGGACGAGGCGGCCGCCGGTGTTCAGGGCGTCGAGGTTTTTCGGGAAATAGGCGCCCGCGACCATGTCGAGGACGACGTCGGCGCCGCCGTTCGCCTGGGCGATCTGCGCGAAGTCCTCGGTCGTGGCGTCCACGGCGATGTCGGCGCCAAGGGACCTGGCGTGGGCCGCCTTGTCGGCGCCCCGTGCGGTGGCGATCACCCGCGCGCCCGCCGCTTTGGCCATCTGGATGGCGGTGACGCCGATCCCCGAGGTGGCGCCGTGAACCATCAGGGTCTCGCCGGCCTTGAGCGCGCCGTGCTCGAAGACGTTGGCGTAGACGGTGAACACCGTCTCGGGCAGCCCGGCGGCCTCCACCAGAGACAGCCCTGGCGGGATCGGCAGGGCGTGGCGCGCGTCGCAGACTGCGAACTGGGCGTAGCCGCCGCCGCCCAGCAGGGCGCAGACGTGGTCGCCTTCGCGCCAACGGCCGGCGCCGCGGATCACCTCGCCGGCCACCTCCAGGCCAAGTGTCGGCGGCGCGCCGGGCGGCGGCGGATAGAAGCCCAGGCGCTGGATGATGTCGGGCCGGTTCACGCCGGCGGCCTCGACGCGGATCAGGATCTGGCCTTCGGCCGGTTGCGGGACAGGGGTCTGGGCCAGCCGCAAGGCCTCGGCCGGGCCCTTGCCGCCCTCGATCTCGATCGCATCCATCTGGGCCTGGGTCATCTGGTCTTCCTGCCAAGGTTGCGCGAGCGTCGCGGCGAGGTCAGATAGCGGCTGCGGACAACGACGGCAAAGGAGGCCGCGTGAGCGAGGAACCTGCTGAGGCCAGGCGGGTGCGGGGTCAGCTGCTGATCGACTTCGGCCGCGAGGACCTCGACCTCTTCGGCATCGAAGAGCTCAAGGAACGGATCGCCCTGCTCGAGGTCGAAATCGGCCGCGTACAGGCGCAGCTCGACAAGAAGCAGGCGAGTCGCGCCGCCGCGGACGCCCTGTTCGGCCGACGCGACTGACCGCACCTGCCTTGAGCCAGTTCGACCTGACCACGCCCGCCGGACGCCGGCGGACCGTCCTCGATCACCTGTGGAAGGACCACGCCTATCTGCGCCTGGGCTTCTCCAACGCGCACTGGATCAGCGACGAGCTCGTGCGCTCCAACCAGCCCTGGCCGTTCCAGCTGAAGGCGTGGAAGGCGCGGGGCATCCGGACGATCATCAATCTGCGCGGCGGGATGGAGACGAGCTTCCGGGCGATGGAGGTCGACGCCTGCGCTCGCCTCGGGCTGGAGCTCGTCGATTTCGTGATCGCCTCGCGCGACGTGCCGGCGGCGGAGAAGGTCCTGGCCGCGCGCGAGCTGTTCGAGACGGTGCGCTATCCGGCGCTGATGCACTGCAAGTCCGGCGCCGATCGCGCCGGCATCATGGCGGTGCTCTACAAGCACTACCGCCAGGGCCAGAGCATCCGCGAGGCGCTCGACCAGCTATCTCCGCGCTACCTGCATGTGCGCGCGGGGCTGACCGGCGTCCTCGACTACATCTTCGAGCGCTATCTGGAGGAAGGCGAGCCGCAGGGCCTCAGCTTCACGGACTGGGTGACCAGCCCGGCCTACGACCCGGTGCGACTGAAGGCGGAGTTCAGGGCCCAGTGGTGGGGCAAACTGCTGACCGATCGCCTGCTCAGGCGTGAGTAGGGTGGTCCCCGTCCTCGTGCGGGTCGAGCAGTTTGTGCGCGTGGATGATGAAATAGCGCATCAGGGCGTTGTCGACGGTCGACTGCGCCTTGGTCTGCCACGCCCGCCGCGCCTCGGCGTAACTCGGATAGGCGCCCACCAGGTCGATCTTCGAGAGGTCGCGGAATCGCGTGGTCCCGACCTCTTCGAGTTCGCCGCCGATGACCAGGTGAAGAAGTTGTTCGCTCATCCGTGGGTCCTTCCTCAGCGCCCGGCGATCGCCAGCGCGTCCACGAGGATTGAGGGTATCTCCGAGGCGCCGCGCTGAACGAGGTCCGCGCCGGGGACGAGGCGCGCATAGATGTCCAGGAGATTGCCAGCCACGGTGATCTCGGTCACCGGATAGGCGATCTCGCCGTTCTCGAACCACTGTCCCTGGCAGCCGACCGACCAGTCGCCGGTGTTGGCGTTGAGGGACGGGCCGAACATCGACGTCACGAGCAGGCCCTGGCCGGCGGACTTCATCAGGCCGGCAAGATCGAGCTCGCCCGGCGAGAGCTTCAGGTTCGAAGGCGACACGCCGGGAGGTCCGGCGAGGCCCCGCGAGGCGTGACCGGTGCTGTGAAGGCCAAGCTGGCGCGCCGACGTGGAGTTGAGCAGCCAGGTGGTGAGCACCCCAGAGTCGATCAGCTTGCGGGTCTCGTTGCCGACGCCCTCATCGTCGAAGGGCGAGGAGCCCAGGCCGCGCCGCCGGTGAGGATCGTCGAGCAGGGTGATGGCGTCGGAGAAGATCTTCTCGCCCAGCTTGTCCTTGAGGAAGGATACGCCGCGCGCCACGGCCGGCCCCGCGATCGCCCCGATCAGGGGTGACAGCAGGGCGCCGGCGAGGCGGTTCTCGAAGATCACCGGGGCGGTGGTGGAGGCGATCTTGCGCGCGCCCAGGCTTGCGGCGGCCCGTCTGCCCGCCTCGGCGCCGATCGCTTCGGGCGCCGGCAGGTCCTCCAGCCAACGCATCGCGCGGCCCTCGTACCCCTGTTCCATCGTCGCGCCGTCGCCTGCAATGGCGCTGGCGGCGAGCGAGGAACTGGTGCCGCGATGCAGGCCGCTGAACCCGTCGCTGTTGGCGAGGCGCCAGGTCCCCGACGACCAGGTCGTGGAGGCGCCGTTGGACTTGCTGACCTTGGGGACCGCCCGGGCCGCATCCTCGGCGGCGAGGGCCCGCGCCTCGAGGCTCTCGGCGCTGGGCTCGGCGGGGTCGAAGAGATCGAGGTCCGGGCCTTCGCCGCGCGCCAGCCGGTCGATCGGCGGAAGACCGGCATAGGGGTCCTCCGCAGCGAGCCGGGCCATGGCCACCACGCGCTCCACGAGCTTGCGCCGGCCGCTCGTCGAAATGTCCGATCCGGAGACGGAGGCGTGCCGC
>DASXGR010000059.1:0-3749 GCA_036488935.1 Caulobacteraceae bacterium | reverse complement strand
TATTGGCCTGAAGTGGCGGGCTCCAACGCCTTCATCGCCGTCGACAACGCCGGCATGCAGCACGGCTTTCGCCACACGCCCGACAAGTGGCCGACGACGGTGCTCGCAGTTCGAATCTCGACCGCGTCCGCGGCCGGACCTCCCTACGGGCGCCCCGCCACGCCAGCCGATGCAAACGCTATCGCCGAGCGCCTGAACGCCTTCCACGGCGAGGAGGAGATGTTTGTCCCCTATACCGGGCAGTCTCTCGCGGCGCGGCTGGAGCGGGCGCCTGATCTCTACGGGTGGGGCAATCTGTGGCTGGCCGAAGGCGCGGTCGCCGGCGTCTGGCCCGCCGGGCGGGCGCGCCGCCTGGTCACCGAGCGCGACGGCCAGCAGACCTTCTCCGAGCCCGGAGTGATGCTCGACTACGCCTTCGAGCCGGGCTGCGAAGCCGCCTTCGAGGCTCTGGTCCGCGCCTGGTGCGGACCGCTCGCAGCGCGCGGGATGAACCGCCTCACCATCCTCACATCGCCGAACTCTCCGGGCGTCGACCTGCTGCGGTCGCTGGCCGACGAGGTCGAGGCCTTCAACCACTGGTCGCCGGGCGTTCCGTCGCCGGCGGATGCGGCGCGCAAGGGGCTGTATATCGATCCGATCTACTTCTGAGCCGCCGACAGGGGGCCGCGCTGATTTTACCTGCTCGCTATCACGTGATAGCATATGAGAATGCCTCAGCTTCTGGTCAGGGATGTTCCGCGCGATGTCGTCGAGGCCTTGAGGCGGCAGGCTCTGCGCCACGGCCGCAGCGCCGAGGCCGAGCACCGTGCGATCCTCGAGGCGGCCCTGAAGGCTGGCCGCGAGGCTTTTCGCGCGCGCGCCGAAGCCCTTCGAAGCCAGACCCGAGGGCGGATTCTCGGCGAATCCGCGGACCTCATCCGCGAAGATCGCGACAGCCGGTGACCGTCGTCGTCGATGCGTCCGTGGCGTTGAAATGGGTCCTGGACGAGCCCGAAAGCGACGCGGCCGACGCCCTGTCGAGCGAAGAACTCATCGCACCGGCCCTATGGCTGGTCGAGGCCGCCAACGCCCTTTGGCGTCGAAGTCGCCGCGGGGAGATCAGCGACGAGGAAGCCATGGAGCGCCTCTCGGAGCTCCACAATGCGCCGGTGACCACGACGTCTATTGAGGATGATCTCCTGGCGGCCGCGGCTCTGGCGAGCACCCTCGATCACCCGGTTTATGATTGCGTCTACCTGGCGCTTGCGCGCCGGGAAAACACTTGCGTCATCACCGCCGACAAGCGGTTTCACGCCGTTGTCGACCGATCGCCGGACTTCAGGGGGCTTGTGCGCTTATTGGGCGAATAGGGTCGGCGCGAGATCAGATCGGCGAATGCGCCGGATGCGGGCCCATCAGGTATTCCGCGTCGGTGACCTTCTCCATCCATTCGACCGCCTTGCCGTCGAGCGCTTCCTGGATGGCGATGTGGGTCATGCTCGTCGTCGGCGTGGCGCCGTGCCAGTGCTTTTGGCCGGGCGGACACCAGACCACGTCGCCGGGCCGGATCTCGACTATGTGCTCGCCCTCGGATTGGATCCAGCCGCAGCCGCCGGTGACGATCAGCGTCTGACCCAGGGGGTGGGTGTGCCAGGCGGTGCGCGCGCCCGGCTCGAAGGTGACGCTCGCACATGAGACGCGGGCCGGACCCGGCGCACTGTTCAGGGGATCGATGCGGACCGTTCCGGTGAAACTCTCGGCAGGCCCCTTCTGCCAGGGCTGAGATCCTGCGCGCTTCACAAGCATGGTGGCTCCCTCACGGCTGGCGTGGACAAGCGGTCACCCCCGACAGGGCGATCTTATTCCGGCTCCGGCGTCATGGGCGCCCTCAGAAGAGCAAGCCTCGTTCATGGGTATTGATATGCATGGAAACGCATTCATACACACGCAGGACGCGTGGCCGTAAGGAGCGCCAAGCCTTGACGCTGGCTGACAACCGCGGAAGCCGAATATCCTGGGACGTCGCAGGAGCCGATCTGATGTTTGCCCAGGTAGCCAAAATGGGGAAATTCGCTGGTGTTACGGCTACCCCGCTCGATGGCGAACCAGATCGGGATCGAGGCGTGCGGTCAGGCGGAAGTCCTGGCCGACGGTGATTGCCTTATCGTTTGCAGGGCCGCGGCCCGTTGGACGCTCGATGATGTGCTCGCCAACATTACGCCCGAGGCGATGAGAAAGGCCTTCGATTGGGGGGACAATGCCGGTCGAGAGCGGATCGAAGACTAAGGCGTCGTTGGCGCCGAAGGCCGACGATCTCATCGCGAGCGAAGCTCGCGATGCTCTGAGGTATCGACCCCTTCACCCGCCGACACTCGGTCCGCCGGCGTCCCGCCGGCCTCTTTCTTCTTGGCCCGCGTCCCTTTCATCGTGATGATGGCGACGTTTCCAGAGTAAACGTCAATGAAGGAAACAAGAACCGGCGGGGATACCGGCGGACCGAGGCGCGCCCTTGATCGTCCCGCTACGTCGACACGACCCCGCTCTCCGCCAGGTCGTCGAAGGAGCCGTGGCTGGAGGTGTAGAGGCGGGCGTAGAGGCCGTGGTTGGCCATCAGGGCGTCGTGGGGACCCTGTTCGATGATCCGGCCGTCGCGCAGCACGATGATGCGGTCGGAGTCGCGCACAGTGGCCAGGCGGTGGGCAATCACCAGGCAGGTGCGCCCGGCAAAGAGAACGCGCAGCGCCTTCTGGATTGCCTGCTCGGTGAAGCTGTCGATGTTGGCCGTCGCCTCGTCGAGGATCAGGATCTTGGGATCGGCCACCAGGGCGCGGGCGAAGGAGATCAGCTGGCGCTGGCCGACGGAGAGGTTGCGCCCCCGCTGGCCAAGCTGGGTCGCATAGCCTTCGGGCAGCCGCATGATGAAGTCGTGGGCCAGCACCGCCTTTGCCGCCGCGACGATGTCGTCGTGGGTGGCCCGGGCGGTGTTGTAGCGGATGTTCTCCTCGATCGTGCCGGAGAACAGGAACGGCTCCTGCAGCACCATGCCGACCATGGCCCCCAATGACTCCTGGGTGACGTCGCGAACATCGTGGCCGCCCACCAGGACACGCCCTTCCTGGACGTCGTAGAACCGGTGGGTGAGGGCGGTGATGCTGGTCTTGCCCGAGCCGGTGGGGCCGACCAGGGCGACGACCTCGCGCGGCGCCACCTTGAGCGAGATGTCGTGCAGGATCGGCCGCTCCGGATCGTAGCCGAAGGTGACGTGCTCCAGCTCCACCGTCGGCGGCGCGTCGGCCAGGTCGAAGGCGTCCGATTTGTTGGAGATGGTCACCGGCACGTCGAGCACCTCGAAGATCCGGTGGCCGGCGGCCATGGCGCGCTGCATGACCGTGTATTGCATGGAGAGCAGCCGCACCGGCTCGAAGAACCGCTGGACCGACAGGATGAAGGTCACCAGCACGCCGACCTTGAGCGTAGCGCCGACAACTTCCTCGCCGCCCACGACGATGATGAAGGCCATGGCGACGCCCGTCAGCACATCTACGGTGGGCGTCATGATCTGGGCGATCCACGAGGCGCCGGCCTGGGCCTCGAAGTTGGCGCGGGCCTTTTCTTCGTAGAGCTCGAAGTTCATCGCCTCGCGGCGCGTCTCCTGCACGGTCCGAACGCCGTTGATGTTCTCGGCCAGGGCGCCGTTGGCGATCGACGAGGCGTCCCGCGCTACGCGGAAGGTCTTCTTCGAATAGGGCAGCCAGAAAGCCCGGATGACG
>DASXGR010000017.1:0-16133 GCA_036488935.1 Caulobacteraceae bacterium | reverse complement strand
CGTCGCGTCAGCGAGGCCTGCAGACGATTCCGTCGCTCGAGCAAACGATGGCGGCGACCGCCTTTTACGTTCTCTGCAGCAGCAAGGCCGTGAGCTCGTTGGGCATGTCGAGCATCACATCATGCCCGCATGCAAGCTCCTCCCGCCACCAGCGGCGTTCTCCTGCCTTCGCGTAAAACTGGCCGAAAGGACCGTCAAAGCGACTCGCCAAGACGTATCCGATGTTTGCAATGCCGTCGCAGGCGCCGCTGATCTGCGCCGGCGCTTCAAAACTGGACAGCGGGTGCATTGTGCACTGTCGGTCCACCCAGTCAGCATCAGCTGCATTGACCGCGAATAACGACGCCGGTCGCGGCGGGACCTTCCATCCGTCGCCGTGAACCGCAGCCAATTCACGGTCGCTTCGGCCGCGATCAGGCAGGTAGTCGAAAAGGGCCCTGCCATCGTCGGGAACGAAGGCGTCGAGATAGACAAGCGAGCGAATCCGGTCTCGCATCCGGTCGGCAACGTGGCGCGCGACGACACCGCCGTAAGAGTGTCCGACCAGGACGATGTCGCGCAGGTCCTCCCAAATCATGAGATTGGCGATGTCGGCGACATGGGTGTGGAGGCCGACGTCGCGGCTCAAGAGATGCGAGCGTTCTCCGACTCCTGTCAGCGTCGGCGTGAAGACCCGATGCGCACGGGTCGCCAGCAGGTGGCGAACACGCGCCCAGCACCAACTACCATGCCACGCGCCGTGGATTAGGACGTAATCAGTCATTGCGTATCCAATCTCCCGATAGACGAGATATCAGGCGGCACAACTTCCAGCCGATCGCCAATCCAAGCGAACAGTCCGAATGGTGAGCAGCACTCGGAAGTCCCTACTAAATGTCGAGTGAACTTTTCACTTTTGTACCCGTGATTTCATCAGTCTCAATTGAGGATATTTCACTCGACCCAGATGTCTGGCTCTGCAGTTGATTTGAATTTTCCTGCTCGGATTGGACCCCCCGCGCCGGATTGCGTTGATCTACAGGTTCAGTCACGCCCACAAAACCCGGATACATCGCTTTGCCATAGGCAGCGCAGCCCTCGAGAAACTGCGCAAATGTCCAAGACAGAATCGAGACCAGGAAGTTCTCACATGCGTTTTCAGAGCACGCCACGATGCCTGGGACAGTCTTTACCATCAGCCCCGACTTTGCCGCGATGGTTGGGCGCCACCGAGCATCGTCCCCCGACGACACCGGAAACTCTCCAATTTTCATCTTTAAATGGATTGAATCTCCGATCGCCTTACTTCTTCGCCTGAAACACGCTAACGGCGATCGGTTGTCATCTCTATGCTTCTCGAATTGCATGGATCCCTCCGAATAACTCTGGAGAATCTGTACTGTGATTAGCAAGATAATGGACGTCAGCTACGACGCGATTGCCAGTTTTGAGGACATTCGCTACGGCTGAAACCTGGTCACCACGTTCTGCAGGGCGCGCCAAGGCGTGACGGCGTCAGGCGGATCCGCCTGACGCCGCGCGCTCTGTCGTTGGGATGTTGGAGCGACCTACGCTCGTTTCAGCTCGGCGGAGGCCAGCATCTCCCGCAGGGCCCGGCGCTGGACCTTCCCTGCGGGGCTCTTCGGCAGAGTTTCGAGGAAGACGATCTGCTCTGGCGTCTTGTAGGCGGAGAGCCGCCCGCCGACGAAGGCGATCAGCTCATCGGCCTGGATGTCCGAACCCGGCGTTCGGCTGACAAAGGCGACGACCCGCTCTCCCCACTCCGGATCGGGCGCGCCGACCACTCCAGCCTCGAGCACGCCCGGGTGCTGGTAGAGCGCCGCCTCCACCTCCTGGGGCGCGATGTTTGAGCCGCCGCGGACGATAATCTCCTTGCGGCGCCCCTCGAACCAGAGATAGCCCGCCGAGTCCTGGCGCATGAGATCGCCGGTGTGGAACCACCCATCCTTGATCGCCTCGCCGGTGGCGACCGGGTCGCGCCAGTAGCCGATCATCATGCCCGGCGACCTGACGATGCATTCGCCGCTTGCGCACCGAACGTCTCGTGTGCCGTCTGCTAAGGCGATCTCCACGTCCGGCACGGCCGGTCCGCACGAGCCACGCATGTGGGCGGCCGCCGACCAGTTGGCGGCTATGATCCCCACTTCGGTCGACGCATAGATCTCGTACAGGGGACACCCGAACGTCTGTGCGAACGTCGCCTTCAAGGCGGGCGCGACGCTGTCGCCCCCCGCAGTGCAACAGCGAAGCGAGCTCACGTTGCGGGGCCGATCGAGCTGCGCCGCACAGAGCTGCTGGTACATCACCGGCATCGCCATCATGTCGGTGCAGCCGTGGGACGCGATGTTGTCCAGCAGACGTTCGGCGTCGAAGCGGGCGGACATGACGGCCGTGGCGCCGGCGTCGAAGCCGGCGACTACCTTTGCAAGTCCCGCCATGTGGGCCATGGGCGTCGCGATCGCCATTACGGCATCGTTTTCGACGCCGGCCCCCCGGGCGACCCTGAGGGCGGTGCGATGGCTGTGCGTCACGCCCTTCGGTCGCGCCGTCGTGCCGGAGGTGTAGACAATGACGGCAGGTTCGTCGGTCTGCACGTCCGGCAGCGGGCGCGGGTCCGCCCCGATATCCGCGGCGAACCCGCGGACATTGAAGATGAACGCCCGCACGCAATGCTCGTCCGCGCTGGTGGGAGCGACCTCGCCCAGAAGTTCGGGCTGGCCCAGATAAAGCGAAGCTCCGCTGTGCCCCAACACGTAGGAGATCTCGGGCGCCTTGAAGCGCGTATTGATCGGGACCGCGATGGCGCCGGCGTAAAAGCAGCCGAAATAGCTGACGACCAGGTCGATCCCGTTCAGCAGGTGCAGGGCGACGCGATCCCCCGGCGCGACGCCCGCAGCGATCAGTCGTTGGGCCAGGCGGCGGGCCTCGCCATCAAGGGCGCGAAAGCTGATGAGCTCCCCGTCCGAGACGATTGCGGTCTTGCCCGGGAAGTTCAAGGCAGCCGCGCGCAACGAGAACGCCAGCGGATACTCGTTTGGGGCCGGGGGGACCGGGGTTGCATATTGTGATGTCTCATTCTTCATCTGACTGCTCCATGGCTAGAGTCGAGCCAGAAAGCTGCTTCGCGCGGACTACGTCGTGATGTCGTGTCGGATCACGGTTCATTTCACCTGTAATGCGCTCACACGCAGTGTTACGTCCGTAGTCGAAGCTCTTGGACATGAAATCGCGACGTAGCCGGCGGCAATTACCTCATAGCCTCAGATCGAAAGCGATCTTTCTTCTTCAGATTCGGAGACCGCCATGAACCACAAAGGTTTCTCGCACGTCGCACTGACAACGTTGGACCTGGGTAATACCAGACGCTTCTACGAAGACGTGCTGGGCTTTAAGGTCGTCGTTCAGGACCAGATTCATATTGAGGAAGGCGGGACCATCGACCACGTTTTCTTCGACGTCGGTCGCGACCAGCTGATCGCATTCATGGCGCCTCAGCGAGTCGCCGACCTGCCTCGCAGCTATGACACGGGAATCAACAAGGGTCTGGGCGTTCCTGCGAGCTTCTACCACTTCGCTTTCGAAGCAGGTTCTCTCGCCAACCTTGAGAACAAGCGCGATGAGCTACGCGCGAAAGGCGTCGACGTCACCGAAGTGAGCGACCATGGCTGGTCGAGCTCGATCTACTTTCGAGACCCGAACGGCGTGACGCTCGAGTACTGCTGCATGACGCGCGACCTGCGCGGCGAAGTCGCCGAGGGAAGGGAGTTCACCCTCCCCCGGTCGGCGCTGGAGCTCGCCCCGACTCGGGCTGTCAACTCGCGCTGAAAGGCGCTCACCCGATTCATTCGGCCTCTAGAGCAAATCCCGTTCAGACGGAACCGTCTGAACGGGGCAATCTGCTCTAGATTCAAAAGCTTAGAGCCCGATTCACCGTTCGTATCTGTTCCGTACGAACGGATCAGGCTCTTGGGTCCGGCGCCCGCGCCTCGGTCAGGCGTGGCCGCTGGCTGGCCGAACTCTCCCGATCCAAGCCACCTCAATCGGAGTCCCGACATGATGGACCTGTTCAACAATCCCCTCGGCCTCGATGGCTTCGAATTCATCGAGTTCTCCGCGCCCAAGAAGGGCGTGCTCGAGCCGGTGTTCGCCGCCATGGGCTTCAAGCGTATTGCCCGGCACCGCTCGAAGGATGCGGACCTCTGGCGCCAGGGCGAGATCAATCTCGTCGCCAACTACGAGCCTGCCTCCTCGGCCGCCCATTTCGCCGCCGAGCATGGTCCCTCTGTGTGCGCGATGGGATTTCGGGTGAAGGATGCATCCCTGGCCTATGCGGACGCCATCGAGCGTGGCGCGGAGCCGGTCGAGAGTTGGATCGGACCGATGGAGCTGCGAATCCCTACGATCCGCGGCATCGGCGGCGGCCTGATTTATCTCGTGGACCGCTCTGAAGACGGGCCGTCGATCTACGACGTCGACTTCGACTACCTGCCGGGCCTGGATCGCAAGCCGGCGGGCGCCGGCCTGAGGCGGATCGACCACCTGACGCAAGCGGTCTACGCGGGGCGGATGGCTCACTGGGGCGAGTTCTACGAGCGCATCTTCGGATTCCGTGAAACTCGCTACTTCGCCATCAAGGGCGAGTTTTCGGGCCTCACCAGTCGGGCGATGACTGCGCCGGACCTGAAGATCCGGATTCCGCTGGCCGAGGAAGCCTACGGCGGGCGCGGCCAGATCGCAGAGTTCCTCCGCGCGCACAACGGCGAGGGCGTCCAACACGTCGCCTTCCTCTGTGACGACCTGATCGAATGTTGGGACCGGCTGAAGGCTCTCGGCGTTCGCTTCATGAGTCCGCCGTCCTCGACCTACTACGAGAGGCTCGACAGACGGTTGCCGAGCCATGGCGAGTCCGTCGAAGCGCTCGAGGCGCGGGGCATTCTGCTCGACGGCGTCACGGGCGAGGGCGCGCCCCGGCTCCTGTTGCAGATCTTCTCGCAGCCGGCGCTTGGTCCGGTGTTCTTCGAGTTCATTCAGCGCAAGGGCGACGAGGGGTTCGGGGAGGGCAACTTCAGCGCGCTATTCGGGTCGATTGAGCGCGACCAGCAGCGGCGCGGCGTGTTCGCCACCGCCGGCGCGTGACGCGCGGGGCTAGAACAAACTCCGACCAGACGGAATCGTCTGGTCGGAGTTATTTTGCTCTAGATTCAAAATCTTAGAGCCGTCCGACGGCGCTCTGGCTTCAGATCACGCGAACGTTGAGGGCGTGGATCAACGCCCGCGCATCCAGCGGCCACGGCAAGGTCGAAGCGCCAACGAGCCCTGGGGCGCGGGCCATCTGTCCCGGGGCTGACGTGACAATGATCGGAAGCCGCGCTGCCGCCTGCCGCAGCGTGGCCGCCCACTCTGCGGCATGCGGCCCGTCAGCGATGACGACCGCGCCATCAAACCGCTCTGGCGCCGCAGCCACCGCCGCCAAAGCCGCAGCGAGGGCGCTGAAGCCGATCGGCTCATAGCCAAGCTCAGCCAGCCGATCCTCGGCGTCGGCCAGCATCAGCTCGTCGACGCAGAGCAGGAGCAACACCTCGCCCTGACCGTGGTCGGCGAGTCGCCCCGGCGGCGCCCCGGGCGCTGGTTCGCGGGGTAACCAGACCTCGAAACGGCTGCCCTGTCCGGGCGTGGAGATGACGTCGATTGCTCCGCCGTGGTCACGTACAAGGGCGCTTACCGTCGCCAGACCCAGCCCATGGCCGTCCGCACGGGTCGTGACGAAGGGATCGAAGATTCGCAGGATTTGTTCGGGCGCGATGCCGAGGCCGCGATCCTCCACCGCCAGCACGACATAGTCGCCGTCGTCCACGCGCCCGGCGACGAGAGCTCGCGGCAGCAGGATCCGCTCCGACGAGGCTATGAGGGTGACCTCGGCTGCGACGCCGCTGGCCTGGATGGCGTTCGCGCCAAGGTTCAGCAGGATCTGCTGCAGGGCTCCGGGATCCGCCTTCACGACACCCGCGCCCGCAGCCTCGACCTCAATCGAGGCGTCCGGGTGGGCGGCGCGCAGGAGCGAGGCGGCTTCCTCAAGCGCCATGCGGACATCCACTTCGCGCCAGGCGGGGGCCGAGCTGCGGCGGCCGAACGCCAGAATGCGGTCGATCAGGTCGCGGCCGCGGGCCACCGCCAGAAGGATTTCGCTGAGATGCCGCGCAGGCGGGTCCTCGCCGCGCACCCCGGTGGCGGCCATTTCGGCATAGCCGCCGATCGCGGCAAGGATGTTGTTGAAGTTGTGGGCGATGCCGCTGGCGAAGGCGCCGACGGCCTCCATGCGGCTGGCTTCCTCCAGCCGTCGCTCGAGGTGCGCCCGTTCGTGCTCGAGGGTCCAGCGCCTGAACGCGCCGGCGATCACATCGAGGCCAAGGCGGATGACCTCGATCTCATCACCCTCGAGGTGCAGACTCTCATGCAACGCGTCCATGCCCAATAGCACGCGGGCGCCTTCCTGGTTGGTCGCCCAAGCCGCCGCAACCGACCGCGCGCCGGCGGCGCGCAGCATCGCCGGCGCCTCCGCCGCGGTGACGTGGAACGATCCCTTCTGGGCGTGCGAAACGCTGGCCGCCAGATCGAGCGCGAGTTGGGGCCATCCGGCACAGTACTGGACTTCCGGGCGCGCCCAGCGGAGGTCGAATCCCTCGCCGACGAGGTAGGCTCGATCGGCGCCGATTCCTCGGGCGAGACGACCGAGGCCTTCGATCACGGTGACCGGCCGTACCGGGTGAATTTGCGCCCGGATCAGGGTGGCGGAGATCTCTGCAAGGGTGCGCTCCAGTTCGGCGCGACGGGCTAGCGCCCGTACGTGGTCGCGCAGCCTGCGGCCGAGGTCGAGCAGCACGGCCACGAGCAGGAGCGAGACCAGCAACAGGCCGACGCGAACGATTGTCGCCTCGGATTGCTCTGCTGCGAGGTCCCGCTGCAGCGTTGCGCGCAGACTGCGGCGGTCAGCCGCCGCGTCCGCCGCCAGCAGGTTTTCGACCGCCTGATCCGTCGTCGGGAGCAGCCGCTGCAGCAGACGCGCATGGTTGAAGAGAGGGTCGGCCGAGGCGACCGCTTCGTGGCGGTCCACCGATTGGATGCGTCGCGCAACCTCAGCCTGGTTTTCCAGCGAGGCGTCGAGGGTCAGCCGCAGCATCGCGGCTGCGAGCGCGGCGACGTCCGGTCCGGACGCCGGCTCGCCTGGCGCGGGCGCGCTAAGCCGGCTGAAGTACGCCAGGCTGTTGAGCATCAGCGCACTGTCGCTCTTCAGCCGCTCGGTAAGCCGCCCCTGGACCGAGGCGGCGTCCGCCAGCACGCTCGACTGGCGCTGGAGACTCGGTGAGCTCGCAGACAGGGCGACCAGTCTATCGCTGGCGGCCTCGAACTGTGTGACATCCACGACCAGCGGGTCGTAGTCATGCAGCAGGCCGCCGCGCAGCTTGATCGCGTCGCGCTCGAGGTCGGCCTGGGCGCGCTCATAGGCGTCCAGCGCCGCAATCATCCTGGCTGTCGTCGTCTCCTGGTGGGCGCGCTCGATGAGGATTGCCGTCACGGCGAGGCCGGACAGCACAAGCAGGATTAGGAATGTTAGCCGCCGTCTTATGGGTGGGCCTTCACGAGGCGCCCGCGATACTGGCCGGTCTGGGTGCGCAGGAAGGCGGCAATCTGAGAGATCTGCTCGTCGGTGAGCATGCGGTCCAGCTGGGCTCGTCCCATGGTGCGGATCGCGGCTTCCAGCGTTGGCGCGCTACCGTCATGGAAGTAGGGCGCGGTCGCCGCCACGTTTCGCAGTGAGGGCACCCGCACGAGCTTCGAGGTGGTCCCGGTAACCGGATGGAATACGCCGCTCACCTGAAAGAGATTTCCGCCCATGTTCACCCCCTGGTGGCACGAGACGCAGCCGATCGACTTGAAGAGCCTGTAACCTTGCAGTTCGCTCTGGTTCAGGGCCGCATTGTCACCGCGCAGCCAGTCGTCGAATCTCGAGTTGGGGGTCACCAGAGTCCGTTCGAAGGTCGCCAGCGCATCCAACACACGCGCCCCATCCGGCGGGCCGCCATAGGCGTGAGAAAAGGCCTGCGTCATGGCGGGATCGGCGCGGAGACGCTTTACCACCAGGTCGAGATTGCCCCCCATGATCCTTGGGTTGTTGATCGAGCCCTGGGCCTGGTCTTCAAGCGAGCGGCGGTCGCCTGCCCAGTTGTTGCGGAAGCTGAGCCCAGAGTTGAAGACCGTGAGGGTGTTGACGGGCAGGTCGGTCCCATCGGGTGCGCGCCCGCGACGATGGCCATCCGCGCCGTTGGTCGCCAGGTCGTGGCAGCTCGAGCACGCCCTGGCGCCTGATCCAGAGAGCCGCGGATCGTCGAACAGCATTGCGCCGAGCCTGGCGCGCGCCGCATCCTCGCGAGGCGGTGAGGGGATCGGTGTGATCGGCTCCCCGACGCGCGGCGGCGACTGCGACGTTACGGAGCTCACACGGAGCGGCGCCACGATCGCAATCAGCAACACGATACCGAGCGCCGCAGCGCGACTCATAGCGCCTCGACTTGCGCCCGAAAGACGTAGCCGACCCCGCGCAGCGTCTCGATGATCCGCGGGGCCGCCGGATCTGTCTCCAGCTTGCGGCGGAGCCTGAGGATCTGCACGTCGATGCTCCGATCGAATACGTCGTCATGCACACGGGTCGCGCTCAACAGGTGCTCGCGCGAGAGTGGTCGGTTCGGCGCATCGAGGAACGCATGCAGGAGGGCGTACTCGTTCTTGGTGAGGGCGATTGACGCCTCGCCGGCGCGTTGGATCCGCCGGGTGACGCGATCGAGTTCCCAGGGACCGAACCTGGCGCGCTGGCCTCTCCGCGGCCGGGCGGTCTCGCCGCCCGCCATCCGCCGGCGCAGGATCGTGCGCATGCGGGCAAGCAGCTCACGCAGACCGAAGGGCTTGGTGAGATAGTCGTCCGCGCCGAGCTCGAGACCGAGCACGCGGTCGATCTCATCGCGCCTGTGACCGGTGATGACAATCACCGGCACATCGGAGGTGGCGCGTATGTGCCGTAGCAGGTCGAGCCCGTCCTGCTGCCCAAGGTGCAGATCGAGGATGATGAGGCTCGGCCCTTCCTTCAGCTGTTTGTCGAGGCCCGCGTGATCGGCGACCGCCGTGGCCTGCATCCCGTTCTGATCGAGGTACTCGACGAGCATGTTCCGCATTGCCAGGTCATCGTCGACGATGGTGATCTTCGGCGTGACGGCGAGGCTGTCAGGGTTTTGCTGAGGGAGCGTCATCCAGATCTCCGGGAAAGCTTACTGTCCGCGGTCGCGCTCGCGACGAATGCGGGAATTCGGAGGACGACCGCGTGCGCGGTTTGCGACTGCCCGGCGCGGGAGACAGAGAGCGCCGCGGCGGCCGATTGGTCGGCGTTTGCGCCTTCAACGGCGGGAGCGACTTGATGGGAGGAAAGCGGTGGCCAGAGCGTGAGTGGCGGGCAGCGCGCCCTAGGCTGCTTCTCCTGGAGGCACGAGAGTCGCGACAGCCGGGTGGCGCCCGACGGGTGGGCAGCGAGGCCGCGCCTCGGAACCTACCCAAATACACAAGTGCGGCAGTCCCATCCTCGCTGCTCCTTCTGCAAGCGGTGGCCCTAGCCTGTGACTGTTCATTTTTGGAGATTTTTGCGGCGTTGGATTGCCCCGCGCCGCTCTAGAGGTCCAATTGATCGTTCCGATCGAGGAAATAGATCGTTTCGATGTAGCCTTAGCGGGGCCTCCGACGCCGCTCATGTTTCAGACGTAGCGCACCTCCCATCCAGCTGAAACGGCAGCGTAGTCGGGGCGCGCCATGTTGGTTGTCGAGAGCGAGACGCCCTCTGGATCCAGCTTCGAGGAGATCATGGCCGGTCAGCGTCCCACCACAAGGCGCAGGTGGCGCCTGCAAGACCTGATGATGTTCAGGGCGCTCAGTTGGCTGACCGTGTTTGCGATGGCGGCGGATCTCGGCGATCCCTCGATCTCCGAGGCTCAACCTGCACATGTGAGCGCGCCGCGGGTCTTCGGTGTAGCGGGCCGCATGCCCGTCCTGGTCGTTCACGCGATCGGTGCGCAGATCTACGAATGTAAATCGCCACCTGGCGCGGGCTCCATCTGGGTCTTTCGCGAGCCGATCGCCACCCTCGTCCGGAACGGTGTGACGGTAGGCCGTCACTATGCCGGCCCCACGTGGGAGCTGACCGATGGCGATATGGTGACAGGCCGGCAGTCGGCCTCTGCGCCGGGCGTCGCCCCGAGCGATGCGCCGTTACTGAAGCTCGACGTTGTGCAGCATCGCGGAAGCGGCGCCCTCAAGGATGCGAAACTGGTGTTGCGCTTGAATACTCACGGCGGCGCCCTGAAGGGCAAATGCCCGACGCCCGGTGAGCTCCGCGCCGAACCCTATTCAGCGGACTACGTCTTCTTGCGCTAGCGCGGCGGCATCGGGGATCGAATCCGATATCCGCTCCTAGACGCCTCCAGATCCGCGCGCGACCGAGAGCCTCTGAAAGCTGACGTTCCGAACCGCCGCGGTGGTTTGAGAACGGTCGGCAACTACTGAACGCGAGCCGGGCCGTTTCTATCGCCGAATAGAAACCAAGGACGTCAACGGCAGTCGATTGTGCACCTCCTCGATCAGCTCGCGGGGCTAACTCGGGTCATACTTGAAGCTGACGCGAAGCTTGCTGCGGAAGGTGTCGATTTCACCTTTCGCCCCTAGCGTGATGTCCAGCTCCACGACCTCAGCCACCCTCAGTTCCCGGAGCGAACCCGCAGCTGCGCTAAGAGCCTCGCGTGCTGCGTCTTCCCAGCTATTCTTGCTGGTGCCAATGATCTCGGTGACGCGATAGACGCTCATGGCGCTCTCCCTCGTGTTTCCTAGATGACGAGCTCCCGTCAGGACCCAACAGAGCGGACCAGCGGAGCTGGAACGCAGCTAGCGAGTTGCGCGGAGCGTCCCTGAAGTCGCTCGCTCAGCGAGTTAGCGCCCTGGCGCTGTCTGCGGTCAATCGAAACGCACGCTCGCAATGTCCAATGAGGGTCGGAGCCCGTACTTGGATTTCCGCTCGGAAAGTCGCCGCTCGCGGCGCGACGCCAGTCCCTGGAACAGGGCTATCCATGAGCCGCGGGACCGAACCTGTCGGACTCGCGCTACAGTCGCTTTTCGCACCGGGCGACTGGCTCCCGACGTAACCCAGGTGCGCGAGGCGTAAGTCGCGGCGCAGCGAGAGCGTCTTGTCGGCGAAGGGTTCGAGGAGCGGGTATGACAGACAGCGGCGGGCGCATCGGACGCGCGACGACGGTGACGGTCACCAAGACAGGTTCCACCGAGCAGCCGCTGATCGAGGCGCTGACTCAATTCTACATCTACGATTTCTCGGAGATGGAGCCGTCGGTGTCGCCTGACTTTGAGTTCGACGACCAAGGCGGCTTCGGTCGGCTGCCGAACATCGACGACTACTGGCAGGCCGAGGGATCACATGCCCTCTTGATCCGATCCGCCGGCCGGCTGGCTGGTTTCGCCCTGATCAATGCGCAGTCTCACCGAGGCGGACCCGTGGAGCGGAACATGGGCGAGTTCTTTGTGGCCCGGAAGCATCGCCGCCAAGGCGTGGCGACCGAGGCGGTCCATCTGGTTCTGCGCCAATATCCAGGGCGGTGGGAGGTCGCAGTCGCAGAGCGCAACGTCGCCGCAAAGGCGTTCTGGCCGCGAGCAATCGCTAGCGCCCCCAAGGTGTCGGACATTCAGCGTCACGAAGGCGACGGCGTGCTCTGGCGCGGGCCGATCTGGAGCTTTCTCGCGAGCTGAGTTTTCTCAGTATTGCGCCGCGCGCGATGACTACGCGCCACTCACCGGAAGCTGCGAGCGCGCCATCTCTGCGAAGAACTTGGCGCCGTCCAGCAGAATGGCGTCGTCGAAATCATAGCTCGGATTGTGCAACGGCGGCGCATCGACCCCATTGCCGATAAAGGCGAAACAGCCGGGGACATGGGCCAGGAACTGCGCGAAATCCTCAGAAGCCGTGATCGGCTGGGTGGCGACCGTGACGCGCGCCTCTCCAAAGCAGCGGCGCGCCGCCGCCAGCGCCGCCTCAGTGCAGGCCGCATCGTTGATGAGGGGGACGAACTCGCGCGTGTAGTCGACCTTCACCGAGACATTGTAGGCGAGCGCGATCCCCTCGGCGATCCTGCGCATCTGCGCCTCGACATGCGCGCTCACTGCGGGGTTGAAGCTGCGCACGTCTCCGCGGATCGTCGCCACGCCAGGCAGGACATTGCGGGCGCCGTCGGTGGTGAACTCGGTGACGGAGAGCACCGCCGCCTCCGTTGGGTCGAGCCGGCGCGAGACGATCGTCTGGAGGTTCAGCACCAGCGCCGCGCCCGCGACCATGGTTTCGCGGCCCGAATGCGGGCTCGAGGCGTGACCGCCGACGCCCCCCAGCACAATCTCGAAATTGTCCTCCGCCGACATCACCGCCCCTGCCCGCGTGCGGAACTCGCCCACCGGATAGCCGGGCATATTGTGCAGCCCGTAGATCTCCTCGAAGGGGAAGCGTTCGAGGAGCCCGTCCTCGATCATGGCGAGCGCGCCCCTGCCCCATTCCTCGGCGGGCTGAAACACGAAGCGCACGGCGCCGTCGAACCCGCCCTCCTCCGCCAGAACCTTGGCGGCGCCGAGCAGCATGGCGGTGTGTCCGTCATGGCCGCAGGCATGCATGTGGCCGGGGTTTGTCGAGCCATAGCTGTGCGCGCCCTGTTCGGTGATGCGCAGCGCGTCCATGTCGGCCCGAAGCGCGATCGCGCGGTTGGACTGGCCGCGTGTCAGTGTAGCGACGACACCGGCGCCGCCGACGCCCTCGACCACCTCGTCCATGCCGAAGGCGCGCAGCTTGTCCGCGACGAAAGCCGCCGTCCGCATCACCTCGAAGCCGAACTCGGGATGGGCATGCAGCTCATGGCGCCAAGCCATCATCGAGCGCTGAAGCGCCTGCTCGTCCCGCATCGCTCAGATCCTTTCCGGAGCCACGCCCACAAGCGTCTCATAGAGCGCCGGGTCAGTCGCGCCCTCGGTGTTGATAAGGAAGACGCGCGCATCGGGGCCAAGCCCGATCTGGTCGCGCAACGCCGGATCGTTCGCCGCCTTGATGAGCCCGGCAAGCCCCACGCCGCCGCTCTCCCCTGCGATGATGGCCGGATCGCCGCCCAGCGGGAACGCCAGGCGCCTCATCACCGCGATGGCGTCCTCATCATCCACCGTCATGAAGGCGTCCGCTGCGCGCGAGAGGATGCGCCAGGCGACCCGCGAGGGTTCATAGCACTCGAGCATCGCCATCACGGTCGGGCGGCCATGGGCGACCTTGACCGGATGGCCGGCCCTGGCGCTCTCGAACAGGCAGGCGGCGCGAGACGCCTCGACCACGGTGAGGAAGGGCCGCGCCTCTCCGAAGACCAGCGCGAAATGGGCGGCGACCGTCGCGGCGATCCCGCCGACGCCCGCCTGGATGAAGACATGGGTCGGCGGCGCGGGAATCTCCGCCAGCGCTTCCGTCAACAGCGCGACATAGCCTTGCATGACGAGGCGGGGGACACGCTCATAACCCGGCCAGGAGGTGTCGGAGACAAGGTTCCAGCCATTCGCCTCGGCTGCGCGCGCCACCGCGGCGACGGAATCGTCGAAATCACCTTCGACGCGGACGATCCTCGCGCCGAAGCGGGCGATCGCCTCGCAGCGGGCCTCGCTGACGCCGGTGTGGATGAAGATCACGCACTGTGCGCCCACCAACTGCGCCCCCTGCGCCACCGACCGGCCGTGATTTCCGTCGGTCGCGCAGGCGAACGTCATGTTCGCCGCGACCCTGGCGACCTCCGGCGCCCGCCATTCCGCGATATCGACCGGGCGGCCGAGCGCCTGCGCCGCCGCATCGACCGCGAGGCGGATCAGGGCGTAGCCGCCGCCGAGCGCCTTGAAGCTGCGAAGGCCCAGGCGCTTGCCTTCGTCCTTGATATGGATGGCGCCAACGCCGAGCTCTTTCGCCAGGGCGGGCAGCGCGACAAGTGGCGTCGGTACATGATCGTCGCGATGGGCGAGGAAGCGCTCGACGTCTCCGCTCGCCTCGATCCCGAGCGCGTCGGCGTCCGCGGAGTCCAGAGCACTTCGATAGTCGGCCAGGCTGTTGCGGATCATCGTATCGGAGACCATCGGTCTGAAATGTTCGCTTAGGAATTACAGCCTAGCTGCCTGAAGCTCCAGTTTATCGGCGCAGAGCTTGGCTGTGATCAGATCAGCGCATGCCCCCAAAACCACTCCTCAAGGCGGGATGTGGCGAGCGGGATCCATGGCGTCATGGAGGATGCGCAGGACTTCTATAACGTTGTCGGGGCCTTGGCGGAAAAACACCACATGCCGGGCGCGGCGTCCGCGCTGGCTGACGTGCAGCGAACGAAGGCCCGACGCGATCTCGTCCCGCGCTCTCCAATTGAGGGGCGTTGGCCCGTCCGCGAGTGAGGCGAGAGCCGAGACCAACACATCGCGGTACCGGCGGGCATGCGTCGATCCGAAGTGTTCGACAGTCCAGGCGACGATGGTCCGGAAGTCACGTTCTGCGGCCTCGGCAAGCCGAACTTCCCAGCGCGACGCCAATCAACTCGCCGCGCCGGCGATCGTCGCCTCGGAGATCGCGCGCAGATGTTCCGCCAGATCGGCGCCGGACTCGAAGGCGCGGAAGCGTCCGGCATCGATGTCGGCGGCGCCGGCCCGCACGGCTTCGCGCAGCAGCTCCAGTCTGGCGGTCTCAAGCGCCTCGCGCGCCTCCACCAGCCGGAGCCCTTCACGCAGGACCTCGCTTGCGTTCTGGTAGCGGCCGGAGCCGACGAGCGTCTCGATGACCTTTTCGTGGTGATCGGTAAGGACGACGTTGCGGGTGGGCATGTGATCGACCATAGCATCTATGGCAGATACTGCCAATGAACCGTCGGCGCCGGGAGAAAGCTTGTCCGCCGCGAGAGGACCCCTGGCTGGGCTGAGCCCCTACTCCGCCGCCATCCGCGGGACCCCGGGACGACCAGCAATTGGTAAAGCGTCACCGAAACACGCGCCAACGTTCGTGCCTTCACCCTCTTCCTGACGGCAGGGGCTAGGTCAGGTCAGCCGCATCGGCGTCTTGGCGAGGTCGCCGCGCCAGGCGCGGCGGGCCTCGGTCCGATGCCTGGCGGCGGACTGGGCGTCCCCGAGCTTGGCTTCCGCGTCCGCGAGCACCCTGAGCGCCAGGGCGTCTGCCGGCCAGGCCGCGAGGCTCGCCTCGGCTTCGCGCTTGGCGTCCGCCGGCTTCCCCGCGGCGAGGTCCGCATAGGCGAGGCTGCGGCGGACCGGATACCACCAGGGCGGCGGGTCGAAGCGGCGGGTGTAGGGGAATGCCTTGTCTTCGCGATCCGCGGCCCGGGCGAAGGCGGTCGCCGCCTCGTCCGGCGCGCCCCTGATCAGCGCCGCCCGCCCTTCGAGCACATCGGCGGCGATTTGGGCGGTGGCCGCGAAGTCGGGGTCGCTGGCCCCCGCCACGCCGGGCGGCAAGGCCGCCAACGTCGCGATCGCCTGGGCTTCGCGTCGCACGCCTTCGGCGTCGCCGCGCGCCGCCAGGGCCTCGCCGCGGGCATACCGGCGCCAGAGCTGGAGTGCCGGCGGGGCGGCCGGGTCGTCGGGGACCGCCAGCGCTTTTTGCGGGGCGAACCGGCCCAGCGCCACCAGGGCGCGGGCCTCGGCGCTCACCCGCCGGTCGACGGGGTCCTGCTTGCGGTCCATGCCCGTCGGGATGGTGACGACGCCGGTGTCGAAGGCGGCGGGAAAGGCGACGCGGGCATGCTCCGCGTATTTGAGCGCGAGCGGCCCATCGCCCGACATCAACGCGCCCTCGAGGCCGAAGACGTAGTTGTGGAGGTAGTACATCTCGGCGCCGAGCGGCCCGGGCTCGCGCAGCTCCGTGCGGACCTTCGCATCCACCGCCAGCGCCTGCGCGTCGACCAGCGCCACCTGCTCGTAGAGACCGACGTGAATCATGGTGTGGGCCGCCATGTGCACCAGGTGGCTCGCGCCCGGCGCCA
>DASXGR010000013.1:0-4403 GCA_036488935.1 Caulobacteraceae bacterium | reverse complement strand
CCTGGAGCGGTCCGGCATCCTGCGGCACTTCCCGCTGCTCGACGACGCCAGCAAGTACCGGGTGATCGACCATTTCGTGCGCCTGAACCAGCCGCCGACCAACGACACCTTCGCCCGCGCCGCGGCCTTCCCGAATTTCAGGCTTCACCTCGGCGCCGGTTGGGACGCCGTTTCGGAGACCGACGATGGAGTGCGGGTCGAGACACCCGTGGGCGGGTTCGAGTTCGACTACCTGATCCTGAGCACCGGCATCCGCAACGACGTGGCGCTGCGGCCCGAACTGAGCGCGGTCGCCGACGACGTCCTGTTGTGGCGCGACCGGTACGTCGCTCCTCCCGGCGCCGCCAATGACTTGATCGACGATCACCCCTATCTGGGGCCATCGTTCGAACTGACCAGCCGCTCGCCAGCAGGCGAGGCGCGGGTGCATGGACTGTTCGTCTTCAACTACTCCGCCCTTGCCAGCCTGGGACTGTCGGCCTCGGCCCTGTCGGGACTGAGGCCCGCGCTGCCTCGCCTGGTCTCCGGCGTCACCGGCCAGCTGTTCCTCGACCGGCGGGACGCGCTGCTCGAGGACTACCTGAATTACGACGACGTGGAGTTCGAGGGTCGATGGCAGGCAAGCTGACCACTCATGTTCTTGACGTTGTCAGGGGCGTAGGCGCCGCCGGCCTCGAGGTGACCCTCCGCCGCCCCGGCGGTCCCCCCCTGGCTACGGCGCGGCTCGACAACCACGGCCGCGCCGCCTTGCTGCCCGAGGGTCTGGAACGCGGCCTCTATGAGATCGTCTTCGAGGCGGCGGCCTACCACCGGAGCGCCGGCGTCTTGCTCGACGATCCGCCCTTCCTCGACCGGGTCACCGTCGCCTTCGGCGTCAGCAACGTCGAGGCGCACTACCATGTGCCGTTGCTGCTGAGCCCCTACAGCTACAGCACCTACAGGGGCTCCTGAGCCTCAGAAGGCCGCGACCGCGCCGTCGCTGCGCGGATCCGTGGCGCCTTCCAGGCGACCGTCCGGATGGCGCACCACCGCGCCGGCATGGCCCATCATCTCGTCGAATGCCGCCACGGTCTCCACATCGTGGCCGGCCGACCGCAGCGCCTCGACCAGATCGGGCGCGAAGCGAGCCTCCAGCTTGAGCGTCGTGCTGCTTGCGCCCCACGTCCGGCCGAGGAGCCAGCGTGGCGCCGAGACCGCCGTCTGCAGATCCTGGCCGAAGCGGGCGTAGCGGGTGAAGACTGCGGCCTGTGTCTGCGGCTGCCCCTCTCCGCCCATGGTCCCGTAGGCCATCACCCGCCTGTCTGCGAACAGGGCCATGGCCGGGTTGAGCGTGTGGAACGGCCGCGCGCCGGGCTGCAGCCGGTTCCAGCCCTCGCGAACCAGGGCGAAGCTCGACCCGCGATTCTGCCAGGTGATCCCGGTCTCGCCCAGAACGACGCCCGAGCCGAATTCGAAATAGGTGCTCTGGATCATGCTGACCGCCTGGCCGCGGCCGTCGATCACCCCGAGCCAGACGGTGTCGCCGCCGGACTCGGCGAGCGGCCACCGAAGGGCCAGGCGCGGATCGATCTCGCCCGCAAGCCGGTCCAGTCCGGCCGCATCGTCCAGCAGGGCCTGGGGATCGACCGTCATTTCCTCGGGTTCACAGACGTGACGGTCGCGAAAGCGGAAGGCCCGCTTGGTCGCCTCGATCAGGCCGTGCAGGTGCGCGAACCCGTCGGCCTCGCTGACCTGAAGGCGGTCGAACAGCGCGAGGATCAGGAGGGCGGCAACCCCTTGCGTCGGCGGGGGCATGTTGAACAGGCGCGCGCCGTCGACATCGACATGCAGCGGGACGGTTTCGACCGGGCGGTGGCGCGCGAGATCCTCGCGCGAAACCGGGGCGCCGGCCGCGGTGAGATCCCTGGCGATCTTCTCCGCCAAGGCGCCACGGTAAAAGCTGTCCAGGCCTTCCTCGGCCAGCGCCGTCAGGGTGCGGGCGAGCGCCGGCTGGCGCAGGACGAAGCCCGGCGCCGGCGTCACGCCTCCGGGAAGGAAGACGTCGGCGAAGCCGGGCTGATCCTCCAACTCGGCCCGCTTGGCGCCGATCGTGGCGGCGGTTGAGGCGGCGAGGGACACGCCCTCGTCGGCGAACTCGATCGCGGCGCGCAACAGACGCTTCAGGGGCAAGGCCTCGCGGCCGCTCTTGCGATCCGCCGCCAGGGCCGCCGCCCAGCCTGACACCGTTCCAGCCACCGTGTTGGCGGCCAGGGGTCCGCGACGCGGGATCTCACGCAGCCCGTGGCGGGCGTAGAGGTCCAGGTCGGCCGCTGCCGCGGCCCGGCCGCAGGCGTCGACGCCGATCGGCGCGCGCCCCGGCTCGGCGATCAGCCAGAAGCCGTCGCCGCCGATGCTGTTCATCTGCGGATAGACCACGGCCAGGGTCGCGGCGACGGCCACCGCCGCTTCGACGGCCGAGCCGCCGTCGCGCAGGACGTCCAGCCCGGCCTGGCTGGCGGCGTGATGCGGCGAGGTGACGACGCCCCGCAGGCCGCGCGTGGTTTGCAACATGAGCTTCCTCTACGCGACGGGCGCCGGCGCCCGGGTCACGCCGGTCTGCTCGAGCCAGTGCGCCGCGCGCAACAGGCGGTCCTCACGCCACGCCGGCGCGATCAGCTGCACGCCGAGCGGCAACGGGCCGACCTCGCTCACAGGCGCCGAGATCGCGGGAAGGCCGATGAAGCTGATCGGCTGGGTGTAGAGGCCGAGGTTGGCGCGCACGGGTGTGTCCCGGCCGGCGATGTTGACGATCGCCTCGCCGATGCGGGGCGCCGCGCAGGGGGTCGCCGGGGCCAGCAGTAGATCGACGGTCTCGAAGAGGGCGCGAGCCTCGGCCTGAAACTGGCGGCGCACACGCCGGCATTCCACCAGGACCCCGGCTGGCAACATCAGGCCGGCGAGCAGCCGGTCACGCGTGGCCGGATCGAAGTCCAGCGGGCGTTCGGAGAGGCGCCGTCGATGGAGGCTGCCGCCCTCCGCCCCGGTCAGGCAGAAGGCCGCCGACCGCGCGGCCTGGGCGCCGGCCAGCTCCACATTGACCACCTTGGCCGCGCCGGCGCGCTCGCCGAAGGCGGCGGCCACGCGATCTACCGCGGCCAGGGCTTCCTCGCTCGCCCCCTGGCGGAACCAGCCGCCGAGGATCCCTATCCGCAGTCCGCGGTCCGGCGTGTCGAGAGTGGGCAGAAGGGGCTGATCATCGGGCGGGCTGCAGGCCGGATCGGCCGCGTCCGCCCCCTGCATCGCGTCATAGGCGGCCGCAAGATCGCGCACGGTGCGGGCGAAGGGGCCCACATGGTCGAGGCTGTCGACGAACGGAAAACTGCCGGCTCGCGAGAGGCGTCCGTAGGTCGGCTTGAGGCCAAAAACGCCGCATAGGGCCGCCGGCACGCGGATCGAACCATTGGTGTCCGATCCCAGGGTGATCGGCACGAAGCCCGCGCCGACCGCCGCCGCCGAACCGCCCGACGAACCGCCGGCGATCCGCGCCGGGTCGTGGGGATTTCGCGTCGCGCCATAGTGGGAGTTCTCGGTGCTGAAGCCGTAGGCGAACTCGTCCATGTTCAGCGCGCCGACCAGGATCGCGCCCGCCGCGCGCAGACGTTGAACGACGCTCGCGTCCTTTGTCGCCGCCGGGCGGCCCGCGAGGATTTTCGAGCCCGCCAGCGTGGTCAGACCCTCGATGTCGAACAGGTTCTTGACCGCGAAAGGAACCCCGCCGAGCGGCCCGACCGGCTTGCCGGCTCGCAGACGGGCGTCGATCGCCACGGCGTCGGCCCGGGCCCGGTCGGCCAGCACGGCTGTGAAACAATTGAGCCCCGGATCCCGCGCCGCGATATCCGACAGGCAGGCGGCGACGACGCTCTCGGCGCTTTCGAGGCCCGCGTGAACCCGCGCCGCCAGGCCGAGCGCGTCGGTGATGTTCCTGGTCATCTCAGGGCCGGAAGACTTCGGCCGCTTCGGTCGTCTCGTCGACAAGGGCCGACCGGACTACCGCTGCATGTCCCGCGAGGATCTGAAGATTGGCGCGGACGCCGGGGAGGCACGCTTGTGGGAGCGCCACGTCGATCAACGCCCAGGCCGCCATCCGCACCTCGTCGAGTTCATCGCCGCCATCCACGCCGTTCACGCGCCAATCTCCGTCCCTCGGGTCGTCACCCAACCGACAGGCGCGATCCACCGGCGCCAAAGTCGACGTCGCTGAGTCCTGGCGATTTCCGTGTGGCGGCGATTTAGCGGCGCCTCCCTATTCACCGAGCCTCATCCCCCTGCCCGAGGCCACGCGCGAGCGCTTCCAGAGCCACCACGGTGTTCCAGTTCCGCGCTGTGCCGGTCGCCTCGAGCGCGCGGTCGATCAGCGCGCTCGT
>DASXGR010000012.1:0-2086 GCA_036488935.1 Caulobacteraceae bacterium | reverse complement strand
GTCCTCGTCCGCCCGAGGCGCGGCGCAGGAAAGGAAGAGCGGACGAGGACGTCCGCGCTCCGGGGGCCAGAGCTCCGGTTGACGGGCCGCTGAGGGTTGCCCTATATGCCCGCCTCCCGCGCCCGGGCGATGAGCTTCGGGCGCGCATGCTTTGGATAAGGTCCCATGTCCCGCCGCTGCGAACTCACCGGTGTCGGCCCGATGGTCGGCCACAATGTGAGCCACTCGAACATCAAGACGAAGCGGCGCTTCCTGCCCGCACTGGCGCCGGCCAGCCTGCAGTCGGAGTCCCTGGGCCAGACCTTCAGGCTGCGGATTTCCAACGCGGCGCGCCGCACGCTCGACTTCCGCGGCGGCCTCGACGCCTATCTGGTCAAGACCAGCGACGACCTGCTCTCGCTCCGTGCCCGGAAGATCAAACGCCAGGTGAAGGCCAAGCTCGCGGAAGCCGCGGCGGCGGCCGAGTAAGAGGCGCTTCGCGCTCTCCTCCCCCCAAGCGCGTAGCGCGCCGTGGGGGAGGTGGATCGGCCCGCGTAGCGGGGCGAGACGGAGGGGGAAAGCCCCATCCCTATCCCCTGCGGGTTGATCGCCACGACAAATCTGCCGAAGTCCGAGCTGCGGCTTTCCCCATCCGTCTCGTCGCCTCCGGCGCCGATCCACCTTCCCCATAAAGGGGAAGGAGAGCGCGCCCGAAGCCTTCCCCGTGAAGGGGAAGGAGAGCGCGGATGAGGCCCCCCTAAGCCAGCAGCTCCGGGCCGGCGTCGTTCACGTCCAGGCAACCGGTGAGGGACATCGCCAGGCGAAGCTCCTGACGCATCAGATTGAGCACGTGGGTGACGCCCGCCTCGCCGCGCGCGCCCAGGGCGAAGACCCAGGCGCGGCCGATCAGGCAGGCGTCCGCGCCCAGGGCCAGGGCCTTGAGCACGTCGAGACCCGAGCGGATCCCCCCGTCCATCAGCACCTTCATATCGCCGCCGACCGCTTCGGCGATCGCGGGCAGGGCCGTGATCGAGGCGGGCGCGCCGTCGAGCTGACGCCCGCCGTGGTTGGAAACCACGATGCCGTCCGCGCCGCACGCCCGCGCCTCGCGCGCATCCTCCGCGTCGAGGATCCCCTTGATCACCAGCGGGCCGGGCCAGCGCTCGCGCACCCACTCGATGTCCTTCCAGGTCACCGACGGATCGAAGTTGCGCCCGACCCACGCCCAGTAGGCCGAGAGATTGTTCAAGCCCTGGGTGGCGGAGGCGAGATTGCCCATGCAGTGCGGTCCGCCGTTCACCTGCACGTCCCACAGCCAGCCGGGATGGGCCAGGCCGTCCATCACCTGGCGCGCGCGGTCGGCGAAGGTGGTGGCGATCATGGTGTTGCGCGCGTCGCGATAGCGCACGCCGGGGATGGGCAGGTCGACGGTGAACAACAGGACGGGGCAGCCGGCCTCGCGCGCCGTCGCCAGCAGCTCGTTCATGAAGCCGCGATCGCGGATCATGTAGAGCTGGAACCAGGGCGGGGCGACAGCCTTGGTCACCTCGTCGATCGAGCACAGGCCCACGGTCGAGAGGGTGAAGGGGATTCCCGCCGCCTTGGCCGCGCGCGCCGCCTGCACCTCGCCACGGCGCGCGTTCATCCCGGCGTAGCCGACCGGCGCCAGCGCCACCGGCATCGACATCTCCTGGCCGAACAACTCGGTGCGGAAGTTCAGCTTCGAGACGTCGCGAAGCACACGCTGGCGCAGGGTCAGGCGCTTGAGAGCCTCGACGTTCTCGGCGAGCGTCCACTCCGAATAGGCGCCGCCGTCGATATAGTCGAACAGCACCTTGGGCAGGCGGCGGCGCGCCGCCTCGCGGTAGTCCGCGACATTGACCGCTCTCACGCCGCAGTCACTCGCGTCGGACGCGTAGGCGTCGGCCGGGCGATGACGCTGGGTACGGGTTCCATCAGTGACAGCGCCGCCTTGCTGGCCGCCCGCGGCTCTTCCTCGAACAGCGCCGCAAGCTGCTCGGTGATCGCGCCACCCAGTTGCTCCACATCGACGATGGTGACGGCCCTCCGATAATAGCGCGTCACGTCGTGGCCGATGCCGATGGCG
>DASXGR010000248.1:0-13182 GCA_036488935.1 Caulobacteraceae bacterium | reverse complement strand
GGCGCGGCGTCCGGAACGGATTCGGCGAGCGTGTTCATGAGGCGGCTCCTGGCGCTCCGGCGGCGCCGGATCCGCCGATGAGGGCGACGAAGAGATCGGCGATGCTTGGGGTGCGCACCTCGCCAAGCGGCGCCAGGTGCTCGCGCTCCACTCCGTCGAACAGCAGAAGGGTTCGTCCGAACATCTGACGCTCGTGGATCGGTCCAAAGCCCCGCGATTCGGCGACCCGCTCGGGGCCGACCAGAAGCTCGACGTAACGGTTCTCGAAGGTCTCCATCGAGCAGTCGAGGACAATGCGACCCCGATTGATGAACATGAGGTCAGTCAGAATGTACTGGACTTCCTCGACCTGGTGAGTCGTCACGACGATTGTGCGCGTGTGGTCGAAGTAGTCATTGAGCAGGGAGTCATAGAATTGCTTGCGGAAGAGGACATCGAGCCCGAGCGTTGGCTCGTCCAGCACCAGCAAGCGGGCGTCTATAGCCATCACAAGGGCAAGGTGGAGCTGGGTGACCATCCCCTTTGACAGTTCCCGCACCTTCGACGTCTTGCGGATGTCGGTGCGCGCGAGAAAGGCTTCAGCCTTGGCGCGGTCGAATCGCGGATGAATTCCGGCGACGTAGTCCAGCGCCTGGGAGACCCGCATCCAGCGGGGCAGCACCGCGACGTCGGAGATGAAGCAGACGTCCCGCATCAGCCGATCGCGCTCGGTCCAGGGATTGCGCCCCAGGACCCGAAGCTCGCCCTCGTAGGCGGTCAGGCCCAGGATCGCGTTGAGGGCGGTGCTCTTGCCGGCCCCGTTGGGTCCGATCAGGCCCAGGATGCGGCCTTCACCAACGGTGATGTCGACTCCGTCGAGCGCCACCGTCTGTTTGTATTTCTTCCTCAGGCCCCGCGCTTCGATGCAGGCCATGGTTCAGTCTCCCTCGGCGGACTGAGCCGCCCCGTCGTCGTTCGATGCGGCGAGCAGTTCGCGCGCGTCCAATCCGAGCCGCCGGATCGTCGCTGCGACTCCCGGCCATTGTTCCTTCAGGAAGCGCTGGCGCTCGTCAGCCAGCAGGCGCGACCGCGCGCCCTCGATGACGAACATGCCGCGCCCGCGGCGGGTCTCAACCAGCTGTTCGTCGGCCAATTGCTGATAGCCCTTGAGGACGGTGAGGGGGTTGACCCGGTTCTCCGCCGCGACGGCGCGGACCGAGGGCAGGGGGTCCCCGTCGCCCACAACCCCATCCAGGATCATCGCCACGACGCGGTCGCGGATCTGGCGATAGATCGGTTGGGCGTCATTCCAGTCCGGATCCATGCGTCGAAACTCTTCGCGCCAGGCGAGACAACCGCCTTGCTTCCTTAGTGTGGTAGTAGACTACAACACCAAATCCAACGCAAGTGTTTTCTCGCAGCGGGCGCGATGCGCCGTGTGGATGGGACGATCGGAGGTGGAAGGCGGCGGGGTCAGCCGAGGGCTTCGACGACCTTGTCGCGAATGGGAATCGGCCGGAGGCGCACTTCGCGCTCCAGCAGTTGGGCGAGGGTGGCGGCCCGCTTGGCCGTCTGCTCGCCGAGCAGGAGCGGGGCCCATTTCTCCTCGGCTTCCACGCTCAGCACGGCCGGCCGCAGGGTCAGCCGGGCGCGAGCGAGGAGTTCGGGATTGCGTCCGGAGAGTTCGCAGCCCAGGCGCAGGCCCGCCCCCAGCGCGCGTGCGCGCTGGAGGCGCTCGGGCGTCAGCAGACGCGAGATGAGCTGGGGCCTGGGCATGTTCGCAGAGGCGGTGTGGCGCGCGAACGCAGCGCAGGCGAGGAAGACCCGCTCGACGTGATCCATGCCGGCGATGGGCGCTCGAAGGACCTGCTCGAAAACCATATCCGCGCGGTGGTCGGGGTGGAGCGCCGCGCCCAGTTCAGCCAGACGGCTCGCCGCCGCGACCAGGGTGGCCTCTCGCGCGCCGAACATCGGCGGCAATCGCTCGAAGACAGGCCAGATCCAGTCATCGAGCGCCTTGCCCAGGTCTTCCGCCACGGCGGGTCGTCCGCCTAGCGCCGCGCAGCCGGCGAGAAGCGGATCGAGCCTGCGGACGTCATCGGTCATCGACTGCACCAGCAGGCCCTCGCGAACGCCGAAGGCGGAGAGGGAGACCTTCTGGATATCGAGACGTTCTACCAGGCCCTCGAGCACCACCGCCGCATGGGGCAGATTCTCGAGACGTCGCTTGGATATCCCCTCGATCCTGTCCAGCGATCCTCTTGATTGCTGGCTGACGAACCGGGCCAGATCCAGCACGTCCCGGCGCCCGATCTCATACTGGTGGACGATCTCCAGCGGATAGTCGGAGATTCGCATGTGCAGCAGCGCCAGATTGCGCCATGCGCCGCCCACTGCGTTCAGCGTGTCGGCGCGAAAGGCCTTGCGGACGTCCGCTGTCACGACCCGTTCCACCGTGGCTCGGACGCGGGCCGGGTCGAATCGATTTGGCTGCTGAATGGAGAACGGGCCCAACGGGAGCGTTATGCCTGGATCCGACGTCTCTCCGTTAAGGCGCATCAGTTCGAGGCTGGCGCCGCCAAGATCGCCCACCAGGCCGCGGGCCAGAGGCGCCCCGGCGAGGACGCCGAGCGCGGCGGCCCGGGCTTCCTCCTCGCCGCTGAGCACGCGCAGGGTGATGCCGGTCTCGGCCTCCACGCGCTCTCGGAACTCGAGTCCGTCTGTCGCGTCGCGCACCGCGGCGGTTGCGGCGGTGAAGACGTGAGCCGGCCGACTGGCGTCGATCAGCGCCCGGAAGCGCCGCAGGGCGGTGAGAGCCGTCGCCATGCCCTCGGGCGACAGCGCCCGGGTGCGGGCGATGTCGCGCCCCAGTCCCGCGAGCACCTTTTCGTTGAACACGCTCCAGATCGCCCGGCCGTCCAGGCGATACAGGACCAGGCGTACGGAGTTGCTGCCGACGTCGATGACGGCGGCGTCGCTGGAGCCGGGCCTACTTTCGATCGCCGACATGGTCGAAACCGCGCGGTAGGTCCTTCACCTTGTGGCCTCGACCCGACAGAGAGGGATTGGTCATGAAGTATTCGTGGGCCGAGAAGGCATTCTTGGCCTGCCAGTTCGGCGCTCGATGATAGGCGCCCGCGGCGTCGAGCATCCAGCTCTGGGCCTCGTCCCTGAGGTTCGCCGCCAGGATCTGCTGGACCACCTGCTGGTGCACCGTGGGATTCTCGATCGGGATCATCGCTTCCACCCGCCGGTCGAGGTTGCGAGGCATCCAGTCGGCGGACGAGATGAAGACCTTGGCCTCCCGCGAGGGCATGGGCTTGCCGTTCGCGAACGCCGTTATCCTCGCGTGCTCCAAATAGCGGCCGATGATGCTCTTCACGCGTATGTTGTCCGAAAGCCCGGGTATGCCTGGCCGCAGACAGCATATGCCGCGAACGATCAGGTCGATCTGCACCCCCGCCGACGAGGCCTCGTAGAGCGCATCGATGACCTCCGGATGAACGAGGGCGTTCATCTTGGCCCAGATGGCCGCCGGCAGACCCGCCTTGGCGTTCTCCGCCTCCTGCCGGATCAGGCGCAGAAGATCGCGCTTGAGCATGATCGGTGAATAGGACAACTTTTCCGTCTTGGGCGGTTTTGCGTAGCCAGTGATGTAATTGAATAGCCGGCCCGAGTCCCGACCCAGCGCCGGATCGGTCGTGAATAAGGAAAGGTCCGTGTATATCTTCGCTGTTACTGGGTGGTAGTTGCCCGTTCCGTAGTGACAGTAAGTCCGCAGGTTTTCACCCTCGCGGCGTACGACCAGGGACAGTTTGCCGTGTGTCTTGTAGTCCATGAAGCCGAAAACGACGTAGACGCCGGCCCGCTCCATGTCCCTGGCCCATTTGAGATTGGCCTCCTCGTCGAAGCGCGCCTTGATCTCCACGACCGCGGTGACGTTCTTGCCGCTCTCGGCGGCTTCGATCAGGGCGGCGACGATCGGGCTGTTCTTCGACGTGCGATACAGCGTCTGCTTGATGGCGATGACGTTTGGATCACGCGCCGCCTGGAGCAGGAACTGCACCACCACGTCGAAGCTCTCGAATGGGTGGTGGACCAGGATGTCCTTCTCGCGAATTGCGGCGAAACAGTCGCCGCCGTGGTCGCGGATCCGCTCAGGAAAGCGCGCTGCGAAGGCCTTGAACTTCAGGTCCGGCCGATCTGCCGGGATGAGCTGATCGAACTGCGCGAGGCCGAGCTTCCCGTCGATGTCGACGGCCTCCGATTCCTCGGTGTCGAGGCTGTCGACGATGAACTCGCGCAGCTCGGCGGGCATGGTCCCCTCGAGCATCACGCGGACCACCGACCCCATGCGCCGGCGCTTGAGCCTGGCCTCGAACTCCCGGACCAGGTCTTCGGCTTCTTCCTCGATCTCGACGTCGGAGTCGCGGATGACCCGGAACAGGCCCTGGCCAAGCACCTCGCAACCCGGAAACAGCTTGTCGAGGAACAGCGTCAGGAAGGTCTCGAGGGCGAGGATCCGCCGTTCGCTCCGTCTGCGGCCCCCACGCACCTGCGGAAGTTCCCAGAAGCGCGCCACCTGGGTCGGGATCGGGGCCAGGGCGTAGAAGTCCGAGTGGTCGGCCTTTCGATGAAGCTTGAGCGCGAGCGAGAAGCCCAGGTTGGGAATGAAGGGGAAGGGGTGCGCCGGGTCGATCGCCAGCGGCGTCACCACGGGAAAGATGTGGTCGAGGAAGATCGCCTCGGCCGCAGCGCGGTCCGAGCCCACGATCTCTTTCGCCTCCATAAGGCGCAGACCCTCGTCCGCCATTTCAGCGCGGAGTTCCTGCAGCACGGATTGCTGGACCGCCATCAGGCGGCTGGTCCGGGCGTCGATTTTGACCAGCTGCTCGCTCGGCGAAAGGCCGTCCTGGCTGAGTACGCGGACACCCTCGCGGATCTGCGCCTTCAGGCCTGCGACCCGGACCATGTAGAACTCGTCCAGGTTGTTGGCCGAGATCGACAGGAACCGAAGGCGCTCGAGCACCGGATGTCGCGGATTGGTCGCTTCCTCGAGCACGAGTTCGTTGAAGGCGAGCCAGGATAGCTCGCGATTGATGAAGCGCTTGGGCGAGCCGGCTAGCGGGCTTCGGACCGGCTTGCCGTTCACCGTTGAGGTTACCGCCTCAATGTGATCAGCGTCGTCGGCGAGGCCGTTTAGGGCCATGCCCGCTTCGTTCACACGTCCAGCAGCCTCGTCCTGCGCGTCCATCTCGTCTGTCCGCTTTTCGTCTGTCCGCTTTCTGCCCGCCCAGTGGTGTTTCGCGCAGTGTGGCGGCGGCAGCAAGGCGAACGAACGGACCTCGCCGTTCACTCAGGCTCTTCGTCCGCCGAGTCGAGGTCTCCGGAATCGAGACCAAGCACCTCGCGCGCCAGTTGCGGGGTTATGTTCCGTCCTTCAGCCGCCGCGGCCTCGTCCAGCCGCTCGACCACGGCTTTCGCCGCCTTTGCCGAGCGTTCAATGCGCCGGACAAGGTAGTCAAGCACCGCCTTCTTCGCGCGTATATTCCGCTCGCGGAACAAGCGATCGAGCATGCCTTCGAGCACGGCGTCGTCAGGTGTCAGCAGTTCGACAACCATCAGGGCGTTGAGCCGCGACCGCAGGTCCGGCAGATCGGTCGACCAGGCGCGCGGAGCGGCGCGGGCCGTCATAAGCAGCGGGGCGTTCGCGTCGGCGCGTTCGATCAGGTGGAAGAGCGTTTCATCGGCAGGGCGCCGATCGGCGTCCTCGAGCACGGTGGCTCGAGGCGGGGCCAAGGAAGAAGGCGGGGAATCCTCCAGGCCGACCACCTCGGCCCCGACCATCTGCGCCCAGGCCGTTGCGAGATGGGATTTGCCCGATCCTTCAGGTCCTACCAGGGCCAGTTTGCCGCCTGGCCAGCTTGACCATGCTTCGAGGGCCGCCCGCGCCTCCGCATTGCAGGACGAAGGGATAAAGCTCGCCAGATCGCGCGGCTGCGGTTGCAGGAGCGGGAGGCGTTGCTGGGCGGAAAAGCCCTTCGATCCGTGCGCGGCGCTCACACTGCACAGACTACCCCGAATCGACCCCTGGGGAAATCGCAGTCCTCGGCGGTCAGGCGCCGTTCGCGTCAAGTTTCCCGAGTCGCTTCGACAGGGCGTGACGCGCACGTTTTTCGGCGCCAAAGGTGGCTCACAAGCCCGAAGGGAAGCCTCGATGCTACGCCGCCAGTTGCTGTGCGCCATCCCAGCCCTTGGTCTGATGTCCAACTCGGGCGCCGCGATCGCCCAGTCGCACGACCCTCGCCTCGACCGCGTGATCGCCGGGCCGCAGCGCACGCCCAAGAACCTCGCCCGGGATCCTTGGCGCCACCCCGCCGCCACGCTGCGCTTCTGGGGCCTGAGGCCCGGGATGACGGTCATCGAAGTCGAGCCGGCGGGCGGATACTGGACTGAGATCCTGGCCCCGTACCTGAAGGAAACGGGTGGCCGCTATGTCGCTGCGGTAAGCAGTGATCCGGCCGCGTTCGCAGCGAAATACGCGGATCGCGCCGTGTGGGGAGAGGTGACCGCGGTCAAGTTGGACGAGCCCCTGGGCGCGCCGGGCTCTGCGGACATGGTGATCACCGCGCGCAATATACATGATTGGATGTGGACGCCCCGCGAGTTGGACGCGCGTCTGGCGTGGTTCCATGAGGCGTTAAAGCCGGGCGCGATTCTGGCCGTCGAAGAGCACCGCGCCGACCCGCGGCCGATGAACGACGACGCGCATGACGGCTATGTCTCGACCGCCTGGCTGATCGGCGCGGTGGACAAGACCGGCTTCCGCCTCGACGGCCGCTCAGAGATCAACGCGAATCCGAAGGATGACAAAAATCATCCCTTCGGCGTGTGGACACTGCCGCCAACGCTCCGCTCGCACGCCAAGGATCAGCCCGTTCCGGCCGACTACGACGCGGCCAAGTATGTCGCCATCGGCGAAAGCGACCGGATGACTCTCCGATTCCGGAAGGTCTGACAGGCCGCGCACATAGGCAATCCGGAGGAGGAGATTGAAGGTGACCAAGGCTCAGACGGCAGGATTTTCCGCGGCCAGGCTCGCGCGGCTCGATGAGGTGATGAAGGCTCGGTATGTCGACAGCGGAATGTTGCCGGGTCTGCTTACCCAGGTCTTCCGCCGTGGCGACCTCGTCCACACGGGGATGAGCGGCCACATGGATCTCGAGCGCGGCAAGGCGATGCGTGAGGATGCGATCTTCCGCATCTACTCCATGACCAAGCCGATCACTGCGGTCGCCCTCATGATGTTGGTCGAGGAAGGCGCCCTGGGGCTCGACGACATGGTCGCCAGCCACATTCCGAGCTGGAAGAAGCTGGGCGTCTACGCCAGCGGCGTCCCGACCCTTCTCGCCAATCAGCCGCCCAGCTTCATCACCATGCCGGTGGAGCGGCCGATGAAGGTCGTGGATCTGGTGACCCATACCTCCGGCCTCACCTATGGCTTCATGATGCGGACGAGCGTCGATGCAGCCTACCGCCGGCTCAAGGTGGCCGACTTCCAGACTCCGGGCGGCCTCGACACATTTGTCGAACAGCTTTCCACCCTGCCGCTGGAGTTCTCTCCGGGCACGGCCTGGAACTATTCGGTCTCCATCGATGTGATGGGCTATCTGGTCCAGAAACTCTCGGGCATGTCCTTCGGGGAATTCCTCCGGACGCGGCTGTTTGAGCCGCTCGGCATGACGGATACCGCCTTCTTCGTCCCGCCCGAGAAGATTGAGCGCTTCAGCTCCTGCTACCAACCGGCCGAGGGCGGCGGGCTGAAGGTGCAGGACGACGCTCAAAAGACGACCTACGACCACCAGCCGGCCCTGGAGTCCGGCGGCGGCGGTCTGGTTTCGACCGCGCACGACTACATGCGTTTCTGCCGGATGATGCTGAACGGCGGCGAACTGGAGGGCGCGCGCATTCTCAGCCCCAAGACCGTCAAGCTGTTCAGCCTGAACTTCCTTCCGGGAGGGCGCGAGGTGGCGCAGATGGCGCCCGCAGGAGCCTTCAGCGAGTCTTCCTACGACGGCGTCGGATTCTCCATTGGCTGCGGGGTAAACATCGACGTCGCGCGGACCCGCCTTCCGGGCACGCTCGGGGAATTCTTCTGGGGCGGGGCGGCCTCGACGGCCTTCTGGATCGACCCGAAGGAGGACCTGGCTGTTGTATTCATGACCCAGGTGATGGGGACGGACGCGCGTCTCACCCTGCGGCGGGATCTGCGGACCCTGGTCTATTCGGCGATGACGGAGTCCTTCGCCTGATCAGCGCACCTCCTGGTCCGCCAGCGTCTGAGGCTATGAGTTAACCGGGCTCCCTCTGAATTCCGTCATGGTCGGCCTTGTGCCGGCCACCCATCGAGGGCTTGGCGCCTAGCTTGCAATGACCGTGCCGGGCGGCGCGGTCACGCCCGGTCTCGCGCCACTGATAGGGCGAGAACCGCTCAGTCGTCCCACCCGTCATGGCCGCGCTCGCGCGCAGCCACGGCGAACGCTCGCACAGACAATCGATGGGTCGCCGGCACGGCGGCCGGCGATGACGAAGTTGGGGGGAGAGGCGAGGTTAATTCACAGCCTCTCTCGCCGGCTCTTTCTCTTGTCCTTGCTTCGACTCCCGGATCGACGCACGCCTCCGGTGGTGAAGCTCAGCAAAGAAGAAGGGCCTGCGGGGACGCCGGCGGACCCGAGGCTCTCGGTCCGGTCCGCTTGCGGGTTCGGGCTTTTGACCCTACCCCACAGCCCATGCTCGATGATCTGAAGGCCAACAACCGCCGGTGGTCGGAAGGGAAGATCGCCGCCGATCCGGGTTTCTTCGCGCGGCTGTCGGGTCAGCAGGCCCCCGAATATCTCTGGATTGGCTGTTCCGACAGCCGGGTGCCCGCTAACGAGATCGTCGGGCTCGACCCCGGGGAGCTGTTCGTCCATCGCAACGTGGCCAATCTCGCGCCGCCACAGGACGCCAACTATCTGTCGGTGCTCCAGTTCGCCGTCGAGATTCTCAGGGTGAAGCACGTCATCGTTGTCGGCCACTATGGCTGCGGCGGTGTGGCGGCCACGATCCGGGGCCAGAGACTGGGACTCGTGGACCACTGGCTGCACCCGGTGCGGGACGTGGCGCACGAGCATCGCCATGAGCTGGAGGGAATTAAAGACGAAGTTGCGCGCATCGATCGGCTTTGCGAGCTCAACGTCATGCGCCAGGTTCGCAACGTTACCTCGGACCTCATCGTCCGCGATGCGTGGGCCCGAGGCCAGAGCCTGACCATTCACGGCTGGGTCTATTCCCTCGCCCACGGCCTGGTGACAGATCTCAACATCAGCGTCTCGCGCCCAGAGCATGGGGAGGCGCTCGCCTGAGGCGGGCGGGAAAAGCATCTCATGGCCAGGCTCGCCTCAGCCCTAGACCTCCACGACGCCGCTTTCGCGCGGAACCGCGAGACGAACCTCGCCCTGGCGGCGGAGTTACGCGAACGCGTGGCCGCCGCGGCGCTGGGGGGGCCGCCGGCGGCTCGCGAGCGTCACGCCAATCGCGGCAAGCTTCTTCCGCGTCAGCGGGTGGAACGCCTGCTCGACGTCGGTTCGCCCTTTCTGGAAATCGGTCAACTCGCCGCGTTCGGACTGTATGACGGCGAGGCGCCCGGCGCAGGGCTGATCTGCGGAGTCGGGCGTGTCTCCGGGCGCGATGTCATGATCGTGGCCAACGACCCGACCGTTAAGGGGGGCGCCTATTTCCCACTGACGGTGAAGAAGCACCTCCGGGCGCAGGAGATCGCCCAGCAGAACAATCTTCCATGCATCTATCTTGTCGACAGCGGCGGGGCGAACCTCCCGCACCAGGCGGAAGTCTTCCCAGACCGCGAACACTTCGGGCGCATCTTCTTCAATCAGGCGCGCATGAGCGCTGCGGGGATCCCCCAGGTCGCCTGCGTCATGGGATCGTGCACTGCCGGAGGCGCCTACGTCCCGGCGATGAGCGATGAGACGATCATCGTGCGAGGTCAGGGGACGATCTTCCTGGGCGGGCCGCCGCTGGTGAAGGCGGCGACGGGCGAGGTGATCAGTGCAGAGGACCTCGGCGGGGCGGACACGCACGGCCGGCGCAGTGGCGTGGTCGACCATGTCGCCGCCGACGACGAGCATGCCCTTTCGATCGTGCGGACTATTGTCCGCAACCTTGGACTTCGCGCGGGCGCCGCGCTCGATCTGCGCACGTCCGAACCGCCGGCCTATGACCCAGAAGAACTCTACGGACTGATCCCGCCGGATGTCCGTTCGCCCTATGAGGTGAGGGAGGTGATCGCTCGCATCGTGGATGGCTCGCGGTTCGACGAGTTCAAGGCGCTCTACGGCACGACGCTGGTCACCGGATTTGCGCACGTGTGGGGGCAGCCGGTGGCGATCCTCGCCAACAATGGGGTGCTGTTCTCCGAGAGCGCTCTGAAGGGCGCTCATTTCATCGAACTGGCGTGCCAGCGCGGCGTGCCGCTGGTCTTCCTGCAGAACATCTCGGGCTTCATGGTTGGCGCGCGCTATGAGGCCGGTGGGATCGCCAAGGACGGAGCCAAGCTCGTCACAGCCGTCACGTCGGCCGAGGTCCCCAAGATCACCATCCTGATCGGCGGATCGTTCGGGGCGGGCAACTATGGCATGTGCGGCCGCGCTTTCGGGCCGCGCTTCCTCTTCACCTGGCCCAACAGCCGCATAAGCGTGATGGGCGGGGAGCAGGCGGCCAGCGTGCTCGCCACCATCCGCCGCGACGGGCTCGAAGCGAGGGGCGAAACCTGGAGCCCGGAGGACGAGGCCGCGTTCAAGGCGCCGATCCGCGCTCGCTACGAGGCCGAGGGCGACCCCTATTACGCCACGGCCCGACTGTGGGACGATGGCATCATAGATCCCCCGCAGACCCGGGACGTCCTTGGCCTCGCGGTCGCCGCAGCGCTGAATGCGCCGATCCCGCAGACGCGGTTCGGCGTCTTCCGGATGTAGAGGACCCCATGGCCCCACCCGACTCCGATCCGATCACCAACCCGATCGCCGACCCGATCGTGGAGGTGGTGGACACCGACGCCCAGTCGCGCACCGTCGTGATCAACGCTAACGCCGCGGGGGTTGCGACGGTCGTGATCAACCGCCCGCAGCGAAAGAACGCCTTCAACGCCGAGGTCATCGGCGCCTTGCACGAGGCGTTCGAAACGCTCGAGGCCGCCGATGGCGTGCGGGTGGTGTTCGTCCGCGGTGCGGAGGGGACCTTCTCGGCGGGGGCCGATCTCGAGTGGATGCGTCACGCGGCGAGCCTGACAGAGGCCGACAACCGTGAGGACGCCATGGCGATGGCGCACATGCTCCACCGCCTCTACACCCTGCCCATGCTGACGGTCGCCCTCGTGGAGGGCGTCGCCTTCGGCGGTGGGGCAGGGATCGCCGCTGCCTGCGATATGGCCATCGCAACGCGTGACGCCCGCTTCGCCTTCTCCGAGGTCAAGCTCGGGCTCGTGGCGGCGACGATCAGCCCATACGTCGTCCAGGCGATCGGCGCCCGCCGCGCCCGCGCCCTCTTTTCGACCGGGCGCGTGTTCGGCGCGCAGGAGGCGCAAGCCTTTGGCCTGGTGGACGAGGTGGTCGAGGATGGGGCCGCGCTCCACGCCGCCCGCCATCGCCTCGGCCGCGCCATGCTCGACTGCGGGCCCATGGCCGTAGCCGAGTCCAAGCGGCTCGTGGAGTACGTCGCGGGACGCAAGATCGATCACGGCGTACTTTCCGAGACGGCTCACTGGATCGCACGCGCTCGCGTGAGTCCCGAGGGGCAGGAGGGCGTATCGGCTTTCCTGGAGCGCCGGCGACCGGAATGGGGCGTGCGCGCAGGGGAATGATCGGCTCCGTTCTGATCGCCAATCGCGGCGAGATCGCTCGCCGCGTCATCCGTACGGCCCGGCGCCTTGGCGTGCGCACGATCGCTGTCTTCTCCGATGCGGATGCTGGCGCGCTGCACGTGAAGGAGGCGGACGCGGCGGTGCGCATCGGGCCGCCCCCAGTGCGCGAGAGCTATCTTCGCGCCGAGGCCATCCTGGAGGCGGCGCGCGGCGCCGGCGCCGAGGCGATCCACCCAGGCTATGGGTTCCTGTCGGAGAACGCGGACTTCGCCGAGGCGGTGGAAGCCGCGGGTCTGGTCTGGGTGGGCGCGCCCGCCTCGGCGATCCGCGCGATGGGGCTGAAGGACGCCGCCAAGCGTCTGATGGCCCACGCAGGCGTGCCGGTGACGCCGGGTTATCTCGGCGATGACCAGTCTCCCGATGTGCTGGCTGCGGAGGCCGCGCGGATCGGCTGGCCGGTGCTGATCAAAGCGGTGGCCGGGGGCGGGGGAAAGGGCATGCGCTCGGTGACCCGGCCGGAGGACTTTGCCGAAGCCCTGGCGGGCGCCAGGCGCGAAGCGGCGAGCGCCTTTGGCGACGACCGGGTCCTGCTGGAGAAGCTCATCGCAACGCCCCGTCACATCGAGGTGCAGGTGTTCGCAGACGCCCATGTCGGCGTGGTCCACCTCTTCGAGCGCGATTGCTCGCTGCAGCGGCGCCACCAGAAGGTGATCGAGGAGGCGCCGGCGCCGGGCATGGACGCGGCCACGCGAGCCTTCGTCACCGACGCGGCGATCCGCGCCGCCCGCTCGGTCGGCTATCGGGGGGCCGGGACCATCGAGTTCATCGCCGATGGCTCTGAAGGCCTGCGTCCCGACCGGATCTGGTTCATGGAGATGAACACCCGGTTGCAGGTCGAGCACCCGGTGACCGAGGCTGTCACGGGGCTTGATCTCGTGGAGTGGCAGTTGCGCGTCGCCTCGGGCGAGCCCCTGCCTCTGGCCCAGGATGAAATCACCCTCACCGGTCATGCGATGGAAGCGCGGCTCTATGCGGAGGACCCTGCGCACGGCTTCCTGCCGTCGACGGGCCGTCTCGACCACCTGCGCCTGCCGGCGTCCGTCCGGGTGGATTCCGGAGTGGGGGAGGGCGATCGGATCACCCCTTTCTATGACCCGATGATCGCCAAGCTGATCGCCCACGGCGAGACCCGCGAGGCGGCGGCGGCGCGCCTGGCGCAGGCCGCGCGCGCTGTGGAGGTGTGGCCGGTTCGAACGAACGCGGCCTTCCTGGCGCGCTGCGCAGCT
>DASXGR010000188.1:0-17694 GCA_036488935.1 Caulobacteraceae bacterium | reverse complement strand
CGCGGCAGTGGCCTGATCTTGTTGCGCTTGCAGTCTGGCCGCGCTGTACGTGGCGGCCAAACGCTGCGCCTTCGCGTTCGATTGTGGATCCATGCTCGCTCCAAAGCGGCTCGGAGCACGGCGAGATCGCCTGCGCCCGCGGTTTCAGCGTCAGAATTTCGCAAATGGGGCGGGCGGCCGACCCGCGCACAGAGTGACCTCAAGGATCGTTGGCGCCCGACGGCCGACCAGGGACTGACGTCATTTCGCCCAGACCCATCCATCCGTACTGGGGAACAGACGGCGGGCGACTTCCAGGGGAATCAAAGGCATTCGGCAGGTCGTCTGACCCTCGCATGATCTGCGCCGTGACACTGGGATCTTGATACAGGAGGTGGCCCAGCGCGTTGCGGCCTGCCATGTTCAGCGGTGCTCGCGCCGCAGCACGAAGGCGAAACCCTAGACCGGCCAATCCGTTGGGCGGTCCCTCTTCAAACTGCGCCATTCTGTTCTCAAGACCGAATGACTTGTCCAGGCTCGCGTAGCCCTCGTCCCCAAATAAGAAACTCAATTTCTCGCGCACCGTGGGATCCCACAACTGCGCAGCGTCGAATGGCGGATAATACCCCAGTTTCGTGACGTCACCGGCCGCAGCGGCTTTTGCCGTCGCTTGCGCAAAAGGTGGGAGCGCACCGAATTCCGACGCGAAGCTCGAGGAATCAATTGACGGGTCCAGGACCCTTCCTCGCGCGCTCCGAAGCACCGCATCCGTAGAGAACAAATCCCCACCAACATTAAAACCCTTGGCGTAACTTCCATTTCTAGACAGAAGATTGTGCACCTTGTCCTCTACATCATACAATATTGTCTTAGTTCGATATGGCAATCCTTTTTCATCAATCAATTCATTTTGCAATTCATTCTTTAAAGAATCCAGGGCTTCCATGGTAGGAATTGCAGGTGGCATACCTTCTAAATTGTGAGGGTTAGGGATTAGAGTAAAGAATGGACGATTTTTGTCCCGAATTGCCAATTTGACTTTCGAATAATAAGGATTTATTTCATCGTGACTCATTATCTGAAAAATATTTCCTTCTGGTGTGTTCACTATAGGGATGGATTGAGCGTAAGCGTCGTTGAACATCGGTGCTGCCATTCCGCGGTTTCGTGCGAGGATTGTACCGACGTCACCCAGAATCGCCCGACTTTGCAGCGCAGTCGCTCTTTGAACGTCACCAAGGACGCGCCGCGGCCGCGTCACAGCCCTATGCTCCAGGAACTCATCCGCCGTCGCGTCGGTGGTTCCCGCACGGCCTCTCAGCCCTTGGGCGAGCGCCATGCCGCTGGGACCAATTGCTTCTGCCGTGGTGATGGGCTTCCACAGTGCGGCCTTCTGCGCATCTTCGAGCCCCTCGGGCGTCACCCCCGTCTGTCGCAATAGATGTATCGCTTCAAATTGGGGCAATGTGTCTGCGGCAGCAGGCAGTTGGCTAGACTGGTCGACGGGCGTGCGACCCGTGACGGCTCGATAAAGCGTGTCCGCCAGTTCAGAGCCCACGGCCCCAATGCGTGGCGCGGCGAACTCAATACCGCGTACAGCGACTGGGATTGCCACCCCCCCCACAGCACCAGGCTCCACTGAGTCCAACGCATACTTCGTCCTCTGCCGTACAGTGCCGGGTCGAGCTGCTCCGTACAACCCACCGACGGTCGCGCCAGTGAACGCGTTTCGAAGTACTGTCTCGGCCGCTGAGCCACCTCCGGAGGCGCCAGCGTTAGAGGCGGAAAGCAGTGCGGCCGGTCGGGCCGCTCGCACGAGACCCAGTCCTCCGGCCGCCATCGGCGCGACCGTGCCTAGCGCCGTGGCGTTGTTCGACGCAAACGGGTGTTCGCGTTGGAAAGCATCCACGACCGCCTGTTGCTCGGCCCTGGCGCGTGTCCAGTCTCGGGCTGGGTCGATCGGGCGTCCGTTAAGCAGGTTGTCGAGGGAGCGTACCCCCGCACTCCAGCCAGCCCCCGCCTCCGTGAGGAAGGGAACAGCCCGCGCCGCCGTGGTGAGATAGCCCGTAGCCTCCCTCACGGCGGTCCTCATGGCGCTGGCATAGTCCGGTGCCTGGACGCGGACGGTGCGACGGTCCGGAGTCTGGATCGTATAGGTCGGCATTTCATTCGACTCCGAGAAGGGTGAAGCCCTGGGCGGCGTGGCTTGTCCCGCTCGCGGGCGGGACAAATGTCTGGGCGGTGGTCCCAGCCCCGCCCGAGGAACCGGCGGACGGGCCACTGGGCCCCACCGCGTGGGCGCCAGCCCGGGCGTGAAGGTTGGCGAGAGCGACCTTCAGCGTTGCCTCGACCGCGAGCTGATGCAGTGCCGCTATGTTCGCATCACTCATCGCCTGCGGCGTCAGCATGCCGGGGTCGATCCCCATCTCGGGATGTATCTGGGCGATGTGCTGCGCCATGCGCGCCCGCTCGACAGGGTCGTTCGTCTGACCGCGGATTGCCTGCGCGATCTGGTCGATCAGCCGAAGCCGCTGCAGGACGACCGCCTGGTGTTCAGGAGGCGCCGCGGCGATCGCAGTGTGGACAGATGTCGGATCGTCCATCGCGCTGATGGGTGCGGGCGAACCGCTAGGCGCAGACGCGCGCTCGCCCTCGCCCAGGCCGGCAAGGCGCGCCTGGAGGTCATTCATGTCGATTGTCTCCGCGATGATCTGCGCGCGGCGAAAGCCGCGCCGTCGGCGTCTCAACCGCCGATCATGTTGCCGATGCCCGACGCGTAACTGCCGCCCGCCCCGCCGCCGAAGCTCGAGCCGCCCTTGGAAAAGTTGAATGCGTTCATGGCGTTGCCGATCAGGCCGTTGACGGTGTTGGCGCCGCTTAGGAACGCGTTGCCGGTGGCGTTCGCGGCATTCGTGTTGTTGGTTGAGACCGCATTAGCGTAGCTCTGGCCCTGACCCGCCAGAGCGCTCGCCGCAGCCTGCCCGGTGCCGGCGACATTCTGCAGGTTCTGCTCATATTGCTGACCGTACTGGTTCGCCTTGCCCGTCGCGAAGCTGTCGAGCGCCTGCAGCGTCGAACCTGACCCGAGCAATCCCTGGGCGGCTTTGCTCGTCTCCACGGCGTTCAGCCCCTGGTTCAGGTCGAACTGGTATCCCGTTGAGTTGAGGTAATTGGAGAGCGCCTTCTGGCTCGCAGCCGGATTGCCCCCGATCCCAAGGAACCCCTGCAAGGCGGAGTTGGCGGCGTCGCCGGCCTGGATGTACGGCTGCGCGTTGGCGCTGTTCTGGCTGTAGATCTGGCTTTGAAGGGCGTTGCTCTGGCTTGCGGCGCTCTTGGCGGCGCCGGCCGCCTCGCCGGAGCCGATCAGGCTCGCGCCGGCGCCCAGTCCGGCGGCGCCGACTATGGCCAGTGGGATGGCGACAGGCATGTGTTCCTCCGTCAGTCGAGGGTCCGGGCGCGCCGGCGCGCCGCAGGCGATGCGTTCCAGCTCTCGCGGGTCACCAGCCACTGTCGGGCGTCGCCCCAGGGCGTGGCCTTCCAGTCGCCGCATCGCTGGAAGCCGAAAGTGCGCGCAGGGCGGCTGTGCGGGTTCGCCTTCATTTCCAGCGTGACGATCGTCTGGAAACCACACGTCCAAACCGCCCCGATCGCGGCGATCCCGGCCAACACGACCTCGCGACCCCAGCCCTCGGGCATGAACAGGGTGTGCAGTTCGGCGACCATGCCGAGCGGGTCGAGGCGCGTGAGCAGGAAGCCACCGTGCGCGCTGGCCAGCGGAAGCACCTCCGCGCGCCCGGCCCACGCCCCGACCGCTTCGGGGGCCATTCCGCCCAAGGCGACCGCAACGGCCGGATCGGAAGCGACGCGCGTCCAGAAGTCGGGATCGCGCTCGATGCGGATCACGGCGCCCGTCATTCGATTTCCCCAAGCGAGACGATCCCGGGCGGGACGATCAGATAGGTGAAGCTATCGAGGGTGCTTCCCTCAGAGGTGACCGTGACGGTCCCTGTCCCCGGGCCGATGACGGTCCAGCCCAGGGCCTGACCCTCTGGCCACTGGAAGGCTCCCGAATAAGGCCGGTTCACCCCGTTCAGCGTGTAGGAGAGCGCTGCACCTCCAGTGATCGCCGCCGAGACGGTGATCGCCCCGGTGATCCCGGATAGGGTGACCAGATTGGTGGCGCCGCCGCTGACAGCGTTGATGTTGCCCCAGGCGATCGTTCCGGGTGTGCCCGAGAAGCCTGTCGGGCCGCCGGCCGCAGCCGCGCCCATCACGACGCCGGTCATGAGATCCCCGCGCCGCTGATCCACCACGTGTTGTTGGCGTCGCCACCGATCGTCGCGAGGGCGCCAGGCGCGAGAGCCCAGTCCTTCGAAGTGGTCCCGCCTGCGCCATAGATCGCCACGCCGCTCCCGCGGGCGACGGTCAGTGTGGCGCTCGAATTGGCCGCGTTGCGGATCATCACCAGGTTGCCGAGCTGGAAGGCGTTGGGCGGGACGGTGTAGGTGGCCGCCGCGCTGATGAAGGCCCGCACGAGCTTTCCGGCGTCCGACTGCTGCAGGGTGTAGGACCCGTCCTGCTCGTTGATCGGCGCGCCCATGTAGCCGGCGCTGTTCGGGGAATAGGAGCTGAACGCCAGCAGCAGATTGCTGGCCGTGTCCCCGGCCTTGTTCAGGGGCGTGTAGCCCAGCGCCGTGGCGATCCCACCCCAAGCCGCAAGCTTTGCCGGCGAGACAAAGACGCCCGTGGCCGCCCCCGCGTTCACCTGGGCCTGCGTCGCCTCCACCACGCTCTCAGCAACCGGGTCGATGTCCTGCACGAGCGCGCCGGCGGCCGTGAGGAGTTGCACCCGATAGGTCACCGTTGGGTCCAGCCACATGGGTGCGAACAGGCCGCCCGAGTCAGCGACCACTGGATTGCTCAGCGGGGTCGACAGCGTGGCCGACGAATAGACCGCTGTGGGCGTCGTCGTGCCGGTCAGGAAGAACTGCAGTTGCGCGCCCGCCATGGGCGCGCCGGTGGCGTCCACGGCCCGGAATACGGGCTGTGCCAGGAGAAGTCCTGCCATTCGAGAAGCTCCGCTAAGCGGCTACGGCCGCGCCGCTGTCCACGGCCATCCAGGCGCCGTTCGAGCGCCAGCAGGGCACGCCAGTCCCCGAACCGGCCGCCTCGCCGGCCTTGCGCCCGTCCAGGGCGTAGGCCCAATCGCCCTCGCCCGCCGAGGTCGGGAGGTTCGCGACGGACGTGACCGCCAGGTATAGGCCAAGAGCAGCGTTCGGCCCGATCCGGCCGCCCCCTTGCAGACCCGCGCCGGCCACCACCTCGGCGCTCGCAGCCGCGGCGCCCTTGGCCGCCTGATAGGCCGCATCGACCTTGTCGGACTGTCCCCCGAGACGGTTTTGGACCGACTGCAGCCAGTTTTGCCAGGCGCGTGAGACGATGCCCTGCGCGTCCGTCAGCGAGACGCTGAACGGCGGCGACGGGAGCGGGGCGGGCGCCATCGCCTCACCTCGCCGGCCGGCTCGCGTTCAGCTCAATGTGGCTGAACACGACGTTGACCGGATCCGAGCATCGCACCTGCACGAGACGCCCGGGGGCACGGAGCAACCCCAAGCGCTGCCAGAAGACCCGGGTGCGATAGGCCCCTTGCGCGCCGAGTTGCGCGGCGCGCCAGGCCGTGAAGGTGCGGCCCTGATCGTCGCTGAAGCGCATCTCGACTACCGGGTCCGCGCCGGGGTTCGTCGCGTTCCCCTGGCCGACCACCCCGTGCAGGACGATGTTCAGGCAGCGGGGAGTACCCTCTTCCACCTTGATGAAGGCGCTGGCCTGGCGCGTGAGCGGGCCGTTGGCGTCGGTCCAGGCGCCCACCTGCATCATCCAGACGTCATTGGTCGTGTCGTCACCCACATAGGCGACGCCATTCAGCATGCAGGCGGCCTGGCCGCGGAATTGGTCACGCCCGAAGCTGGTCCACTCCTGCCACTCGCCGCGCGAATAGCTGTCGCCATAGGCCTGCGCCTGAGTGCCGATGCGGCTGATGTCGTAGGCGAACGAGCCCACGCCCGGGATGTTCAGCACATAGAACTCATGCCCCTCGAAGGTCGCCACGACTGCGCTCATCGCGCCCGGATTGGCGCATTGCCGGATCTTGTCCTCAATCGAACTGGAGCTGATCCGTGTGGGGACATTCCCCACTCGGTATACGACCTTGTTGTCGCCAACCCAGAACAGGGAGTTGTCGGCCAACTGGATGGTGTCGCGGGCAATGCAGCCGCGCTGGAACGGCGGCGTCCCGTTGGGCTGGAAGGGCACTATGTCGCCCTCTGCGTCGGTCCCGCCGGGACCCCAGAACTCCACGCTCTCGGTCCCGAAGATCACCAGTTCCTGGTTGAGCACCGCGCAACCCACATTCGGGTCGGGGAAGGCCTCGGCGGTGTCGAAGTCGAGTCCTCCGACATTGGCGGCGTCGCTGATCTCCGAGAACCAGAACTGATCGGAGCCCACCGCCATGAACACGAACCGGCCGTCGAGCCACGCCACGTCGCTCACTGCCGGCAGGGACGCCGAGACGATCGGACTGAAGTTCGCCCCATCGTAAAGATAGGCCGTTCCGCCCGCGACCAGCACCATCTGGCTCTCGCTGGTCGCCCACCGCACCCGATCGCTTCCGCCGATCGCTCCGCAGGCGGCGCCGCTGGCGACGTCGTACGCGGTCTGGCCGGACACGACGAAGAGGCCGCCGCCATAAACGTTCGGCGCGCGGATGATCCCGCGGATCGGTCCGAATCCGAAATTGTAGCCGGTCACCAGCCCCGGTCGCCCGTAGTGCACCTCTCGCAGGCCCACATAGGCCGCGAACGGACGCTCCTCGCGAAGGGGCGTTTCCTCCGCGATCATGTTGATCGGCAGGACGTCCGGAAAACCGAACGCCCGGGAAAAGGCGTCGGTGAAGAACGGGATCCGCAGGCCCGTGGCCGCGGTCACGCCATCGGACCGGAACTGAGCGATCTGCGCGCTGGGCGCGCCTCCTTGGCCTACAGTCATGGACTTGTCCTCCAACCTGCCCTCCGAAGCCTCGGCGAAGGAGGGAGCTTCAGCGAAGGAGGATCAGCGCGCCTCGAGGCCTGTAGGCGCCGCCGACGCCAGGCCGATCACGCCATCGAGGGCCGCCAGCCCGCGGCGCGCATAGCTTCGCGCCAGCGCCTGGCGGCCCTCCATGGCGCCCTGCGCCATCTCTGCAGTGATGTCCGCCCCGAACTCCGAGGCGACATCCACCGCCAGCATGTAAGGCATGTAGGCGACGATCGGATCGGGAAACTCGATCGTGGCCGTGAGCGAGAGCCAGTCCTGCTCGAGGGTCCAGGCTCCATTGTCGCCTCGGAACCACCACCGCGCAGCCTGACCGTTGGCCGAGAGCACAGTACTCGTCGTGAGGGTCCCGCCCGGCGCGCCGATCAACCGTCCGTTCGCCTGGATCGTGCAGGGATTGGTCGCGAAATCCGCCCCTCCGTCGACGACCCCGAAGCGCGCGCCGGCGCGAGGATTGAGCGGAGCGCTCACCGTGAATGCCGCTCCGCCCGGGACCGCGTATTCGCCCCCGGTTTCCGCCTGACCTGCAGTAGAGCCCGCGGCGAAAGCCTGAGGGCTCATCCGCGGCCCGATCAACGTACCGAACCAGGCCCGCTTCATCGCATTGGCGGCGACGAGCATATCCGCGCCAACACTCGCAGACGGGCTTCCCCCGTCCGCGATCACGCCATGCATCCGCAAGGCGCGGTCGATCACTTGCCCGATGTTAAGGGACATGGGGTCTCTCTCCTCCGAGTAGGAGGCCGGGTTGATGCCGGCGATGGTCGTCGAAGTCCCAGTTCCACTAGGGAACCAAGATCAGCCGCATCTGATCAGTTAGCGTAGCGACCGCAACGAGCCCCGTGAGAGCGTTCGCCCGACCACGCATGACAATTGTCACAAGACTAAGTTCGAGCGCCGTTAGGAGCATCCGTATCTCCATCGCCGCGACTGTCGCCGTAAACTCCGTGACGACGGTGATTACGCACATCACATAGAGCAATGGCACAAGACCAGCACCCAGCACGACCGCATACACAGATCGAAAATATTTGAATTCTCGATTAGCATCCGCGACTTGCGCCCGTACCACGACAACGACGATGCCCATGGCGGCCCAATACAAATATTTCCACGCGCTGACGGTGACCGGCCCGTCCCCTGTTACACCGAGGTGACGAAGCGTGCGCTCAAGAAATTGAGCATCTTGATTTATTAAGACTGCAACAGCAATCCCAGAAATCACGGCAGATGATGTAAGGTATTTTGAAATTAAGTGAGGATTTGAACGCCCGATCGACAGGAGGCGCAGACACAAAGCGACAACCCAAACGAGCAAGAACACGCATGTGCCTGCGTGAATAAAGGCAGATGAGATGCATCCTAAAACCGATATTATTACACCTATGTTCCTCTTTTCAGGGAACAATGCCGTTGACCACATGACGACCGCAAACGCGATACCCTCGCGAATCTGGACGAGACTCTTTAGAACGAACGCGTCTACCGAAACCAGAACGCTAGCGAATATGAGAGAACCCTCAAGCACCCCACTAAACGCGACGACCGCCGCAAGGAAAGTGAAAGAGATGAACAAGACAATACGAAAGATTTCGTACGCGCCGCCGCCGAACACATCGAAGGCCCGATCCATGATCCAACTGAATAGTGGATCACGACCCTGATCTACAAGATAGCCGCCACCACGATCATACATCGCCTGATAGCCGTCCCAGTCACCCAGCGCTACCTTGCCGAGGAACGTCAAGCCGACTGCCACCATTGAAAGAAAAGCGCAGTAGCCAGCTGCTACCGCACTCGCCACTCTCATTCGGTTCTTCCCCTAGCGAAACTGCTTAGCCACAGCCGTTCCGTAGGGCGATAACTCTGCATAGTCGACCTGGCTGATCAGCCGGCCACCCATGAACTGCCGATCCGGATCACAGGGCAGTACGTTGACCCGCCTGCGCTCACTGGCGAGCCGAAGGTGCAACTCGTCGCATCGCTCACGAGCTCGCGCTGGCCGGCGACCGGCGACCCCGGCAGGTTGGCATAAGTCGTCGGGGGAGTGGCGACGCCGTTCGCGAACATGCCAACCCCTCCGACTATGCTTGCCGTCAGGGTTGCATAGTTGTCCGAGTAGAAGTTGAGCTGAAGGCCGTTGGCAAAGTTAAACTGGCTGTATTGGGCGGACGCGTTCGTCGAGAAATTGAAGAGTTGCACACCCTCAGCGTTCTCACCCAGAAAGACGTTCGATCCGTCCGTCGTCGGCTGAGAGAGGATCTGGTTTGGCGCGAGCAGCCCGCTCCAGGAGATTTCGGGCGTCCCGCTTGTCCCGACATATCCAAGGGTCGCCCCAGCTGCGTTCTGGAAGGTCAGGATTGCGCCGTCCGTGGCGGGGCGCAGGGCGACCTTCGGAAAGTTGGCGACACCGGTCAGGCAGTTGATGTTGAACGTGGTCGTCGACCCGTAGTCGAGGTACTGCGCCAGATCGGTGAAACCGACGATGGTGTTCGCGCAGCTCAGTGGCTGCAGGAAGTACTCCGTGGCATTATGGATACTCCCGCCATAGGCATCGATCTGAGTGTTCACTCCCTGGTCGAACGGATATTCGCCCGCCAGGGTCGGCGCGATGAGCTTCGTGTTTGAAGCGTTCGCCTCAATCTCCACAGTCATGACGATGGGCAAACACCCGTGCGTGCCGTCGTTGTAGGTCCCGTAGGCCCAGTGGCCATACCAGGATGAGCTGCTCGGGATCGTGCAGGTCTGCGAAGGCTCCGACGCGGCTTCCCAGTCGGTTCCCACCGTCATGAACTGCAGGCTGTTTCGGATCACGATCGGCGTCGCCACGTAGAGGCCGCCGGTGTTCGGGACCATTCGATAAGGGGCTGTCTCCGCCGCGAGATAGCTGATCGGCGTGGACCCGACCCGGTAAGGTGCCTGGATCGACCCGCCATAGAAGGTCACGTTCTGGTAGAACTGGCCTGTGATGCCGCCGACGTCTGCGTCGATCAGGTCGATCGTCGTGACGGCGTAGCTCGAGCTCGTTCCCTCGAAGTCGATCAGATCGCCCTGTACATGGCTGAGGTGCGTCGTGAACGCGCCCGCCTTGAGGAGCCACGCACGCTTGCTCGCGCCGTCGTTCATCACGCGAACGCCGGAATAGTGAATATCGAATGCCTGGATCTGTTCGATCGCGACCGAGGTGGACTCGTCGGTCGTGTTGACCATGTCGATCGCGAGATTCTCGATGCCAAAACCCTGGACCCAGGTCTGTTGCGCGCCGCCGATCGGCGTGCCGTCGATGATGAAGACAGACTTGCCGCTCATCGCCGAGGTCGGCCGGATCACGGTCGTGCCGGGAGGCGGGGCCGCGGAGAAGCCGACTGAAGAGGCGCTGTAGTAGCTGCCTGCACCCTTCAGCGTCTGGCCGTTGTTACGATAGCTCTCGACCAGGAGCGGCGAGGACACCACGCACACGCCGGGCGGCAACTGGACCGCCAGCCCGCTGTTCAGCGCCGCCTGGATTGCCAGAGTGTCGTCGACGAGCCCGTTGCAGGGCGTCGCGACGACGCTCGTCAGCAACGCCGACAATCCCGCGACGGTGCAGCCCTCGAGGACCGCGCCGCCATTGGGCAGGCACGGAATCAGATCGCTCGCCGCAGGCGTCCCACGCGGCGCCAGCTGGTCTGCAGTCTTGCCACCAGCCTGCGCGAGGGCGGGCTGCAAGCTGATGGGTGATAGCGCCGCGCCGGCCAGCAGGGCCGCGAGAGTCTTCATTACACAACCTCCGAAGCGCTTCGCCCAATCCAGCTCTGCCCGGCCTGGACGAGGAGAGGATCGCCGGCTGCGTCGATCTCGAGCGGATCGCGCTGGGCGTCGATGAACAGCACGACGACCTCGCCCTCGCCCGAGGGCGTCGAGCCAACCATGCTGACGCTGGCGGTCGCCAGGGCGCCGTCTGCGACGAGGTCAGCAAACGGGCCGTGACCGATCTCCTCAAAGACCGACGACGCGGTTTCGCCCGCGCTCGCGATCGTGCCGCCCGCAGCGGCCCCCGCCCTGCTCATCAGTTGGTGTAGACCGTGCCAATGACGTCGCCGCTGGAGACACCGGTCTGGCTCGCGCCAGCGCCGTCAGCCGTGATCGCCCAGGCGACGCCTGTCGCGCACGACTGCATTCCCATGTCGCCATAGAGCTGCGCCTTGGCCCCGGCGGGGATGGGTACGGTGATCAGTGGCGTCCCCTGGGAGCCAAATGTCCCCGAGGTGCTGTTGTAGAGTTGCAGGTAGCGAACGCCTGTGCTGACGTTCAGAAGGTCGTATCCGAAGATCGTGTGGCCGCTAGACTGCGCAACACCGGTCAGTCCGGTCGTGATCGTCTTGGCGTTACCAGCGCCGGACGTGGTTCTCGGCTGGAGATAGACCGACCCGATAACACTGCCGCCGGTCCCAAGCACCGGGTTGTTCGCCACATTGATCGCCACCGCCTTCTGCGGATTCTGATCGCCGCGACCCGAGGCGACCTCCACCCGCATTTCCTGGCTATTCCACAACAGCACGCGCTGCACCGTGACGCTCGTCGAACTCGCAGGCGTCCCAACGTTCCGGAACCGCATCAGCAGCTTGTAGACCTTGCCGTCGTTGGGGACCTGGGTCGACACCCGGGAGGGATTGGCGTTCTTCGCCGCCACGCTGTCGACTGCGCCATTCGAGGCGATCACGTCTTCGGCGTGGAACTCGACGAAGAACTCGCTCGAGGCGGTGAGAGCGGCGAGCGCGGTCCCGGTCGAGCCCGCCGCCGCCGTACTCGAACTGTCGCCCACCGCGGCGGTCGCATACGAAGTGTTGACCGTCTGGAGTCCGACTTCCGCGCCGCCGGCGTTGGTGAAGTAGAACGGCACGGCCTGACTGTTGATCGTGTAACTTGGGCTGTTCGCGTTGCAGAGCGGGATCAGCGTTGTGGGGTCGACCTCCACCAGGCCGATCCAGATGCTGTTCGCCGCGATCGCCTGGCTCTTGGACAGCAACACGAGCAGATCTTCGGCCCCCGCGAAGGCCTGCTGGCTGAGATACCAGCGCTCGGCGTTCGCAGTCGTGCCCATGGTCACCGTCAGGGCCGAATTGGCCACTGCGTCGGTCATGCCGGTCACGCCAGATCCGATCGCGCTCTGACTCAGGCTCTTGCCATGAAGGGTCGGGTTGGCCGGGAGGCCGCCATCGATCACGTCCCAACGAATGGTCGTGTCGAGGGTCGCGCCGCCAAAGTCGTCGCTGAACAGGATGGCGGCATTGGACTGCACCTTCACCGCGCGCCCGTCGGGCGAAGAATAGTTCGTGCTGTCGCTAACCGGCAGCGGCGCGGCGCTCGATACGCCGACAAGCAGTCCGCCCTGGCTGAATCCGAGATAGTCGGCGCTCGAAGGCGCCGCTGATCCGGTAAGGCCGGAGGCGGCGTTGTCTCCGCCGCCGACGCCCCCGCTGACCACGGCGACGTCAAGGACGCCGTCGATGCCGGACTTGGTGCCCATGCAGATCTCCTTAAAGATATTGTCCGCGCACCGGGGCGCGGCGCGCGCCGGGACGGGTGAACATGGCCTCGCGGGCATGCGCTACGCGGGCCAGTTGGGCCTTGGTCGGAGCGGGCAGATTGGCCAGCACGTCGGCAAGGCGTTCGCCGAGGATGGCGGCGAACGCTCCCTGCAGGCGGCTGCTGAAGGGGAGCTCGGTGTCGAGCGTCAGGCCCAGCGCCGGCGCCCACTGGTTCACGTCGGCCCGGTAGAAATAGAGCGCCTGGGTGGTCCCGACGATCTCGATGCGCGCACCGTCTGTGGGCGCCCGCCAATAGATCCCGTCAGCGGGCGCCGTAGAGCCGACGGGCGGATCCCAGATCACCGATGGTGCGAAGCCGTAGTCATAGGGATCGTAGGCCCCGAAGATCGAGATCGAATTCGGCAGGGTCACGTTGATGGTGGCGCCCGCCTGGACGCGCAGCCGCTGGTTCTCGCCAGGCGTGAGATCGGCCGTGACGTCGATGTCCAGCATGGGGCCACGCGCTTCGTGAATCTCGAGCGTCAGGGCCTGACTGGCCTCCAGGCCGACGGCGAGCTCGTCCACCGTCGGGTCGTCGCCAGGCGCGAGCGCCTTGAGCAGACGCATGGCCTCCTTGATCGCGGCCCGGACGGTGGACACGGCTCAGTTTCCCTTGCCGGAAGACGTGTCGGCGCGTCGCGGCGCGGTTGAGGTTTCGGACGCCGCCCTCGCGACTCCCATGTCGGCCTCGAAGGTCGGGTTGGCGGTCAGCAGGGCGACGTGTTCCGGATCCATGTCCGAGGCCTCGACCCAGGCGCCGTGCGGGAACTCGCGCCCGAACACCTCGCAGACCTGGTGGTCGTGCCCCGCCGCGATGAAGCGCAGCCGGGCCATCAGGCGACCGCTCCGGACGCGACGCCAGTCGGCGAAGCGGCAGGGCTCGACAGCCGCGTCTGCAGCTTCTGGATCACCAGGGTGATGATCTGGTCGACCTCGGGAGCCAGGAGCGAGCCGAGTGGGATGAGGGCCAGGGCCGCATTGGCCGCGCCTTCGGCCAGGGCGGGGATGGCGTTCTCCACCGCGCTCTTGGCGCTGGTTACGGCGGCCTGGGCCTGGCTGATGCTGCTGTCGCCGGCGGGCGCGGCCTTGCTCGCGCCTTCGAAGAACTTCACCACGTCGTCGAACGCGGTGACCACGATATTGGTCATGGGCATGGCTCCGGTTGGTTTGAGGATTGGGGGAGTTCGACCGCCGCCATGGCCTTCGCTTCAGCTGCTCGCAGGGCGGCGTTGGCGGCGACGTCGAGCGGGGCTGACAGCACACCGGCGCGCGAGCGGATCTGGCGGTCGACGATGCTCTCGAGGACCGGCAGCAGGGCCGCCCCAAGCGCAGCGGCGTCGGCGTTCCAGGCCCGCGACCGCCGCGCTGAGGCGGCGAGCGGCAGCACGCGGGCAAGCAGGGACGGTCCGCCCTGATGGGCGGCGGCGTAGGACCAGATGGCCGAGGCGATCGCCAGCAGTCCGCCGATGATCGCGGCCAGCTGGTCGCCGTTGACCAGGCCGCGCGCCAGCAGGGGCGTGCCCGCGCCCATGAGCACGCTTCGCAGCATGTCCATGGTCGCAGCCTTGACGGGACCCGACGCCGAAGCGCCCGGCGCAGTAGAGGTTTCGCTCATGGATGGCGCTCTCCGGTTCGGATCATGGCCGCCAGGCGCTCGGCGCGCGCGCCCACGCCCTCCGGCGCGTCCTTGGCCCAGTCGGAGAGCAGCATCTGCGCCGAGGCATGCGGGTAGTCGCCCGCCTCCAGGGCGGCGAGCATGCGGGTGAAGCCCTGCAGGCCGCTCCCGTCGGGGCAGGCAGCGCAGGGGGCGAGGCCGACCCCGACGTTGAAGGCCATGTTGGCCAGGGCGTCCTGACGCACCTCGTCCAGCCGCCGCCACCAGGGAAGCGCGTGATCGAGGCGTTCGCAGGCGAGGTCGACATCCACAGCGAGTTGGGTTTCGGCCTCGTCCAGGCTCCAGACCGCACGCGGATCGGCGTGGGCGTGGCCGTAGCCGATCGTCCACACACCGTGCGCGTCCTGGTAGGCGCGGGCGCGGAACCCCTCGTCCCGCTTGAGGTCTTCAATCAGGGCGGGCGTAGTTATGGCGCGCGCTCCCTCGCTTCGTCGTCGAGCTTATCGACCCGCGCTTCCACGCGATTGAGCCGCTCGCCGAGGTTGTCTTTCAGGTCGGTGATCTGCTGCTGGACCGTCTGCAGCTGATCCTTCAGCGCGTGCGTGTCGTCGCGCATGGCGACGAACTGCATCGCCATCCACCCCAGGATCCCGAGCAGGACCGAGGTGGCCACGAGCGTGGCCACCTGCAGCCAGTGCTCGGAGCGTCTGGGGCGGGCGTCGTGGAACGCCACGCGCCGCCGTCAGGGGTTCGAACCGGGCGCGTCTTCGACGTAGTACTCCACGTCGAGTTCGAGCGTTCCAGCGACCGGGCTCGCGGCTCCGGCGTGGACGGTGATGAGCACGGCCTGATCCACGCCGCTGGTGTTCTGTGAGAGATAGCCGGCCGGGGTGTTGGTCGTGTCCACGCTGGCGCCCGCGGCCCGGCCCACCGTCGAGATCGCGGCCTTGAACAGCTGCGCCGAACCCGTGACGCCGACGTCCAGGGTCAGGGTCGGAGAGCCGCTGCTGTCCAGCTGGCCGGCGGCCTTCAGCACCACATTGGTCACGATCGCTTGGCGAGGCAGGTTCCCAACCGTGATCGTGTCGCCCGTGGCCCACGTGGAAATCGTCGGCGAGATGGCGTGGAGGTGGCTCGACATCCGGTTGAGACCATGCCCGGACGAGGCGCCGACCTTGGAGTTGAACAAGGCAGTGGCGTAGGCGGTCGACATCTCGATCCGCTCCTTTCAAATCTTGAGATGAGGGGGAGAAGAAGTTCGAACCACAGAGGCGCAGAGGAGGCGGAGAACTTTATCGCGTCCGCAGGGCGCAATTCTTCTTCTCTGCGCCTCCGCGCCTCTGCGGTTAAACGGCGTTAGCTATCAGCCGAAGCCGCCGCGAAGATCGTCACCATGCCGTTTTGGACGCCGTTGAAGTTCAGCTTCTTGACGCCCAGCAGCTCCTCGATCGCGACGCCAGGGCGGAACCCGTAGTCCTTGATCATGTCGGTGCGTGGCGTCGGTTCCTGGCCCCAGGCGACGCCCACCGCCCCGCCGCCGCACAGGAACATCGGCCGCACGTCGCCGCCCGATCCCCCGGCGCTATTGAAGGCCGCGCCGCCGTTGGGATTGGCGATGCCGGCGCAATAAAGGTCGATCTCGGGGATCTCGCGGATGATCACGCCGTCCCAGATCAGGTCGCCGTCCTGGAAGATCGGGTTCTTCTCCATTCCCATCCCCTCGCGGGCCCGCGCGTTGGAGTTGGCCGCGATGATGTTCGAGTCGATCTTCAGATCACGGAAGGTCCGCGAGCCGGAAAAGAGGACGAAATACTCCCGCCCATCGCCATCCTCGACGCGGAACGGGCGAATGTGCGGGTCCGCCTGCTTGGCCATCCGCTTGGCCTTCGACACCGTGGCGGCCGAGGCGGTCTGGGTCGCGCCGACGTTGCCGAGTGCCGTGGCGAAGGTCGCCGAATAGTTGGCGACATTGCTGCCAAACAGCAGCCGGTCCGGGTTGGCCGCACACCAGGCGTTCTGCTGAGCCACCGTGGCCTGGTCGTAGAAGGCAATTGTGCCGTTGGTGTCGATCACGCACATCGCCAAGGCCTTGATGATGTCGTCGCGCAGCTTCTCCGTCTCCCACACCAGGAGTGCGTCCTTGGCTGCATCCCAGAGATTGACCTCCGTGCGGAAGGTCGTCGACTTGGGCAGACGCACAGCGTTGCGGCGCCAGTCGATGGTGATCGGGCAGTTGAAGTTGGTCAGTTCCTCTTCGGCGCCGTCCAGCACGCTGGCGCCTGTCACACCCGACGACTTGAGGCGTCCGATGAAGGGAATATTGATCGTGCGGAACGCCTCATCCTCACGCTGGAACTTGGTGAGGATGATGCCGCCCTTGTTGATGTCGGAATTCGACATGTAGGGCATGAACCGCGAGGTGCGCACATACTCCTGGAAATACTTGGTGATCCACACCTGCCGCTCGAGGGCGGAGGCGAGAATGGTCTCGGCCATGGTTCAGTTGTCCTTTCGGGAATGGTCCGAACCCTCCTTCGCCAAGGCTCCGGAGGGCGCGCCCTCCGAAGCTCGCAGAGCGAAGGAGGGCTATCGTCTGAAAAGGCTCGCGTGCGCGGCGCCCGGGCCGAACTGGACCTCGGGCAAGCCCGAGCCGCCCGCATTGGGCGCGTTGGCCAGGGAGCGCGGCGGAGCCGGTTGTCGGGGAAAGCCGCCGGGTCCTGAGCCCCGGGCGGCGGAGACGGCGGCCGCTCTGGCCGCCCTCCAGGCTTCGTAGTCGGCGAGGTCCGTCGGGCTGACGCGGGCGAGAACCTGCTCGCTCTGCCAGGACCGGTATGCGGCCTCGTAGGGGTCCTCGGACGCCAGCATCTGCTGGTTGAAGAACGGATCGGCGTCGCAGCGGGCCACAGCCCAGTCGTGCAGGGCGGCGATAGCCCCCTTGCCGTACTCGCGCTCGGCGAACCGGCGCGAGGCGCGCAGATTCTGAGCGTAGAGCGCGTGCTCGACCCGCTCGGCCGGAGGCAACTCAGCCTCCTGGACCTGCGCCATCGCCTCCCGCTGCAGAGCCTCGTACTCGGCCAGCCGCGCCTCCGCGGCCTGCCGCCGCTCCCGTTCGTCCAGCACCGCCGAAAGCGGCACATGACCGGGTTCGACCGGCCGACCGCCTCCGTCCGGCGCCGCCTCGCGGCTCGTGAACCGGCCGTCCGGTCCCCGTGCGGGGCCTTCCGGCGCGGCCGATGGAGCTTCTGGCGCCGGCGATGGCGCAGCCGCAGTGTCTTCCGTCCCTCCTGAGAGGAACGCCAGTGTATCTTCGTCCATGGAACTCCCTCGCCCGTTCAGCGGCGGCCTGATCTCGCCCGTTCACCCCCGGCGGCAGGGATTCGCCCGCTTGTCCCCCGAAGCTCGCGAAGCGAGCGAAGGGGGATGGCCCGGCGGCGGCTATGA
>DASXGR010000111.1:0-2326 GCA_036488935.1 Caulobacteraceae bacterium | reverse complement strand
CGGCTATCACCTCGCCGCACCCGGCCGTCGGGGGATCAGCCTGATCAACATCGGCGTGGGGCCGTCCAACGCCAAGACGATCACCGATCATCTCGCGGTGCTGCGGCCCGAGGCGTGGCTGATGATCGGCCACTGCGGAGGCCTGCGCGGAAGTCAGGCCATCGGCGACTACGTCCTGGCGCACGCGTACGTTCGCGACGACCACGTGCTCGACGCGGTTCTGCCGCCGGAGATTCCGATCCCGGCCCTGGCCGAGGTGCAGATCGCCCTCCAGTCCGCCGCCGAGCAGGTCACCGGCGAGAGCGGGGACGAGCTGAAACAGCGCCTGCGCACGGGCACGATCGTGACCACCGACGACCGCAACTGGGAGCTGCGTTACTCGCGCAGCGCCATGCGCTTCAGCCTCTCTCGCGCGGCGGCGATCGACATGGAAAGCGCGACGATCGCCGCCCAGGGCTTCCGATTCCGCACCCCCTACGGCGTCCTCCTCTGCGTGTCGGACAAGCCCCTGCACGGCGAGATAAAGCTGCCCGGCCAGGCCAACGCCTTCTATGAGCGCGCCATCTCCCAGCACCTGCAGATCGGCATCGCCACCATGGACCTCCTGCGCAAGGAAGGCCCCCGCCTCCACTCCCGCAAACTCCGCAGCTTCGACGAACCGCCGTTCCGGTAGTTGCGGGTCACGATGCCTAGTCGTGTGCCGATCTTTGGCCACGGACCTCACAGACCACACGGACTTAAGCGAAGATCAGGGTGGATTGAATCGAGTGGACCGCGCCAAAGGCGCTATCTTGAATCTTATCTGTCCGTGAAGTCCGCGAGGTCCGTGGCCGAATAACTACTTCCTACCTCCAAAGAAGCGGTTTTACGCGGCCGCCCACTTGTTGAGATCCGGGAAGTCCGCGTCAGGAACCTTCTGGCCGAGGAACGGACAGAGCTGATCCCATCCGTCGCCTGACGCGAGATTGAGCTCCAACAGGTCGTCCGGTCGGCTCGCAAAGTAGCGGCGGACATCGGCATGGTGGCGATCGAAGGCGCTCCGAAGCTTCACCTCATCGAAACCGACGCATTCGAAAATCGCCATTCGGCGTGCAATGCGCTCATGTTCGCCTTCTATCGGGCGCGGATTCAGCCTGTGCGAGCGTTCCATGGAGGCGAGCCAGCTCCCGATGTCCCGGGTCGTCAGCACAAATTTTGAGCCGGGAAAGACGTAATCCAGGTACTTGAAGTTCAGAAGCACCGTCGCCCCCGAACCTCCGTTCAGCTCGCGCAGTTCGTGGAATTGCGGGTCCTGCTTGACTGGCGTGTAACGCATCACAAGGAGCGCGGCGCAGAGCGAGGTGTTCCCCGTTCGCGCCAGCCCAACACCCCAGCAATGCGGCTGTTGCTGCATGGTGATTCCCCCGACTTGGCCCTCGTGGCGCACGTATCACGCCAATTGAGGTCGGCGGCGGATAGCCTACATTCGCTGCAAAACGAGGGGAGGGGCGTCATGGTCGATGACGTGGAAGCGGCAATCGCGGCGTCGCCGGACACGCCTGCAGGGCGGCAGGCCGTCTGGTGGCTGACAAGGGTTCATCGCCAGGGCGATGGCGCTGGTCTTTCCGACCTCCAGCGCTATGCGCCCGAACTGGCCGCCCGCTTTCGGTCTGTCGCGAGCGACGAGGAGTTCCGCGAGGGCGTGCGCGCCAACGCCGCCCGGATCGGACCGCTCAAGAGCATCACCTTTGGCGTGCAGACCGAGTTCGCCCTCGAGGCGAGCCTCGCCACCACCAACGACCGGCGCTGGAAACTCAGCCTGGATGTGGAAATCGCGCCGCCGCATCGGATTACCCGTCTGGACCTGGAGCGGGTCCACGATTTCCAGCTGGAGGTGCGCGAGGCGACGCCTGCCGATGGCCCGATCCTGGCGGATGTCGAGCGGCGCTGCCCGATCGAGCTCGACGACAGCCGCTACTGGTTCGACCGCGGCGATGATTATTTCGCCTTCGCGCGGCTGATGGAGGACTGCACGGTCGGCCTGGCGTTCGTGGACGGTGCGCCGGGGGCCGTCACTTGCGGCGCTCGCCACACTGTTCGGATCGACGGCGAGCCCAAGTCGATCATCACCGTCTCGCACCTGCGTGTCCTGCCGGAACACCAGCGAAAGGGCCTGTGGAACGCCGTCAACCGGGTGCTCGACAAATATTGGCCTGAAGTGGCGGGCTCCAACGCCTTCATCGCCGTCGACAACGCCGGCATGCAGCACGGCTTTCGCCACACGCCCGACAAGTGGCCGACGACGGTGCTCGCAGTTCGAATCTCGACCGCGTCCGCGGCCGGACCT
>DASXGR010000075.1:0-13093 GCA_036488935.1 Caulobacteraceae bacterium | reverse complement strand
TTAGGCCTGCCGCCAGCGTTCGCTCTGAGCCAGGATCAAACTCTCAGGTTGAGTTGACGTCTGACATCGATTGCCCACCCCGAAGGGCGGGCGGCGTCGTTGCGTAGTCTATTGACGAGTTCCCAAAAACCACGATCCGTCGGCAGTCTCCCGCCGAGGCCCGTGGCCATGGTGTGTCTTCAAGAGACCGCATTCGTCAGCGTCGATTGATGGCCCTGGTTAGGGACCATCGCCAGGACGCCGCCGCCTGCGTTTCTCTTTCCAAATCAACGATGTCAAAGATCGTTCGACCTTCTGGCCGAACCCGCCGGAACCGCCGGCGGCGCGGGAGGCGGGTCTCTATCCGCCTCAGATTTTCGTGTCAACCGCTTTGCGAAGCCATTTTTTAAAGCCCCGAAAGGCCAGAAATGGAGCGCAAAAATCACCTCCGGGGCCGCAGGGTAAAGCCCCACCAGTCCGTCGGCGATTCGATTGAGGGAGCGGAAGTTGGCGCCTTCGCGAAGGAAAATCAAGCTCTATCGAACTCTTTTTTCCGTCGGAGGAGGCAACCGCGTCCCGCCCGAACAGGGGGCGGCTTCTATCGGGGCGCCCGGCGTCACGCAAGCGTCATGGGCGAGCTTTTTTCGATCCGCCTGTGGATAGACCGCGCTCGCAGACGGCGGCTGAAGGCCGTCAGCTGGCGATGTAGGCGCGAAGATGCTCCGCCTCAGCCTCGGTTTCGGCGATCTTGGTCTTCACGAGGTCGCCAATGGAGACGATCCCTACCAGCCGGCGCTCATCGCACACCGGCAAGTGGCGCAGCCTTCGATCGGTCATGCGTCCGAGGATCGATTCCACCGTGTCGCTGGGCGTGGCGAAGGCGACTTCCCGGTTCATCACTTCCGCCACCGGGAGACCGAGGGCGTCACCGCCGCCCTCAGCGACGACTCGAACGATGTCCCGCTCCGACACCAGGCCGACCACGTCGCCCCCGCCGTCGACCACCACCACCGAGCCGACGCGGCGGGTCCACAACCGCATAGCCACCGTCTCGATCGTCTCGGACGGAGAGGCGGTGAACACCCGGTCGCCCTTGTCGCTCAGCACCTGGCAAATGAGCATGGGCTTCTCCACTGTTACAGCCCCGCAAAAGAGTTGGCCTCAGCGCCCAGCGAATCAAGCGGAATCTGGCGCTAAGGCGCCATCAAGAAGATGAGAGGCGCAAACGGGCTTCCCTGCCCGACTGCAGTGCACCCCAGAGCTGGACGATGGCGGGTGGCTACTGGTTACGCCGCGGATGGGTGGCGCCTGATCGAAGGCTGGGGCGCGGCATCTGCTTATGACGGCTTGCCGCGAATCTGGCCGGGCTGAGCCACGCGGACGCAGATCAGGTGCGCCAAGACGCACTTGAATCAAGCACTCACCCGAAGCGCCGAAGCGGCCAGGGCCGTCGAAAAGGATTGGACGGGTTGCGCTTTCGGCGCGCCGTCTAAGGCAGCGGCTGGTGGCGGCGGGTGGCGCCAGCGAGGGCGCCGAAGGGGCCGATGAGCAGGAGGCCGGCGAAGTAGCCCAGGATGTGCGCTTGCCAGGCCACCGGCACAGCGCCTGCCCCTGGCGTCAGTCCGGACAGGCCCAGCACGAGGTTGATACCGATCCACGCCAGGGTCATGGCGACGACCGTCCGGCCCCCAAGCTGTCCGACGCGCCCGTGCCCCTGGATCAGGCGCGCGGCGGCTCCCATTAGGCCCGATGCAGCGCCCGAAGCGCCCACGAGAGCCCATGGCGGGGGCGGATGGCGCCCCAGCCACGCCAACAGGTCGAGATAGCCCCCATAACTCGCGGCGGCGAGAACGCCGCACACGAGGAAGAAGACCAGGAAGACCAGCGAGCCGCGCCCTCCCTCGCCGAAATACCGCGCCACAGGCGCGCCGAAGGCGAGCACGAAGGCGGAATTCATCAGCACGTGGGCCCAGCTGCCGTGGGCGAACTGGTAGGTGATGAACTGGGCGTAGCCGCCGTGGTCGAAGTCCTGACTGGTGACCGCCAGCGGATCCAGGGACATCCCCGTCCAGACCCGCGCGCCGTGGGCGGCGATCAGGGCGAGGATAAGCCCCGTCACCACCCAGGGCGCGTTGATCGCCGGCTCCCGCCGCCGCACACGTAGTCCTTCGGCCTCCTGCAGCACGCGTCAGGCCTTCGCTACCGGAGGTCCGCTCACGCCGGGGCGACCACCGCCGGCGCGCTCGCCCGGTCGAGCGACTCGAGTGTCTGCGGATCCAGCTTCAGGTCCGCAGCGCGCATGATGTCGCGCAGTTGCTCCACACTGGTGGCGCTGGCGATCGGGGCGGCGATCTTGGCCATCAACCACGCGAGGGCGACCTGAGCCTGTGTCGCGTTCAGCTTCTTGGCCGCGTCGTCGAGCGACGAAAGTATGCGCAGGCCCCGTTCATCGAGGTACTTCTTGATCCCCCTGCCCCGCTGACTCTTCCCGAGGTCCGCCTCCGACCGGTACTTGCCGGTCAGGAAGCCGCTGGCGAGCCCGTAGTAAGGGATGACCCCGACCTCCATCTCCTTGCAGGCGCGCTCGAGCGGTCCCTCGAAGTCGGCGCGGTCGTAGAGATTGTAGAGCGGCTGGAGGGTCTCGTAGCGCGGCCATCCGCGCGCCTCAGCCAGCTTGTTGGCCGAAACGAGTCTGTCGGCGGAGAAATTGGACGCGCCGATCGCACGCACCTTGCCCTGCTTCACCAGCCTGGCGAACGCCTCGCCCGTCTCCTCCTGAGGTACATCGGCGTCGTCGCGGTGCGACTGGTAGAGGTCGATGTAGTCGGTCTGCAGGCGCCTCAGCGAGTCTTCCACCGCCTGAACCATGTACTTGGCGGAAAGACCCTTCTTGTCCTCGGCCATGTCCATGCCGAGCTTCGTGGCCAGCACGACCTTGTCGCGCTTTCCGCTCGCCTTGAACCAGGCGCCGATCACCGTTTCCGAAGCACCTGCTCCGGCCGTCGGGGCCCACCGCGCGTAGACGTCAGCCGTGTCGACGGCGTTGAAGCCGGCGTCGACGAAGGCGTCGAGAATGGCGAACGAGGTCTTCTCGTCCGCGGTCCAGCCGAACACGTTCCCGCCCAAGACCAAAGGCGCGACGGCAAGGGACGATCGTCCGAGGCGGCGCATTTCCATCACTTAACTCCTTCTCAAGCAGGTACAGGCTTTTGCTCGCCGTCAAACACCGCCGCGCCCTCAGGGGCGAGCGGCGTGCGGCCGCGAATGAGATCCGCCGCCTTTTCGGCGACCATCATGGTCGGCGCATTGGTGTTGCCCCCGACAAGGGTAGGCATGACCGAAGCATCCACCACACGCAGGCCCTCCAGGCCGAACACCTTCAACTCGGCATCGACGACGGCCCGGCGGTCGCCGGACGGGCCCATGCGGCACGTGCCTACCGGGTGATAGATGGTCTCGGCGGTCTGCCGAATCCACTCGTCGATCGCCGCCTCGCCCTGGACGCCGCGACTGGGCTGCTCCTCGACGCCGCAGAGTTTGGCCAGGGCCGGCTGGTCAGCCAGGGCTCGGGTGATTCCCACCCCTGCACGCAGCGCCCGGCGGTCCTCCTCCGTCGAAAGGTAGTTGGCGAAGATCGCGGGATCGTCCATCGGATCGGCCGATCTCAGGCCGACCCGACCGCGACTTTCGGGCCGAAGCTGACAGACGTGGATGGTGAAGCCGTCCTTGGTCACAGGCGCCTTGCCGTGATCCTTCATAATCGCCAGCACGCAGTGGAGCTGCAGGTCCGGCCGGTCGAGATCGGGCCTCGACTTGAGGAAGGCGCCGGCCTCCAGGAAGTTCTGCCGGCCCAGACCCTGGCCGAACAGCATGTAGTTGAGCCCGATGCCGACGCGGCCCAGCCCCTTGTTGGCGGAGTAGACGGTCCTGGTGTTTGGCGTCTCCCACGACAGGGTCACGTCCAGATGGTCCTGCAGGTTGGCGCCGACGCCGGGGAGCTCGTGGACGGGCGTGATCCCCGCCTTGCGGATCTCGTCGGGATCACCGATCCCCGACAGCTGAAGGATGTGCGGCGACTGGACGGCGCCGGCGCACACCAGCACCTCCGCATCGGCGAAGACCTGACGGGTCTTGCCCTCCTGAACGAACTCGACGCCGCTCGCCCTGCCCTTCTCCACCAGGATGCGTGTAATCCGCGCTCCTGTCTCGCAGGTGAGGTTCGGCCGTCCGAGAGCCGGGTGAAGATAGGCCGCCGCGGCGCTCCAGCGCCGGCCATTGCGGATAGTCAGCTGATAGGGCCCAAAGCCTTCCTGCTGGAAGCCGTTGAAGTCGGGCGTCAATCGGTGCCCCGCCTCTGCGCCTGCGGCGATGAAGGCGTCGTATATCTCGTGCTTGGTCGAGGCCTTGGACACGTGCAGCGGCCCCTCGCCGCCATGATAGTCGTCGGCTCCGCCCCCGAAAGATTCGGAGCGCTTGAAGTAGGGCAGCACGTCCGCATAGCCCCACCCGCCCAGGCCCATCTGGCGCCACTGGTCGTAGTCGCGGGCGTGGCCGCGGATGTAGATCATGCCGTTGATGGACGAAGATCCGCCCCAGCCGCGTCCGCGCGGCCACCACAGGCGTCTGTTTTCGAGGTTCGGCTCGGGTTCGGTCCAGAAACCCCAGTTGTAGTCGCCCTTCTGGGTTATCAGGGCGCCCACGCCGGCGGGCATTCGTACGAGAAGGGAATTGTCCTTCCCGCCTGCCTCCAGCAGCAGGACCTTGGCGGCGGGATCTTCGCTGAGCCGGGCGGCCAGGACGCAGCCGGCCGAACCGGCGCCGATGATCACATAGTCCCACCGATCGGCAGCCATCGAACCTCCGCGCCTGGCGAATCGCCCTGCCCTCTTACGGTGCGCGCCTCCAGGGAGGCAAGCCAGGACGATCCAGGGGTGGGGTCTGGCCGGTCAGAGGGATCGCGAGGTTGCCGTCATCTAGCGCATGGACGCGCGCTGCGCCTCGATGCGCTCAACCCAGGCTCGGCTGCCCTGGCGTGTGGCCTGCGACCAGGCCTCGTCCAGCAGGGCGCGCGCCTGCGGCATGGCGGAAGCGCCATGGGCCATCAGCAGCAGCGCCGCCTTTGCCCGCTTCAGGTCCGGCAGAATACTGTTCTCCGGCTCCTCTCCGAAGGGCTCGAGAAGCCTCTCCAGGTAAGCCAACCCGGCTTCCGGCTCGCCCGCCAGGCCGAGGATCTCACACATGCCGCCGAGCAACAGGGCGAAGCTGTGCCCCATGCGCACGCCGCCCTGGTCGAAGCAGGCGCGGACGCTGACAGCCGCCTGGCGATAGTCACCCCGCAAGGCGAAACCAACGCCTCGGAAACCCTTCGTCATAACGGTCTCTTCGGCGCGCGGCACGCTCGGCTGGAGCTCGAACTCGGCGATCGCCGACTCGGCGGCGCTGACGTCACCCGTGAGAAGGGCGATCTGGGCCCGGCCGCGCAGGAGCACGAAACCGAGCGAGAGGTTGTGCTGTGAGGCGCGCGCGGCCTCGATCGCGCGTTCCGCGCAGGCCCGCGCGGCGATCCAGTCACACTGGAGCCAATGAACGCGGGCTAACATTACAAACGCCAAAGACCGCTGGTCGTACTGGAACCAAGTGGCCGGCGAGTAGAGGACCTGATCCCTGAGGGCGGCGACGACTCGCTCGAGGCCCCGGCGCGCGTCCTCGAGACGCCCCAGATTCAGTTGGCTGAGGCCCGTCATGCGCAAGCCGGATATCTGGTCGGCGAGCTCGCCGGGCTCCGACAGGGCGAGGAACTGCTCTGCGTGGCTCAGCCCTTTCCGGAGTTGGCCGATGGTGTTGCAGAACAGCCATTGCCCCCACGCGTTGAGCTGCTCGCTAGTCCGATCCGCCTTCACGCCCTCCATAGCGTCGATCTCGCGCCAAGTGTCGACGTCGATCTCGCGCGCGCCCCTGGACAACATGAGCAGGAGCGCTCTGACGATCATCAGCTTCCGCTCGAGTTGTCGGTCGCGGCTGGGTCGGGTTCGCAGTCGGCCCAAGGCCTGCGAAACGAAACCCTCGCCCTCGACGGGCATCGACACACGGAACCAGACGACCGCCGCGTCATGGGCGAGGCTGCAGGCGAGATCCAGATCTCCCTCGTCAGACAAGGCCCATTGCAGGGCGGCGCGCAGATCGTCGACGATCGGACCGTAGCGGCTCAGCCAGGCGGCGGCCTCCCCTTCGGCCCCCCACTCCGGGCCGATCTCGCCGACCCAGTCGGCGACAACCCTCGCGTGAGCCAGGCGCGCCTCCAGCTCGTACGGCGCCGCCCCCAGCTTCGCCTCGGCGAAGGCCCTCGGAACGAACAGAAGCCGGTAGGCGACCTGCCCGTCCTTCCGGCGCACTTCCACCAGAGACTTGGCGGCGAGCTTCGCGAGCCCCGCAAGCGCGTCTCCCTGATCGCCGCCGGTCACAGCCAGGGCCGCGTCGAGATCGAACTCGCCGCGGAAGACGGCCAGCCGGGCAAGCTGGTCCTGCACGGCGGGCGATAACCGGTCGAAGCTCCATCGCAGCGCCGCTTCCAGGGTTCGGTGCCGGGGCGGCGTTTTGCGCAAGCCCGCCTCGACGCCGAGGAGATGCGCCTGGAGATCGGCCGCCAGCGCTTCGAGGGGAAACACCTCGGCCCATCCGGCGGCCAGTTCGATCGCCAGGGGAATACCGTCGAGTCTCCGGCAAATCTGCGCGACCGCCTGGCGGTCGGCCTCCTGGAAACGATAACCTGAACGCGCCATCACGCGGTCGCGAAACAGGCGGGCAGCGCTGTACTGAAGAAGTGCGCCAACCGACCGCGGCTCCCCGGGCGGCGGCGTCGCCAGGGGTCGAATCCGGTACACCCGTTCCCCCGAGACGCGCAGCGGTTCGCGACTGGTGGCGAGCAGGCGAACACCTGGGGCGCCCTCGAGCAGGGCCTCGGCGAGCCCGGCCACAGCGTCGATCACATGCTCGCAATTGTCGAGGACCAGCAGGGCTGATTCCGGCCGCAGGCGCGCGACGATCGAGGCGACAGGGTCTTCGACGCCGGACATCAGGCGCAGGGCCGTGGCCGCGGACAGCATCGCCTTGGCCGGATCCTCGACCGAGCTGAAGTCGACGAAGCGCACCAGGCCAAATTCGCTTTCGAGCTGGCGGCTCAGAGTCAGGGCCAGAGACGTCTTGCCGACACCGGCAGGCCCAACCAGCGAGACACAGCGCTCGGCGCGAACCATCGAGGTCAGATCCTCGATTTCCGCCTCGCGCCCGACAAGCGGAGCCGGACGGTGAGCGGCGTCGCTCACCAACTCTTCGCCAACCTCCAGTGGCGGCCCTTCCGGCTCGCGCACCGTAAGCATGTAGCCGCGGCCGGCCGCGCTCACGATACGGACCGCCGGGTCTTCCCACCTGTTCAGGATCCGCCGCAGTCCCAGGATCTGAAATCGCAAGGCGCCTTCGTCGACGGTGCTGTCGGGCCAACCTCCCGCCAACAGCTCGCTTTTGGAGACGACGACGCCGGGCCGCTCGGCCAGGATGCGCAAGAGATTGGAGGCCCGATCGCCGAGGCGAACGCTCAGGCCGCCGCCGGACAACTCGCGGGTGTCTGTGGACAGCCGATAAGGTCCGATCGCCAGCCCGGATGGCATCCATCCCTCCGAGCTAGGACGTTAGGCGCTGGTTTCCTGACCTGACAACCGCCGCGATGCCCTGGACGCGCGATCGCGGCGGCGCCCAATCACGTTGCTCGCGATCAAGGCTCCCGCGAGCAGCGGCCAAGTCGAGGGAACATTCTCTCAGTCCCCCGTGTCCTGGGGCGCGCCAGGCCCCGTCTCTGGCGACCGACGCTGCCCGGAGCTACGGGATCCAGGTCACGCCGACCCTTGTCCCGACGCCGGGTCTGGACGCGATCGTCAGATGCGCGTCGATCGCTCGGGCGCGATCGCGCAAGCCCGCCAGACCGAACCCGCAGACGACGGCGGTGTCGAAACCTTTGCCGTCATCCTCGACCGTGAGCCGCAACCCACTGTCCGACAGGCGCGCCAAGGTCAGGTGGATGGTTTGCGCCTCGGCGTGGCGCATGGCGTTCAGCATCGCCTCCTGGGCGATCCTCGACAACTCGTGCGCGACGTCGCCCGGCGGCGGAGCAAAAGAATCGAGCGTGGCGACGATTTCCGTCTCGCCCAATCTCCGCACGCCGTCGACCGCCGCGAACAACAGGGCTGCGAGGCACGGTTTGCTCGATTTCAATTCGGCGATGGCCCGGCGCGCGTCGACCAGATTCTCGCCAGCGATATGATAGGCGAGCTGGAGCGCCTTCGCAGTCTGCGGAGTCAGATCGCCCTCGCCGCAAGCAAGCTCGAGCTGAACGCGGATGGCCGCAAACCCTTGGGCGAAGGTGTCGTGGATCTCGCGCGCAATCCGCCTGCGCTCCTCTATCACCGCCGCGTCGCTGGACGGATCGCGAAACGCTCGGGGTTGGTAGGGCTTCGCCGTACGCGGGGTTGCAATGATGGCCGTTGCTGGCATGGCAGGCCTCGGATCTTCGAGTCGGAGCATGACTCGATCGGGCGTTGTGCGCACGTTAGCTATCGTTAGACCTTGTGAGCCGCGCGCGATGTACGGCGGTTCAGCCAACGCAGGGCCTCAAAAGTCAGCGAGGGCCCGCTCGATCACCTCCCGCGGCCAGGCATGGCCTGGATCGACCTCGCTGCGCGCATGCCAATGCAGATGAACGGTGAACGGCGTTATCACCCTCCGCGACGCAACGAGGAAACGCCGCGAAACTGGCGCCTCAGGCCGCTGCCGCGGTCACGGGGGACGACCATGTGACGACGATCTGAGCGCCTTGTCCCGGCTCCGAAGTGATCGAGAGTTCCGCGCCGATGGAGGCGGCGCGTTCGCTCAGGCCCTGGAGCCCGAAGCCGGTCGAGATTCTTGCCGGTTCGAATCCTTTGCCGTCATCAGTGATGGCGAGCCAAACGACGCCGGGAATGGACGTCAGACGCACGCGCAGGTTCCGGGCGCATGCATGGCGCATGGCGTTCAGCATCGCCTCCTGGGCAATTCTCGAAAGCTCATGGACGACATTGGCGGGGCGCGCGGGAATGGAATCGAGGTTGGCGACGATCTCGGTCGGGCCCAGCCTGCGCACGGCGTCTACCGCGGCGGTCAACAGACTCTCGAGGGATGGGCGGTTCGACCTCAATTCTCCCACCGTGCGGCGCGCGTCGACCAGATTCTCTCCGGCGATACGATAGGCAAGCTGAACTGCCCTGGTCGCCTGCGGGGGAAGGTTGGCTTCGCCCTGGGCAAGTTCGAGTTGAAAGCGAATGGCCGCAAGGCCCTGGGCCAAGGTGTCGTGGATCTCCCGAGCGATCCGCCTGCGCTCCTCGATCACCGCGGCGTCCCGCTCAAGATCGCGCACCGGGGGGCAAGCGGCGGGACTTGGCCGGACGCTTGGTTTCCAGGACGGCTATCTCGGACATGGCGTACCTCCCACTTCCGAGTTCGAGCATTGTCCCGGCCGGACGCACATGCACGTTAGCTGTCGTGAAACGTTGTAAGGCCCGCGTGGAGAGGAATTGGGGGCGCTACAGGCCGGACCCTGTCCTCACCGAATTCCCGGGCGCATGAGCTCGTGCAGGGCGATGGCGGCGGCGCTGGCGACGTTCAATGAGTCCCAGCCCGCAGCCATCGGGATGCGGAGGGTCCGGGCGCGTGCGAGCAGAGCCGCGGGAAGACCAGGACCTTCTGCGCCGAGGAGGAGCGCGGCGCGCGCGGGACGGGCGAAGCCGGCCAACGGCTCCGCGCCGCCGGGGCTCAAGGCCAGAGCCTCGAGTCCGGCTGCATCGAACAGGGCCAGCGGGTCTTCGTTGGGGGCAAGGCGCGCGAAGGGGACCTTTAGGGCCGCGCCCACGGAGACTCGGATGGCCTTGCGATAGAGCGGATCGCATGACGTTGCGTCTAGCAGCACGGCGTCAACGCCGAAGGCCGCGGCGTTGCGGAACAGTCCGCCCATGTTGTCGTGATTGGCGATCCCGTGGAGCACCAGGACCAGCGCCCGCTCGCCCAGCGTACCGAGCAGTGCGGCGGCGCCAGGGTCCGGAGCCCGCAGGCCATGGGCGAGGATTCCCCGGTGGATGTGGAAGCCCGATATGGCGTCCAGAACTTCCTGGCCCGCCACATATACGGGGATTTCGTCGGGCAGCGGCTCGATCAGGGGCGAGAGCTTTTGCAGCCGCTTGCCGTCCACCAGCAGCGAGGACGCTCGATGTGGCCCGCCTCCGGTGAGGAGCACACGCAGCACCACTTCGCCCTCGGCGATGAAGCCGCCCTGACGGCCGACGAGATCGCGCTCGCGCACCTGGCGATAGGCGGCCACGCGCGGGTCGCCGGGGTCGTCGATGGGAATGAGCCGGGCCAAGACCCAAGCTTAGAAGGAGGTTCCAGCGCCACCAAGTCGTGACGCCGGAGCCCGTGCAGATGCAGATCCGTTTAGCCGATCCACTTGGAGTTGCGGATAACGCTGCAGAAGTTCCCGCGGTGGAAATGCGGGTCCTTGTCGGCGAGCACGTCCGCCTTGACGTTCCCGAAGGTCGTGTCCGGCTTCTTGTGGATGCCGTCGTAGAACGCCTGGATGATGTCTTCCTTGAACTGCGGCGTGCGTGGGTAGGCCTTGACCACGGCTTCGCGCTCTTCGTCGCGGAACTGGTCGTAGGCGATCCCCAGCACATCCATCTCCACCCCCGTCGTCACCAGGGCAATGAGCGGATGCATGTGCTCTGGAATACCCGGCGTGGTGTGCAAGGCGATGGCGGTCCACACCCGTTCGACATCGAGCGCCGGGACGCCGCGGCTCTTGAGGAAGTCGCGAGCCACATTCGCCCCATCGACCTCAAACCGATCGCTAGCGCTGCTGTATTGGGGCGTCAGGCCCATGTCATGGAACATGGCGCCTGCGTATAGCAACTCGCGATCGAAGGTCAGGCCGCGTCGTTCGCCCGTCAGGGCGGCCCAGTGGTAGACCCGGCTCGAGTGATTGAAGAGCAGATCGGACTCGGTATCGCGGACAAGCTGGGTGATTTCGCGCGCCAGCTTGCTGTCCGGCGGGGCGATGCGTTCGGCGGTGATCGTCATGGGTGTCTCCCTACGTGGCGTCGACTTGAAAGGTAGAAAATCGCGCGCATGTCTGCTATTGCAGTCTCACGGCAAAAGTGGACATTTGACGTGCAATCACGACGCGAAATTGCTTCGACCACCCGAACCGTCGGCGTCTTGGCGGTTCCCGGCGTCCAGATGCTGGATGTTGCAGGACCGTTAGATGTTTTCGCCGAAGCGAACTCCCAGACCGGTTCGAAGGTCTACGACCTCAGGGTCGTGGGCGCGGAACCGGGACCGATCACGACATCGGCGGGCGCGCGCCTGGCGCCGGACCTGGTCGCAGGACGCGATGCCTGCGTGTTCGACACCCTGCTGGCGGCCGGCGCGCCACATATCCACGAGAGCGAACCGGACGAGAGGCTGCTGGACTGGCTGCGCGAGCAGGCAAAACGGACGCGGCGGATCGGCTCGGTCTGCAGCGGCGCGTGGATGCTTGCCGCCGCAGGCCTGCTGGAGGGCCGGCGCATCACCACCCACTGGGACGTCGCCGACCGGCTGAAACAGCGGTTCCCGAACGTGATCGTCGAGATCGACGCCCTCCATGTCAGCGACGGCCCGGTGCGTACGTCGGCTGGCGTCACGGCGGGCCTGGATCTGTCGCTGGCCCTGGTCGAGGAGGATGTGGGGCGCGAGATCGCCAAGAGTGTCGCCGCGCAACTGGTGATGTTCTTCAAGCGGCCGGGCGGCCAGCTCCAGTTCAGCCGTCGCGGCGAAGTCCACCCGGCCGGACGCTCGAGCCTGCAGGAGGTGCAGCGCTGGGCGCTCGCCAACCTCAGCGCCGATCTGGACACTCAGGTCCTGGCAGACCGTGCAGGGCTCAGCGCCCGCCACTTCGTCCGCATCTTCCAGGCCGAGATCGGCCTCACTCCGGCGACCTGGGTGGAAACGGCGCGCGTGGAAACCGCCCGGCAGCTCCTGGAAGCAGGAGATCCGCCTAAGAAGGCTGCAGGCGAAGCCGGCTTTCGCGACATCGACACCTTTCGCCGCGCCTTCGTGCGGCAGGTGGGCGTGACCCCAGCCGAATACCGTCGCCGCTACGAGGCGCCGGCGCTGTAGCGACTACCGCGCGACAGCCTGGATCGTCATCTCCACGGCGATGCGGTCGCCAGCTGTGATGTCGGCTTTGCGTCTCACGGCGACCTTCAACGGCAGCAGATAGGTCTCGTCCTTGGGAAAGAGCGAGGTCGTGAAGGCGACATCTCTGATCCTCGCTTCGACGGGAACCATGCCCCATCCATAGGTGACCGCCCTGGCGACTCCCCTGAGTTCACTCACGTGCTCTGCCGGGATGGCGACAAAGAAGAACGGAGATGGTCCGCGCCAGTGGATGACGACCGCCTCGAAGCGGAACCGGACGAGGGACTCTTCATCGGCGCTCGTCATCTCATGCCCTCACATCGATTGCGGGAACTTAGATTGCCGCCGGGCTTCTCGCACCGGCTACGAGGCGGTCGACCTTTATCGACGATGCGTTAGAGTTCGCGCCATGGCGCACGATCATCCGCACGACCATGCCGAAGGTCAGCATCCGCCGTCCGACATGCACCTGCGGGTGAAGGCGCTGGAATCGATCCTGGTGGAGAAGGGTCTGGTCGATCCCGCGGCGCTGGACGCCATTGTCGAGCATTACGCCGAAGGCGTCGGGCCCAAGAACGGCGCACAGGTCGTGGCCCGCGCCTGGACCGACCCAGAATTTCGCACGCGCCTGCTGAAGGACGCGAGCTCGGCGGTGGCGGAGTTTGGTTTCACCGGCGCCCAGGGCGAACACGTGGTGGCGGTCGAGAACACTGCGCACGTCCACAACCTCGTCGTGTGCACCCTGTGCTCCTGCTACCCCTGGCCCCTGCTGGGCCTGCCGCCGGTCTGGTACAAGTCAAACGCCTACCGCTCGCGCGCGGTGATCGATCCTCGGGGTGTCCTGCGAGAGTTCGGCGTC
>DASXGR010000072.1:0-3831 GCA_036488935.1 Caulobacteraceae bacterium | reverse complement strand
AGGCTCATCAGGAGCCCGAACGCGTTTTCGCGCCGCGCGTCGTCGATGATCGCGTCATAGACCACGACGGCCCCTCCGCGCGGGAGGGTGTGGAACACCTTGGCGAGGATCGTGAGTTTCTGATCGAGATCCCAGTCGTGGAGGATGTGCCCCAGGATGATCACGTCCGCGGCCGGCAACGGATCTTCGAAGAAGTCGCCGGGGTGAAACCTCACCCGCCCCAGCAGCCCATTCTCCTGCGCGAAGGCCTCGAATACGGGCCGCACCGGCGGCAGGTCGAAGCCGATGAGGGAGAGGTGCGGATGGGCCCTGGCGAGCGTCACCGGGACCATGCCCTGGGCGGCGCCCACATCCATGGCGCTGGCGTATTTCGACCAGTCGAATTTGGCGGCCAGCGCCTGCGCGGCGCCCGCGCTGATCCCGCTCATCCCGCGCAGGAACGTGCTGAGGCGTTCCGGCTCGGCGTAGACGTTGGCGAAGAAATCGCCCCCGGTCTTCATCTCGCTCTGGGGCCGGCCGGTCCTTAGCGCCTCGGTCAGATTGCCCCAGAAGCCGAACAGGCGGGCGTTGGCCATCTCGAGGATGCCCCCGACATAGGTTGGCTTGCCGGGGTCCAGGAAGAGATCGGCGTCGGCGGCGTTGCGGTATCGCCCGTCCTCGCGCTCCAGCAGCTTCAGGGCGACCAGCGCATCGAGAAAATCACGCGCCGACCGTTCGTGCAGGCCGAGCTTCGACCTCAACGTCGCGAGATCGGCGGGACCGCTCGCCAGGGCGCCAAACACGCCCAACTCCACAGCGCTGAGCAGCGCCTTTGAGCCCCAGAAACCCAGGCCCAGGTTCAGGATATGCTCCGGATCCGGCTGTCCCATCGTCCCCCCGGTTGGGCTGTGCGTCGACAGGACTATACGGAAACGCTCAAATGACGCCACCGCCAGCGGGTGGCCGAGCGCTCCCCTTGTTTCCCACGGCTTCCTTAAATCCCGTCATCCCGGGCCGTAGCGAGCCCGGCCTTCGGCCGGGCGGAGCGAGGACCCGGGACCCAGCGGCCACGCCCAGGATGCTGAGGTTCGCGAACCGCAGCGCCCGTCACAGCCACCTGGGTCCCGGGTCTCCACTTCGCTCCGCTACGTGTCGCCCGGGATGACGGGGTTAGGGAGTAGTGGGTGGGGGTCGTCGGACGTGTGAATCCCGTAGCCCTACAACCCCTCCAAACCCTTGTTGGCGAGGATCTTGATCTCGACCCGGCGGTTCTGCGCCAGGCCCGTCGGCGAGCTGACGTCGCCCACCAGGTGGGCGTCGCCCATCGCGTCAGGCGAGAGCACCCGGTAGGGGTGCACGTTGCAGTATTTCTGCAGGTAGGTGATGACGGCCGCAGCCCTCCGTTCGCTCAGCGCCTGGTTTCTCTCCGGGTCGCCGGTCGGGTCGGCATGGCCGACGACGCCGATCAGATAGCCTTTGACCGTCTGCGCCTGGGAGGAGATGGCCCGCAGGTCCGACTTGCCCTGCTCGGAGATCTTGGCGCTGCCGGTCGGGAAGAACACGGCGGTGTGGCCCTTCACCACGTATTCGTTGGCTTCGGCCATTCGCTGGCGCAACTCGGCGTTCTTCGCTTCGAGCTCACTCACCTTCACTTCGGCATGCGACCTCACCTGGGCGGTGCCAGCCTGGACCTGCCGCGCGGTCCTCAGGTCCCTGCCTTTGAACACGACCTCGGTGGCGACGACCCCGTGTTCGCTCCTGTCGGCCTGGACGGTGACCGGCAGGCCATTGATCAGGTCGGTGACCGGCAATTCGTCGCGCGCCAGCCCGAACGTACCGCCCTTCGCTATGACCCTCGTCGCATCGCTGAGCGTGATGGTGGTCGTCGCGCCTGCGCTATCGGTCACCAGCATGTTGGCGCCGTCGCGGGCGGTGATAGTTCCCTGGATCTCCTCGCCGAAAGCCGCCGGCGCCGCCGCAAGAAAGAGGGCGATAACCGCGGCCGAGACAGCGATCCTGACGTCGCGTGGCTTGTCGATCATGTTCCTTGCTCCGAGGGCGCGCCGGATCGGCGTCCCTTCTGTCGGCCTGCATTGTCCAGGTTCGTGGCGCCCCTGCACATCCGGTCCGCGCCGGAGATCGCCAGTGGCGCAGCCCGACAGCCCGCATGGATCTCTTCCTGCGCGCGATTATGTGCAATATCGAACGTTATCGCGCGCCTTGGCCGGCGAACGAGCAGCCCATGCCGATCACACATCAACCCGGACAGGATCGCTTCAGGACCATCAGGTCTGACGAGATTGATTGGAAGCCGTTCCCCGCGTTTCCGCCCGAGGCGCGGCTCGCCGTCCTGATCGGCGATCCTGCGCAAGCCGGCCCGTACGTCATTCGGGTCAAGGTCCCGGCCGGCGTCAGACTGATGTCTCACCGGCATACGGAGGACCGCGTCTACACGGTGATTTCGGGTGTCTTCTACATCGGCCTCGGCGAGGTGTTCGACGAGCATAAGCTGGAAGCCTATGCGCCGGGCAGCGTCATCGTCCTGCCAGGCGGCCAGGCCCACTTCCATTGGGCCAAGTCCGGCGAATACGTCACCCAGGTGACCGCGATCGGGCCGCTGGGCCTCGACTACGTCGACGCTGACGACGATCCGCGTCGCAAGGCCGGCTGACCACCGCCGCGCCGGCGCTTGGTGGCTGGCGCGGGAAGCTCGTCCAGGAGTCCCTGCGATGAAGATCGAAAGCATCGAAGCCATCCAGCTCAGCATTCCTCCCAAACCGGGCGAGAAATCCGACGCTGCGGCCTGGGGCGACAAGGATCTCGGAACGGCCGATTCCCTTCTGGTCAAGATCACGACGGACGAGGGATTGGTCGGCTGGGGCGAGACCTTCGGCTTTCGCGTGGTTTCAACGGCGAAGCGCGCCATCGATCAGATGATCGCGCCGCTATGTATCGGCCAGGACGTCGCCGCAATCGCGCCGCTCATGCTCGATGTCCAGAGGAAGCTTCACATCTTCGGCCGCAGCGGGCCGGTGATGTACGGCGTCTCCGCCGTCGACATCGCGCTCTGGGACTTGGCCGGAAAGGCCGCGAACGCCCCGGTCCATCGCCTGCTCGGGGGTAGCCGGAGGACCCGACTGCCGTGCTATGCCAGCCTCCAGCGGTATACGGAACCGGCGCCTGTCCGGGCGCGCGTTCGTCGCGCCATCGAGGCCGGCTTCCGCAACCTGAAGCTGCACGAGATCGAGACGGCGGCCGTTCGGGCGGCCCGCGACGAGGCCGGCCCCGACATCGGGATCATGGTCGACGTCAACTGCGCCTGGAGCCTGGACGAGGCGCGCGCGCACGCGTCCGCGCTCGAGGAATTCGGCCTTCGCTGGCTCGAGGAGCCGATCTGGCCGCCGGAGAATTTCGACGGTCTGGCCGAACTGCGGCACACCTGCGGAATTCCGATCGCCGCAGGAGAGAATGCTTCGACGCTGATCGAATTCGATCGCCTGATGGTCGCCGGCGCCGTCGATTTCGTCCAGCCGAGCCCGGCGAAGATGGGCGGCTTCAGCGAACTGGCCAAGGTCTTCGCGATAGCGGCCGCCCGCAACGTGACCGTCATGATCCACACCTTCTACGACGGGCCCGGCCTGCTCGCTGCGATCCACGCGAACGCGGCGTTCGGCTCGGCGGAAGCCATGGTCGAATGGCGGGATTTCGATCTCGAGGCGCAGCTTTACGGCAGCGCTCTCTTGCCGGTCGACGGACACCTTCCGGTTCCCACGGGCCCGGGCCTTGGGCTCGAGCCGAACGAGGACATCATACGCGCTTACACCGTGCGCGATTCTTGATCTCACCGCGCCC
>DASXGR010000061.1:0-23557 GCA_036488935.1 Caulobacteraceae bacterium | reverse complement strand
GTCTCCAAGCGTCTGGAAAAGGTCTTCGCCCTCATGGAAGGCGAGATCAGCGTCCTGCAGGTCGAGAAGAAGATCCGCAGCCGCGTCAAGCGCCAGATGGAGAAGACGCAGCGCGAGTACTATCTCAACGAGCAGATGAAGGCGATCCAGCGCGAGCTGGGCGAGCAGGACGACTCGCGCGACGAGCTGATCGAGCTCGAAAAGCGGATCAAGAAGACCAAGCTGTCGAAGGAAGCCCGGGCGAAGGCTGAAGGCGAGCTGAAGAAGCTGCGCAACATGAGCCCGATGTCGGCCGAGTCGACGGTGGTGCGGAACTATCTCGACTGGCTGCTGTCGATCCCGTGGGGCAAGGCCAAGACCAAGCCAATCGACATCGCCGAGGCCGAGCGGATCCTCGACGAGGACCACTATGGCCTGGAGAAGGTCAAGGAACGCATCCTCGAGTACCTGGCCGTGCAGGCCCGCACCGGCGCGCTGAAGGGGCCGATCCTGTGCCTCGTCGGACCGCCCGGCGTCGGCAAGACCTCGCTCGGCCGCTCGATCGCCAAGGCCACCGGGCGCGAGTTCGTGCGCCTGTCCCTGGGCGGCGTGCGTGACGAAGCCGAAATCCGCGGCCACCGCCGCACCTACATCGGCTCGATGCCCGGCAAGATCGTCCAGTCGATGAAGAAGGCCAAGACGACCAACACCTTCTTCCTGCTGGATGAAATCGAGAAGATGGGCGCCGACTGGCGCGGCGATCCGTCCTCGGCCCTGCTGGAGGTGCTGGATCCCGAGCAGAACGTCAGCTTCAACGACCACTACCTGGAGGTCGACTATGACCTCTCCAACGTGATGTTCGTGACCACGGCGAACTCGCTCAACATGCCCCAGCCGCTGCTGGACCGCATGGAGATCATACGCATCCCCGGTTACACCGAGGCCGAGAAGATCGAGATCGCCAAGCGGCACCTGCTGCCCAAGCTGGCCAAGGACCATGGCCTGAAGGAAGGCGAATGGATCGTCCCCGACGAGGCCATCCGCGACCTGATCCGCTACTACACGCGGGAGGCTGGCGTCCGCTCGCTCGAGCGCGAACTGGGCAACCTTGCCCGCAAGAGCGTGCGCGATATGGCCAAGGAGGGCATGCTCAGCGTCACGATCGATACTGAGCGTCTCGACAAGTACGCCGGCGTGCGCCGCTTCCACTACGGGGCGACGGACGAGGAGGATCAGGTCGGCATCGTCACGGGCCTGGCCTGGACCGAGTTCGGCGGAGACATCCTCACCATCGAGGCGGTGAAGATGCCCGGCAAAGGCCGGATGCAGATCACCGGCAACCTCAAGGAAGTGATGAAGGAGTCGATCTCCGCGGCCGCGTCCTACGTCCGCTCGCGGGCCCCGGCCTACGGGATCAAGCCGATCATCTTCGACAGGACCGACGTGCACCTGCACGTGCCTGAGGGCGCCACGCCCAAGGACGGTCCGTCGGCCGGCGTGGCCATGGCCACGGCGATCATCTCCGTGCTCAGCGGCATTCCGATCCGTAAGGACGTGGCGATGACCGGCGAGATCACCCTGCGCGGTCGGGTCCTGCCGATCGGCGGCCTGAAGGAGAAGCTGCTTGCGGCTCTCCGCTCGGGGATCAAGACGGTGATGATCCCGATCGAGAACGCCAAGGACCTGGTCGACGTGCCCGAGGCGGTGAAGTCGGCCATGGAGATCGTGCCGGTCTCAACGGTGGATGAGGTGCTCGAGCGGGCGCTGACCCGCCGCATCGAGCCGATCGAGTGGCGCGACGAAGACGAGACGCCGAACGTCCAGCCCTCTCCGCCGGGAGATGACAGCGTCGGGGGACTGGTGGTCACCCACTGACCTCGTAGCTTATCGATCTGACTGCGGCCGCGCCCTTACCGGCGCGGCCGTTTTCGTTGGGGGATCGCCCCGCGCCGTCGTGTGGTACGAATCCAGCTGGGAAGGACACAGATGGGGGGCTGTCGGGCTATGGCGATGGTCGGGGGCGCCTTGGCCCTGGGGATCCTCTTGTGTGCGGCGTCGGCAGCGACGGCGGCCCGGTCGCAGTTTTGCGTGCTGTCCGTAGAAGAGACGGGCGGCGACCTGGCGATCCTCCATACGGACGGCCATCTTGCGGCGAAGGTTCGGCTGGGCGAGCGGCCGCACGAGGTTGCGGTGACTCCGGATGGCCGCACGGCCTTTGTCAGCCTGTTCGGCATCACAGATTACGCCAGTCGGCTGGGAACGCCCGGAACGCGGATCGCCCGGATCGATCTCACACGAGGTCGGCTCGTGGGCTGGATCGACACGCCGTCTGACTCACGAGCGCCGCATGGCGTGCGATTGCGCCCCCCTGCTTTCACCGAACTGTTCGTCAATACGGAAGCGGGCTCTCCGGCTTTCCTCGTGTTCGACGTCCGCAGCGGGGCGCTCCTCCGGCGTTTCGCGGCGCCGAAGGGCGCGCACAACTTCGTCTTTTCATCCGATGGGCGCGACCTGTTCGCTTTTGCAGGCGCGCAGGGCGTCTACAAGGTCGATGTCGCCAGCGGCCGGGTGGTCGCGCACGCCGACCTGGGTTCTCCCGTGCGCGGCCTGCGCATGGGGCGCGACGGCTCGGTTCTCGCTGCGGCCAATGGCGAGGTCGTCGCGCTTGCTCCGGCGGACCTCGGCGTCCGGCGGCGCATGAAGGCGGCGTCGCCGGGACAACTCCTGTACCTCGACCAGTGGCCGGACGGCGTGATCATTGCCCCGTCGATGTCAAACGACGGCGTCCAGATCTTCTCGGTCGAAGGCAGGGCTGAGCGTTTCGTCAAGACCGGGCGCACGCCCATCCAGGTCGCGCGCGGACCCGATGGGCTGGCCTATGTCGGGAACGTCAACGACGACCACATCACGGTGCTCGACCCACGCGGAGACCAGGTGCGACGGATCGGCAGTCTGAACGGCCCCAACGGACTGGGCTTCGGCGCCTGCCCGGTCGGCCAATGAGCGGGCGTCTCCGGGCTCGAAATCCGCCAGGGCCTTTCCTTTATCGGTCGGGCGCGCTCTAAACGGGCTCGCGCGGGCGGCTAGCTCAGCTGGTTAGAGCGCCTGGTTTACACCCAGGAGGTCGGGGGTTCGAACCCCTCGCCGCCCACCAATGCCGGTGACAAACCGTCGATGGGTTCCTGTCCCTTTGGGAGACTTGTTTGGGCGGTCGAGGGTTTGCGAGGCTGTTGCATTGGGAAACGGTAATCGCGCGCACAAAGTCTGGTGAGGCGCAAGGCGAGAGGATGCCGGCGGGGCTCAGCCCAGGAGCGCGCCATGAACCGTCGAAGGCTCTCCCTAGCCGCGGCCACTGCCGCCGGCCTCCTCGCAACGAGCGGGGCTCTCGCCGGCGCCTCGGAGACCAACGCCACTTCCCCGACCTTCAAAGGTCACCAGTTCGCCGCGTCCGCCCGCGTCCCTCTGGCCCGCGCCAGGACGCTCGCCCTGAAGGCCAAGCCCGGCGTCATTACCGACCAGGAACTGGAGAAGGAATCGGGCGGCTCCGGCCTGCGTTACTCCTTCGACGTCCGCAGCGGGGGCGCGACATGGGAAGTGGGGGTGGACGCCGTGACGGGTCGGCTGCTCGAGGCCTCACGCCAAGGAAAGCGGCCGGATTGAGGACCCAGGAGATCCGGACCTGCCCTCTGCGCCGGGAGTCGGGGCGATGAAGCTGCTGGTGGTTGAGGATGACCGGGAGACCGGCGCCTATCTGAAAAGAGGACTGTCCGAGGCCGGCCACACCGTGGACGTGGCGGAGAACGGTCGTGAGGGTCTCTTCCTTGCGGCGGGAGAGGCCTATGACGTCGTCGTCCTCGACCGCATGCTCCCACAGATCGAGGGGATGACCGTCCTACGCACGCTTCGCGCATCCGGAGTGCGCACACCCGTTCTCCTGCTTACCGCACTTGGGGGAATCGACGATCGCGTGGAGGGCCTGGAAGCCGGCGCGGACGACTACCTGGTCAAGCCGTTCGCGATGGCCGAACTCCTGGCGCGCATCAACGCCCTGGCCCGCCGGCCGCCGACGCAGGAGACTCCGACCGCGCTTCAGGTGGCGGATCTGAAACTGGACCGTCTCACGCGCACCGTCACCCGAGGCGGGACGCGGGTGGAGTTGCAGCCCCGCGAATTCCAACTCCTCGAATATCTGATGCGGAACGCCGGACGCGTGGTGACCCGGACTATGCTGCTCGAGAGCGTGTGGGATTTCCATTTCGACCCGCGGACGAACATCGTCGAGACGCACATGAGTCGGCTTCGCTCGAAGATCGATCGCGGTCGTGCAAACGAGCTGATCCATACTGTGCGTGGCGCCGGATACTGCCTGCGCGAACCGGACTGATGTTCCGCTCGACGAGCATTCGGCTTGCGGCCCTGTACACCGTGGCCTTCGCCGTCGCGGTCGTGGTTCTGGGCGCCTGCATCCTCATCACGACCCGCGCCCATCTCCGACAGCAGTTCGACGCCCGGTTGGAGGTCGAGGCCTCGGCGCTCGCCCAGGAATTTCGCTCGGAAGGCCTTTCAGGCGTCGCCCAGGCGGTTGTGGAACGGGACCGCATGGCCGGGGCCCTGGACTATGGCCTTTGCACGGCGGACGGGCGACCGGTCGCGGGACGCCTGGCCGGGTCGCATCCGCCGCTTGGCTGGTCGAGGCTGAGGATCGTGCAGCCGGATGGCGAGGTGGGGTTCATCCGCGTTCTGTCCACCCAACTGCCGCAAGGCTACCGCCTGGTCGTGGGAACCGATGACGCGCAAAACGACGCGCTCGAGAGAACCATGATCGACGGGTTCGGCTGGGCCGTTGCCGGCGTCGTCGTCCTGGGCGCCCTGGGTGGGTACGCCCTCAGCCATGGCGTCCACCGCCGGCTCGCCGCCATGACCGGCGCGGCGGAGGCGATCATCGATGGGGACCTCGCCAGACGCATCCCCCTCAGCGGTTCGGACGACGACCTGGATGCGATGGCGTCCACTTTCAATCGTATGCTCGAGCGCATCGCCGCCCTCATGGAGAGCCTGCGCCAGGTGTCGAACGACATCGCGCACGACCTGCGAACGCCGCTCACGCGGTTGCGGCAGCGCCTGGAGGCGAGTCGGCTCAATCCAGGAGAAGGGGAGCAGGGCGAGGCGATAGCCGGTGCGATCGAGGACGTTGACGCGATCCTGGAGACCTTCGCCGCCCTCCTGCGGATCGCGCAGATCGAAGGCGGCGCTCGCCGCGCAGGCTTCCGGCCACTGGATCTGTCCGTCGTCGTTGGAACCGTGGTCGACGCCTTCACGCCCTCTGCGGAAGACGCGGGCCAGCGCCTGATGCTTTGCGCCGCGTCCGATGTCCTCATCGAGGGCGACGCCGAGTTGCTCACCCAGATGACCGCCAATCTGGTGGAGAACGCCCTGCGCCACGCGGGCGGGAATGCGCAGATCCTCGTCGAGGTCCGTCGCCAGGGGCCCCACGCCGAGGTCGTGGTCAGCGACGACGGGCCAGGAGTGCCGGAGACCGAGCGCGAGCGGATCCTGGACCGGTTCTACCGTCTCGAGCGCAGCCGCTCGACACCGGGCAACGGGCTTGGTCTGGCCCTGGTGGTTGCGGTCGTGCGGCTCCATGGCGCGACGCTGCGTCTGGAGGACGCCGCGCCCGGCCTGCGGGTAAGGGTGTCGTTCGCCGCGCCGGCCGAGGGGGTGACATTGGCGTTTTCCAACCTTGCGGACATTTCTCGCTTACGCGACGCGGGCTAAGGCCCGGCTCATGACGGCTGCCGCCTCAATTCCAAATCGCGAGGGCTCCAGGCGTCGCCATGCCATTGCAGTTCGGCGTCGCCGCCGGCTCCACGGGCTGCTCGCCGCGAGCGTGCTCGGCCTCGCGGGCTGTACGGCCTACCGCCCCTTGCCGTTGCCAACTGGTCCGGATCTCGGCGCGAACGTGGACTCCATGCGGATGGATGTCTCGCGCCTGGAGGTCGAGCCGCTGAAGCCTGTGCAGATCGACCCGAGCCGCGGCTTCACCCCACTCGGGGTCGCGGTGCTCGCGGTGCTGAACAATCCCGACCTGCGGGCCAAACGCGCGGCTCTCGGGGTTTCCAGCGCCGAGGTGTTCGCGGCCGGGCTGCTGCCCGACCCCCAGCTGACGACAAACGTCGACAAGCCGATCGCAGGCCCGGACAAGTTTACAGCCTACGGAATATCGCCGAACATCGATCTGGCGGGGCTGCTGGCGGTGGCGGACAACAAGCGCGCGGCGCAGTACACGGCGCGCCAGGCGCATCTGGATGTGCTGTGGGCGGAATGGTCGACCGCACAGCAGGCCCGGATCCTGGCCGAGACCGCCCTGGCCAACGAGGCGCGGGCGAAGCTGCTCGAGCGCATTCTGCAGGCGGCGAGCGAACGCGCTGGAAATTCGACTCAGGCCGCCGTCAGCGGCGACCTGGCCGGGCCGACGGCTGCAGCCGATCTGGCCGCCCAGATCGACGTGCAGGCCCAGCTCGCCGCCGCACAGATCGCAGCCTCCAAGGCCCGTCAGGACCTGAACGCCCTGCTGGGACTCAAAGCCTCAGTGAACGTTCCTTTGGTCGAGGATCCACAACCGCGCGGCTATGACCAGGCGGAGGTGGCGAAGCGGCTGTCTGCGCTTTCCGCTGTCCGGCCCGACCTGCTGGCCCTCCAGGCCGGCTACGGCGCCCAGGACACCAATCTGCGCAAGGCGATCCTGGCGCAGTTCCCTCTGGCGTCGGTCGCGTTCGCCTATGCCCGAGATCCGACCCCGACCACGACTGTCGGGCTGTCGGCGCTCCTGGCGCTGCCGATCTTCAACGGCAATCGGGGCCAGGTGCGGGTGCAGGAGGCGACACGCTCCCAGCTTCACGCCGAATACCAGGCGCGGCTGGACCAGACGAGCGCCGAGGTCGCCTCCAACCTCGCCGATCTCGACTGGGCGCGCGCCCAGGCCCAGGTCCTGCGCGCCGAAGTCCCGCGGCTCGAAGACCTGATGGGCGCCGCGCCTGACTCGTTCGCGCGACAGGACATCGACAGCCAGACCTATCTGACCCTCCTGCAGTCGGTGATCTCGCGCCAGACGGACCTGCAGGACCGTGAACTGGCGGTGCGAGTCGCCGAGATCCAGCTCGAAACGACCCTCTTCCTTCCCCCATCAGACCAGAGGGCCGCGCCATGACCCGCAGGAGCATGATCCTCTACGCCGGGGGAGCTCTACTGGTGGCGGCCGTCATCACGGTCGTGGTCATGCAGCGTCTCAAGGGCGGCGGCGAGGACGATGCGGCGGACGTCACCGCCACGGCCACCATCACCGCCGTACCGGTCCTTCGCGAACCCCTCCAGGAGGTCTCCAGCGTGTATGGCCTGGTGCAGGCCGATCCGGCGGCGGTCTTCACCATCGCCGCCCCGCGACCGCTGATCGTTCTGCGTGTGCTTGTCCGACCGGGCCAGGTCGTCACCGCCGGCCAGCCCCTGGCGGAAGTGGCGAACACGCCGGCGGCGGAGCTCTCCTGGCGCCAGGCCGCCGACGCGGTGACCTTCGCCCAGAGGGACCTCGACCACGCACAGCGGCTGTTTGACCGACATCTCATGGCCTCTGATCAGCTCGACGCGGCGCGCAAGACCCTCGCCGACGCCCAGGCGGCGCTGAATGCTCAACGACAGCAGGGTGCGGACGCCCAACACCAGACGCTGTCGGCTCCGGCGGCGGCCATCGTCACCAGCGTGCCGGCGAACCCCGGGGACCACCTGGCCCAGGACGCCCCCATGATCGTGCTGGCGCGCCAGGGCGCGGTGACGGCGAGGCTGACCCTGGAGCCTTCGGCCACCCAGTTCGCCTCCGGCCAGGCGGTGACCTTGAGGCCGGTCTGGGGTGGGCCGACGATCGCCTCGCACCTGACGCAGGTGGCCCACGCGGCCGATCCGACCAGCAAGACCTTGGACGCCGTAGCGCCGATCAGCGGCGCAGCCCCGCCTATCGGTTCGGCCCTGGAGGCGGAGGTGGTGACCGGGATGCACGACGCCCTTGTGGTCCCGCGCAATTCCGTCGTGTTCGACGAGACCGGAACTCACGTCTTCACCATCGCCGGCGGCAAGGCCCACCGGGTCTTTGTGAAGGTAGGGCGAGACCACGGCGACGACGTGGAGGTGGAGGGGCCCCTCACCGCCGGACAGCCTGTGGCGGTGCAGGGCGCCTATGAGCTGCAGGACGGCATGGACGTGAGGCTCGCCGCCCGATGAATCTCGCCGCTGCGGCGTCAAAACGCCGGCGCTCGCTCCTCACCCTGCTTGGCGTCCTGGTCGCCGGCGGCATATTGACCGCATTCCTGATGCCCGTCGGGTTGTTTCCCACGGTGCTTTTTCCCCGCATCGCAGTGACGATCGACGCGGGAGACCGGCCGGCCGATCAGACGGAGGTCGTCGTCACGCGGCCGGTGGAACAGGCCCTGCGCGCCATCCCCGGCGTACAGAACGTGCGCTCCACGACGAGCCGGGGTTCGACGGAGATCTCGATCAATTTCGCCTGGGGATCCAATATGGATCTCGCCCTGCAGAGGGCCGAGGCGGCGCTGACTCGCGCCCAGCAGACGTTGCCTTCCGGGGTCACCTTCTTCACCCGGCGCATGGACCCGACGGTCTTTCCCGTTGCGGCCTACAGCCTGACCTCCGCCCGGGCCACGCCGGTCGAGCTTCGTCGTTTCGCCGATTTCACCCTCGCGCCGGTCCTCTCCACCGTGGACGGTGTCGCCAAGGTGGAATCGCAGGGCGGCGCGCCAGGCGAATTCCGCATCACCGCAGATCCAGCGAAGCTGTGGGCCTATGGCCTCTCGCTCAACGATGTAGCTACGGCGGTTTCGGGCGCCAATGTGCTGACCTCGGTCGGGCGAGTGCAGGACCAGGGCAAGCTCCTGCTCGTCCTTACCGTTTCCACCCTCTCCGATCCTCGCGTGATCGAGAACGTGGTCGTCAAGACCGCCAATAGCGGCGTGATCCGCGTTGGCGACGTCGCCACCGTCACTGCCGCGCCCGCTCCGCAATGGATCCGGGTCACCGCCGACGGCCGCGACGCGGTCCTGGTGAACATCTACCAGCAGCCGGGCGGCAACACGGTCAAGATCACCCAGGAGATCAAGGCCGCGCTGGCCAAGGTGAAAGGGCAGGGGCCGGCCGATCTGCACATCAAGGCCTGGTACGACCAGAGCACGCTGATCCTCGATTCCGCCTCGGCTCTGCGCAACGCCATCATCATTGGCGTCATTCTGGCCGCCCTCGTCCTGCTCGTGTTCCTGCGCAACTGGCGCGTGACCCTCGCCGCCGTCGTCGCGGTGCCCATGGTCCTGGCCGCGACGACCCTGGTGCTGAAGGCGCTGGGCCAGAGCTTCAACATCATGACCCTGGGCGGAATGGCGGCGGCCATCGGCCTGATCATCGACGACGCGATCGTCATGATCGAGCACATCGACCGCCGCTTCGCCCAGGCGAAAAGCCGCGACCGGACCACGATGGAAAGGGCGGTTTCCGAATTCATGAAGCCGCTGGTCGGCTCCTCCGCGGCTACCATCGTCATCTTTGTCCCCCTGGCCTTCCTGACCGGGGTCACGGGCGCTTTCTTCAAAGCCCTGTCGATCACCATGGCCACGTCGCTGACGCTGTCCTTCTTCGTCGCCTGGTGGCTCGTGCCGGTGCTGGTCGAGCAGCTCGGAGGGCGAGAGGCCAAGGTGGCCGAGCTAGATCCCAACGGCCCGGTGCTCTCGCGGTACCGCAAGATTCTGGAGGGGGGAGTGGCGCGGCCGGTTATCCCGCTGACGATCGTCTGCGCGGTGGTCGGCCTGGGGGTGCTTGCCCTGGCGAACCTCGGATCGGGGTTCATCCCCAAGATCGACGAGGGCGGCTTCATCCTCGACTACGTCGCGCCGCCCGGCATGTCGCTCACCGAGACCGACCGCCTGATGCGGCAGGTAGAGGCGATCATCCAGGCTACGCCCGACGTGGCGACCTATTCGCGCCGGACCGGCACCCAGCTCGGCGGCGGGCTCACCGAACCCAACACCGGCGACTTTTTCATCCTCCTCAAGGCGCACGGCCGGCGTCCGATCGACGAGGTGATGAACGAAGTCGCCGGCAAGGTGCAGTCGACTATACCCGGCTTGGAGATCGAAACTGCCCAGTTGATGGAGGACCTGATTGGCGACCTCACGGCGGTGCCAGAGCCGATCGAGGTCAAGCTGTTCAGCGCCGACACCCAACAGCTGGAGGCCATGGGACCGAAAGTCCAAGAGGCGATCCAGAAGATCCACGGGATCACCGAGAGCAAGAGCGGGGTTGTGATCGCTGGGGACGGCCTGAACATCGAGGTGGATCCGGTCCGCGCGGAACTCGAGGGCATCGACGCCGGAGAAGCCTCACGCGAGATCTCCGACCAGCTGACGGGCAATGTCGCGACCCAGGTGCAGTCGGGCGTCAATCTGGTGAACCTGCGGGTCTGGACCCCCGTCGCCGACAGGATCCGCGTCGACCAGATCGGCGCCCTGATGCTCAAGTCCCCGGGGGATGGCCACCTCTTCCCGATATCCCGCATTGCCTCGATCCGGCTCGTCACCGGACAGGCGGAGATCGATCGCGAGAACATGCGCCGGATGGATGCGGTGACCGCGCGGGTCGTCGGCCGCGATGTCGGTTCGACCGCGGCTGAGGTGAGCAGGCTCGTCTCGCGTCCGGGCTTCCTCCCCGCAGGGATGACCTTCGAAATGGGCGGCCTCTACGCCGAGCAGCGGGCCGCCTTCGAGGGCATGGCGGTTGTGTTCGCCGCCGCCGTCGCAGCCGTTTTCGTACTGCTGCTGGTGATCTACGAGAGCTTCCGCATTGCCGCGACGATCGTGATCATGCCCATCGCGGCCGCCACAGCGGTGGCCATCGGGCTTTGGCTCGCAAACGTCGAGCTGAACATCATGGCGCTCATGGGCATGACCATGATCCTGGGGATCACCACCGAGGTGGCGATCTTCTACTTCACCGAATACGAGGCTCTGCTTGCCGAGGGCGAGGCGCCGGGCCGGGCCCTGGTGGACGCGGGCGTCAATCGACTACGGCCCATCGCCATGACGACACTTGCCGCAATCCTGGCCCTGGCGCCGCTGGCCCTGGCGCTCGGCGGCAGCGCGTCCATGGAGCGGCCCCTGGCCATTGCGATTATCGCCGGCCTGTTCGCTCAGGGCCCGCTCGTGCTGCTCGGCATGCCGGCGATCTATCGCCTGATCGGCGGACAGAGGGCGGACGAAGCGCGCGCTCAGGCGGGACGGGAAGCGAGATAGGCGGCCAGATCGGTGACCTGCGACGCCGTCAGCCCTTGCGCGACGACGCGCATGGGGGTGGCCGCGAGGGTCCCGACGGGCGCCGGTCCGCAGATCCCAGCGGGAGCGGGCGAGATATGACCCGCCAGGGGCGGGGCCATGGAGTGCAGCGTCGAGCGCTGATTTCGATTGGGAATAATCAATCTGGTGGGGGGCAATAATCAATGTGTCCGCCGAGACACCGTCACTTGTCAGGGATAGATGAAGCGGGACTTCGCCGCCTTGGCCACCTGCGTCCGGACACTCAGACAACCGGCCGCAGGGAGGGGACCGCGGTGGGCGTGGCAGGTGTTCGAGTTTGCGCCCAGGGCCGAGCCTGGCTCGGCCATCCAGGAGAGACCACGACGTGAAACGCAAGATCGCCGCGCGTGTCGCCGCGCTCATGATGCTCCCCTCCGCCGCTCTCGCGGCGCCGGCCTATAATCTTGTTAAGACCGTCCCGCTCGGGGCGCCCGATCGCTGGGACTACGTCGTCTTCGACCATGCCTCCGAGCGCGTATACGTCGCCCACGGCGACCGCCTCTCGGTGGTCGACGCCCGGTCGGGCAAGGTGATCGGCGAGGTCACCGGCATCCCCGGCGGCACGCACGGCATCGGCATCTCCCATAGCACGGGCAAGGGGTTCACGGACGACGGCAAGGCAGGTCAGGCTATCGCCTTCGACCTGAAGACGCTGAAGGTGACCAAGCAGATCCCCGCGGCGGACGACGCCGACGCGATCGCTATGGAGCCGGTGACCGGCCATGTTTTTGTGATGAACGGCGACTCGAAGAAGGTCACCGTCATCGATCCTCATACGGACGGTGTCGCGGCCACCATCGATGGCGGCGAGAAGCTCGAGTACGGCGCGGCCGACGGCAAGGGTTTCTTCTACATCTCCGGCGCGGGTAGCCGCGACTTCATCAAGATCGACGCGCGGACCAACACCGTGGTGGCGCACTATCCGACTCCCGACTGCGCAAGCCCGCACGGCCTGGCCCTGGATGTGGCCAACAACCGGGCGTTCATGGGCTGCATCAACAGCCAGCTGATGGTGCTGGACACCAATGACGGACACATCGTCGCCAAGCTCCCGATCGGCCGCGGCAGTGACGCCGTCGCCTTCGACCCCAAGCGCAAGCGCGTGTTCAGCTCGAACGGCGTCGATGGAACGATCACGGTCTATCAGCAAACCTCGCCCGATAAGTACGAGCTGCTGGACACTGTGAAGTCGGAGATCACGGGCCGCACAATGTCCGTCGATCCGGCGACGGGACGTCTGTTCGTCGCCGCGGTGGAAATCGCTCCGCCGGCGACGCCCGGTGGGGCGCCACAGCGCAAGCCGGGCACGTTCCACCTGCTGATGTTCGATCCGGCACGGTGATGTGAAGACGGCTCGGGCGCGGTTTCACCGCGCGCGAGCCGTCGCATCTACGGGCGGGGGGGCTGCACCGCCTTAGCTATGCGCTGCCGCAGGCTGCATTCGCTTGAATGCGGCCTGCGAAGCCGTGTCCACCTACAAGTTACGTAGAGTCATTGAGTGCATTCGTACAAGACTATGTTTCGTACAGATTGGATATTTGTCTGAATCGAGACGATTCGAGAAGTTGTCGCAAAACATCCATCTGAAGTTCACGTGCTTGTCATCTAACTGAGGTCTTAGGGCGATCTGCGGGGGCCGCCTAGCAGCGAGAGTGAATCGCGCGAGGTTCCCGAACAAGGGGACCCTATATGACTAAAACGACTCTCGCCGGGCTTCTGCTCGGCTCGACCGCACTTCTGGCCGCGGCTCACGCGGTCGCACAGGACCGGCCGGCTCCGGGAGCTCCGGCCGCGGAGACGGCTGCCCCGAAGAAGACCGCCTCGGAACCGACGCGGTCCGGCGATCAGACCTCCTTGTCCGACGTGATCGTCACCGCTGCGCCGCGTGAGGAAGTCGTCGCGCGGGAGCGCCAGTACCAGGCGCCCAACCTGGTCTCGATCCAGCCAGCCGATGTGATCCGGACATATCCCGACTTCAATGCCGCCGAGGCGCTGGGGCGCATGCCGGGCGTGTCGCTGTCGAGCGACACCGGCGAGGGCCGCTTCGTGAACATCCGGGGTATCGACGGCAATCTCGCCGGCTCGACCTTCGGTGGGGTTCCGCTCCTCAACACCTTTCCAGGCGGGACCTATTTCGGCGGCGGCGGCCGTGCGGTGGAGTACGACACGATTCCCGTGGGTTCGATCGACGGCCTGGTGGTCACCTATACGCCGCTTCCCGACCATGAGGCGGAGAGCCTCGGCGGAACGATCGAAATGACGCCGCGGACCGCCGACAACATCTCCAAGCCCTTCTTCGACGGCCAGTTCGGCTGGGGCGATGAGCCGATGCACGGCCATACCGGGCCCGTGGACCTCCAGGTCGCCGCCGGCGTGCGGTGGGGCTACGAGAATGGCCACCTCGTTGTGCAGGGCGAGGGTGATGATCCCGTCGCGCCCGGCGGTTTCATAACCAACCCGACGCCGTTCTCCCTCGTCCTGACCGCCTCCCGGATGGATGACCGCCGGGGCTTCGACGATATCGAAGAGGACTACGACAATCTGGGCGTCAACCGCCAATACGACGACATCCAGCTCCGGCGGTACAACTATCACCGGCGACGGTTCGGCTACGGCGGCGAGTTAGCGTTCAAGCCGAGCGACGACCACGAGTACTACTTCCGCGCGAACATTGCAGGCTACACAGAATCGGTCGCCAAGAACTTCAACACTTACAGCTTCGATGTCGCCAACGCCGTTAAGACAGCCAACGGCGGGTATATGACGGACGCCACCAACACCATCAGCGAAACTGAGGAACAGGAGACCCACCGTAACCAGGTCTATGTGCTCGGCGGCGTCGATCGGTGGGGCAATGTGGTGCTCGACTACCGCGCGTCGTACAGCCAGGCGTCCTATCGTCAGGACTACAATTATGGCGGCGGATTTACGGGCCCGACGATCCCGAATTTTTACTATAATAATACAGCGAACAACGGAAATTTCCCGGTTTTGCAGGGCAATGACGCCCTCGTAAACAATCCGGCCAACTATGCGCCGCTGACCAGCGTGTCCAATTCGGCGGAATACGACAAAGACTACGAATGGGCATGGGCGGCGAACCTGACTGTGCCGTCGCCGTTCAAGGATAGCGACCGCATCAAGTTCGGCGCTGAGGTGCGACTGCGCACCAAGGATTCGTCGCCTTACGCCTGGGATTCGGCTATCACCCCATTGGCCTTCACCGCGGCGTCCACCGCACCCATTACCAACTTCTATGGCCAGTACAGCAACGGTCCTCAAATCTGTTTAGCTTGCGTGCATGACGCGTACGCCTTGGGCACAATCACCAGCAACGGAACCCTACCGAACGGATTTAACCAGAGCGGCGCCTTTCACGATCACGAGAATATCTTTGCAGGCTATGCCGAGTATCTGGGTGAATTCGGTAAGTTCTCATATGTGGCTGGTGTCCGGGTGGAGGCGACAGACGCTCAGTACGGAGCCTACAGCAACGACAATCCGTCGATGAACTATGTATTCATCAATCAGCATGAAAATTACATAAACGCGTTCCCGTCGGTTCAGCTGAAATACCAGATCGAACCAAATATGCTGATCAGGGCGATTTACTCGACAGGCATCGGACGGCCCGGCTTCCTTCAGAACACCGCAGCCACCTCCAACAACTTCGATGTCGCTCAGCCGGCGATCACACAGGGCAATCCGAACCTGAAGCCGACGACGGGTCAGGACTTTGACCTGGATTACGAATGGTATCTGCCTCAGGGTGGCATTGTTCAGGCCGGCCTCTTCGACAAGCAGTTCCAGAATTACATCGTCACGGAGAACCAATTTATATTCTATACAGGGAGTTTCGTACCCTTTCAGAACCTTCCCTATCCCACCCTCTACACGACCTTCGCCAACCGCAATGACGCCTATGCGCGAGGGATACAGCTGTCGTACCGCCAGCAATTCCTGTTCCTGCCGGGCTTCCTCAGCGGTTTTGGGGTGGAGGGCAACGCCACCTTCGTCGACTCCCATATCGAGGAGTATGACGCCGCGACGTCAGGCACCGGGCATGCCGAGTATGGCTTGCTGCCCGGCACCTCGCACACGACCTGGAACCTGTCGGGCTTCTACGACAAGTATGGTGTTTCGTTCCGTGTCGCTGCTGAATACGTGAGTAAGGAGCTATTCTCGCTCGGCGGGTCCAAGGCGGAAGACTCCATACAGGACGATCGCCTGACGCTCGACTGGACTTCAGGGTACCAAGTCACGAAGAACACGCAAATCTACTTCAACGTGAAGAACATCACGAATGCGCCGTTGCGGTTCTTCAAGTATGACTCGTCGTATCCGATCCAGCGGGAGTACTACGAGCAGACCTACGAATTTGGCGTCCGCGTGAATTTCTGACGCGGAACGCTTGTCCGCCGCCCGCCTGCCTCATCCGAGGAGCAGGCGGGCGGCGAGCGCCACGGCGAGGGCTGGCGGCGTCACTGCGACGCCGATCCGAAGGAAGCGGAAGAAGCCGACGCTCTCGCCCTCCCGCCGGATTGCGGTGAGCCAGAGGATGGTCGCCAGCGAACCGGTGACAGAGAAGTTGGGGCCCAGATCCACGCCGATCAGCAGGGCGTCCGTCACGACCTGAGGCGGCCTGGCCTGACGCAGAGCGGAGGCGGCTACGAGGCCGGCAGGGAGGTTGTTGGTCAGGTTGCACACAACCCCCATGATCGCGCCGGCGATCCCCGCAATCTGGCTCGCCGACACGCGGGAGGCCCGACTGAGGACGCTGGCGATGTGGCCGGTCACGCCCGTCGTCTCGAGCGCCTGCACGAGCACGAAGAGGCCGGCCACAAGGAAGAGCACCTGCCAGGAGACGCCGCGCAAGGTTCGCAAGGGCTGTGAGCGGGCGCGCACCCAGACGATTGTCGCCGTCACGGCTCCCATGGCGAAGGTCGGCGGGCCTAGCCGCTGACCCAGGGCCGAAGCCGTCAGCAGGACCACTGCGGTCAAGGAGATGCCAACCACCGCCGTCCAGGCGCCGGTCGTCATCGGCGGCGCCTCCACGTGTCTGGCGCACTCGCCCGCCAGGGCCTTCCGCTCGGCAAGCCTCAGGGCGACGAAGGTCACGGTGATCGAGGCCGCCGACGGCAGGAGAAACGCCGCCAGCCATGGTCCCAGAGGCGGCGTGTGATCCCCGTAAAGGACGATGTTCGCCGGATTGGAGATCGGCAGCAGGAAGCTGGCGGCGTTGGCGATCAGGGCGCAGACGAACAGGTGGGGCAGGGGCTCGGCGCGCGCGGCCTTGGCCGCGGCGTAGACGGCGGGCGTCAGCACCACCGCTGTCGCGTCATTCGAGAGCAGGGCGGTGATGACTGTGCCTGCCACATAGACGAGCACGAAGAGGCGTCGCGGCGACCCGGCGGCGTGGTTCACCGCGAAGGCCGCCACCCAGTCGAACAATCCTTCCTCGCGCGCCACCTCGGAAAGCAGCATCATTCCGGCCAGGAAGAGATAGACGTCAGCTCCCTTGAAGATCGCCGCCCACGCCTGAGCGATCGGGAGGAGGCCAGCCGCCACAAGAACGATGGCTCCGGCGACAGCCCAGATCGCCTCGGGCCAGCGGAACGGTCGTATGATCACGCCCGCCGTGGCCGTCGCGCAGATGATCCAGGTGATAAGGCGCGCAGCCTGCCCGGCGGTCATCGCAGGCGGAATGCGGCGGCGGAGGCGACCAGGTCGCACAGCGTCAGGGCGATGAAGCGCATGCTCCGCCAATACCCCGGCTTCACCATCTTGCGCAGCGCCCGGCATAGCGCACGGATCCGCACGATTGTCGCCAAGCCTTTGACAAGGTGGCAGCTCATGCCCAGTGAGCTTCAACCGCCGACGTTCAGATGGATCTTTCGCGCGCCATGGCCACCGCCTCTCGTTTCGCTGCCTGCCTTCTCGCCTTCGCCTGCGCCGCGCCTCTGGCCGGCTCGGCCATCGCCCAGGGCGATGACGCAGCGCCCTCCTACGGGTCTTGGGGCTTCGACCTGTCCGGGCGGGATCTCTCGGTAAAGCCCGGCGACGACTTCAACGCCTATGCCAGCGGCAGTTATCTGAAGACGCTGAAGATCCCTGCGGACCAATCCAGGTGGGGCGCGTTCAACCTTCTGCGTGACCTTTCCGATTCGCGAGTGCACGCGATCCTCGAGAGGGCGGCGGCCACCGCGCCTGAGGCGCCCTCGACGGACGAGGGCAAGATCGGCGCGTTCTACAAGGCCTTCATGGACGAGGCCGCCGTGAACGCGAAGGGTGTCGCCCCGCTGCAGACAGACCTGCACGCGCTTCGCGACGCACAGGATCGCGCCGCACTCGCAACCTTCCTCGGACGGGCGAACGGCGGCTTCGGTCGCCCCCTGTTCAGCGTCTCAGTGAGCGTCGATGTGAAGAACCCTACGGCCTACGTCGCCACGATATCCCAGGACGGCCTGGGCATGCCCGACCGCGACTACTACCTGGACCCCAAGTTCGCGGCGAAGAAGGCGGCGTACCAGGCCTATGTGCAGCGGATGCTGGAGCTGATCGGCTGGCCGGGTGCGGCTTCCCGCGCCGCCGACGTCGTCGCGTTTGAGACGGCGGTGGCGCAGGCGAGTTGGCCCAGGGCCGATCGCCGCGACCGGACCAAGACCTATAACCCCACGAGCGTCGAGGATCTCGCTGCCGCCGCGCCCGGCTTCGACTGGCGCGGCTTCCTGCGAGGCGCCGACCTGGGCGACGTGTCGCGCGTGAACGTGGCGGAGAACACCGCCGCCCCGAAGATCGCCGCAGTCTACGCCCAGACGCCGCTCGACGTCCTCAAGGCCTGGGAGGCGTTCCAGGTCGCCGACGATGCGGCGGGCGTGCTGCCCGACGCCTTCGTCGAGGCCCAGTTCGACTTCCGCGGCAAGACGCTTTCCGGAACGCCCGAGCTGAAGCCACGCTGGAAGCGCGCCGGCGATCTCGTGGGATCGCTGCAGGAGGGCATGGGGGACGCGGTGGGCAAGGTCTACGTCGCCCGCTACTTCCCGCCCTCGTCCAAGGCGAAGATGGAGGCGCTGGTGGAGAACCTCCGCGCCGCCTTCCGCGCGCGCATCGAGCGCAACGACTGGATGTCGCCGCAGACCAAGGCCGCCGCCCTGGAGAAGCTGGCCAACTACAAGATCATGGTGGGTTACACGACCGAGTGGCGCGATTATTCGGAGCTGAGGATCCGGTCCGACGATCTTTTTGGAGACGCGGAGCGGGCGCGAGAGGCGGACTGGGCCTTCGAGCGCAGCCTGCTTGGCCGGCCTGTCGACCGTAACATCTGGAACATGACGCCCCAGACGGTGAACGCCTACAACGCCGGTCCGCTGGTGGAGGTCGTGTTCCCTGCGGCGATCCTGCAGCCGCCGTTCTTCGATCCGAAGGCGGACACGGCGGTCAACTACGGGGGCATCGGGGCCGTGATCGGCCACGAGATGACCCACGGCTTCGACGACCAGGGTCGCAAGATCGACGCCACGGGCCATCTGCGCGACTGGTGGACCAACGAGGATGCGGCCAAGTTCGACGCCAAGGCCGCCCGCTACGGCGCCGAGTTCGCGGCCTACGACACGGGCCTGGGCGTTTCGATCAATCCCAAGCTGACGATGGGCGAGAATATCGCCGACCTGGGGGGCCTCAACCTCGCGCTGGACGCCTACCACGCCTCGCTTGCCGGCGAGCCCGCAACGGTGGTCGATGGCTATACGGGCAATCAGCGGGTGTTTCTGGGCTGGGCGCAGGTCTGGCGCGAACTCGAGCGGCCTGACTCCGAGCGCCAGGCGCTCGTCACCGATCCCCACTCGCCGGGCCACTACCGCGCCCTCACCGCCGAGCGAAACATGGACGCCTGGTACAAGGCCTTCGACGTCCAGCCGGGTGAGAAGCTGTACATTGCACCTCAGGACCGTGTGACGATCTGGTGAGGGCGGGCGCGAGTTGGCCGGCGCGGGTAGGGTAATTCCGCCGCGCCTCGGCTAGCTTTCGTGCGTGATGGAACGCATCAGCCGAGGCAGACCGCCGCATCCGGACGTCCTGACTCCCGCCGAATGGCGAGTGGCCGAGGCGGTGCGGCACGGCATGACCAACCGCCTGATCGCCCAGCGTCAGGGCCGCAGCCTGGACGCGGTGAAGTACCATGTCGCCAACGTGCTGCAGAAGCTGGGCTTCTCGAGCCGAGCCGAACTGCGGCGCTGGACCGGCGTGCGCGTCGACAGCCCTCTCTTCCACAAGGAGCGTCCGATGAAGACGGCGGTGAGCCTTGGGCCGATCGGCCAGATCTCGCGCAGCGTAAGCGACATCCAGGCGGCGGTGCGCTGGTACGGCGACGTGCTTGGCCTTCCGTATCTCTACACGTTCGGAAAGCTCGCCTTCTTCGATTGCGGCGGCGTGCGACTCTTCCTTGAGGAGGGCGACGCAGGGCCGCAGTCGGTGCTGTATTTCCGTGTCGAAGACATCCGCGCTGCGCACGAGAATCTCTCCGCGCGGGGGATCACGTTCGTCAGCGCGCCCCACATGATCCACCGGCACACCGACGGGACGGAGGAATGGATGGCGTTCTTCAACGACAACGAGGGCCGGTATCTCGCCATCATGTCCCAAGTCGTCGCATAAGTGATCGCGGCATGCGCCTTCAGCGAAAAGGATCGACGATGGCAACGCCGTCGATGATCCGACCGTGGCTCAGGTCTTCCGTGTGGAGTTCGCGGCATCCCAGCGCCCGCGCGGCGGCTATGATGGCGCTGTCCCAGTACGAGAAGCCATGGGACGCTTTGATCTCCAGTGCGCTCTCAAGCACCGCCACCGTGATTTCCTGGACGTCGAAGCGCAGCCAGGTTCGGATGAGTCCGGCGGCGAGATCGTGTGGCAGGGCGTCGGCGCGGCTGGACCGGGTGGCCTGAACATAGAATTCCTGCAGCACCTGAACCGATAAGCCGCAATCGTTGTGGTCGAGGAGGGCCATCGCGCGCTCGCGCTTCGCCCTTTCTCGAGGGTCGCTGCTGATCGAATAAAGCAGAACGTTTGTGTCAAGGAAGATGCGCGCAGTCACCCGTCACGCTCGTGGATCGACTCCCGCGTCAAGCGATCCCCACCTCTGAAATCGACGATTCGATCCCTCAGGTGACTCTCCTCCCGTTTGAGCCGCTCCATCTCACTCTCGCCGCGACCGAGTTCAGTCAGAAATCCCCTGACCAGGGCGGAGACAGACGTCTCCTGCTCGGCAGCCTTCAACCGGGCCCGCCGATAGGTGTCATCGTCCACAGAAACTGTGATGTTCTTCATGATCTCACAGTAGGATCGCGCGCACGAAACGCAAGGGTCGCTCTCGCCATCGCCTCTCAAGTCGTCGCATAAGCGCTCGCGGCCGAGACGCGGCCGACGACGGCGGGAGGTCGGTGGCTTGGAGTTCCAGGACGTTCTCTACGAGGTCGACGGCCCGCTGGGCGTCATCGCCCTCAATCGGCCGCGCTACCGTAACGCGCAGGGCTACCGGATGCTCGATGAGATCGATCGCGCGTTCGCCCTGGCCCTCGAGGATCGGAACGTGCGGGTGGTCATCGTGCGCGGTTCCGGTGGGCATTTCTCCACCGGCCACGATCTTGGCACGCCCGACGCGACGACATATCGCGAGGGCCTGGGCGCGCGGCCCGGGATCGAGGTCTACGACCAGTTCAAGAAGTACAACCTCGACCTGCTGCTGGGGTGGAGGAATTTACCCAAGCCGACCATCGCCATGGTCGAGGGTTACTGCATCTACGCCGGGTGGATGCTCGCGGCGGCGATGGACGTGGTGTTCGCCGCCGATAGCGCCGAGTTCCTCGCCGGCTTCGTCGAGTACATGTCGATCCCGTGGGACATCGGCGTGCGCCGCGCCAAGGAACTCTGCTTCGAGAGCCGGTTCATCACCGCGGCCGAGGCGGCGCAGTACGGCTTCGTCAATCGCGTCCTGCCGGTCGCGGAGCTGGAGCGGGAGACCTTCGCCTGGGCGCGGCGGGTGGCCGAGAACAGCCCCGACGCCCTGCGCTTCGCCAAGATGGAAATCAACAAGGCCCAGGACGCCCAAGGCTTCACCGGCGCGCTGGAAGACTCGCTGGGCGACTACCAGGCCATGTACTACCTGCCGGGCATGCCGCACCGGGTTGAGGGCGAACGCCGTCTTCTGACCGTGGATCTGGCGGTGCGGGGAAAGGAGGGCCGTCGCTTCGGACTGGTCCTGAAGACGAAGGGCGAAGACCAATGACCGACACGTTCCGGGCGATCCGCCTTTACAAGACCGACGGTGGCCCGGAGGCCCGCTTCGTCGACCTCACCGATGACGACCTGATGCAGGGCGACGTGGACGTGCGGGTCGACTACTCGACGGTCAATTACAAGGACGGCCTGGCCATGACCGGGCGCGCGCCGGTGGTGCGGGTCTGGCCGCTGACGCCGGGCATCGACTTCGCTGGAACTGTGGAGCGGTCCGACCATCCCGGCTTCGCCCCGGGCGACAAGGTCGTGCTCAATGGTTGGGGCGTCGGCGAGACCCACCACGGCGGCTATGCGCAGAAGGCGCGGGTCAAGGGCGACTGGTTGGTCAAATTGCCTGCCGGACTTTCCTCCGCCCAGGCCATGGCGATCGGCACGGCTGGCTATACGGCCATGCTGTGTGTGCTCGGCCTTGAGCGTGAAGGAGTCACGCCCGACAAGGGCGAGGTAATCGTCACCGGAGCGGCCGGCGGCGTGGGCAGCGTGGCCGTGGCCCTGCTCTCGAAGCTGGGCTACCGCGTGATCGCTTCCACCGGACGCAAGGCGGAGGAGGGCGATTACCTCACGCAGCTCGGCGCGTCCGAAATCATCGACCGCACCGAGCTTTCCGGACCGGGGCGTCCACTCGGCAAGGAGCGCTGGGCGGGCGCGGTGGACGCCGTCGGCAGCCACACGCTGGCCAACGTGGTCGCGCAGACCCGCTATGGCGGCGCAGTCACGGCCTGTGGGCTCGCGCAGGGCATGGACCTGCCGGGGTCAGTCGCGCCCTTCATCCTGCGTGGGGTCACCCTCGCAGGGATCGATTCTGTGATGTGCCCGACGTCCCGGCGCGTGGAGGCCTGGAGCCGACTCGCGCGCGATCTCGACCTCGGGCTCCTGGAGGCCATGACCCAAAGCGCGACTTTGTCAGACGCGCCGCGCCTGGCGGAGGAGATCCTGGCGGGACGGGTGCGCGGTCGTGTGGTGGTCGACGTCAACGCCTGACGAGATTCAACCGCCTTCGCCGCCCTTGGGACCCCAGAAGACGACCCAGGCGGCGAAGTCGCCGCTGAAGTCCTCAAAGCGGTGTTCGGCGCCAGCCTCTACGAAGATCAGGTCGCCGGTCGCGAAGCGTCTGCGCTCGCCGTTCTTGAAGAACACGCCTGCGCCTGAAGCGACGATATAGATCTCGTCCTGGTCATGCGGTCCCTGCGGATCGTGACCGCGAGGCGCATAGACGCCGACGCGCATGGAGCCGTGGCGAACGCCATAATTGACCCGCACGGCGTCAGGGCCGTTCGGGAGCGCTTCGATCAGGTCGTTCAGAGGGATGAGCCAGGGGCTGACGGACATGAGGGGCCTCGCGCCTGCGTGAGCTTCAGCATAAGCCCAGAGTGATCTCCTCGTCCCAGGGAAGATGATCGATGGACTATGAGACGATTGCGCTTTCCGGCGAGTTGCAGGGCGTCCTGCTGGCGCCCGAGCGACCCAACGGCCTCGGAGTGGTCGTGCTGGGCGGTTCGAGTGGGAGCGTTGACGTCCAGCGCGCGGCATTGTTCGCTCGACGCGGCGCCTTCGTCATCGCCCAGAAGTGGTTTGGTGGCGAAGGCCAGGCGCCGGCGATCTGCGAGATCCCGCTCGAAACCTTCGGCCGCGCGGCCGCGGAGCTTGTGGACCGGGGGTGCAATCGCATCGTTCTGGCAGGGACTTCGCGCGGAGCGGAGGCCGTGCTGCTGGCTGCAAGCCTTGGTGTAGGCGTCGACATCGACGCGGTGATCGCCTTCAGCCCCTCATCGCTCGTCTGGCCGTGCATCTATCGATCGTCCGCCGGCGATCGGTGGATCCAGAGCTCCTCCTGGACCCATCGCGGCGAGCCCCTGACCTTCGTGCCGTACGACGAGGCCGCCTTCGAA
>DASXGR010000003.1:0-54984 GCA_036488935.1 Caulobacteraceae bacterium | reverse complement strand
CCGGTGGGGGCGCGACTGCGGCGCGTCCCGCGTGAGCCCATTTCCTGCTCTCACTTTGCAGGTCCTGCCCGCGACGGCCATCGCGGTTGCGCTAGGCGTGTTCGCGACGCCCTGCGCCGCTCAGGTCTCCGGATTGCCGTCGTTCGGTATCCAGCCGCCGCAGATAACTCCGGGAGTTGATGAGAAGCAGATCGCGTTGGATGTCACTGGCGCGTATGACAGTAACGTAGCGCGTTCGGACGCCGCGTTAGCAGCGGCTCGCGGAGTCACTCCGCAGGACTTCTACATTGTTCCAGGTGGCGACTTTACGTTTTCTCATTCGTTCGGCCGCGAAACTATCTACCTAGATGGAAGCGCGGGCTACAAGGCGTACGACAAGAACACATTTCTCAATCGATCTTCCATTGAACTCGGCGGCGGCGGCGTAAGCCAAATCAGCATCTGCCAGAGCACCGCGGCTGGAGCCTATAGCCGGTCCCAGGCAGATCTCTCGTACTTGCCCGTGGTCGTCCAGAACGGCCAGCCGGCGGCCATTGCCAAGGACACACTGACCAACGCCACGGTGAACTTCACCGCGACTTGCGGCCGAACTATTGGCCTCGCGCCTACGATGAGCGTCTCGGAGGTGTGGGTAACGAACGACAACACGTCGCTCGCTGCGATCGACGCCCACGTGTTCAATGGATCCGGCGGCGTCACCTACCGCAGTCCCGTATTCGGATCTGTGACCATCAATGGTCAGTACAGCAAGACCACCTATCCGAACCGCTTCGTTCCTTTTGAGGGCGGCTCGACAAGCCTTGGGTACCAGACGACGGGCGGGGGTATCACCCTGGCTCGTGCGGTTGGATCACGACTGTCGGGAACCCTGTCGGTGGACTACACCAACCTGGAGCCAGGGAACGGTGTCACTCAGGGATTCAGCGGCATCACCTACAACGGGGATATCACCTACGCCGTGAATCCGCGGTTGAACGTGGCCGTGGTGGCGGGCAGGGAGGTCGCGCCTTCCAACGAGATCGAGGCTTCATTCACGCTGACCGAAATCTATGGCGTGCAAGCCTCATACGGCGCGGGCAACCGCCTGTCCTTCGCGGCCGGCTGGTCGCACGTCCACGCTCTGTATGAAGGTCTCCTGGTGCCGGTGGTGCTTTTCAACCTGACGGACCAGACTACCAACTCAGTTTACGGCAACGCGACCTACAGGCTGAACAGGTGGTTGTCGGTTACCCCCTCAGTCACCTATTCTCAACGGACTGCAAACGTGGTGGCGTACAGCTACACGGATGTGGTTTGCGCTGTGACCCTGCGGAGCTCCTTCTGAGCTCGATCGTGCGCCAACCTTTGGAAGGACTGTGCATGACCCTCTTCCGCGCCTCCCTTCTGGCGCTCCTTATCGTCCTGGGGGCGAGCGCGGCGAACGTTGCAGTCGCCCAAACCCCGGCGCACGTTCAACCCCCGACGCAGACTCAGACGCAGGCGCAGTCAGACGCAGCGGAGGCTTCTGCGGACTATGTGCTTGGTCCGGCCGACGTGATCGAGGTCGATCTGCTGGGGCAGCCCGACTACACGACCAAGCAACGAATTGCCGAGGATGGCAATATCCGTCTTCCTATGCTCGGCGTGGTGAAGGCCGCAGACAAATCCGTCGCTCAGCTCTCTGACGAGGTGGCCAGGATGCTGAAGTCGGGCGGTTTCTACTCCGCCCCGATCGTCAAGATCGATGTTGCGTCTTTCGGCAGCAAGTACGTGACTGTGCTGGGGAACTTTGGCGAGCCAGGCCTTGTTCCGATTGACCATCCCTATCGCCTTTCGGAGATCGTCGCCCGGGTCGGCGGCGTGAAGGATGGGGGGGCCGACTACGTGGTCTACACGCCGCGGCATGGGAGTGAGCGGAAGATCAAGATTGCATCGTTGGCGACCGGGGACTCCAACGAAGACCCCTATGTTTCGCCGGGCGACAAGCTGTACAGCCCGCCGGCCGAGCTGGTTTATGTTTCCGGACAGGTGAAGCTTCCTGGCGCCTTCCCGATTACGCCCGGTATGACGATCCGCATGGCGCTCGCTCGAGGCGGCGGCATTACGGATCAAGGCACCTACAGTCGCGTTAGTCTCACCCGTGACGGAACAAAGCAGTCCCACGTCAAACTGGACGAGCCGATCCACCCTGGCGATGTCGTGGTGGTCGGGGAACGGCTGTTCTGATATGGATTTCCTTGTGGGGAATTTCGATCCAGCGTTGTCGGTGGCGCTTGTCGCCGATTTCGCGATGGGCGGTCCGGGTGGGCGCGGCCAGGATTGGGCCAAGCCCCGGGCAAGCGGAGTGCTTGTATGAGCATCAATGGGCTTTGGCAGATCATTCTGGCGCGGCGAATTTTCATCGCCATGTGCGCCGTCTGTTGCCTCGTGGGCGTAGTGATTGTGTCGCTACTGATGCCCCCGATCTGGGAAGGCAAGGCGCGCGTCATGCTCAACCTGGTCAAGCCCGACCCGGTGACCGAGCAGGCGGAAGCCGGCGGCAGCGGTTCCGCCGCAGGCGCCTACATCGGCAACCAGATGAACCTGATCACGGACTACAGCGTGACAGGAAAGGTCGTGGACGCTTTGGGCTGGCTCTCTAACCCGACGCTGATCGAGCGGTATCAGGGCCGAGGCGCCGGCGACAACCGGGACTTCCGGCAATGGGCGGCCGCCCTGATCGCGAGCAACACCAAGGTCAAGCCGCTCAAGGACAGCGAGATCCTCGAGATCACGTACACAGCCAATAATCCGGAGGCGGCGAAGACGGTCGCTGATGCTGTGCTGAACGCCTACCTGAGCACGTCGGTGGCGATGCAGACGCAGGACGCCGCGCGGACGGCGCAGTGGTTTGAGGGAGAACTCGAGAAGCTCAAGACCAAGCTTGACGACGCCGTCACCGCGCAGGCCCAGTACGAGCGCGCCAATGGCCTCGAAATGGCCAACGACAAGACCGACGTCGAAAGCGCGCGACTGCAGTCGTTGGCGTCGCAGGGCGCGCCCATGATGATTCCGCCCGAAATGGTGAATGCGGCCAAGCAGTCGGGCATGGAACTGGCTGAGGTTAACGCCCAGATCGCCGCCGCCTCGAAAACGCTTGGGCCGAACAATCCGCAGATGCTTGAGCTGATACACAAGCGGCAGGAACTCGAGGCCCTCAACCGCAAGGACGAGAGCGCCGCGCACGCTGCGATCGCGGCGACCAGCGCCGCCGGGGCTGAGGTCGAGCGTCAGATCCAGGCCCAGAAGTCGAAGGTGCTCGCCAAAACGGATCAGATCGCCCACCTGCAGACCTTGCAGCAGGATGTGGATCTGCGGCGGAACGAGTACGAGGTGGCGGCTCAGAAATTCGCCACCTACCGCGCGGAAGCCGACCAGACGAACGCAAACGCCCTGACGCCGCTGCCGACGCCCGCGCCTGACAAGCCGCTGTTCCCCAATTGGCTTCTCGAGATCCCCGGCTCCATTGTGCTCGGACTGATGGTCGGGGTGTTGGGGGCCATGCTGCTGGAACTGCTCAATCGAAAGGTGCGTAGCGTGGAAGATCTGGACGGCGTGCTGCAACTGCCGGTTGTCGGCGTGGTCGGCGCTCCACGGACCGCTGGTGCAGGCGCGGGCGCCAGACGCACACAACCAGCACGCGGTGCGCGAACTCCCGCTCGGGCCGCCCGCGCATGACCGACACCACGATCTCCATGCGTGACTTTCTGGCCCCGCCTTCCGGGCCGGCCGCGCCTCCGGAATCCGCTTCGGCATTCGGCTTTTCTTCATCGCTGGTGACGCTCTCGCGCCCAACCGATCCACAGGCGGAGGCGATCCGGGGGCTCCGGTCCCATATCGTAACTCAGCATCTCAACATGGGTCGCCGGGCGCTGGCGGTGTGCGGGCCGAGCGCGGGAGTGGGAATTACCTTCACGGCTGCGAACCTTGCGGTCGCCTTGTCCCAGATCGGCGTGAACACCCTGCTGGTGGACGCCAATCTGCCTCAGCCGGGGCTGGAGCGTTACATTCGGCCGCAGCGGCCGCCCGTGGCCCTGGTCCGCAAACTTTCGGAAAACACGCCGTACGACGAGTTCGCCGATGCGCGCGTGCTTCCGAACCTGTCCGTCATCTATGCTGGTTCGCCCGCCCCCAACTCGATGGAGTTACTTGCCAGCGATCGTTTCAAGGGGCTGATGGATTTCTGTCTCCGCAATTTCGAAGCGACAATCGTCGACACGCCGCCTTCCAACCGCTCGCACGGCGCCAAGCAGATCAGCTCCATGATCGGCTACGCCCTGCTCGTGGCGGGCAAAGGTAAGACGTACGTGAAGGATGTGAAGACTCTGGCCAACCAGCTGAGTGGTGACGGAGTAAGGGTGATCGGCTCCGTTTTGTGCGGCGCATGAGCCCTACCGACGCGGTGGCCGGCAGCGCGCCTTCGCAGCCCTCGGACTCGACTGGCTGGGATCTGCGCGCGCTGTGGCCATTGGCTGTCGGGCTCGTCGTACTGGGGGCGCTCGCGGTCCAGGACCTGATCCGTCAATCATGGTCCGGAGAATTCGGGGCTTACGGGCCGGTCGTTCTCGTGACTGGGGCCTGGCTGCTCTGGCGCCGACTTCCGGTGATGATCGAAGCCGCCCAGCCGGGAAGCCTGGCAATCACCTTGGCGGTCCTCATACCGTCGCTCGGCTCTTTCATCTTCGGCCGGGCCTATGACTTCGTAACCTTCGAGACCACGGGCCTGTTTGGCGTGTTTATGGCTATGCTTTACGCGAAGTTCGGACTTCGCGTGATGGCCCGCGAATGGTTCCCGCTTCTCTACCTCGCTTTTGTGATCCCGCCTCCAAACTCCCTGCTTGCCGAAGTTACGGCCCCGCTGAAGGAGTTCGTCTCCTGGGCTGCGACCTCAGGGTTGGCGGCGTTTGGATTGCCCGTCGCGCGAGAGGGCGTAACCATCTTTGTCGCGCAGTACCAATTGTTGGTTGAGGACGCCTGCTCGGGCATGAATTCGATCGTCGGGCTTACGGCGGTAAGTTTGCTTTATATCTACCTCGTGCGCGGCCCGAATATCCTGTATTCAATCGTGCTTACCGTTCTGGTCATACCCATCGCGGTTATTGCGAATATTTTTCGAATCATGGTCCTGATATTGCTGACCTACTATGCCGGCAATGATGTGGCCCAGGGATATCTCCACTTCACAGCGGGCATCCTCCTTTTTGCTGTCGCGATCCTGTGCGTGTTCGCGCTCGATCGGGCCGCAGCATTTGGGATGCACCGCTGGCGGGCGGCGAGGGCCGGCGCATGACGACTCGTCGGGACCTCCTGGTGGGCGCGCTTTGCCTGGCCGGCGCGGGGACCGCCTATGCGCTCGAGCCGCGGCGGCGGGTCTCGCTCCTCGGACGCCGCACGCTTGCATCCCTCATCCCCTACCGGTTCGGTGCCTATACCTCCCGCGACGTCTCGGATCTGATCGCCCCGAGGGAGGACAGTCTGGCGGCTCGCTTGTACGGACAGACCGTGGGCAGGGTGTATTCGTCCTCTACTGGAGGGCCGGACGTTATGATGCTCCTGGCGTATGGCGACACCCAGGACGACAAGCTTCAGCTGCACCGTCCGGAAATCTGTTATCCATTCTTCGGCTATGCGATCAGCCAGAGTCAGCCGATCGACATAGCGATCGGCCGCGGCGTGAGCCTGCCCGGTCGCAGCCTCATCGCCCGATCGCCGGATCGGACCGAGACGATCCTCTATTGGTCGAGGTTGGGCGAATACCTGCCGTTGACGCACAATCAGCAGCAACTCGATCGTCTGGAGACCGCATTCCGGGGTGAGATCGCCGATGGGGTGCTGGTCCGGTTCTCCGTGGCCGACGCCGACCCCGCGCTGTCTGTGGCCTACATGGAGCAGCTCATACCAGCACTGATCCAGGCCATGCCCGGGAACTCCCGCAATGTGCTGATCGGTTCAGAGCGGGCGGACACGCTGGCGAAGATCGCCTGATGATTTGGACTTCGTTGAAAGCATGGCGGGCGAGACGCAACTGGAGCGAATTTCGTTCGTTTTGATGGTGGTCCGGAAGCGTCGGCCTTTGAGCCCTCGCTCTGGCGGAGGCTGCGTTCACTAAAGGACGGCGGAGAAGGGGAGGTTCCAAGGCCGGGGAAAAACATGTAGAATTTGCATGTTCGGCAGTTGGGGGCTCGATCGAGATCGCTACCTTTGGGGCCGGGGTAGGCGATCTGTCATGTACTGCGGTGGCCGCCTTGTTTCGGTAGGCGCTGTCGCCTTGCCGATGAAGCGGGGTTACGTATGAACAGTGTTGTCGTTAATCGGCGATGACGATGCCTCGTGACCTTCCGGAATCCTGGATGGACGAGGGTGAGATTGCGGTTGAACCCCGTGTTCGTCCGGTCGCGGTCGCTTCACTCAAGCGAATAATGGATGTCTTTGGAGCCGGCGTCGGATTGATTGTCCTTTCGCCGCTCCTGCTGATGGTGGCCTTGCTGATCGTGCTCGAATCGCCGGGTTGGCCGGTGTTTTGCCAGCGCCGCACGGGTTATAATGGCAGGTCCTTTGTCATTTACAAGTTCCGCTCGATGCGCGTAACCGAAGACGGACCCAAGATCGTGCAGGCTGTGCGCGATGACGATCGCATTACAGTGGTCGGGCGGATGATCCGGCGCACGAGCATCGATGAACTCCCCCAGTTGTTGAATGTCCTGAAGGGCGAGATGTCGCTGGTCGGCCCCCGTCCGCACGCGCTTGCCCACGACGTCTACTACGGGAAGGAGATCCCCAGCTACGACGGTCGGTTCATGGCTAAGCCAGGCCTAACGGGACTGGCGCAGGTGTGTGGGCTTCGCGGGCGGACTGAAGACGTGGCCGACATGGCCGCGCGCATCGACAAGGATCTCGAATATATCGAGAACTGGTCGGTGATGCTCGACATCAAGATCCTGCTGCGGACGGTCCTCATCTTCGCCTTCCATCCGGCCGCGTACTGAGACGACGTCGCCGCCCGCCGAAGCAGGAGCGGGCTGGGCGACACTCAAGGTTTTGACACGGGCGCGGCCGCGGCGAGGTCGTTGATGGCGCCGACGATCGCGTCGGGGCGCTGGAACATCATCAAGTGAGTGGAGTGTTCAACGAGGCGCGCCGAGCCGCGGCGCGACGTCGCCGCCACCTCCCGATGAAGCTCGGCCCAGACGGCCAGGCCTGGGTTCGGTTCCGACGTCGAGCCCGCCGCAGTCAGTACGATCAGCGGGAGGTCGCCGAGGTTTCCAGCTTCCCTCTGCACCTCGTCGGACGAGGTCGTAAACAGGGTGTCGAGTTCGGAGGACTGGGCGTCCCACTCACCCGCGAACGAGCCGCTGGCCGCCTTGGAGCCCTTCGGCGTGCAGACGGCCAGGGTAGGGTCAGTCGACGGTAGCCGCCCCTCGCGGGCGGCGGCCAGGCAAGTGGTGGCGCGTTGTTGCAGTCGCTCGACCGAGCCGGCGCCCGGACCAAACACAGCGGCGATGCGAGCGTCCTGGTGCTCGACGCTGGGATCGACAAGGACGAGGCCGACCACGTCGCGGGGGAATCTCGCGGCGAAGAGGCGCACGTAAAGACCACCGGCGGAGTGCCCGACCAGGATGTAGGGACCCTGGATGCGAGCCGCGCGCAGGCCGGCGTGAAGGTCGCTCACGATAGCCGCGGCGTCGCGTGGATCGGGCCCCGGGGTGCTTGCGCCATAACCGGCCCGATCATAGGCGCATGCCCCGCGACTGGACGCGATCGAGGCACGCACCCCGTCCCACTCGTCGGCGTGCGCGCCCCAGCCATTCTCGAAGACGACTGTCGGAGCCCCACGGCCGGAACAGCGGAAGTCGAGCTTCCGGCCGTCCGGGAGGCGCGCCACGATGGACTGGGTGGCGTTGGTCGCCGCGCCAGGAACCGCGGGGGAGCAGGCCGCCAGGGCGATCATGGCTCCCAAAACGACCCCGGTCGCCGCATTCGGGGGCGCCGGCCGGACAATCATGCGTTCCAGGCGGTTCGGCATGGCCTCGACTCCCTGGAGCAGAGCCTCCCCGTCCCGACGGGGCCTACTGAGCGGCCGCTCTCTTCATGGCCTCTTCGACGATGCGATGGGCTTCGGCGGCGTCGCCCCAGCCGAGAATCTTCACCCACTTGCCAGGCTCGAGATCCTTGTAGTGAGCGAAGAAGTGCTCGATCTGGCGCAGAGTGATATTGGGCAGATGGGTGTAGTCCGTCACGTGGTCATACCGTGGCGTGAGCTTGGCGCTCGGCACGGCGATCAGCTTCTCGTCCCCGCCCGCTTCGTCCTCCATTCGCAGGACGCCGATGATGCGGCAGCTCATGATGGCGCCGGGCGCGATGGCGCGGGTGTTGGCGACAACCACGTCGCACGGGTCGCCGTCATCGGAGAGGGTGTGCGGGACGAAGCCGTAGTTCCCCGGATAGCGCATCGCCGTGTAGAGGAAGCGATCCACCACCAAGGCGCCGGACTCCTTATGCATCTCGTACTTGATCGGCTCGCCGCCGAGGGGGACTTCAACGACGACGTTGACCTCTCCCGGCGGGTTCACGCCCACCGGAACTTTCCGAAGGTCCATACTGCAGATCTCGCTTCAGGCTTTTGCGCCATCAGCGGCGCTCGGTTAGGTAGGCGGCTCCTCTAGATCGGCCGATTGAGATGACCAAGACCCAAGATGGACGTTGGGATAAATCCCGCCTCCCCAGCCGCCACGTTACCGAGGGCCCGGCCCGGGCTCCGCACAGATCCTACTATTACGCGATGGGGCTCGGGACCCGGGATATCGCGCAGCCTTTTGTGGGTGTTGTCTCCTGCTGGAACGAGGCCGCGCCCTGCAACACCGCCCTGATGCGCCAGGCGCACGCCGCCAGCCAGGGCGTGAAAACCGCGGGCGCCACGCCGCGCGAGTTTTGTACAATTACGGTCACTGACGGAATCGCCATGGGACACGAGGGGATGCGCTCCAGCCTCGTGAGCCGGGAGATCATCGCCGACTCGGTGGAGCTCACCGTGCGCGGGCATGGCTACGACGCCATCGTGGGCGTCGCCGGCTGCGACAAGAGCCTTCCGGGCATGATGATGGCCATGCTTCGCCTGAACGTTCCGTCAGTCTTCGTCTACGGCGGTTCGATCATGCCGGGCCGCTTCCGCGGACGCGACGTGACGGTGGTCGACGTGTTCGAAGGCGTCGGCCAGCACTCAGCGGGCCGGATGTCGGATGAGGAACTCGAGGCGCTGGAAAAGGTCGCCTGCCCCGGGGACGGCGCCTGCGGCGGCCAGTACACCGCCAATACAATGGCCTGCGTTTCCGAGGCGATCGGTCTGGCGCTTCCGTATTCGTCCGCCTTGCCGGCGCCGGACGCCAGCCGCGACCGCTATGCCGAGGCGTCGGGAGAAGCCGTCGTTCGCCTGATCGAGTCCGGCGTGCGGCCTCGCGACATCTGCACGCGCAAGGCCTTCGAGAACGCCGCGGTCGTCGTCGCCGCGACCGGGGGATCGACCAACGCGGCCCTGCACCTGCCGGCGATGGCCAACGAGTGCGGGGTGGAGTTCACCCTGCGCGACGTGGCCGAGATCATGCGGCGCACGCCCTACCTGGCCGACCTCAAGCCCGGCGGCCGGTTTGTGGCCCGAGACATGGGAGAGGCCGGCGGCGTGCCGATGCTGCTTCGCACCCTGCTCGACGCCGGCCTGATCCACGGAGACTGCCTCACGGTGACGGGCCGGACCATCGCCGAGAACATCGCCGATGTTCGCTGGCGCGACGACCAGGAGGTGATGCGCCCTGCGACCCGCCCGCTTTCGCCGACCGGCGGCGTCGTTGGCCTTTGGGGAAGCCTCGCGCCCGAGGGCGCGATCGTGAAGGTGGCCGGTATGACCTCGCACCGCCACCATCGCGGCCCAGCGCGCGTCTTCGATGGCGAGGAGGCGTGTTTCGCTGCCGTCGAGCGGGGAGACTATCGCGACGGCGATGTGCTGGTGATCCGCTACGAAGGCCCCAAGGGCGGACCCGGCATGCGGGAGATGCTCTCGACGACCGCCGCGCTGGCGGGACAGGGTCGCGGGGACAAGGTGGCCCTGGTCACAGACGGGCGGTTCTCAGGCGGCACGCGCGGCCTCTGCGTCGGTCACATCGGGCCGGAAGCGCAGGATGGAGGACCCATCGCCCTCGTGCGCGACGGCGACATCATCGCCGTCGACGCCGACGCGGGGACCATCCATCTCGAAGTCGATCCGATCGAGTTGGAGAACCGCAAGCGGCACTGGCAGCCTAGGGAAACCGCCTATGGTTCAGGTGCGCTGTGGAAGTTCGCCAACACGGTGGGACCGGCCTATCTGGGCGCCGTCACGCATCCGGGCATGAAGGCGGAGCGGCACGTCTACGCCGACCTCTAGATCTCCAGTTCGGCCACCACGGGGACATGATCGGAGGGCTTGTCGGCCCCCCGCATGTCCTTGTGGATGGTCACGCTCCGAAGTCGGTCGGCCGCAGCCGGCGACAGGAGGAGGTGGTCGATGCGGATGCCGTGGTTCCGGCGCCAGGCGCCCGCCTGGTAGTCCCAGAAGGTGTACCCGCCCGGCGCGCCGTCGGCGGCCATGTAGGCGTCGGTCAGGCCCAACCACTTCAGGGTCCGGAACGCGCCCCTCGTCTGGGGCTGGAACAGCGCATCGCCCAGCCAGGATTGCGGCTGGTCGGCGTCGGCGGGCTCGGGGATGACGTTGTAGTCGCCAGCCAGGACCAGCACCTCCTCGAGCGCCAGCAGGCTCCGCGCGTGGGTCTCGAGCCGACGCATCCAGGCCAGCTTGTAGTCGAACTTCTCCGTCCCGATCGGATTGCCGTTGGGCAGATAGATCGAGGCGACGCGCAGCGGCTGGGGGCCCGAGACCACCGCTTCGAGATAGCGCGCGTGGTCGTCGGACGGATCGCCGGGGAGTCCCTTCTCGACATCCTCGAGCGGCGTGCGCGAGAGGACGGCCACGCCGTTGTAGGTCTTCTGCCCGTTGGTCGCGACGTTATAGCCAAGGCGCTGGAAGTCCTCGGTCGGGAACCTCTCGTCGACGCACTTGATCTCCTGCAGGCAGGCGACGTCAGGGCGCTCGGCTGCGAACCACCCCAGCACCGTCTCCAGGTGCGCGTTGACCGAATTGACGTTCCAGGTGGCGATCTTCATCGCGGCCCGCCGCCCATGCCTATATCCCCCTGGCGTCTGTCAGACGGTGAAGCTTACGCCGCAGCCGCAGCTCGATTTGGCGTTGGGGTTGCGGACCCGGAATTCCGAGGCGGCGAGCTCTTCCGCAAAGTCGATCTCTGCGCCTTTCAGGAATGGCAGCGAAATCTCGTCGACCAGGGCCGCTGCGCCGTCGCGTTCCACCCGCAGGTCATCCGATTCGGCGGCCTCGACCAGGTCGAACCGGTATTGGAAGCCCGAGCAGCCGCCGCCCTCGACCGCCACGCGCAGCATGAGAGGACGGCCCTCGCCAGCCCCGATCTCGCGGATCCGGCGCGCCGCGGCCGCAGAAAGGGTGACGGGTACGGTGGACCCCCGCGGGGGAGCCAGTGTCAGATCGCTCATCGACATTCCAATTGCTCGCCTGCGCTATATGGAGGCGCGCAGGCGTGTACGCCAAGACCTATGGAAACGGGGGCGGAATGACCGAGACCAGGAGCGCCACGCGATTGGCCTGGGCCGCCGATCCGGAGCTGTCCCGCGGACGCCTCCACCCTGAGGCGCCGAGCGCCACGCGGACGCCCTTCGAGCGCGACCGTGATCGCATCATCCACGCCTCGGCCTTCAGACGGCTCAAGGAAAAGACCCAGGTCTTCGTGGCGCACGAAGGCGATCACTATCGAACACGGCTGACCCACTCGCTTGAGGTTGCGCAGATTGCGCGCTCGCTTTCGCGCGCGCTCGGCCTCGATTCCGATCTCGCCGAGACGATCGCGCTGGGTCACGACCTCGGCCATCCCCCCTTCGGTCACGCGGGAGAAGATGAGCTCGAGCGCCAGATGAGCCGCTTCGGCGGCTTCGACCATAACGTGCAGACCTTCCGGGTGCTGACCCAGATCGAGCGGCGCTATCCAGCCTTCGACGGGCTCAATCTGACCTGGGAAACGCTGGAAGGCGTCATCAAGCACAACGGCCCGGTCGCGGCGCGGCTGGACCAGCCGGTGTGGGGCCCGGTGCGGGACTTCGACGCCCAGTTCCCCCTCGACCTCCATCAATGGCCGTCAGCGGAAGCCCAGGTCGCCGCGATCGCCGATGACGTCGCCTACAACAACCACGATGTGGACGATGGCGTGCAGGCGCACGTGTTCGATCTCGATGAGCTGGCGGAGGTGCCCCTCGTCGGGCCGATCCTCACCGGAGTCCGGAGCGACTATCCCGGGCTAGAGCCGGGACTGGTCCGGCTCGAGATGGTTCGGCGGATGATCGGTGTGATGGTCGACGACGTCTTGCGCGAGACCCGCCGCAGGGCGGCCGAGGCCGGCGTGGCTTCGCCAGGCGATGTCCGCGAGCTGGACCGGCCGCTGGTGGCCTTCTCCTCGGACCTGGTTGAACCGCTCGCCCGGCTTCGCGCCTTCCTGCACGAACGCATGTACCGCCACTGGCGCGTGAACCGCACGCGCAGTCAGGCGCGCCGGATGCTCGCCGAAATGTTCGCCCTGTTCGTGGCCGAGCCGGAAGTCCTACCTGCAGAGTGGTGGCAGCGGCTGCGCGACATGGACGAGTCGGGAAGCGCCCGGATCATCTGCGACTACATGGCTGGCATGACGGACCGGTATGCGATCGAGGAGCACCGTCGCCTGTTCCACCTCGAGCCCTGGGCCTAAGCAAACCCGTTCAGACGGGCTTTGAGGTCCTGCTCAACCCTCCCTTCACACATTGGCGCTAATGGATGACCCGGGGCCCCCGCGGGCTACACTGGGGGGGCGATTCGCCGATCCGCGCAGCGGACCGGCAGGGCTTCCGGAGCGTATATGGCGGATACCGATCGACGCGGTTACGGGGCGGCTCAGGAGCCGCCGCTCAGCCTTGGCCGGCGTAATTCAGAGCGACGCTCGCGCGGCCCGGCTCCTGTGACGCTGATCCTCAGCGTCCTGGTGCTGGTGGTGGCGGGAGCCGGGGTGTTCTGGCTCTACCGGTCGGGGACCCGCGGTGCGGGCGATGCGCCTCAGCCGGTCGGCGCGCCCCTTCGCGACGTGCGCGTGGCCGCGCCGCCGCAGTCCGAGCCCCCCAACCCCGCCGCGGGCCTGTCGATCTACAAGGACACCGGCGCGGCGCCCCCGGCGCCGACCTTCGCTCCAACGCCCGAGCAACCGACGCCGCGCCCGACGGAGGCCGCTCCGAAGGCTTCGGCTTCCACGAGCGCCCAGGCTGCCGCCGCGCCTGCTGAAGCGCAGCGCAAGACGGCTGCTCAGTCGGCCGGAGCCGATCCCTTGGGCGCGCTCATCGATCGCTCGACCCGCCCCGAAGCAAAGGCGGCGGCGAAGCCCGTGAAGGTGGCGGAGGCGACCGGCGCGGCTGAGATCCAGATCGGGGCCTTCTCATCCCAGACCCAGGCTGATCAGGGCTGGAGCGCTGCCGCAGCGGCGGCGCCGGGCCCATTGGCGGGCAAGGGCAAGAAGGTGGTTCCGCTCGATCATGACGGGGCGACGCTCTACCGCACCTACATCACGGGCTTCGCCTCCCGCGAGGCGGCCCAGGCCGCCTGTGACCGCCTCAAGGCCGCCGGCCGGACCTGCTTCGTCAGGTGACGCTTGCCTGTATCTTCGGCCTCTCGGGGCTGATGCCGACGGCTGAGGAGGAAGCTTTCTTCCGCGATACGCGGCCTTGGGGCTTCATCCTTTTCCGGCGGAATGTGGAGAGCCCCAGTCAGCTCCGGGCGCTTACGACAACCCTTCGCGGATTCGTTGGCCGGGAAGCGCCGATCCTGATCGATCAGGAAGGAGGGCGGGTGCAGAGGCTGGGGCCGCCGCAGTGGCCAGCCTATCCGCCGGCGCGCGCGTTCCAGGCCGTCGTCGATCCGTATGAGCGCCGTGAGCTGGTCAGGCTGTCCGCGCGCCTGATGGCGCTGGATCTGGCCGCAGTCGGGATCGACGTGGACTGCGTGCCGGTGGCCGATGTGCCAGCGCCGGGCGCCCACGACATCATCGGCGACCGCGCCTACGCCAATGAGCCGACCGAGGTGGGCCGGCTGGCGCGGGCGGCCGCTGAGGGGCTGATGGCCGGCGGCGTCCTGCCCGTGGTCAAGCACGTCCCTGGTCACGGACGCGCGGGCGCCGACAGCCACGAGGCGCTTCCCGTCGTCCGGGCGAGCCTGGAAGAGCTGGATGGGGTCGATTTCGAGGCGTTTCGCAGGCTTTCTGACATGCCGATCGCCATGACCGCCCATGTGGTGTTCGAAGCCATCGATCCGCACAGGCCCGCCACCACCTCGCCGGAAGTGATTTCGCAGATCATTCGAGGCCGAATCGGCTTTGATGGGCTCCTGGTGAGCGACGACCTCTCCATGAAGGCCCTCAGTGGCGAAATCCGCGATCGCGCCCGCATGTCCCTGGACGCCGGTTGCGACGTCGTCCTGCACTGCAACGGTGGTCTGGAGGAGATGCTTGAGGTCGCCGCGGCCGCCAGGCCGCTCGCAGGGCGCGCCGCCGAACGGGCGAGGGGAGCCCTGGCGCGCCGGCCAGCCTCGTCCGAACCGATCGACGAGCGCGAGGCCCGCGCGAAGCTGAGCGCAGCGCTCGCGGTGGGGGCGAAGTGAACGCCTACGTCCAGCCGAAACTCGACTTCGAGGCGGTTGAGTCCGCCGCCGCCGACGGCGAGGCGCTGATCGTCGCTCTTGGGCCCTACGAAGGCCCCCTGCACGTCCTCCTCGATCTCGCCCGATCGCAGAAAGTCGACCTGCTTCAGATCTCGATCGCGCGCCTGGCCGAGCAGTACCTCGCCTTCGTCCGCGCCGCGCGGAGCCTGCGCTTCGCTCTCGCCGCGGAATATCTGGTGATGGCGGCGTGGCTCGCCTTCCTGAAATCGAGGCTCCTCCTGCCTAAGGCCGAGCGGCCGCCGGAGCCGGAGCGTCCCGCCGAGGAAATGGCGGCGCGGCTCGCCTTCGGGCTAGCGCGGCTGGATGCGATCCGTCGGGCGGCGGAGGCGCTGGCGGTCCGCCCGCAGCTCAAGCGTGACGTCTTCATGCGCGGCGATCCCGAAGCGGTGAGCGTCGTGTCCCGGCGGCGACTGGAGGGCGATCTGCTCGAGTTGATGACAGCCTATGCCGAGGCCCGCACGCGGGACGAGGCGAAGAGCTACCGGCCCCGACCGGTGGAGGCCTATCGCCTGGACGATGCGCGTGAGCGACTTCGCTCGCTCCTGCCCACCCTTCGGGACTGGACTGTTCTGACCAAGGTCGCTCCGTCCGGCGATTGCGAAGGTCCGAGCCAGGCGTCGCGGGTGGCCTCGACCCTTTCCGCCGCCCTCGAATTGACCAAGGAAGGCGAGCTGGAGATCCGCCAGGTGGCGCACTTCGATCCCCTCTATTTGCGGGCGAGCGCCGCCGCGTGACCGACACCGCCGAGATCGAACGGATGGTGGAAGCCTTGCTGTTCGCCGCCGCCGAGCCCCTGAGCTTTGATGATCTCGCCGAACGCCTTCCCGCGGAAGCCGACGTCGCCGCCGCCCTCAAGGGCCTGGAGGCGAGATACCAGGGTCGCGGCGTGACACTTTCGCAGGTCGGCTCGGCGTGGCGATTCAATACCGCGCCGGACCTCGGCTTCCTGATGACCAAGGAACGGGAAGAACCCCGCCGCCTCTCCCGGGCCGCGCAGGAGACGTTGGCCATCATCGCCTACCACCAGCCGGTTACGAGGGCGGAGATTGACGCGATCCGCGGCGTGCATTCGGGGCAGGGGACTCTCGACACCTTGCTGCAGATGGGGATGGTGCGCATGCGCGGTCGCCGGCGCAGCCCCGGGCGTCCAGTCACCTGGGGAACGACCGAGGCCTTCCTTGCCCACTATGGACTTGAGAGCCTCGCCGATCTTCCCGGCGCGGCGGAGATGAAGGCTGCAGGCCTGCTGTCGGCGGACATGCCGTCCGACTTTGCGATCCCGCCGACCGGAGCCGATGAAGAGGACCCGCTTCCCCCGGATGAGGAGCCCCAGTTCCATCAGGACTTCTTGGACGAGAGTGCGGAAGGGAGCGAGTAAGGGCGCTTGCGCGGGGCGGGTGCGGTTGGCGCCTGGATGCGAAACCCCCTATATCGTTTCACCGCAAGATTTCACGCCGTCGCTGTCGAGTGACCGCGATGGTTACGTGGAGAGTTATCATGGGCAGCCTTTCTCCTTGGCACATCCTGCTAGTGGCCCTCGTCGTGCTTCTCGTGTTTGGAGGCCGGGGCAAGCTCTCGGGCCTCATGGGGGATGCGGCGAAGGGAATCCGGGCGTTCCGCGACGGGCTCAAGGGCGAAGAGCCGCCGGCCCCGCCGCCCGCGCAGCCGCTTGCCCACCCAGAGGCGGAAAAGGACACCGTCGCCCGCTGAGCCGCCAGCACGGCGCCGTCGCAGCCTGATTACGGGATAGCCGGCTGATGTTTCCCGAAGGACGGATTTTCGACTTCGCGATTATCGGCGTGTTGGCGCTGATCGTCGTGGGGCCCAAAGACTTGCCTGTCCTCATGCGCAAGCTGGGGCGTTTTCTGGCGCATATGCGCGCCATGGCCGCGGAGTTCCGCGCGAGTTTCGATGAGATGGCGCGTCAGTCGGAACTCGACGAATTGCGCCGCGAGGTCGAGGCGCTGAGAACCGGCCAGAATCTGCAGACGGCGGTCGGGCTTGGGAAGGAATCGGGGGTTCACGAGGTGTTCGACGACATCAGCACGGGGCTGCACGGGGGCGATCTGCCCTCGAGCTCTGCCACACCCGTCCCGCCCGCGGACGGCGCCGCGACTCCCGCCGCAGCTGCCGAGGCCGCTGAACCGCCTGCTACCCAAAACGACCCGGCCGTCACGGCCGCGGAGGAACCTGGCGTCTCCCCGCCGGCTGACACGACGACCCATCCCGCGCGCGCCGCCCTGTGAGCACCGCGCCCGAAGACGCGGAGATAGAGGCCTCCCGCGCGCCCTTGATGGAGCACCTGATCGAGCTGCGGAAGCGCTTGATCACATGCGCCGTGGCTCTCGTGATCGGCTTCCTGGTCTGCTTCTATTTTTCAGGCCAGATCTACATCTTCCTCCTGCACCCGTTCGAGGTCGGGGCAGGGCTCCTGGCGGCCCAGAAGGCGCCGGGGGCGCATCATGGTCCGTTCGATCTTCTACTCACGCTCACGGGATTCCGGCCCCCGCCGGCAGGCGTCGAGCATCTGCGCCTCGTCTTCACGGCGCCGCTCGAATTCTTCTTCACCAAGGTGAAGCTCGCGGTGTTCGGAGCGATCGTCGTGAGTTTTCCGGTGTTGGCCTGGCAGCTGTACCGTTTCGTGGCGCCTGGATTGTATCGGCGCGAACGCCATGCCTTCCTGCCGTTCCTGATCGCCTCGCCGGTCCTGTTCGTGATGGGCGCGGCTCTGGTCTATTTCGTCATGCTGCCGTTCGTCCTCTGGTTCTCGCTCAACCAGCAGATCGTCGGCGCGGGACACGTCTCGGTCGAGCTGCTGCCCAAGGTCTCCGACTACCTTTCCCTGGTGACGACCCTGCTTTTGGCGTTCGGCCTGTGTTTCCAGCTCCCGGTCGTGCTCACCCTTCTGGGAATGGCTGGCTTGGTGACGTCCCAGATGCTGCGCAGCGGTCTGCGCTACGCCATTGTCGGCATCTTCGTCGTCGCGGCGATCCTGACGCCACCCGATCCGATCAGCATGACATCCTTGGCCGTGCCGATCTGCCTTCTCTACATCGTCTCGATCTGGTGCGTCGCCCTGATCGAGTTCCGGCGTAGGAAGGAAGACGCAGCGCACGATCTGGCGCCTACCTGACGGCTCGCCCTTGGCGGCGGTTCCGACGCGCCTTAAGGAAACCGCCTCCGCTTGAAGATCGTCTCACGCCTTCCCCATGCATGATGTCCGGGCCATTCGTCATGATCCCGCCGCCTACGCGGCTGGATGGCGCGCGCGCGGCGTGGACGCTCCGGTGGACGACATCCTGTCCCTCGACGAGGGACGGCGCGAAGCGCAGACGGCGCTCCAGCAGGCCCAGGCTCGCCGCAAGGATCTTTCAGGCCTGATCGGACGGGCAAAGTCGAAGGGCGAACCGGCCGACGTCATGATGGCCGAGGTCGAATCGCTCAAGGAAACGATCACCGAGCTGGGCGAGCGGGAAGGGGCCCTGGCCGCGCGCCTCGATGAACTGCTGGCGGCCTTGCCCAACATTCCGGCCGCAGACGTGCCGGAGGGCCTCGACGAGAGTGAGAACCGCGAGGTCCGGCGTTGGGGGGAACCGTTCGCCGATGGTCCGGCAAGGGATCACGCCGACCTGGGCGGCGCCCTGGGGATGATGGACTTCGAAAGCGCGGCCCGCATGTCCGGCGCGCGGTTCGTCGTGTTGAAGGCCGGGCTCGCCAGACTGGAGCGCGCCATCGGACAGTTCATGCTCGACGTCCAGACCGAGGAACACGGCTATGTGGAGGTCGCCCCTCCGCTGCTCGTGCGCGATCAGGCGGTCTTTGGAACCGGTCAGCTGCCCAAGTTCGCCGAGGATCTGTTCCGCACGACGGACGACCGGTGGCTGATTCCCACGGCGGAGGTCTCGCTCACCAATCTCGCCGCTGGGCGCCTCCTGTCAGAGGAGGAGCTGCCCCTTCGTGTGACCGCTTTGACGCCATGCTTCAGGTCCGAGGCCGGCGCGTCGGGCCGGGACACCAAAGGCATCATCCGGCAACATCAGTTCAATAAGGTCGAGCTTGTTTCGATCACCACGCCAGAACAGTCGGAGCTCGAGCACGAGCGGATGGTCCAATGCGCGGAGAGCATCCTCAAGCGGCTGGAGCTTCCGTTCCGAACTGTAATGCTCTGCTCTGGCGACATGGGATTCACAGCCCGCAAGACCTACGACCTGGAAGTCTGGCTGCCATCGCAGAAGACCTATCGCGAGATCAGCTCCTGCTCCAATTGCGGGGACTTCCAGGCGCGGCGGATGGACGCCCGGTGCAAGACTCCCGGCGAAAAAGGATCGCGCTTCGTCCACACACTCAACGGCTCGGGGCTCGCGGTCGGGCGAACCTTGGTGGCGATCATGGAAAACTATCAGGACGAAGGCGGCGCCATCGCCATTCCGCAAGCCTTGCATCCGTACTTGCGTGGGCTGACGCGGATTGCGGTCGAGGCCTGATGCGCATCCTCCTGACCAACGATGACGGTATCAACGCCCAGGGGCTGGCGGCGCTGGAGGCGATCGCTGGCTCTCTGAGCGATGATGTATGGGTTTGCGCGCCCGAGACCGAGCAGTCGGGCGCCTCGCGCGCCCTGACACTGGCCGAGCCGCTGCGCGTCCGGCGCCTGGGTGAGCATCGCTTCGCCGTCCGCGGGACGCCAACCGATTGCGTCATGCTGGCGATCCAGGAACTGGTCGAAGGAAAGAAGCCCGATCTCGTCCTCTCAGGCGTGAACCGCGGTCTCAACGCGGCGGAGGACGTTAGCCTTTCCGGTACCGTCGCCGGCGCCATTGAGGGGATGTCGATGGGCGTGCCCTCGATCGCCCTGTCCCAGATGATGGGTGAATATCAGGGCGATCGCCGGTCGGATTTCGAGCCGGCCGAGCGCTTCGCTCCGGGTCTTCTCACTCAGCTCGTCGCTGCAGGCTGGCCGCCGGGCGTCATTCTCAATATCAACTTCCCCATCGGGCCCGCGGACCGAATCGAGTCGGTGGAAATCACGAGACAGGGATTCCGGGACGTCCGAACCCGTTTTGCCGAACGGCGGACGGACTTGCGTGGGCGCGAGTATTACTGGCTTGGGTTTCGCAACATTCCTTCACGTCCCGACCAAGGAACGGATCTTAGAGCGGCCTATGAAGGCCGTATCTCGGTCACGCCTCTGCACATCGATCTGACCCACCTGCCAACGCTGGAACGGCTCGGGCGGGCGATCGACGGCGCCCTTGTGGAAGCGCCGCACGCGCGACGGACGGCGCGGACATGAGGCGTCCTGCGAAGGAGCCCCGCGAGCGCGAGACGCAGCTGGCGCGCCTGGTCCTCGGCCTGCGGACCCAGGGCGTGAGTGATCCCGCCGTACTTGCCGCCATCGAAAAGACGCCACGCGATCTGTTCACGCCGGATCTCTTCAAGGACCGGTCGTGGGAGGACTCCGCCCTGCCGATCGCCTGTGGACAGACGATCAGCCAGCCCTACATCGTCGGCCTGATGACCCAGGCTCTGACCCTTGAGCCAAGGGCCCGTGTGCTGGAGATCGGCACCGGTTCCGGATATCAGACGGCCGTCCTCGCCCGTCTTTCCCGCCTCGTCTACACAGTTGAACGCTATCGGACGCTTATGCGCGAGGCGGAGGCGAGATTCGAGGTGCTTCAGCTAACCAACGTCATCACCCGCTTCGGCGATGGCTTCCTCGGCTGGGCCGAGCAGGCGCCGTTCGACCGTATTCTGGTCACTGCGGCGGCGCCGGACGAGCCCAAGACCTTGCTCGATCAGCTGAAGCCTTCGGGCGTGCTGGTCGCGCCGGTCGGCAAAGGCCCTGTGCAGAAGCTTTGCCGCTATGCGGGGGATGGAGCCGGCGGATTCGCCAAGGAAGTCCTGTGTGATGTGCGCTTCGTGCCGCTCCTCCAGGGGGTGGCGAGGGAACCTTGAGTTTGACGAAGTCGGACGGGGCGTTCGCGTCCCGTCGGGGGGCGCGCGTATGACGGAGCAGCCATGAAGCGGTTTTTGATTGGAGGATCCGTTCTAGGGATCCTTGCCGGCGGCTTGGCGGCCTGCTCCACCACGCCAACCTACCCGACGGACACGAATCCTCCTCGGGCGCAGCCGGTGCGGCCGGCCTATCCCACGACTCAAACTCCTCAGGCGGCGCCCGCGCCGCCACCGCCTCCTGCGCCGGCGCCTGCCGAAGCGGCCCCCGCGACCACGCCGCAGCCTTCGACCGGCGTCGAGAGCTCACAGCTGCCGCCGGTTGGACCATCACAGTCAGCCTCCTCGGAGCAGCCCCCGAGCGCTGCGCCGGCGCCTCCGCCGCCGCCCGCTCCAACTATGCGCCGGATGCCCGCCCGATACGCCGCGGGCGGACGGGTCGTCTCGCCGAGGGGGATGTATCGGCAATACGTCGTTCAGCGGCACGACCACCTGGATGCGATCGCTCGCGACCTCCAGACGAGCCCCGATGAGATCGTCGAGGCCAATCACCTGCGTCATCCCGATCGGCTCACCCCCGGGCAGCGGCTCAAGATCCCCGTGGAAAAGGCCTATGTCGCCGAGTCCGGCGACACCCTCGCCCTGATCGCCAAGCGATTCGATGTCAGCCTGGAGAGCCTGGCTGACATGAACGACCTTTCGGAGCGCGCGCGGCTGCGGTCTGGCGACCAGATCGCCCTGCCGGCGGGAATCCACGACCGCGGCCCGATCCAGGTGGAGCCTTCGCGCCTGGTGGTCGCCGAGTCCTCCTATGGCCACGGCTACGAAGCGACCCCGCGCGGGGGAATCTATACGCCTGGCTCCGGCGTCGTTTCGCCGACTCCAAGCTACGGGACCCCTTACGGGGCGACGCCACAGGGCGGCGTGTATACGCCGCCACCGACTCCGCGGGCTGCGCCTTCCTCGCCCGGCTATCTGCCGCCGACCCCGTCGGAAGCCGGAGCCCCAGGGCTCAGCGACACTCAGATCGCGGCTCTTGCCCACAACCGGTTCATCTGGCCGGTGCATGGCGAGATCCTCAACCGCTTCGGCGTCAAAGGCCTGGGGGTGCGCAACGACGGCGTGGACGTGAGCTCGCCCGAGGGTTCGGTTGTGCATGCGGCGGCCGCGGGCGACGTCGTCTACGCAGGCAACCAGATCCCGGGCTACGGCAATCTCGTCCTGATCCAGCATCCGGACGGGTGGGTGACCGCCTACGCGCACCTCTCTCACATCAGCGTCCAGATGCGCCAGGACGTCACCCAAGGTCAGGAGATCGGCCAGGTCGGCACTTCCGGCGGCGTGACCGCGCCCCAGCTCCACTTCGAAGTCCGCTACAAGGGCAGCGCCGGCGAGACCGCACGACCGGTCGATCCGCTCCTTGTCCTCCCCTCCGGCGAGGGCGCCGCCTCAGGCTGAGGGCATATCTCTCTCCCTCCCCTTCTGGGGAGGGTGTCGCGCCGGAGGCGCGACGGGTGGGGAACCCTGGGGAAAGACACTGACATTGGGGATGATCCAGACTTCCCCACCCGTCTCGCCGCTTCGCGTCGAGCCACCCTCCCCACAAGGGGAGGGATCGAGGTTTTCAATCACAGAGGCAGGGGCTTGCCCAGCTCCCCCGCCAGGTCGCGCGCGAACTGCCAGGCCACGCGACCGGATCGGCCGCCACGGAGCCGGGCCCATAGCAGGGCGCGCCGCTCGAGGTCGTCTACGGCAAGGTCGAACCTTTCAGCATAGCCACGCACCGCGGCCAGATAGGTGTCCTGGTCCATGGGCGCGAAGCCGATCCACAGGCCAAAGCGGTCCGAGACGCTCACCTGTTCCTCGGCGTCCTCAGCGCTCTCCAGCGGACCGTCGCGCTCCGCATGGTCCCGGGGCATGAGGTGACGGCGGTTCGAGGTGGCGACGAAGAGCGCATTGTGAGGCGGGCCCGCGACTCCGCCTTCCAGCGCCGACTTCAACGCCTTCGCCGCCGAAGCCCCCTCTTCGAACGAGAGATCGTCGCAGAGGACGAGGAACCGCTCGGGCTGCGTCCGCAGCAGGTCGAAGAGCGCAGGCAGGGCCGTGACCCGGTCGCGGTCGACCTCCACCAGGCGCAGGTCGGGCGCGCGCTGGGCCGTCTGCGCGAACGCAGCCTTGACCAGCGCGCTCTTGCCCGCCCCCCTTGAGCCCCACAGGAGCACGTGGTTCGCAGGATAGCCGCGGGCGAAGCGCTCGAAGGCCTCCACGAGCCGTCCTTTCTGACGTTCCACGCCCACGAGCAGATCCAGCGACAGCGGGAAGTCCGGGGCCGGGATAAAGGCGCCGCTCTCGGGGTCATGTCGGTACATCTTCGCCGATGAGAAGTCGGGCTTGCTCGGCGCTGGAGGCGCGAGTCGCTCGAGCGCGGCCGCGATACGGCTCAGGGTCTGGGGCAGGGTGTCGTCCATGCCGCGGTTCCTAAAGCAAACCCTGTTCAGGCGAAAATCGTCTGAACAGGGATGATTTGCTTTAGAGATTCAAAAATTTTGAGCGCCGTCTGACCGCCCAACCAGTTCCCACTTGGGCGGACGGCGCTCAGGGCCGGGCGGCCGTGATTGCAAAAGGGGCGCCGAGCGCATAGCTTCCCGCGACTTTTTTTCCGGCGCCGCACGCTCGGCGCCGACAATTCTTCGGAGTGACAATGTTCCCGAACCCGGCGATCCTGTCCCAGGCGCTGATCCCCGCCGTCGTGGCTGCGGCCGACAATGGCCTGATGGGTTTCCTCGCCGGGCCCCAGGGCCAGATCGTCGTCTATGGCGTGCTGATGCTGGGCTTCCTGTACTTTGCCACGATCCGCCCCCAGCAGAGGCGCGCCAAAGAGCATGCCGCACGCGTTTCCTCCATCAAGCGGGGAGATACGGTGATCCTCAACAGCGGCCTTATTGGTAAAGTGGTCCGCGTGGAGGATCAGGAACTGGGCGTGGAGATCGCCCAGAACGTGACGGTGAAGGTCGTCAAGACAATGGTCTCGGAAGTTCGTTCGCGCGGAGAACCGGCCGCGAATGACTCCAAGTCCTAAGCCTGCGACCAGCTGAGGCATAGCGCGATGCTCGCCCTGAGCCGTTGGAAGGTCATCCTGGTCGTCGCCTCGTTTCTGTTCGGCCTGATCTTCACCCTCCCCAACATCGTCTCGCCCAACTCCCTGCCGAGCTGGATGCCGCGTCAGCGCCTGAACCTGGGCCTGGACCTGCAGGGCGGGTCCTCCCTGCTGCTCGAGGTGGATACGAACGCGCTCAACAAGGAGCGCCTTACCAACCTCACCGAGGACATCCGCACCAAGCTCGAGAACGCTCAATATCCCTTCAGCGGTCTGGGCGTGCACGGCGACACAATCAGCGTCCATATCGACGATCCGACAAAGGCGCAGGCGGCCTTCGACCTGCTGAACAGTTCTCTCGGCGAGCGGCTGCTCACGGGCGGACGCGACGTCACAGTGCGGCAGGGACCCGCCCAGACGATCCAGGTCGCCTTTGTTCCTCAGGCCGCGGCGGCTGCGGCGCGCGATGCGGTAACGCGATCGATCGAGATCATCCGCAAGCGCATCGACGCCCTGGGCACCAAGGAACCCGCGATCACCCAGCAAGGCTCGGCCCGGATCGTCGTGGAGGCCCCGGGAGAGAGCGACCCAGAACAGCTCAAGGCCGTGATCGGCAAGACGGCCAAGCTGACCTTCCAGCTGGTCGACAGCGCCGTCTCGGCCGACGACCTGCAGGCGGGCCGGATCCCGCCCGACGATGAGCTCCTGCCCAGCGACGATGGGCACGCACCAGCCTATGTGCTGAAGAAGCGCGCGCTGGTCACCGGGGAGATGCTCACCGGCGCGAGCGCCAGCCACGACCAGAACAATCTCCCCGACATCAACTTCGCCTTCAACAGCCAGGGCTCTCGCCGGTTCGCCGAGGCGACAGCCCAGAACATCGGCAAGCCCTTCGCCATTGTCCTCGACGGGCGCGTTATTTCGGCGCCCGTGATTCAGACCGCCATCACCGGCGGCATCGGCGATATCACCGGCAACTTCACCGAGGAGTCGGCGAACAGCCTTGCTGTGCTGCTCAAGTCGGGCGCTCTGCCGGCGCCGCTGAACGTCATAGAACAACGGACTGTCGGGGCCGAGCTGGGCGCCGACGCCATCAAGGCTGGCACGACCTCGCTGGCGATCGGCGCTGTGGCGATCTTCGCCTTCATCATCCTCGCCTATGGCTTGTTCGGCGTCTTCGCGGCCATCGCGTTGGTGGTCAACGTGCTGATGATCGTCGGCGCGATGTCGCTGACCCAGGCCACCCTTACGCTCCCGGGTATCGCCGGGCTGATCCTGACCATGGCCGTGGCGGTGGACGCGAACGTGCTGATCTACGAACGCATGCGCGACGAAGCCAACGCCGGGCGTCCCGCGATGTCGGCGGCCGATTCCGGGTACCGGCGCGCCCTGACCTCGATCATCGACGCCAACGTGACCACGCTGATATCGGCCTTGATCATGTTCCAGTTCGGCGCAGGGCCCGTGAAGGGATTCGCCTGGACGCTGTCGATCGGCGTGGTCACTTCGGTCTTCACCGCGGTCCTCGTCACCCAAGTGCTCATCGGGCAGTGGTTCCGAATGGCGCGGCGCAAGACGCTCCCGATTACCTGAAAGATCCGCATGCGCAGGTTTTGGCCGTTAATCCGACTCGTTCCCCGGCAGACGCACTTCAACTTCGTCAGCCTCGCGCCGTTCGCGGCCGCTCTGTCGGCGCTGGCGCTCGCCGGCGCAGTCGTATCCTTCGTCGCGCAGGGTATGAACTTCGGCGTCGATTTCGTCGGTGGGTCGGTGATGGAGGTGACCACGCCAGGTCCCGCGCCCCTTGGCCAGATCCGAAGCGTCATGAGCAGCCTGGGCGCTCAGGACGCGCAGGTGCAGATCTTCGGCGATCCGCACACTGCTCGGGTTCAGTTCCGTTCGGTGCAGGGACAGGACCCCAACGCCGCAGCCAAGCTTGTGGCGACGCAATTGGCCACTCGGATGCCTGGGCTCAAGGTCTCGGGCACGAGCACAGTGGGCGCCAAGGTTTCCGGCGAACTGGTTCGCTCCGGTTTGTTGGCGCTCGGGACAGCGCTGATCCTGATGCTGCTGTACATCTGGTTCCGTTTTCAGCTTCAATTCGGCCTGGGCGCAATCCTGGCTCTGTTCCATGATATCGCCCTCACTATAGGGCTGCTTTGCGTGACCCAGGTCGAGGTTTCGATGACCTCGATCGCAGCAATACTGACGGTCATCGGATATTCGATGAACGAAAAAGTGATCAGTTTCGACAGGTTGCGTGAGAACCTTCGAAAATACAAACGCACCCCGCTTCGGGACGTGATCAATCTTTCGGAGAACGAGCGTCTGTCGCGGACGATCATCACCGGCACCACCGCTCTCCTGGCGCTGTCCGGGGCGCTGGTCATGGGTGGGCCGGCGTTGTTTCCGCTTGTCCTGACCATGGCGTTCGGCATCCTGGTCGGCACCTACTCGTCGATCTACGTCGCCTTGCCAGTGATCCTGCTGTGGGGCGTGCGGCGTGAGGACGAGGTGGCCAAGCCGATCGCACCGCAACCCGCCAGGCCGTAGGGAAGCGGCGTGGCGCAGCCGGCCCGGCAGGCTCCCAGTATTGACGCCTTCGGCCCTGGCGGCTTCCGCGTCTCGGGGGAGTGGCGTCCAGGGTCCTTGCTGATTCTGGGCGACTCGGCCGGCCCGTGGCGGCCGGAGTCGATGGCCGATCTCACGGTGGATGACTTCGCCGGCATCATCGCCGCGGGCCCCGCCGTCTCGGAGTTCGTCCTGCTGGGCACGGGCGCCGTGCAGGCGCCGCCCCCGCGCGAGGTGCGCGCAGCCCTGCAGCAGGCTGGGCTTGGACTGGAGTTCATGTCCACGCCCAATGCGGCGCGGACCTATGTCTTCCTGGTTTCGGAAGGCCGCCGGCCAGCTACGGCCTTGATCCAACTCTGACCGGGCGGTTCTGATCTGGACGCCCGTGAAGGGCGACGTTGCGTCTGACCCCGAACCGGTTGATGCTCAAGCTAGCTTGGGTGTTGACACTGAAGGGGAGAGGTCATGTCCGCACTGCTCTTGAATTTGCGAAACACGGTGATCCTCAGCGTCGTGCTGGCGCTGATCATGATCTACAGCTTTGGCGCCGCGCACGGTGTCTTTGACGCGATCTTCTGGCAGGCGGTGTTCCGCTGGATGCACGTGGTGTTCGGCATCCTGTGGATCGGACTGCTTTATTACTTCAATTTCGTTCAGACCCGTAAGATGCCGGAGATCCCGAACGAGCTAAAGCCGGCGATCTCGAAGTATATCGCGCCCGAGGCGTTGTTCTGGTTCCGGTGGGCGGCGCTGTTCACGGTCTTGGCGGGGATCGGCATCGCGATTCTTCGTGGCCGCGAGTACGCCGAGGGCGTGTTCACTCTGGGCTTCATGCATCCAGCCGGCGCGCCGTTCAATCGCAGCTTCACCCTGATGGGCATTGGCATCTGGCTGGCGATCATCATGTTCCTGAACGTCTGGGGCGTCATCTGGCAGAACCAGAAGATCGTACTGGGCATTAAGGAAGCCGATGCCGACGCCAAGGCGCGTGCGGGTCGGATCGCCACCTTGGCGTCGAGGATCAACGTCCTGTTGTCGCTGCCGATGCTGACCTCGATGGCGATGTACCAGACCCTCATCGGGTGATTTGTTGGCGGACGGCGAAATCGAAGACGTCGTCCGCCGCACCGACCCGGGCCGGTGGCTGGCGAGTCGCCTCGTCAGCAATCCGCAGGATCGCGCCGATCTGCTGACGCTTTACGCGTTCGACGCAGAGCTCGATCGCGCGATCCAGGTCACCAGCAGTCCGCTGACCGCCGAACTCCGGCTGACCTGGTGGTTCGAGGCGCTAGAAGAGATTGCGGGTGAGGGGTCAGTTCGCGCCCATCCCCTTGCTCAGCAGCTCTGTGAGCTCGTGAGGCGACGCCGCCTGCCGATAGACCTGCTCCAGGACCTCATTGAAGGGCGTATCGCTACGCTCGGCATGGCTCAGCTCGACGAAGAGAGGGCCCTGGCCTGGGCCGACGCCGTGGGCGGCTCGGGCGCGGTCCTCGCCGCCCTCACGCTGGGAGCCGGCGAGGCGGCGCCGAACGCCCGCGCAGCGGGGCGGCTGATGGGCGTCGGCGCCCTGCTGCGCCGGGGCGTTATCGGGCCGCCAACCCTCGCCTCGAGCATCGGGCGTATTTCGAAAGACGCCAAGACCTCGGCCAGGCGGCTGCCTGTGCAGGCCTTTCCCTCGGTGGCGGCCGCGGCCCTGGTCAAGGATCAGATTCGCGGGCGACGACCGTCGGAGCTCGCACAGCGAGTTCGGCTCCTGTGGGCGAGCGTCAGGGGCGCTGTCTGATCAGGCGATCGCCGGCTCGCGCAGCCAGTGCTCGAGGTCGGACAGGGCGCGGCGGCTGAGCGCCGCCTTCTTCGCGCGGGATCGATCGGTCCGCGCCAGACGCCGCCCTTCCGAATCCCGGGTCGGCGGATCGATCGGCGGCAGCAGCCCGTAGTTGATGTTCATGGGCTGGAACGAGCCGAGTTGATCGCCAAGGTGTCCGCCGGTGATGTGGCCCACGAGGGCGCCCAGGGCCGTGGTTGCGGGGGGTGGCTCGAAGGGGCGCTCGAGCGTGCTCGCCGCGGCCATGCGGCCCGCCAGGAGGCCGATCGCGGCGCTCTCCACATAGCCCTCCACGCCAGTGATCTGGCCAGCGAACCGGAGACGTGGATCCGCCCTGAGACGGAGCGACCGGTCGAGCACTCTGGGACTGTTGAGGAAAGTGTTGCGATGCAGCCCGCCCAGGCGGGCGAAGACCGCTTTCTCGAGCCCCGGGATCATCCGGAATATCTCCGCCTGCGCTGCATGCTTCAGCTTGGTCTGGAAGCCCACCATGTTCCATAGGGTGCCAAGGGCGTTGTCCTGGCGGAGTTGGACCACCGCATAGGGTTTCTCTGCTGGATCGTGCGGATTGGTCAGGCCGATCGGTTTCATCGGGCCGAATCGCAGGGTGTCTCGCCCGCGCTCCGCCATCACCTCGATCGGCAGGCAGCCATCGAAGTAGGGGACGTTCTCCCACTCCTTGAACTCGGTCTTGGGGCCGGCGAGGACGGCCGCGAGGAAGGCCTCATACTGGGCGCGGTTCATCGGGCAATTGATGTAGGCGGCCGCGTCGCCGCCGGGACCCGGTTTGTCGTAGCGGGACTGCTTCCAGGCCACGCTCATGTCGATCGTCTCGGCGTGGACGATCGGCGCAATCGCATCGAAGAAGGCGAGCGCCTCCTCGCCCGTGAGGCCGCCAATGATCTCGGCGAGAGCAGGAGAGGTGAGGGGGCCGGTGGCGACCACGACCTCGCGCCAGGCTTCGGGAATGGCGGTGACCTCTCCCCGCACGAGCTCGATCCGGGGATGAGCTGTGATGGCGCCGGTGACGGCGTCAGAAAATGCAACCCGGTCCACCGCCAGGGCTCCGCCGGCAGGCGTCTTGGTTCCCTCGGCGCTGCGCATGATCAGAGAACCAAGCCTGCGCATTTCGGCGTGGAGCAGGCCCACCGCGTTATGCTCCCAATCGTCGGAACGAAAGGAGTTCGAGCAGACCAGTTCGGCGAGGCCTTCGGTCTGGTGAGCGGCAGTCCCGGCAAGCGGGCGCATCTCGTGCAAGACGACCGATGCGCCGGCCTCGGCGGCCTGCCAGGCCGCCTCGCATCCCGCCAGACCGCCGCCAATGATGTGAACTGGAGATGACATCTCCAAACCCTAGACCTTCCCCGAACACGGGGGAATCAGCTCGCGGCGCCTGGTCCGACCAGGGGCCGGCGGAAGCGCGTGGCGCTGCGTGCGTCCTGCGGCTATCTGCTTGTGTTGAAACTGTCATCGCGCGAGTCGCCGTTGCCGCCCCAGGATCTGATCTCCGGCGCCCCAAGAGCGGCCATCGCCTTTCTTCCCCTGGCCTGGAGGCGCGCCTGGCTGGCGATGCTCCTCGCGGCCTTGACGATGACGTTGGTCTTCGCCTTTGGAGGTGGACGGTCAGCGGGGCTCTGCCTGGCTGCGGCAGCCGTGGCTGTCATCGTAGAGTGGGGAGCCCTCTGGCGCCTTTCCCTGGGCGCGGGCCGCCTGGGATTTGGGGGGCTCCAGATGGGCTGGGTGGAGATCCGGCTCGCCGCTACGACGGTCTTGAGCTTCCTGTTCATGCTGATCCTCGCCCTTCTCGCATTTGTGGTGCTTCTCGCCTTCGCCTATGCGGCGGCTGCGTCAGGCCATGGTTTCGTCTCTTCCAACATTTCGACCTGGGCCAGGGCTGTAGAAGACCGCGGTCGCGTGGTCGTGCTGGCGGTCGCCTTGGTCTGCGCCCTCGGCCTCCTGTGGGCTTTCGGCCGCATCTCTCTCGCCGCTCCCGCGAGTGTGCGTCGTGGCCGGGTCCAGGTCCTCGCCAGCTGGCCTTTGACCCGTGGGCGCGTGTGGTCGATTGCGGCGGCGAGCGTCATTGTTTTGGCGATCCCGACCGTCCTCGTCATCGGATTGGCCAGGATCGGGGTGTTGGCCGGCCCTGTCGGTGCGACGCCGGCGTCACTTGCCGCGGCATTCGTCGCCGCCGGGCTTTGGCTTCCCTTGAATGTTGGGCTGGTAACCTATCTTTACAGTCGGGTTGAGTTCGCGGGAGGCGTACCCAGCGCATGACCGGCCTGCCATCCACGTCCGGCGCCTCAGACGGTCTGCGCCGCGCCCGCCGACAGGCCGATGACGTGCTCAACGGAGCATTCGCCGGCTTCCGGTTGATGCGCGATCACCCGAGCGCCGTGGGGGCGTGGTGGGCGCTGTGGTTCATCGGCTTCAGCGTTTCGGCGATCCTGCTGGTCCTCAGTCGCCCGTTCGGCGCGCACGTCGACTATTCGACGCTCGCCGCCCGGCTGGGGCCGTTCGCGGTTCCGATCATCGCAGCCTTCCTGCTGATCTGGGCTCTGAACACGGTGGCGGTCTTCCGCGCCTCACTGCAGCCCGACAGGCACGGCCTGTTCTTCATCGAGCTCGGGATGGACGAGCTGCGTCTCGCTGTCATGACGGTGGTGGCTTGCCTCCTCATCATGATCCTAGGCGGCGTTCCTGCTTTTCTCCTTCTCACCATCTTCACGCCGTTTATGCAGATCCTCCCCGATCAGGCTCGGATCTTCGGCTTCGTCGGCGCGACCGCGACGATCTGTGTGGATGCGTGGATCAGCGTTCGGCTCTCGTTGATCGCGGTGGAGAGCTTCGCTGAGGGGCGCTTCAACCTCGGCGCCTACTGGCCCCTCACCCGGGGGCGCTTCTGGTACATGTTCTTCGTCTATTTCGTCTGTTTCGTCTTGATCCTCGTCCTGTTCGGAGGACTGCTCCTGGCAACCGGCGTGATCGGTCTCATCGTGGCCGGAATCGGCGCCCCGACGGGCGCAGACGTTGTCAGGCGCGGAGCGCTGTTGGGTCTTTCAGGAGTCTATGCAGGCGCGGTGAGCGCCTTCTGGGTTGTGACGACGACCCTCGTTTGCGCATCGCAGGCGCATGTATTCCGGGCGATCACCGGAGTGCATCGGCGGCGCATGCCTTTGATGGCGGGCGCGCCGGGAAGCGCTTCGCGTTCAGGCTTGGGCGCTGGGACGCCCGATGACACGGCCGCGCCACGCCGCCAGGTGGGCATTTTCGGCATCAAGCGGCAGACCGATCCAGTCGGCGAAGTCGATGGTCGTCAGGGCGCAGATGTCGGCCATGGAGAACGTCTCGCCAGCGATGAAGGCTGACCCGGCGAGCTGGCGATCGAACCAGCGCTGGGAGTCCTTGTAGCGCTCGACGTTGGACTGACCGAAGTCCTTGTATTGGGTGAGGAGGGCGGCAGTGCGCGGGTGGGCGTGCCGCCAATAGTTGCCCACTGGCTGCATCAGCACGAACTCCACGCGGCGGATCCACATGTCGACCTGCGCCGTCTCGCGAGGCGTGCGCCCGAACAGCGGCGGATCGGGATGCTCAGCCTCGATATATCGACAGATGGACACCGTTTCGGAGATGAATGTCCCGTCGTCGAGTTCCAGAGTCGGCACCTGTCCGAGCGGGTTGCGGGCTCGATGCTCGGGCGATTTGTGTTCGCCGGCGAGGAGGTTGAGGTCGACTCCGGGAATCTCCACGCCCTTCTCGGCCAGGAAGATGCGGACACGCCGTGGATTTGGCGCCGGCATCGCCGCCCCATACAGCTTCATCTCCGTCCCCCGTTTTATCGGCTCCAGCCGCCGCCCAGAGCTTTGTAGACCGAGACGAGATCGCTCGCCACGCTGGCGTCCGACTGGGTCAGCTGGTCCTCGGCGTTGAGTAGAGCATTTTCCGACTGGTAGACGTTGATGAACGGGACGAAGCCGGTCGTGTACTGATCCTGGGCGATCTTGAGGGAGCCCTTCGCGGCGTCCACGGCCTGGATGAGGCTCGTGCGACGGCTCTCCTCGTTCTCGTATCGCGTGAGCGCGTCCTCCACGTCCCGCAGGGAGCCGAGCACCGCAGACTTGTAGGCGAGGAAGGCCTGTTCGCGTTCCTCCCGCGCCGCGCGCACGGCGGCGATACGCTTGCCGGCGTCGAAGATGGGCTGGGTAAGCGTTCCAACGCCTGCGGCCGCGACGGCCGGCGAAGGCGACAGGGCGCTCAGATTGGCGCCGAAGAGGCTTCCGAACGCCAAGAGGTCGAGCTTCGGGTAGAGGTTGGCCGTCTGCACGCCGATGCCGGCCGTGGCGGCGGCAAGCCGGCGTTCCGCCTCCCGGACGTCGGGACGGCGCTCCAGCAGCTCCGAAGGCAATCCCAGCGGCAGCTTGGGCGGGGGCGGGGGAATGGCGCCCTGGGCCGAGAGGTCCTGGCTGAGCGACTCCGGCGGTTCGCCCAGCAGGACGCCGATGGCGTGGATCTGGGTGCGCGCCTGAGCCTGGAGCTCGGGGATCTGGGCGGCGGCCGTCGCCACGGCGGTCGACTGCTGGTTGACGTCCAGGTTGGTCACGAAGCCGGTCTGCCGGCGCGCCTGGATGAGGGTGAAGAGGCCCCTCTGGCGTGCGAGCTCGGCCTCCCCGATGGCGATCCGGGCCTGGGCTTCCCTCAGCGTCAGATAGTCGTTGGCGATCTCCGCGGTGAGCGTGACCTGGACATCGCGCAGAGCCCACGTCTGAGCTTCGGTGTTCGCCCGGGCCTGCTGGATCGCCCTGCGCGTTCCGCCGAAGAGATCGACCTCCCAGCTGGCGTCGAAGCCCACCGAGTAAAGATGGGGGGACTTCGGGACCCTAAGCCCCGTTCCCGTCGGGGAACCGGAGCTTCCGGAGGACCCGGAGGGCGGCCTCAGGTCGGTTTGGGCCGCAAGCGTATCCGCCGCGGCGCTGAGCGACGGGTATTCGGCGGCCGCCGTTTCCCGCTCCATTTGCCGTGACTCGCGGACCCGCGAGAGGGCGGTCTGGACGTCGAGGTTGTCCTGGAGCCCGCGGGCGATCAGCCGGTCCAGCTCGGGATCGTGAAATTGGGCCCACCAGGCCGAGAGCTCGGCGTCGGAGGTGGTCACGTGGGTGCGCGGGGTTGATTGCGCCTCGATGTAGGTCGCCGGCGTCGGCAGGTCCGGCTTCTTGTAGTTCGGTCCAACGGTGCAGGCGGCGGCCAGCAGGGCCAAGCCCGTCGCAGCGGCCGGTCGGGCGGCGTGTCGCGTCATGGCGCGGCCTCCGGAGCCGTTCCTTTGCGCCCCTCCATGAGCAGCACAAGCGGCAGGCAAAGGAAGATCGCGACCATCAGCGTGTGGAAGACGTCGATGTAGGACAGCATCGCCGCCTGCTGCCTCGTCCCGTTATAGAGATTGGCTAGCGCAGCATTGGGCGCGCCGGCGCCAAGGCCGCCATAAGCGCGCGTGATCTGGTCCAGGCCCTGAACGTAATTGGGATTCAGGGGATCCAACCGCTCCACCATCCGTGCCTGATGGAACTGCTGGCGCTGGGCCAGCATCGTCTGCACCGTCGAGATGCCGATCGTCCCGCCAAGATTGCGAGCGACGTTCATCAGGGCTGACGCTTGATTGCTCTCGTTAGGCGCGAGCCCGACATAGGCGATGGCGCTGATCGGCACGAAGAGAAACGGCAGGCCGACGGCCTGGAACATCCGCGCCGTCGCGGCGGCCTCGAACGACATCTGCGTGTCGAGCCCCCTCATGTTGAGCATGGCGAGGCCCTCGACGACGAAAGCGCCGGCGATGAGGAGCCTCGGATCGACCTTGCTGGTGAGGATGCCGCTGAGGGGCATGACGAGGATCGTCGCCGCTCCGCCCGCGGTGAGAGCCAGGCCCGCGTCCGTCGCCGTATAGCCCAGCACCTGCTGCAGGAGCTGGGGTATGAACAGCGTCGTTCCGAAGATGATCACCCCGGTGATCATCAGCAGAATACTCGAGATGCCGAAGTTTCGGCGGCCGAACATCGAAATGGGAATGACCGGTTCATCCCGGGTCAGCTCCCAGGGAATGAACAGCACCAGGCACACGGCCGCAGTGATCGCTGTCGTGGTGATAAGCGTGCTGGAGAACCAGTTGTCGGTCTGGCCGCGGTCCAGGGTCACCTCCAGGCAGGCGAGAAAGCCGCCGATCAGGAGGAAGCCGATCAAATCGAACCGGATCCCCCGTTCGTGCAGTTGCTTGCGCTCGCGGATCAGCGTCGCGGGTTCGTCGACGAGGAGGTTGACCAGGAACAGGGAGAGCGCTCCCACCGGCACGTTGATCAGGAAGCACCAGCGCCAGCTGAAGTTGTCCGTGATGAGCCCACCCAGGACCGGTCCCGCGATTGGTCCGACCACCACCACGATGCCATATGCGGCAAAGGCCGGTCCGCGTTGCTCCGGCGGAAAAGTGTCCACGAGCATGGACTGCTCCACTGCCGCCAGCCCGCCGCCCGCTGCGCCCTGAACGATGCGCGCCAGAATGAGCAGGGAGAGATTGGGGGCGATCCCGCAGGCGAACGAGGCGACGGTGAAGAGCGCCACCGAGATCATGTAGTACCGCTTGCGGCCGATCACGTTGGCGAGCCAGCCGGAAGCGGGGATGACGATCGCCTGGGCGACCAGGAAGGTGGTCGTCACCCAGGTCGCCTCGTCGTAGTCCGACCCCATGCCGCCGGCGATATGATCGAGAGCGACGTTCACGATCGACGTGTCCAGGACCGTCATGAAGGTCGCGATCGAGATCACCGCGACGATGGTCCAGGGGTTGCGGCCGCCGGCGACCGATCGTTCGGGCGTCCAACCACTGCTGGTCGGCGTGCCCGCCACTTCAGCGCACCCGGACCGAGGGCTCTACCGACAGACCCGGTCCCAGGGGGCAATCGGCGAAGGTGTTGTCGAAGATGATCTTCACGGGGACACGCTGGACCACTTTCACGAAGTTCCCCGTGGCGTTCTCGGGCGGCAGGATGCCGAACGCCTGGCCCGCTCCGCGCTGAATGGAGTCCACGTGACCCTTGAATCGGTCGCCGGCGCAGGCGTCGATCTTGATGGTCACGGGCTGACCCACGCGCATGCGCGGCAGTTGGGTCTCCTTGTAGTTGGCCGTGATCCACATGCGTGTGGGGACGATGGCCATCATCTGGGTTCCAGGCTGGACGAAGTTCCCCAGGGCCACCGTCTTGTTGGTGATGTAGCCGTCGACGGGCGCGACGATGCGCGTGTAGCCCAGGTTGATATTTGCGGTGTCGAGTTGGGCCTGGTTGGCGTGCACCGTCTCGCGTCCGGCGCGCACCTGGGCGCGATTGGCGGCGATCTGCTCGCGCCTCTGCTCGACGACCCGCGAGGCTGAGGCAAGCTGAGCCGCGGTCTGTGCGGCGGTCGCCCGCGCCTGGTCGAGCTGCTGCTGAGCGATTGCCAGGCGGTTGAGGGCAAGCAGGGCATTGTAGCGCGCCAGATCCAGCGCCGCGTTGTGAGCGGGCGCCTGGGCGGCGGCGACATCGGATTGCGCCTGACGGTAGGCGGCCTCGCTGGTTCCGACCTGGACCTGGGCGTTCTCGAGCTGTGCCTGGGCCTGGGCCTTTTGCGCTTCCAGCTGGGCAACCTGCGCCTTGAACGTCGCTGAATCGATCAACACGAGCAGGTCGCCGCTGCGGACACGTTCGTTGTCCACCGCCAGCACTGTCACGACCTGACCCGAGACCTGCGGCGCGAGCCGCACGATGTGCGTGTCCACATAGGCGTCGTCAGTGGTTTCGAAATTCCTCGCGTGCAGCCACCAGACGAGCGCGCCGACCAGGATGATGACGAAAACGATCGCGCCGATGGTCAGCAGCAGTGGGCGCTGCAGCAGACCCTTTTTCTTGGGTGGGGGCTGGCCCTGGTTGTCCCTGGTGTCGCCGTGTCCCGCCATGCCCGTCCTAACGGCCCAGCGAACCCGGCCTCATCGGTCATCTTGGCCGCAAGAACACCAGGGCGTCGCTGCGGTTCCCCGGCTCAGGCGCGTTCGCGGACTCCCGCCCTTGCGCGGGCACGTCTTGGCACAGGGGCGGGCGGCGCGTGCCGGGCGAGCAGGCTGGCGAGATAGCGCCCCGTCCAGCTCGCGGGCTCCTTCACGATCGCCTCGGGCGTCCCCGCAGCCACGATCTGGCCGCCGCCATCGCCGCCCTCCGGACCAAAATCGAGGATCCAGTCAGCCGTCTTCACCACGTCCAGGTTGTGTTCGATCACCACGGCCGTATTGCCCTGGTCCACGAGCTCATGGAGCACTTCGAGCAGCTTGCGCACGTCCTCGAAGTGCAGCCCGGTGGTGGGCTCGTCCAGGATATACAGCGTGCGGCCCGTGGCGCGTCGCGAGAGCTCCTTCGACAGCTTCACGCGCTGAGCTTCGCCGCCGGAGAGGGTGGTCGCCTGCTGGCCGACCTTGATGTAGCCGAGGCCCACGCGCGAGAGCGTCTCCATCTTGTCGCGGATCGACGGGACTGCCCGGAACATCTCCGCCGCCTCCTCCACCGTCATGTCCAACACGTCGGCTATGCTCTTGCCGCGGAAAAGGATCTCCAGGGTCTCGCGGTTGTAGCGCTTGCCCTTGCACACGTCGCAGGTGACGTAGATGTCCGGCAGGAAGTGCATCTCGATCTTGATCAGGCCGTCGCCCTGGCAGGCTTCGCATCGGCCGCCCTTGACGTTGAAGCTGAACCTGCCCGGCCCGTAGCCACGCGCCTTTGCTTCGGGCAGGCCTGCGAACCAGTCGCGGATCGCCGTAAAGGCGCCCGTATAGGTGGCCGGGTTTGATCGCGGCGTGCGCCCGATCGGGCTCTGGTCGATGTCGATGACCTTGTCGAAGTTCTCCAGGCCCTCGATCCGGTCGTGCGGCGCAGGCGCCTCGGAGGCGCCATTGAGGCGGCGGGCGGCGGCCTTGTAGAGGGTCTCGACGGTGAAGGTGGATTTGCCGCCGCCGGAGACGCCGGTGATGCAGGTGAAGGTGCCCGCCGGAATGTCCGCGGTGACGGACTTCAGGTTGTTCCCGCGCGCGCCGACGACGCGGATCCGCCGCTTGGTCGAGATTGGGCGTCGCTCGGCTGGTACTTCGATCCTACGCGCACCCGTCAGATACTGGCCGGTCAGGCTATCCGGATGATCCATGATCGCCTTGGGCGGCCCTTCGGCGATCACCTTCCCGCCGTGGATGCCCGCGGCCGGTCCCATGTCGATGACGTGGTCTGCGGTGAGGATCGCCTCCTCGTCGTGCTCCACCACCAGCACGGAATTGCCGAGGTCGCGCAGGCCCTTCAGGCTCGTCAGCAGCCGCGCGTTGTCGCGCTGGTGAAGCCCGATCGATGGCTCGTCGAGGACGTAGAGCACGCCGGTGAGCCCGGACCCGATCTGGCTCGCGAGGCGGATCCGCTGACTCTCGCCGCCCGAGAGCGTGCCCGAACCACGCGCCAGGTTGAGATATTCGAGACCGACGTCGACCAGGAATCTCAGCCGATCGTTGATCTCCTTGAGGATCCGGTGGGCGATCTCCAGCTGCTTGGCCGTCAGCTCATCTTTGAGCCCCTCGAACCAGTCGCGCGCCGGACGGATCGCCAGCGCTGAGGCCTCGGCGATGTTCCGGCCGGCGATCTTCACTGAGAGCGCTTCAGGCTTGAGGCGCGCGCCGCCGCACACAGGGCAGGGAGTTTCTGACTGGAAGCGGCCCAGTTCCTCGCGCACCCAGCTGGAGTCCGTCTCGCGCCAGCGGCGCTCGAGATTCGGAAGCACGCCCTCGAAGGTCTTCGTCACCTCGTATTTGCGGGCGTTGTCGTCGTAGACGAACCGGATCTTGTCCTTGCCGGAGCCTTCGAGGACGACACGCCGGGCTTCTTCCGGCAGCTTCCACCAGGCCTCGTCCATCGAGAAGCCGTAGTGCCGGGCGAGAGCCTGGAGGGTCTGGGTGTAGAGCGGGGAGGGACCCTTGGCCCACGGCGCGATGGCGCCCTTGTGCAGCGAGCGGTCCTTGTCCGGCACGACGAGGTCTGCGTCGAAGCCGAGTTTCATTCCCAGGCCATCGCAGGCGGGACAGGCGCCGGCCGGGCTGTTGAACGAGAACAGCTTCGGCTCGATCTCGGTGATCGTGAAGCCGGAGACCGGACAGGCGAATTTTTCGGAGAAGATCAGCCGGCGCGGCTCGGTCTCGCCCGGCTTGACGTCGGCCCATTCGGCAACGGCGATGCCGTCCGCCAGTCGCAGTGCGCTCTCGAGGCTGTCGGCATAGCGGGTCTCAAGGCCCTCTCGAGTGACGAGCCGGTCCACCACAACGTCGATGTCATGCTTGAAGGTCTTCTCGAGCTGGGGCGCGTCTTCGATGGGATAGAACGTCCCGTCGATTTTCAGTCGCTGGTACCCGGCCTTCTGCCAGTCGGCGATCTCCTTGCGGTATTCGCCCTTGCGGTCGCGCACGACCGGGGCGAGCAGATAGATCCGCTCCCCCTCCGGAAGGGCGGTGAGCTTGTCGACCATCTGGCTGACGGTCTGGCTCTCGATCGGCAGGCCCGTTGCAGGCGAGTACGGAATCCCGATCCGCGCCCACAGCAGGCGCATGTAGTCGTGGATCTCGGTCACCGTTCCGACGGTCGAGCGTGGGTTGCGGCTCGTGGTCTTCTGCTCGATCGAGATCGCGGGCGAGAGCCCCTCGATGAGATCGACGTCCGGCTTGCCCATCAGTTCGAGGAACTGGCGTGCGTAGGCCGAGAGGCTCTCGACGTAGCGGCGCTGTCCCTCAGCGTAGATGGTGTCGAAGGCGAGGCTGCTCTTTCCCGAGCCGGACAGACCGGTGATGACCACCAGTTCGTCGCGCGGGATGTCGACGCTGACGTCCTTCAGATTGTGCTCGCGCGCACCGCGCACGCGGATGAAGCGGCTGTGGTCGTGCATGTCCTGCTTGGCCGATCCCGCCACGCTTCAGCGCGGGCGTTTCAGTCTGACCGATTTAAGAGCAGGAATCGTGTTTTTCTGCAAGAACAGATCAGGAACGTCCATTATCTCGACCCGCGCCGAAGGGCCGACAGCCGCAGGACGAGCAGACCCGCTCGCGTCCCTGGCCCACCAGGGCCAGATCTCCGCAGTCCGGACAGACGTCGGCGATCGCCGCCTGCGTCTCGCCATTGGCCGCCCCACGCGCGAGCGGCAGGAAGACGAGGTTGTCCGGCGCCGCCCCGCGCGAGAACCCCTTCGAGATGAAGCGGGCCACCGGCTGCGGCTCGGCGGGGGCCGAGGCCAGGCCGTCGCGGTCCATCTCGCCCGGGTCGATCGTCGCCAGGTCGCGACGGTCCAGGTAGGAAATCCCAAGCTCCCTGAAGACGTAGTCGAGGATGGAAGTCGCCGAGCGCACCTGATCGTTGCCCGTCACCGCGCCGGAGGGCTCGAAGCGGGTGAACACGAAAGCGTCCACGAACTCCTCGAGCGGCACGCCGTATTGAAGGCCGATCGATACGGCGATGGCGAAGTTGTTCATCAGTGATCGGAAGGCGGCGCCTTCCTTGTGCATGTCGATGAAGATTTCGCCCAGGGCGCCGTCGTCATATTCGCCGGTGTGCAGATAGACCTTGTGACCGGCCACCACCGCCTTCTGGATGTAGCCTTTGCGCCGATCGGGCAGGCGTTGGCGCCCGCGAGGCGCTTCGACGACGCGTTCGATGATCCTCTCTCGCACCGGCTGGGGCGGGATCGCGCGCGCGGGCGCCTCGTCGGGCTCCGGCAGGCGCAGGGCGAAGTCCGCGGGGGCGGGCGCACGGCGAAGGCGCAACGCGCGTACGCCGCTGGATGCGGCGATGACCTGGGTCTCAGCGGCCACTTCCGGTCCGTCGTTGAAATCGAGCTCGAGCACCGCGGTCAGGGGTGCGTCCAGGATGCGTTCCAGCGACGCCGTCATGGCGAGCCTGGCCTCCGCCGGGAGCTCGTCGCCTGACTGGAAGATCCGGCGGTCGGCCGGGTTCAGGAACGGGGCGTCGGCGAGGGAGCCTGTTCCCAGGGCGAAGGCGCTCGCTGCGGCGATGTCGTCGGCCTCGAAGCCCGCGTGGACGAGCGTGTCGAAGTCGTCGGACACGAGATCGCTCTCCGAGGCGCCCAGAACGTCGCGCACGAAGCCGGCGCCGATGACCTCCGGGGCGAAGGCGGACCGAAGGTTGCTCGCCTCGATGAGAGCCTGTTCGGCCGCCGCAGTTTCGTGGTCTGTGAAACCGCAGGCCGCGAGCGCAGCATGATCGATCCCCGGCGCGCCTGCGAGCGTACGGTGACCAAGCGCGTGGTCGCGGATCGCTTCGCGATCTAGACCGAGCCGGTCCACGGCCTCCGCAGCGGCCGCGTGCAGCACGCGCACCAGCGCGCCATCCGCAGTCTGCGCCGCAGCGACCGCGCCCGTCCAAGGCTGGGCCCCGAGCGAGCGCCCGCCAAGCCTCAGCGCCATCTCCGCCTCGTCGACTGCGCCGAGGATCTCGCTGTTGCGGCGAGGGTCCATACTCGCGACAGCCGGCGCCGGGCCGAGCTCACGGCCAAGCGCCTCCGAAAGCTCGTGAGCGGCCTCCTGCACGATCCTGGCGAGCTCAGCGGCGCGCGCGCGGCCTTCTTCCGAATCGTAGGCCAGGCCCTCCGCGACCAGGCGCTCCGCAACGCCCGCCAGTCCCAGACGGAGCGGACGCCAGTCGCGCCGGATGCAGGCGTTGGCGGGCGTGTCGCAAAAGCCGGCCGAGACCTCGATGTCGAGCCATATCGCCAGGAGGCGCGCCGCCGCGGCTATGTCCGCGGGATCACGCAGGGAAAAGAGGTCCAGAGCCGCTGAGGGGGCGGCGCGGCTTCGCGCCAGGGCGAGGGCGTCGCCTTGCGAGAAGGCGAGGGTGAGACGTCCTCGCCAACCGAGAAGCGCGGCGTTGCGGGCGCAGCCCTCGCCTTCGATGACGTCCGTCCGATCGATGAAGGCAAGGTCGACCGACGCGGCGGGCGCCGCATCGAAATCGGCCGCGCCCAAGGCGATCGCTTCGGCGATGTCGGCGTCGGATGCGCCCGCCGCGCGGGAGGAATGGGCCGCCCTGGCGAGCGCATGGTTGGAGGCGGGATCCGCGCAGGCCTTGCGGTCGCCCTCGCAGCGGCGGACCTGGTCGGCGACCGCCGCCAGACGGGTCTCGAGTGCGGTTGCGGCAACCGGGGCGGCGCCCGTCACGGCGTCGACGGGAAGAACCTGAAGCGGCGGCGAGATGGCCGGATCTGCGAGCAGGGGATGCAACCGGGCGCCGAAGGCCAGGGCCGGTCCCGGCGCGGCCAGTCCGCGCGCGAAAAGCTCGAACATGGCCGCACGGAACGCCTGGGCTTCGGCCTCGTCCGAGAAATGCCCCAGAGCCAGCCCCCACGCGGCCTGTCGCCTGACACTGCGGTCGAGTCCTCCGCCGAGCAGTGGATCCGAGGCTGCTTCAGGCCCCAGGGACGTGGGTGCGCCGGCCGGCCAGTCGCGCGGCGCCGCGTCCGCCCAATCCAGCCAGGCCTCGGCCTGGGCGTCGGGCCAGCTGTTTGGGACGACGACCTGCTCGACACGATCTGCGCGCTCCAGGGCGCGTTCGGCCGTCTCCAGCGCCGGCGCGCAGCGGACCGGATCCAGGCGCATGACGTCAACTCCTCCGCTCTCTGGCCGAGGCTAGGGGTGGGGGAAGCCCTGCGCAACAGATATTGGGCCTGAGATCTCATAATCCACAACATCTTGTGGTTGCGCCGTTGTGAGATCCTGACCGGAGTCGTCTGGACGGCTCGCTGGCCGCCGCCTATAAGCGCGGCGTGCTGAAGGACATTTTCACTTGGTGGATTGGCGCGACCATTGGCGCGCGCAATCAGATCCGACGCTCGTCCAAATTCGTCGGCCACGACGAGTTCGGCAACGCCTACTACGAGAGCACGGACAAGAAGTTCGACTATGACGGGCGCAACCGCCGCTTTGTCATCTACAAGGGCTATGCTGACGCCTCGAAGGTGCCGGCTGAATGGCACGGGTGGCTGCATCACACGTTCGCCGAGCCGCCCACGCGCGAGCCGCTCAAGCGCCGTTCGTGGGAGAAGGACCACCAGCCCAACCTGACCGGCACGATCTGGGCCTGGCGGCCGAAGGGCTCGCTCGCCCGTGGCGGCGAACGCCAGGCGGCTACGGCCGACTACGAACCGTGGACCCCCGACTGACCCGCCCCTGGCTCGCTGGAGCGGCCGTCCTGGCTGTGATGGGCGCCAGCCTCGCTGTGGCCCAACCCCCGCCGCCACTTCCGCAGGCCGCCCCTCAGGCTCCTCCGCCCCCCTCGCTCGGCCCGGTCGTCGAGCCCCCGCCCATGGCCGAGGAGGCTCAGTCGGAGCCGGACATGGCGGAAGAAAAGCCCAAGCCGAAGATCGTCGTTCCTGAAGGACCGCCGAAGCCCGATCGCGGTCCGACCGCCATCCTTCGCGTGCTCGACAAGGTCACCGCCGAGACCCTCCGGTTCGAGGCGCCGGTGGGCCGTCGCGTGCGCTACAAGAGCCTCGTCTTCCAGGTTCGCGCCTGCCAGACCTGGGCGCCGCAGTCGGCCGATCCGCGACCGTCCGCCTACGTCGTGATCGACGCCGACGTCGGCTCGGCCAACGGCGCCACCGGATCACGCCAGATCTACAGAGGCTGGATGTTCGCCAAGGCGCCCGACGTCCACGCCCTGCAGCACCCCCTCTACGACGCCTGGCTTGAATCCTGCGAGAGCACGCCGGGGCCTACGGCGTAGGTCAGGGCCTCGACACCCTTGAGGGTGGCGGGCAGGGCGTTGAAATTCGCCCGCCGCGCAAGGGCCAGCGACAGTCGTTTGCGGTAGTCCGCGCGGTCGATTTCCACGGCGCCCAGCCGTATCAGGTGGTCGGTGACAAACTGTGTGTCCAGCAGGGCGAAGCCCCCGGCCCGCAGGCGCGCGACAAGATGGGTCAGCGCCACCTTGCTGGCGTCGCGCTCGAGCGAGAACATGCTCTCGCCGAAGAAGGCCCCGCCCAGGGCAACGCCATACAGGCCGCCTGCCAGCTTGCCCTCGCGCCACGCCTCGACACTGTGGGCGACGCCGCGCCTGGCCAGTTCGACGCACAGGTGCTCGATCGTATGGTTGATCCACGTCTCCATCCGGCCAGGCGCCGGGGCGGCGCACGCCCGGACCACGGCGGGAAAACAAGTGTCCACCCGCACCTCGAACACATCGGAGCGCACAGTCCTCGCCAGCCGCCGCGATATGCACAGGCCGTCGAGAGGCAGGATTCCCCGGCGGGTCGGATCGACCAGGAACAGGCGCCGATCCTGGCGCGCGTCCGCCATCGGGAAGACGCCCCGCTCATAGCAGGCGATCAGGTCATCGGCGGTGAAGGCGCTCAAGGCGGCCGACTATATCTCAGCCCTCGGGAAAGCAGTTGTCCGAGATGAACCTGCCGACCGCATCCAGGTCGCGGATGGCGGCGAGGGTGAAACTGAACTTGCCGCCCCGGCGGTCGTCGCACATCACCGCCTGCATGTGCCGGTCGGCCACCTGCATCTCGCAGACGCCGCCGTAGCCCTCATTGTAGCCGCTGCTCTGCGGCGGCTGCAGGTGGAGGACTGGGCCGCAACGCGTGATCTGGGCGGCGCCGCCGAGCCGGTTCAGCTCCGTCTGGAACTGCCGCGTGATCGACCGGACCTGCTGCGCGTCGATGACCGGCTGCGCGGCGACGGTCGATTCCGGTTGGGTCGGAAGGCTCGACTGGGTGGTCGCCGCAGGCGCCGATGGCGGCCCAGGGTTCGAATTCCATGGCGTCGGGGGCGATCCGGGAATCAACGTCGACGGCGCCTCCGACTGTTGAGCCATGGCCGCCGAGGCGGCGAACGCGACCGCAAGGCCCAGCCCCGCCAATAAAGTCCGCGAACTCGTCATGGGGGCCCTCCAACTTGTTCTGAGCACTGTCGTTGCAAATCGGCGATGCGCAAGAGGCGCGCTTGCACTCCCGTGCGTTAGAGGCGTCGCTGGAGGGAGTCGGCGACGCGGATCCTCCACCACAAGCTTGTGGAAGAGAACCCGCGCCAGACCTTAGTGGCGGCTCAATTCGGCCCGGCCAACGACCAGGTGATGCACCTCGTCGGGCCCGTCCGCGATCCGCAGAGTGCGCTGACCGGTGTACATCTGCGCCAGCGGGGTCCACTGCGACACCCCCGTGGCGCCGTGGATCTGGATCGCCTCGTCGATGATCTTGCAGACGCGCTCGGGGACCATGGCCTTGACCATGTGCACCCAGACGCGGGCTTCCCGGTTGCCCAGGACGTCCATCGCCTTGGCGGCCTTGAGGACCATCAGGCGCATGGCCTCGATCTCGATCCGGGCGCGCGAGACCACTTCGAGGTTCTTGCCGAGCTGGATCAGCGGCTTGCCGAACGCCTCTCGGCTGGTGGCGCGCTTGACCATCAGGTCGAGGGCGCGCTCGGCCTGGCCGATCGAGCGCATGCAGTGGTGGATGCGGCCGGGGCCCAGGCGAAGCTGGGAGATCTCGAAGCCGCGCCCCTCGCCAAGCAGGATGTTCTCTTTGGGCACCCGCACGTTGTCGAGCTTGATATGCATGTGGCCATGCGGCGCGTCGTCGTGACCGAAGACGTTCATCGGTCCCAGCACCTGCACGCCGGGCGTGTCCATGGGAACTAGGATCTGCGACTGCTGGAACTGGCGGGGCGCGTCCGGGCTGGTCTTGACCATGCAGATCATGATCTTGCAGCGCGGGTCGCCGGCGCCGGAGATGTAGTACTTCTCGCCGTTGATCACCCATTCGTCGCCGATCAGCTCAGCGCGCGTAGCGATGTTCTTGGCGTCGGAGGACGCGAGGCCAGGCTCGGTCATGCCAAAGCACGAACGGATCTCGCCGTTGAGGAGCGGCTTCAGCCACTTTTCCTTCTGCTCAGGCGTGCCGACGCGCTCGAGCACTTCCATGTTGCCGGTGTCCGGCGCGGAACAGTTGAGGCTCTCGGACGCCAGCGGGTTCTTGCCGAGCTCGGCGGCGATGTAGGCGTAGTCGAGATTGGTGAGGCCCTTGCCGATCTCCGAGGTTGGCAGGAAGAAGTTCCACAGTCCGGCGGCCTTGGCCTTGTCCTTGGCGCCTTGGAGCAGTTCGAGCTGGCCGGGCGCCCAGCTCCAGCGGTCCGCACGGCCTTCGCCGAGGCGGTGGAACTCCTCGCTGATCGGGGCGACGTTCTCGGCGATGTGCCGCTTGACCGCTTCGAACAGCGGCCGGGCCTCCTTGGACATGCCGAGGTTGTTCAGCTCCGCCTCGAGGTCCATGGCGTTGGCCTGGCTCCTGAGGTCGAGATTGTCGTCAGCCATGCTCTGTCTCCTCCTGCGGAATATCCGCTCAGGGGGTGACCGGCCAAGCGCCGAAGGTCAAGGGCGAAGGCGGCGTTCTCAGCCCTGCGCCTTGATCCACCGCTCCAGCCAATGGATGTCGTACCGGCCGGCGGCGATGTCCGGCTCGTCCAGGAGATCCTGGAACAGGGGAATGTTGGTTTCGACGCCGCCAACGACCATCTCGGCGAGGGACCGCTTCATCCGGGCGATCGCCTCCTCGCGGTCGCGAGCGTGTACGATCAGCTTTCCAACGAGGCTGTCGTAGTAGGGCGGGATCGCATAGCCCGTATACAGCGCGGAATCGAGCCGCACGCCCAGGCCGCCTGGCGCATGGAAGTCGGTCACCACGCCTGGCGATCCGGCGAAGGTCCGGGGGTTCTCGGCGTTGATCCGGCATTCGATGGCGTGGCCCTCGAACGCCACCTCGTCCTGGGTAAACGATAGCGGCAGGCCGGCGGCGATGCGGATCTGCTCGCGCACGAGGTCGATGCCGGTGATCGCCTCGGTGACGGGGTGCTCCACCTGCAGGCGGGTGTTCATCTCGATGAAGAAGAACTCGCCGTCCTCGTACAGGAACTCGATCGTGCCGACGCCGAGGTAGCCGATCGCCTTCACCGCATCGACGACGACCTTGCCGATCTTCGCGCGGGCCGCTGCGTCGATGACGGGGGAGGGGGCTTCCTCCAGAATCTTCTGGTGACGGCGCTGCAGGGAGCAGTCGCGCTCGCCCAGATGGCACACCGTGCCGAAGGAGTCGGCCACCACCTGCAGCTCGATATGGCGTGGCGCCGCCAGGTAGCGCTCCATGTAGACCGCGTCATCGCCGAAGGCCGCCTTGGCCTCGCCGCGGGCGGTCGCATAGGCCTCGGCCACTTCCTCGGGCGTGCGCGCAACCTTCATGCCGCGCCCGCCGCCCCCCGCGGAAGCCTTGATCAGGACCGGAAAGCCGATCTCCTTCGCCGTGGCGATGGCGTCGGCCTCGCTTGTCACCGCGCCTTCGGACCCGGGCACCACGGGGATGCCAGCCGCCTTCACCGTGCGCTTGGCTGCGATCTTATCGCCCATGACGCGGATGTGCTCGGGCCGCGGGCCGATGAAGACATAGCCGTGCGCGTCGAGGATCTCGGCGAAGCGGGCGTTTTCCGAGAGGAAGCCATAGCCGGGATGCACGGCCTGGGCGCCGGTGATCTCGCACGCAGCGACGATGGACGGGATATTGAGGTAGCTCTTCGCCACCGGCGCAGGTCCGATGCAGACGCTCTCGTCGGCCAGGCGCACGTGCATGGCGGAGCGGTCAGCTTCGGAGTGAACGGCCACCGTGTGGATGCCCATCTCCTGACAGGCGCGGTGCACCCTCAGGGCGATCTCGCCTCGGTTGGCGATGAGGATCTTCTCGAACATTCCCCGTCAGCCGATGACCAGCAGGGGCTCGCCGTATTCCACGGGCTGGCCGTCCGCCACCAGGAACTCGACAAGGACGCCAGACTTGGGCGCCGGGATCGGGTTCATCGTCTTCATCGCCTCGAGCAGCAGCAGGGTCTGACCCTCCTCGACGCGGTCGCCCACGCGAACGAACGGCGCCGCTCCGGGCTGGGGCTGCAGGTAGACCGTCCCCACCATCGGCGACTTCACCATTTCTCCTGCCGGAACGGCCGCTGCAACGGCCGCGGGCGCCGCCTGGGGGGAGGGTGGAGCAGGCGCAGCGTACGCCGGGGCGGCGGCGAGCATCTGCGGCGCCAGCGCCATCGGCGCGGGCGGCGGGCTCTTGGTCAGGCGGACCCGCAGGTCTCCGCGCTCGACCTCGATCTCGGTCAGGCCGGTCTCGTTCAGAACATCGGCCAGTTCGCGCACCAGCCGCGCGTCCACCGATGATTCCATCGGCTGCGCGTCGTCCTCGCTGTTCGCCATGGGGACTTGTTTCGCCTCTTGTTGTCCGGAGCGCGACGCCTCAGGCGCCACTCGCCAGGTTCGCGATGGCCTCGATGGCCAGTTCATAACTCGCCGGGCCGAATCCGGCGATGACGCCAGTCGCGGCCAGGGACACGTAACTGTGCCGGCGAAACGGCTCCCGCGCCGCCGGGTTCGACAGGTGACACTCGACCACCGGGATCTCGAGCGCCTTAAGGGCGTCCAGCAGGGCGATGGACGTGTGGCCATATCCTGCAGGATTGAGCACCAGTCCAAGCGCCGCCGTCCGCGCTTCCTGCACCCAGTCGATCAGCACGCCCTCGTGGTTCGACTGGCGGAACTCCACGGCATGGCCCAGGGCCGCCGCGCGCGCCTCGCAGCGGCGTCGCACGTCCTCCAGCGTCTCCTTGCCGTAGATGTGGGGTTCGCGGGAGCCGAGCAGATTGAGGTTCGGCCCGCTCAGCACAAAGATCGGTTTGGGCATCGGCTCCGGGGCCTGAATCGGGGGCGCCTTTTATCGTCGCCGTCGGCGCGTCACAAGTCGACCCACCGCAGCGCCTGGCCAGCGGACTGCGAGGGGACCGAGCGCCACCTCCCGTGAACGCTGATCGAGCGAGGCGGCGGCGCGTATCGACGCATCGGACCGCATGACCTAGCGTCGTTGTCGGCTGGAAGCGACGACGGGGGGCAGATCCGTGAAGACATTGGTGGCGGTGGCATTGTCGCTGGGCGCGGTGATGCTGGGCGGTCCCACCCAGGCTCAGGACGTGGGGCGCCTCTCCGAAGTGGCCCAGGCCTACGCCAAGACCGGAAAATTCATGGGCTCGGTCCTGGTCGCGCAAGGCGATCGCATACTGCTCGACAAGGGGTATGGCTGGGCCAATCTCGACTGGCGCATACCTGACGCTCCGGATGTGAAATACCGGATTGGCTCGGTCACAAAGCAGTTCACCGCCGCTCTGGTGCTCCTCCTGCAGCAGGACGGTAAGCTGAACATCGAGGACCCGGTCTCGAAATACCTGCCCGACCTTCCTGCAGCCTGGTCCAAGGTGACGATTTCCCAACTCCTCCACCAGACGGCCGGCATCCCGAATTTCACCAGCAGTCCCGCGTTCATCGCCTGGGCTGCTGCGCCTCATGGCCCCAAGGACTTTCTGTCTCTGGTGAAGGACAAGCCCCTCCAATTCGAGCCGGGGTCGAGATTCTCGTACAGCAACTCGAACTACGAACTACTCGGCGCAGTGATCGAGGCTGTCACCGGCAAGAGCTATGAAGAGGTGTTGCGAGCCCGGCTGATTGAGCCGCTTGGCCTGAGCTCCACCGGACTCGACGCCGACGACCTGGTCCTGCCGCGCCGGGCGTCCGGCTATACCGACGGTCCGAAAGGGTTGGCGTACGCCCGCTCAGAGTCGATGTCGGTTCCGTGGGCGGCGGGGGCGATCTACTCGACGACCCACGATCTGCTCGCCTGGGAGCAGGGCCTTTATCGCGGTCGTGTGCTCTCCGGTCGCTCGCTGGCCGCCATGACCGCGCCGGGGCTGGGCGAGTACGGCATGGGGCTGTTCATCGAACAGCATGCAGGGGAGCCGCTCTTCCAGCACGACGGCGGCGTCGAAGGGTTCGCATCCTTCCTGTCCTGGCTTCCCTCCCGCCGCATCGCCGTCGTGGTCCTGAGCAACGATGAGAGCGATGCCGTACCGGTAATGGCCTCCCAGCTTCTCGACGTGGCGCTCGGCCGTCCCGTCGTCCTTCCCGACCAGCGCAAGGACTTGCCCCTCGCCACAGCGCAGCTGGCCCGCGTGCAAGGGGCCTTTCAGGTCGAGAATGGCCCGCGCCTGCAGTTCGGAGAGAAGGGCGGCAAGCTGTCGATGGATGTGGACGGGAAGGCCCGCCCCCTCTTCTACGAGGGGGAGCGTGGCGGTCACATGATGTTCTGGGACCCGACAACCTTCGTCGAAGTTGAATTCATGCCCGACCCGACCGGTTCAGTAAGTTCGGCCGTGCTCTACGTCAGCGGCCGCGCGGTGCCGGCTCGCCGGGTGTGACGCTGGCGAGCCGCCGGGCGCTACTTCGGGTCGGGCAGACCCAGCACCCGCTTCGACACCACGTTGAGGTTGATCTCCGACGTGCCGCCCTCGATCGAGTTGGCCTTTGACCGAAGCCAGGCGCGGACCGTGCTCAGCTCCGTCGATTCGAAGCCCTCGCCCTCCCAACCCAGGCCCTGTCCGCCCATGATCTCCACCGCCAGCTCGGTGCGGTCCTGGGCGATCTTCGCTCCGGCGTACTTCATGATCGAGGTGGCGGCGCTCGGGCCCTGGTTCGACTTGGCTTCCAGGGCCGCGCGGCGGGTCGTGAGCTGGAAGGCCTTGGCCTCCATCTGATGGATCACCAGCCGGCTGCGCAGGTCCGCATCGACCAGCCGTCCGTCCTCGCCCCGGCCGACATAGCGCCTGGCCAGGACATCGACGCTCGCGGTCTGACCGAGGGCCGGGTTGCCGCCGCCGAGGCTGGCCGAAATGTTTTCCCGCTCGAACTGCAGCAGTCGCTTGGCGATGGTCCAGCCGCCGTTCAGGCGGCCGACGAGGTTCTCCTTGGGAACCTTCACATCGGTGAAGAAGGTCTCGCAGAACGGGCTGGCGCCGTTGATCAGGCGGATCGGCCGCGTCTCCACGCCGGGCGTCCGCATATCGATCAGGATGAAGCTGATGCCCTCATGCTTCGTCTTGGTGTCGGTGCGCACGAGGCAGAAGCACCAGTCGGCGAGGTTGGCGCCCGAGGTCCAGATCTTCTGGCCATTGATCAGCCAGTGGTCGCCCTTGTCCTCGCAGCGGGTCTGCAGCGACGCGAGGTCCGAGCCCGATCCGGGCTCGGAATAGCCCTGGCACCAGCGCAGCTCGCCCGTCACGATCGAAGGGATATGGCGCTGCTTCTGCGCCTCTGTCCCGTACTCGAGGAGCGTGGGGCCGAGCATCATCACGCCCATTCCGCCGATCGGATTGCGGGCCCCGATCGCCGCCATTTCCTCGGCCAGCACCCGCGCCTCCGGGCGCGAGAGGCCGCCGCCGCCGTAGGCCTTGGGCCAGGTTGGCGTGCCCCAGCCCTTTTCGGCCATGCGGCGGCGCCACAGCTCGGCGTCCTCGCTCGGCCGCTCACCCATCATCGCCGCGGTCTGGATGGCGGGGTCGTTGCGCAGGGCGGCGGGGAAGTTCTGCTCCAGCCAGCCGCGCGCTTCCGCGCGGAAGGTCTCCAGTTCGCCGCCGAAATCCGCCATCGCTTCCTCCACTTTTCTAGGCCGAGGATAGACCGCGGCGGCGGTGGGTCGGAAGAGGCTTGGGTGGCGTTGGCGGCCAGAGCGTGGCCCGGGGGCCGCTGCGGACGTCTTGAGCGGGAACCATTCGTAGGAGGACGCGATGGTGCGATAATGCATCGGGGGCGCCGACGAATGCGGGTAGCCGTATGCACAGTCCTGCTGTCTTCGGCGCCGTGCATCCTTCACGCCCAGGCGCTCGCGCCATCCTCGCCTGTTTCCGAAGTGGTGGTCTCCGCCACCCCGGTTCCCGGCGCTGGCGTGGACCGTGACCGGCTGCCGGTGGAGACGCAGGTTCTTACGGCCGCCGATCTCGCCCGGGACGGCGAACCGGACCTCTTGCGGGCGTTGGAGACGCAGGTAGGGCCGGTCAACCTGGACTCGGCCTCGGGCAATCCGTTCCAGCCCACTCTGTTCTATCATGGCTTCGAAGCCTCGCCCCTGCAGGGGACGCCGGAAGACCTGGCCGTCTATGTCGACGGCGTCCGGTTCAACACCCCCTTTGGCGACACGGTGAACTGGGACCTGATCCCCAGCCTCGCCATCCGTCGAATGACGATCGAAGGCTCGAATCCGGTGTTCGGGCTCAACGCCCTGGGTGGAGCGCTCAACACCGAGTTGCAGACCGGGCTCACCTTCCAGGGTGAAGAGTCGGACCTCTCGGGCGGCTCTTTCGCCTTGGTCGAGGGTGATGCGGCGGTCGGCCGTAGGATCGGCGACACGGCGGTCTATCTGGCGACAAGCGTGATCCACGAGGGCGGCTGGCGCGACCTGCAGTCTTCCGACATCCAGAATCTCTACGGCGACGTCGCCTGGACCCGCAGCGGAGCTGAGCTCCACCTCGGCCTGCGGTTCGCCAATTCGGACCTCAATGGCCCGGGGACCTCGCCGGTCGAGCTTCTCGCCGCCGATCCCAGGGCGCAGTTCACCGGCCCCAACAACATCAAGAACCGCTATGCGGCCCTCGATCTTCGCGGCTCGGACCAGATCGACGCGTGGACGACAGTGCAGGGCGTCGCCTACCTCGATTATTTCCGGCAATCGGTCGCCAACGGCAATGCGGCCAACGACCTGCCCTGCGGCGACGGCTCGGGCCTGCTATGCTCCCGCTCCGGCTATAGCGCCACGGCTGGCGGGGCTCCGATACCCGCCTTCCTGGGCGAGAACCCCTTCGCTTATTCGGAACTCGACGAACAGACCACCGACACCATCGGCTATGGCGCCTCTCTGCAGGCCGCCAATGTTCATCCGCTGTGGGGCATGCCGAACCACGCCGTCTGGGGCGGGAGCTTCGACGGCGCCTGGACCGGGTTCAAAGCAGCCTCCTTCATCGGCGGCATCACGCCCGTGACGCGCCTGTTCGTCGGGCCGGGCGTGCTGATCGACGAGCCGGGGAATAATGTCCCGGTGGACGTCGGAGTCCGGGACGCCGACTACGGCCTGTTCGCTTCGGATACTCTCCAACTCACTCCCGCCCTGGCGCTGACGTTGTCGGGACGCTTCAACGATGCGCAGGCGGATCTCGAAGACCGTCTGGGCGGCGATCTCGCCGGCGACCACGCCTACAGCCGGTTCAATCCGGCCGCGGGCCTGAGCTGGCGCGTGACTTCGTGGCTCACCGCCTATGCCGGCTACGCCGAAGCCAACCGGGCCCCGACGCCGGCGGAGCTGTCCTGCGCGGGACCGCAGGACTCGTGCAGCCTCGCCAATTTCTTCGTCGGCGATCCGGACCTGAAACAGGTCGTGGCGCATACCGTCGAGGCTGGCCTTCGCGGCGCCTTCGACGGCGGGGGCGTTCGTGTTGAATATCACCTTGGACTGTACCGCTCGGAACTCGACGACGACATCGTCTTCGTCAACAGCGTGACGCTCAACCGCGCCTATTTCACTAACGTCGGAGCCACCCGTCGCCAGGGCGTCGACGCGGACCTTCAGGTGACCGACGGACCATGGTCCGCCCATCTCGCCTACGCGTACACGGACGCCACTTACCAGAGCGGGTTCGTCGAGGCCGCAGGCTCCAACCCGGTCGCCGACGCGAATGACGAAGTCACAATCGTTCCAGGCGACAGACTGCCCGGGATACCCCTGAACCAGGTGAAGCTTCGCCTTCAGTGGCAGGCGACCGGGCGCCTGTCCCTCGCCGTAACGGGCGTTGGCCAGACCGGCGAATACCTGTTCGGCGACGAGGCCAACCTCACGCCGCGGCTGCCGGGGTTCTTCATCGTGAACCTCGACGCCGCCTACCGCCTCACGCGCCGTGTCCAGCTGTTCGCCAGGGTCGAGAACGTTACAAACCGGACCTACTACACCTACGGGACCTTCTCACCGACCTCACAAGTGTTCCTCGTCCAGGCGCCCGGCGCGAGCGACCCGCGCAGTTACAGTCCAGCGTCGCCTATCGGCGCCTCCGGCGGCGTGCGTGTGAGCTTCTGATCCATCGCCGAAGGCGAGCGGCTTTGAGCAATCGGGGTGGGTCGGCGGCTCCTGTCGGCAGAACCGCCGCACCGATCCTCAGCCGAAGATTTTGGCCGCAGTCCGGGCGACCAGCTCGCCTTGGTGCCGAGCGCCGGCGAGCTCGATCTGGCTGGGTTGGCGGCTGCCGTCGCCACCCGCGATCGTTGTTGCGCCATACGGCGCTCCGCCGACGATCTCCGCGTGCGTCATCTGCCCCTGGTGACTGTAGGGCAGGCCCACGATGACCATGCCGAAGTGCAGCAGGTTGGTCATTATCGAGAACAGCGTCATCTCGTTGCCGCCGTGCTGGCTTCCCGACGAGGTGAAGACAGCGCCGACCTTCCCGTTCAGTCGTCCGGACATCCAAAGCGATCCGGCCTGGTCGAGGAAGGCCGCCATCTGCGAGGGCATGCGCCCAAAGCGCGTGGGCGCCCCCACGACGACCGCGTCGTAGTCGGCAAGATCGTTGATCTGGGCGATCGGCGCGACCTGGTCGAGCTTGAAGTGGGCGCCGCGCGCAATCTCCTCCGGAACGGTCTCGGGCACGCGCTTGATGTCCACCGTCGCGCCGACGCCCCGGGCGCCCTCCGCGATGGCGTTGGCCATCGTCTCGATGTGTCCATAGCTCGAATAGTAGAGCACCAGCACCCTGGCCATTGTGAACTCCTGACGGGCGCGGGAGCCCGACGCCCCGCAGAGCTCCGAATATTCGATTGAGAAATGAGCTGGAAGAGCTTGCTACGCTACGTAGCGTTCCTCGATCGCAACGATGGGCATTGCGGCGTACGCTTCGCCAATCGCAGGGCAACTCCGGAAAATGCTTGGCCGCGCCGAGGCCGTGAAACCGGCCGGCTCAGGCTTCGCCTTCCGGCAATTCCCCCATGGCCGATTGCAGGAAATTCGCCTCGCCCAGGTTCGCGAGCAGGTTCCGTTGCGTTTCCAGCCAGTCGATGTGCTCCTCGGTGTCCTCGAGGATGCGTTTGAGGATTTCGCGGCTCACATAGTCCTGTTCGGTCTCGCAGTGGGCGATGCCCGCCACGAGCGTCCTGCGCCCGGCGCTTTCGAGGGCAAGGTCAGCGGCAAGGCATTCCGGGACGGTCTCGCCGATGCTCAGCTTATGGAGGTCCTGCAAATTCGGCAGACCCTCCAGGAAAAGTATCCGCTTGATCAGCATATCGGCGTGCCGCATTTCGCTGATCGATTCATCATAAGTAAGCTTTCCCAGGCGCTGGAATCCCCAGTTCTGGTACATTCGCGCATGCAGGAAATACTGATTTACAGACGTCAGCTCATTGGTGAGGACATCGTTCAAAACGGCTATAATACCGGATTGCGGCCGCATGACTCCAGCCGTCCTTTCTATCCGGCGGCTTGCAGCGGGGACTGCTCCGCTTCTTCGATCATCCGCCGGATATCGCACACACACTTGACGCATCTTGGCGTCGCTTGGCAACGGCGGAACACCTCCGCGGGCCGCTTCGCGCCAGCGCTGATCGCGGCGTCGACGTCGCGCTCGCGGATACCGTTGCAGTTGCAGACATACATGGAGTGGCGCGAACCCTTGGGGTGTGGATGGGC
>DASXGR010000110.1:0-15588 GCA_036488935.1 Caulobacteraceae bacterium | reverse complement strand
TGGTCGAGTGCTGCTTCTCCAAGCTCAAGCAGTTTCGACGCGTCGCCACCCGCTTCGAGAAGACGGCCAGGAACTACCTCGCCATCGTCACTCTGGCGGCCATCGTGCTGTGGCTGCGATAACTGTCCACACGACCTAGGCGAGTTGTCGCTTGGCCAGCTCGGCAAATAGCCCTGGCCCGTCGATCAGCTCCTCGAACGTTCCGGACTGGGCCACGCCGCCATCGGCCAGTACGATGATCCGTCGTGCGTCCCGTACGGTGCTCAGGCGGTGGGCTATGACGATACGGGTCACATCCAGCCTCGCCACGGTCTCCCTCACGATCGCCTGAGTGCGATTGTCGAGCGCGCTGGTCGACTCGTCCAGGAGGAGGATGCGCGGACGGTGGACCAGGGCGCTGGCGATCATGAGCCTCTGACGCTGGCCTCCGGACAGGGTGCTCATGCCTTCCGTGACGAGGGTGTGCATCCCCATCGGCATGGCTTCGATGTCTACTTCCAGGCCCGCCTGCCGCGCGGCCTCCCACGCCCGTTCGATCGGCACAGGCAAGGACCCGCAGATGTTGTCGTAGATGGTCCCCGACTTGAGCCTGCCGTCCTGCAGGACGATGCCGATCTGGCGGCGCAGCGCTTCCACGTTCAGCCGTTCGATCGACCTGCCGTCGAAGAGGATGGTCCCGGACTGCGCCTGCTCGAAACCCAGAATGAGCCGCAGCACTGTGGACTTGCCGCAGCCCGAAGGCCCGACCAGCGCGACGTATTCGCCAGCTGCGATGTGAACCGAAAGCCGGTCGAACAGCGGCGACCGGGCCCCGCCATAGCCGAATGTCACCTGGTTCAGTTCGATGGCGCCGGAAATCTCCCCGGGATCCTCTCCGGCGCCCGCAACTTCCGGGCGGCACTCGAGGACGGGCGCCAGGCGGTCAAAGAACGGCGCGGCGATGACCGCCTGGCCGATCGCGGCGCCGAGGCTCGCCATGGCCGCCATGGACTGACCGAAGGCGACGAAGAACGCCAGGAATCGTCCGGGGTCGACCGCCCCCGCCCCACGGCGCATCGCCAAGGCGAAGATGACCAGGGCGGCGAAGATCGGGAAGCCGGCCTCGAACGCGACCAGGCGATTGGCGATGCGCTGCGAACGGATGAAGTGCCGTTTCTGGAGGGAGAAGGTGCCCGCCCAAAGCGCGAGCGCCCTGTGGGTCGCGGCTGCAGCGCGCAGCTTGCCGACACCGGCGAGGAACTGAAGCACCTGGCCGCTGGCCTTGCCCTGAAGGGCGAAGTACCGGCGCTCATGGCCGAGCCTGACGATCGGGGCGAGGACCGATACAGCGCCATGCAGCAGGGTCAACCCGACAGCCAACACCGCCAATGGCGGATCAAGGATAACCATCAGGCCTATGCCAAACACGCAGAAGACGCCGGCCAGCAGGCCGGCTATCGCCCGTCCGGTTAGCAGCTCCCCGATTCGATCGACCGCCAGCACGCGATCTGCCAGATCTCCCGCTGCGTAGCGCTTGAAGAAGCCGGTTGGCAGCCTGAGCAGGCGGTCCATCACTGCAGCCTGGAGCTTCCAGTGCAGCGTGCTGGCCAGCCGCACGGTCGCGATTCCCTGCACCGCCTGAAAGGCGCCGATGGAGATGGCCACGAGCACGAGGCCGCCGGCGCAGAACGCCAACTCGCTCATATCGGCGGCGGGTATGGCGCTGTCGACGAGCGCGCTGACCACCAGCGGCGAGGCGAAAGCCACGAGAGCCAGCGCCATCCCGGTCAGGAGAATGCGCCGGGCGTCCGGGCCTCCCTGGCCGATAGCCCACGCCAGCAGGCGCCGCGCCGGCAGTGGGCCCTCAGGGAAGGGTTGGTAGAAAGTCGCGGCCTCGGATGAGAGTGTCTGTGCGAGGGCCTCGTCCAGCAGGTGGCGCGCGCCGGACTCCGCTTCGATCAAGGCGTATCGGCGCGAGGACACCGGAACGATCGCCACGGGGCGTCGCGCCTCGCCCTGCCACGCGACCAGAGGGCCGGTGCTCCGCCGCCACCAACCCGCCCGCAGAACGGTCCGACGGACGCGCAGGCGCGAGGCCCGGGCGATCTCGGCCACAGCCTCGAAATCCTCGCCGGCTGAGCGCCGTCCGGCGGGTCTGATCATCGTCGCGCCCAGGACCTCGCCGGCCGCACGGCAGGCGTCCAGTAACGGGTCCCCTGCCACCTGCGCGCTGGCGAGCCGGGTCGGTGGATTGACGATGCGCGCCAGCTCACCCAGCGCGTCGTCGGCCTCCGACCGCGCCTTCGCCGCCCGCCACTGCAATCGAGCGACCTGATCCGCCGATTCGCGGCGGAGCCGCCTCGCCAGCGCCCCGAGCGCCCAGTCGTGGACCCGGTCGATGGACTCCCAGGTCCCCTCGATCGAGGAGCTGTCGGCCGTAGCGGCGGCCGGCCAACCGTCGGGCGTCTCTTGCGAGCCGGGACCGGGGACCTCCTCAACCAGCCGCTCGACCCACCGATCGAGAAGGCCGACGTCGGAGAGGTGCGCGCGTTCCATCGCCAGGATCTCCGATCCCTGGCCGCCGACCGCGATGAGATCCGCCTGTCCCGCTTCGTCCAGGCCCCGCGTCAGGCCGAGGATCACCTCGCCGGTCTTTACGCGGAAGAGATGGGTCCGCGCAGCCTCCGCGGGCTGGGCGAAGATGTCGACAACGCCGGCGGTCACCAAAAGGACAGGTCTGGAGGCGTCCAGCCGTATGATGTGGCGACCCTCCAGCGCCATCGGCGTGGGCGCGGTCGCCTCGCGGCGCACTTCGCGCTCTGCCGGCGGCCGATCCTCTTCAGTCTTCGTCATGTGGCGGTGACCAGCTGGGCGTAGACGCCGCCGGCGGCGGCGAGCTCGTCATGAGCGCCGCGCTCAATGATTCTGCCGCGATCCAGAACGATGATCTCGTCGCAATCGCGGACTGTGCTCAGGCGATGGGCGATGATGATGCACACGCATCCGCGTCGCCGCAGATTATCGTCGATCAACTTCTCCGCTCTCGGATCCAGGGCCGAGGTGGCTTCGTCGAGCACCACAATCGTGGGGTCGCCAAAGAGTGCGCGCGCCAGCTCGATCCTCTGGCGCTGGCCGCCACTGAAATTGACGCCCCCTTCGCTGACCGGGCTGTCGTAGTTCCCCGGGCGGACGGCGATCTCGTCCGCTATGGCGGCATCCGAGAGGGCTCGGGTGATCGCTGCCTCGGACGCTTCGGCCTCCCATAGGGTGACGTTTTCGCGAACTGTGCCTTCGAAGAGGCGCACGTCCTGGTCGACATAGGCGACAGAGGCGGCGAAGAGGTCGGCCGGCACTTCACGCAGGGGGATGCCATCGTAGCGGATCTGGCCGGCGCTGGGCCGGACAAGCCCCGCCATCAGTCGCCCCACGGTGGATTTTCCGGATCCCGAGGCGCCGACCAGCGCAATTCGCATGCCCGGGCGCACATCGAGGGAAAAGCCGTCGATCACCGGATCATCGAGCGGCGAATAGCGGAACTGCAGGTTGTCGATCTGGATCCTTCCAGAGAGCTTCGCAGCGCGCTCCACGACCGCCGGTCCCGGCGCCTCTGTGGGGTACCGGAAGACATCGTCCAGCCGCGCAAGATCGCTGTTGATGGTCAGGAACTCGCCGGCGAACTGCACAAGGGCGCTGATCGGCGCGGCGAAGCTGGCCATCAGCGTCATGAACGCGACCAGGCCGCCGACCGTCAGTTCGCCGTGGATGACCCTTAGTCCGCCGACGCCGAGGACCACGGCCATCGCAAGAGCGCCGAAGAAGGGCGGGAATATCTCTGTAAAGGCGGAGTAAAGTCCAAGATTCTGCCCCGCCTCCAGCATGAGCGCCTGGTATCCGGCCCACCGCGCGAAGGCGTCGTCTTCGAGGCCGGCCGCCTTGAGGGTCTCGATGGTGCGGATGATACCCACCGTGGCGCCGTTGAGCTTGCCGCGCCCGACGGCCAGCCGTCGATTGAGCTCGTCACGCCGTCGGGCGACAGCGCCAAGGATGAGGAGATTTGCGCCGGAAATGGCGATGCACAGAACCGCGAGCGTGGCGTCGTACAGGAACATCACGGCGGCAAAGAAGGTCACCGAAACCAGATCGAGCGCGCTGGTCGCCAGCGCGCCGGACAGCAGGCGGGCGACCCGCTCGTTGGCCGCCACGCGCTCGGCGATATCGCCAGCGTGGCGCTGGCTGAAGAACTCGATCGGCAGTGAGAGAACGCGCCACAGGAAGCGGCTCATCATGGCCACGCCGACCTTGGTCTCCAGGCGCAGGAGAAGTGACTGCTGCGCGGCCGTGACCAGCGTCCTGGCGACGGCGGAGAGACCCAGGCCGATCAGCAGTGGGGCAAGCCAGTCGCGTTGGCCGCGCAGCAGGATGTCGTCCACAAAGATCCTGGTGAAGGTGGGGACGAGGATCCCGGGCACGACAAGCGATATGCTCACCAGCAGCAGGAGCGCCGCCGGGGCCTTCGAGTAGCGCAGCAGCGCCGCGAGGCTGCGCCACGGCTTCGGCCGATGTCCCAACTTGCGGAAGCCAGGGCCAGGTTCGAGGGCCAGCACGACGCCGGTGAAGGATTCGCCCAACTCCTCGAGGGTGACTCTGCGACGTCCTTCGGCAGGATCATTGAGGAAGGCGTAGCGGTCGTTCAGCCGTTCGAGGACGACGAAATGATTGAAGTTCCAGTGGAGGATTGACGGTAGCGGCAGCTCTCCCAGGGCTGAAGGCTCCTTGCGAAACCCGCGGGCCGCCAAGCCGAATGTCCGCGCGGCCCTGATGATGTTGCTTGCCTTGCTGCCATCGCGCGACACGCCACAGGCGAGGCGCAACCGCTCTAGCGGGACCCAGCAGCCGTAAAAGGCGAGCACGATTCCGAGTGAGGCCGCGCCACATTCGGTGGCCTCCATCTGGAGCAAGGGCGGTGTGCGCCAGCCCCTGCGGCGTCGCCACTTCGCCACGACCATGACGAGCCTGCGCGCCCAGGCCAAGGCCGACGCCGTCCCACCTCCCTGTCCGCTCCGTGTCAGCGGCCGATCCCACTGAGGCGCCGCATGAGCGGAAGAAGCAGGTCTACGGGCCGTCGTCGGGCGGTGACGATGTCCGCGCGTGCGAGCGTCCCGGGCGTGATCCTTAGCGGCGGCCCCAGTCCGGATGACCAAAGATAGCCGCTGGGAGCCGCCGCATTCGTCCGCAGCCGGACGACGGCTGCATATAGCGGCCCGCTGCGGGCGAAGCGCGCCACCAGATCCCTGTTGTGGAGCGTCGCCGCCAACCCTTCCGGCGTGGCGGGGAACTCCGAAATGCTGATGACCCTCCCCAGCATGGCGCCGTATTCCTCGCTCTTTACCGTCGAGGGCATGATCCTCGCCTCCATGCCGGGCTTGACCATCTTGCCGGTCTGGGCGGGCAGGTAGATCAGGGCTTGCAGCCGGGTCCTCATGGTCTCGATCGTCGCCACGGGCGTTCCCGTGGCGAGCACCGCGCCGGGCGACACCTCGATCTCCGTGACCGTCCCCGCAATCGGGCTGAGGACGCGCGTATCGCGGTTCACCGTGTCCGCGAGGCGATCCGCATCACGGCGTGCGTCATCGATCCGGAACCGCGCCAGTAACAGGTCATGGGCACGCCGGCTCTTGCGCTCGAGATGCTCCGCCGCGAGGGTCAGCATCTCGTTGCGATCGTCCGTCGCCAACTGCCGCGACGCATCGAGGTCCGCTCGGACCTGCTCTAGCTCTGGCTGAGTCGACAGCCCCTGGCCGACCAGGCCGCGAACGGTCTCAAGATCCTTAGCGCGGGTGGCGGCGCGATCTTTGGCGACGGCGATGGATTGCCGCAGGGCCACCTCGCGTGCGGCGAAGCTGGAATCGTCCATCCCTTGCTCGCGCGCCATCGCCGCGGCGAGTTCGGCCCCTTCACGCTCACGGTCGCCGAGCACCGCGGCGGCGGCGCGGTGGCGGGCGTCGATATCCGCCTGGGCGACATGAGCGATCGGTTGGCCTTCGGCCACCGCCTGGCCCACGCCGACATCAATGCTCGCGAGGCGACCCGCACTCGCTGCGATGGCCTCTGCTATCCGACCGGCGTCCCCTGTAACGATTCCTTCCGCCGATACCCGCGTGGGAACGCGCCCGACGACCCCCCAGACGATGAGGGCCGCCAAGGCCAGGGCGATAGTGGCGGAAGCCAGCCAGTCAATCGGCCGAGTGACGCCGACCAGCCGGTCCAGGTGGTCCGGCGAGGAAAGCCTGTCGATCGCGGCTTCACGAAAGATGCGCCGCGGCGTTTCGTTCATTCAGCCCCCCGGCGCGCTCGAACTCTTTATCTGGTCCGGCGCACGCGCCGTCAAATCTACCTTCCGCCAGATGATTTTCGCCAGTCCTTGTCTGGGTGAGCAGGCGCGATCCGGAGCCGCGATCTCAGGCGACGCAACCGCTCCCGCGACCGCGCCTTAAGTCCGGCGTCAACGCAGGGCGCGCCGGAGGACGGATGAGTTCGACCGCCATCATAGTCGGTTGTCTCCTGATCCTGATCACCCTTCAGGACGCCTTCGAAGTCGTCCTGCTGCCCAGGCGCGTCTCTCGCCGGGTCCGCTTCACCACCTTGTTCTTTCGAGCAGGCTGGGGGCTGTGGCGGATCCTGGCCGCGCCCATCCGCGCCGATGCCGCGCGCGAACGCTTCCTCAGCGTCTTCGGCCCCCTGGCCATGCTTACCCTTTTCGTCGCCTGGGCCGCGGGGATGATCACCGGTTTCGGCCTGGTGCAGTGGGGCGCGCATGGAGTCGGCGCCGAGGGCCGATCCAGCCTCTTCTCACAGCTCTACTTCAGCGGCGTCACCTTCTTTACCCTGGGTTATGGCGACCTGGCGCCACGCACGAACTTCGGCAAAGCGGCGGCTGTGGTCGAGGCGGGCGTCGGCTTTGGCCTGATCGCCGTCGTCATCGGCTACCTGCCGGTGCTCTACCAGTTGTTCTCGCGCCGCGAGGCCCACGTGATCCAGCTTGATGCGCGCGCCGGCTCGCCCCCCACCGCCGCAGTCCTGTTGCGCCGTCATGCGGTCGACGGCGACCTGACGAGCCTGGACCCCGTGCTGCGGGCCTGGGAAGTCTGGGGGGCCGAGTTGCTGGAAGGCCACCTCTCCTACCCGATGCTCGCCTACTACCGCTCGCAACACGACGATCAGTCATGGCTGGCGGCCCTGGCGGCGGTGCTCGACGCGTGCGCCCTGGTGCTGGTGGGCGTGCCCGGGGGACGGCCGCTGCAGGCGCGCATGACCTTCGCCACACTGCGCCAGGTGGTGGTGGAGATGACCAGGTCGCTGCAGATACCGGCCAGCAATGAGGGAGCGGGCCTCGCCCTGGCGGCGGATGGCTATCCAGCCATGATGGAGATCTTCGAGGAGGGCGGCGTTCCCTGGCGGCCAGGGGCGGACACTGAGGAGACCCTCGTGGCGATGCGCGCAACCTATGCGCCGCTGCTGCACGGCCTGGCCGACTATCTGATGACCCCGCTGCCCGGTTTCGCGCCGACGGACGAAGCGCCCGACCACTGGGACCGCGGGCCACGCGGCCTCATCGCCCGCCGCCTCGTCGACGACCTCGCCGAAGAGGCGGAGCGCTTGCAACAACCGCGGCGCCGCGGCCGCACTTTCGCCGCCCGCCTCCGCAATCGGCTCCGCTGACGAAGAGGTGAGTCGACGGCGGGCGCGTCACATCTGCCGGATCGCGGGCTTCTTCCCCGGCAGGGCGCCGATCTCGGGGGCGGTCTTGCGCGGGACGCGGCCTTTCTCGAACACCACCATCGAGTCGTAGAACGAGATCGAAAGCGTCTCGCGGGTGAAGGCGTCGGGAGCGAGCGCGCCGCGGGCGTGGTCGGCGTTGAGCTGGTCCACCAGGAACTTGGCCCGCTCGATGAAACTGCCGGGCTCCCTCAGGCCGCCGCCGAAGTCGGGCCAGTAGGCCGAGTGCAGGTCCTCGACCATGTAGACGCCATTCTTGTCCATCCGCGGGTAGAGAGCGTCGAAGGTGGCGTGGATGTGCGCCATCTGGTGGCTGCCATCGTCCAGGACGACGTCCGGGACGCCAAACTCGTCGACCAGGCTCTGCAGGAACTTCGGATCCGACTGATCGCCGATACGAACGAAGACTCCGTTTTCCTCATGCGCGCGGCACTTGGGGTCGATGTCCACGCCGACCACGGTGGACAGAGGCCCGAAGAAGCGACGCCACATGGCGAGCGATCCCCCGTGCGCCACGCCCACCTCGAGGAAGGTGAGGGTCCGCCCGCGCCAGGGGCCGAAGTGCCGTTCATAGACCGGGAAATAGTGCTCCCACTTGCGGATCACCTTGCCCTGGTTGGTCTGGAAGTCCTGCCAAAGATCCATGGGCCGCCTTAGAGCGTCGCGGCGGCCCGCCCGCAAGGCGGATCAGGCGCGAAGATCCCACTCGCCGTCCTGCGCTTCGACGAAGCCGGCGGCGGCGAGCGCCCGGCGCGCACGGCTGAGATCCGTTTCGTCCACCATCAGCCGGCGCGGGACAGCCGAGCCCCACATCGATCCCGTGGCCGAATCGAAAACGTCGAAGGCGACATTGGCCTCGGCCAGCACGGCCTGGACGGCGCTGATCTTCACCATGTCCGGGGTGACGAGGAGAGCGATCACTTAAGACTCGGCTCCGAAAACGCGAACGGCGCCGCCCCATATGGAGCGGCGCCGCCCGGCGCGCCAGTCTGCGCTCAGATCGTCAGAACGCTGCGGAAACCGTCACCGTCCAGTTGCGTGGTACGGTGTTCCACCAGAGCGGAGTGGCCGCCGCGTCGTTCGTGTAGCCGGCCAGCGCCGTCAGGTTGTGCTTGTTGAAGAGGTTGTCGACCAGCAGGCCGACCTTGATCTTCTTCACGACCTCCTGATTTACGTTGAAGGTATAGTTCAGGGACAAGTCGTAGATCGTGTACCCCTGAATGTGATACTGATCGTTCACATCGCCATACTGAGGGCCGACATACTTCGCATAGAGCGAGCTGTAGATCCCGTTGTGATCGTAGGCGACGCCGGCGGCCATGGTGTCCTTCGGGGCCATCGGGATCTGGTAGTTGAAGGTGTTGTCGTGAGCGTAATTGATGCTTCCGTTCACGTAGGCGGTGATCGGACCCCAGATGCGGTAGTCGGCCTCGCCCTCGATGCCCTTGTAGGTCGTGCCTCCGGCGTTGATGAAGATCGGGCCCGTGACCACGGTGCCACCCGTCTTGATGATCTCGTTGCCGAAGTCGATCAGGTAGAGATCGCCCGACAGAGTCAGACGGCTGGTGCGATAGGAGCCGCCGATCTGATAGTTCCACGTCGTCTGCGGCTGCAGGTTGGTGCTCGCCGACGGGTTGGGGACGTAGAGCGTGTTCAGATTCGGCGCGAGGAAGCCTTCCGCCACCTGGGCGTAAACCGACCAGTTGTCGTTCCACTGATAGTGGATCGCCACTGACGGCAACGCCTTGTCCCAGGTGCGCCCGTAGTTGAGGGGGGTCAGCGTCCCCTGATTGACGATCGCGTTGATGTCACGCCGGAAGTAGTCCCACTTCACGCCAGGGGTGATGTCGAGGCCCGTGAACGGCTTGATGTCCATCTCGAAGTAGGGCTGGAACGTATACAGCTGGTTGCGCTGCTCGCGATCGATCCCGCCCGGGACATTCGGCGAGTTCGGGTCGAAATACCCGACGCCGAGGTTTTCGTCCGTCTCGATCAGCGTCCGGTGGTTGAGCTGGTAATCGTACCAGAAGCCGGTGCGCAGCACGACCGGACCAAAGTCCTTCTGGATCCGGGTGATGTCGCCGACCGAGCGGTACAGGTTGCGCAGGTATTCGCCGGGCACGTCGGTCGGGCTGAAGCCGGTCCCGTTCGGCAGATCGCCGTTCGGGTCTTCGCCGTTATAGCCGTGGTGGTAATAGGCGTCTGTGTAGAGCTTGCTCGAGAAGGTCCAGCCGTCGCCGAGATTGCTGTCGACGGAGATGTATTCCATGTCCGTCGAGATGTGGTCGAAGTTGTAGCCGGAGTAGGCCTGGCTCGACGGATCGTTGTTGAGCGCGTAGTTCCAGCCGTACTGCGCCATCTCCTGCTGGGTGGAGCCCAGGCTGATGCCCTGGTGGATGGCATTGTACATCGCCACGGCGGTGACCGTGGTGTTCGAGGTCACCGGCGCGACGACCTTGGCGAAGACGTTGGTGCGCTCCTGGCCCATGCCGCTGAGTCGGCCGTCGCTGTTCAGGTGCTCGACGTCGATGAGGGCGCGAGCGCCGTTGAGCGCCTTGATCTCGCCCGTGTCGATCTCGCCGCCGCCCAGGTAGGTGCCGTAGCTGCCGAAGCTACCGTACATCTCGCCGCTCTGAGTGAGCGACGGATCCTTCGTCACCAGGCTGACCGTGCCGCCGAAGGTGGCGTCGCCCAGGGTCGAAGCGGTGCCCGGACCGCGGTCGACCAGGGCCTGGCCGATGTCGTGCGCCATCAGATAGCTGGTGGTGTGGTGCGTGAAGTCGTTGGAGTCGCCCCAGGCGATGCCATCGACCGTCAGGTTGAACTGGCCGTCCTGGAAGCCGCGGATCTGCGCGAACTGAGCTTCGGCGAGGCCCGGGCCGTTGGGCGACACGAAGCTGACGCTGGGCGTGATCTGGAGGATGGTGTCGTAGTTCCCGGTCATCGGGACGTTGTTCTCGATGTAGTGCCGGTTCACCTCGGACGTCGGCTGGATCGCCTCGAGCGGCGTGACGCTGGGCGCCTCGTAGGGCGCGCTGGTCGGCGGCGCGGTGATCACCACCGGACCGACGGTGGTCTGGGCCTCCGATGGGCCCGCGAGTGCAAGAAGCCCCCCCAGAGCTGTAGTGGCGAAGAAGAGCGCGCGCTGGAGTGAGCGCGCGGGCGCGTACATTCGAGACAAAACCGTCCCCCATTTGCGGGATGTTGAGATACGAATCCGCTCACGCCGCCTTTTTACTCGCGGTCGCATTGAGAGGATTGGAGCGGCTTATAGCCCCGCTTGCGTGTAACTTTTGTGACGGTCCGTATAATTTCTCGTAAGGATTCCTTATAGTTACCGAAATGAAGCGAATGGGCGAAATTGGGCGTTTCCGCGTTCAAGTATTTCGCGAGCGCTGCTAGAAAGCACCAATGGTCGCCGACCGCTCCACCGCCATCACCCGCAACGCGATTGTTATCGTTGCCGTAATCCTTTGCGGTGCAGCGCTGCGATGGCTGGGCGATATCCTCACGCCCCTGCTGCTGGCGGTCTTCCTGGCCGTAATGATCGACGGGCTGGCGCGGCTGATACGGCGGCGCATGCCGGGATTGCCGAAGGGCTCAGCGACCGCGACGGCGATCGTGCTCTCGACCCTGCTCTTCGTGGCCTGCGTGCTGATGATCGCAAATCAGGCCGGAGCGTTCGTCCAGACCCTGACCAATTCCACGCCGAAGCTGGACCGCCTCATTCGCGAAAGCGCGCAGGCCCTGCACATCCGTTCCCCCGGCTCGGTCAATAATCTGCTCACAAAGTTCAATCCCGCACAGTATCTCGGGACGATCGCAGCCTCCCTGCAGGGGTTCGTTTCGGGGGCGATCTTCGTCCTGGTCTATGTCGGCTTCATCATAGCTTCGCGCCACGCGGCCGAGCGGAAGACCGTGCGGCTGTTTCGCTCGCGTGATGAGCGTCACGAGGCTCTGCGCGTGTTCCTGCGGGTGCGCGACTCGATTGAGGCTTACTTGTGGATCCAGACCGTCACGGGAGCGATGATCGCGGTCGCCAGCTGGGTCGTCATGATCGCCGCAGGCCTGTCGAATTCTGTATTCTGGGCCTTCCTCATCTTTATCGTGAACTACGTGCCGATCTTCGGCGCCATCGCCGCCATCGTCTTGCCAGCGCTTTTCGCGGTCGTGCAGTTCGGCGGCTGGCTGCAGGCTGGGATCATTCTGGCCACCCTGTGGCTGATCACCTTCATCGTGGGCAACATCCTGCTGCCGCGCATGCAGGGCCAGAGTCTCAACATGGACCCGCTCGTGGTCCTCCTGTCCCTCGCCTTTTGGGGCGCGCTCTGGGGGCTGCCGGGGATGTTCCTGTCCACTCCCCTCACCGTTCTGGCGATGATTATTCTGGCGCAATTCGAAGAGTCTCGCTGGATCGCCGTCCTTCTGTCGGCGGACGGCGTGCCGGAAGCCGTGCACGCGCCGGCGACAGGCCACCCCCTGGAACGATCAGGTTGAGCGCCGTGACTCCAGCCGCGGGGTCCAAGATCGTCGGCGAGGACCTCAGCTGCTTCGACTGGAGCGAGGCCGATCTCACCGACGCCCACTTCGTCGACTGCGTCGCCACGGGCGTTCAGATCACCAGCGCCCTCCTTCAGGGCGTACGCATCGAGCGGTGCCGCCTGATCGGCGCGCGATTGGCGCACGTGGACGCGCGCGAGGCGCAATTCGAGCATTGCGTGCTCACGGACCAGGCGACCCATCGTGGTCTCCAGCTTGCCTTCAGCCGCCTCGAGGGCGCGCGTTTTTCCGGGTGTGACCTCAGCTTTGCGCGGTTCGATCGCTGCGAAATGCACGACGCGACTTTCGAGGACTGCGATCTGCGCGGCGCCGTTTTCGTCGGCGACAGTTTCAAGCGACAACTCGGCCGCAAGACCGCCGAACCGAAGGCGACGTTCCTGCGCTGCAACCTCCACTTGGCCGAACTGCGCGGCGCGGAGCTCGCGGGGTGTGCCTTTTGCGCCTCACTGTTCCGGGAAACCGACCTGTCGGGCGCCAACCTGGAAGGCGCGGACCTGAAGGATTGCGACCTGTTCGGGGCTGATCTCGATGGCGCGCGTCTGGCCGGGGCCGACCTGCGCGGCGCTGAAATCAGTGGGCTGGACCTAACTCGCCTCGCGACGCGGGAAGGTCTGATGATCCGCGCCGATCAGCAACACCTCTTGCTCACCGCCCTTGGAGTTGACATCAGGCAGGACTGAACGCCGATCTTGACGGTTTGGATCCTTCGGGGATGCTCCGGTCATTGCGCCCGGCGTTTAACGGGCCGCGTATCGGTTGGGGGTAAGCTTGGGAAGTCGGTCCGGCCCGCGTGGCGCCTTGGCGCCGGCCTTACCGGGCTTCGTGTTGGCGGGCTTGGCGCTGGGCTTCGTGGGAACCGCCCACGCTGCGCCCCAGCCTCCGCGGCCGATCTATGACTGCGCCCGGGGCGATCCCGCCGACAAAACGATCTGCCGGTCTCCCAACCTCAAGCGCACCCTGCACATGATCGATGCGCACTACGCGGTCGCCGTCACTTTCGGCGATCCGGACGTGCGGTTCCTCGCCGGCTGGGACCGGTTCTATTTCGCCGCGCGGCTTTGGGCCTGCGACGGCCTCGCCTCGGTGAGCGAAGCGGCTGTCGGCAGCTGCGTGCGCGAGGAGGTGTCGCGCAAGGCGGAAGCCATGTCCGGCGGCGTCACGCGCGAAGGACTCTTGCAGGGCCTGATCCGGGGCGGCTCCCTCAACGCCTTCATCGTCCAGCGCTATCCCACCACCTTTCTTGATCGAATCGTGACCGTCTGTGCGCGCACGCGCCTGCACTCGGCGATGGGGGGCGCCTTGGTCGGCCACGCCGAAGATTGTCGCAGCGGCGGCGCCTACGAGGTCCGTATCGATCACCCCGCGCACAATGACCGCACACTGCTGGCCGGCAAGACCGAGGCGACAGCCTGGATGACCGGCCGATTCGAACTTCACCGCGGGGCGCTGGAGTTCCAGTGCCGGCCCGGGTCGGTGACGCCGGCAGGGCCGGCCGACGCATTCGGAACGGAACACTAAAGCGCCATCGAGCACCGCCGTGCGCGTTTGAACCATTCTCGTTGTCGGCGTCACCTATCCAGTCAGCATGAGGTAATCGGAAAGAATCGGGTCAATATGTCAGGTAGTCGCTTCACCCGGAAAGGAGGCTGGCCCATGACGGCGCCTGCGGTGATGCTCGTTGTACTGTCGATCCTAGCGGCTGGACCTTCGGAGGCGTACGATATCTCGCCTGCGGCCGCGCAAGTCGTGGACACAACCCTCTTCAAGGTGGGCCTCGCGGCCGGGGGTCCGGCGCGCGCCCAGGACGCCGATGTGACCCGGGAGCCTCCCGCCGGTTCGGGCGCCGAGTTCGTCCGCTACGCCTCGCCGCCCGAATTCCACAACGGAATACTCATCGGCGGCCTGTACGCCTGGATGGGTGTGCTGATCGGGGCGCTCATGTTCCTGGAACGGCGGAGACTGGCGTCCCTGCTTATCGGCGGAGGCGGTCTCGCCGTCGGGCTCGCCATGATGCTCATCGGCTGACAGGGGCGCTCGAAAGGCGCGGGTTGACTTCCGCAGCGCCAGGCGCGGCTGCTCGCAGGCAGACATAGCCTGGGGAACTTCGGTGAACCTCGACATCAGCCCCGAGGACCGCGCCTTTCGCGACGAAGTGCGGGAATTCCTCGCCGCGAAACTGACCACAGACCTCCGAGCCGCGGCTGCGCGCGCCACCAGCGTCTTCCAGGACAAGTCGGTGTCCCTGGTTTGGCAGAGGATTCTCCACGAGCGGGGGTGGGCGGCCCCGTCATGGCCGGCGGAGTATGGCGGTCCGGGCTGGAGTGAGATGCAGCGACACATCTTCGCGGCCGAGTGTGCGCGCGCCGGCGCGCCGGCCCTTGCGCCGATGGGACTTCGCATGGTTGGCCCGGTGATCATCGGCATGGGTTCGGAGGCGCAGAAGGCCCACTACCTGCCACGGATACTCTCGGGCGAAGACTACTGGTGCCAGGGCTATTCCGAACCCCAGGCGGGCTCCGACCTCGCCGCGCTGCAGCTTTCCGCCGAGCGCGACGGCGACGAATATGTCCTCAACGGCTCCAAGATCTGGACCACCCACGCTCACGTGGCCAACCGGATGTTCTGCCTCGTCCGCACCCGGCGGGAGGGCAAACCTCAGGGCAGCATTACCTTCCTGTTGCTGGACATGGCGACGCCAGGGATCAGCGTACGCCCCATAATCACCCTGGCGGCCGACCACGAGGTCAATCAGGTCTTTTTCGATAATGTCCGTGTACTGCAGAGCGGACGGGTCGGTGAAGAGAACGACGGCTGGCGCGTAGCCAAATATCTGCTGCAGTTCGAGCGCGGCGGCGGCTCGGCGCATGGACTTCGGGTGGCGCTGAACCGCCTTGTGCGGATGGCGGCGGATGAGCCGGGGGACGACGGCCGGCCGCTGCTCGCCGACCCGGGCTTTCGCGCGGCGCTCGCGTCGGCGTCGGCCGCCCTCGACTCCGTCGAGGCCGCCGAGCAGCGGGTCCTCGCGGCCCTGCGCGCAGGAGACTCTCCCGGACCTGCCTCGTCCATGCTCAAGACGGTTGGAACCGAGATGATGCAGCGGCTGGACGAACTGGCCCTGGATGCGATCGGGCCGTGGGCCGCGGCTGATCAATTCGAGTTCCGCGCGCCAGGCGCCAACACCCCCGGCGTCGGGCCGGCGCACGCCCTGACCGTCACCGCCCGCTATCTGAACGACCGCGCCGCCTCGATCTACGGCGGCTCCAACGAGATCCA
>DASXGR010000079.1:0-4391 GCA_036488935.1 Caulobacteraceae bacterium | reverse complement strand
GGATGTGATCAGCCAACTCTTCCGACTGAGTTCCAGCGAGACGAAAACAGCCCCAAGATCAGTGCGGATGGCGGTTCGATCATTCAGTGGGTGACCGGTCTTCGACATCGGTTGCTCCTAGAATGAGTGGGTGCAACCTCAATCTGCCTGATCCGGCCGCCATCCACCCCTCATAGGATCTTCATGGGGAAGGTGGATGACCGCCGCAGGCGGTCAGACGGAAGGGGAAAGCGGCCGCGACCAAGGTGGAAGATGATCACCGGACGTCAGCGCCGTAGCTGCTCGATCCGGTCCCAGAGGATGACGGCGGCGTCGGGGCCGCCGAAGCGCTTGAGCTGCTGGGCGCCGGTGGGTGAGGTGACATTGATCTCGGTGAGGTAGTCTCCGATCACGTCGATGCCCACGAACAGCAGGCCCCTGCGCTTCAGCTCCGGGCCGATCGCACGGCATATCTCCTCGTCGCGGAAGGTCAGGCCGATCGCCTCGGCGCGGCCGCCCCGGGCGAGGTTCGATCGCACCTGGCCGGCGCCCGGGACGCGGTTGATCGCCCCGACCGGCTCCCCATCGACGAGCAGGATGCGCTTGTCACCGGCGGATACGGCCGGAATGAACTTCTGCGCGATGACGGCTTCACGCCCGATCATCGCGTGCAGCTCCAGCAGGGCGTCCAGGTTCGGATCGTCTGGGCGAAGGCGCACTACGCCCGAGCCGGCCCCGCCGTAGAGGGGCTTGAGCACCATGTCGCCGTGCCGCTCGCGAAAATCGTAGATCGCTTCCGGGTCGCTCGTGATCAGGGTCGGCGGCTGCAGGCCGGGAAAGTCGGTGACGAACAGCTTCTCCGGCGCATTGCGCACCTCGGCGGGGTTGTTCACCACCAGGGTCGCCGGGTGAATCCGCTCCAGGAGGTGGGCCGCCGTGACATAGGCCATGTCGAAGGGCGGGTCCTGGCGCATCAGGACCACGTCCATCTCGGCGAGGGCGACGGTCTCGGTCTGGCCCAGGGCATGGTGGTCGCCCTTGACGTCGCGGAGCGTGAGCGACCGGCCACGCGCGAACACCCTCCCCTCCTCCATCGCCAGCCGCTCGGGCCCGTAGACCCACAAGCTGTGGCCGCGGGACTGGGCCTCCATCATCAGAAGGAAGGTGGTGTCCGTCTCGATGTTGATCCGTTCGACGGGATCCATCTGGACGGCGACTCTCAGCGGCATGGGGATCTCTTCGGCTCGGGCGACAGCTAAGCCTGGTCCTGCCAGGCGTCGCGTATATGGCGGGGAAGGCGCCCCGGAGCGAGAGCGATCAGGTCAAGCCGCACTGGCGCGGCCGCGAGAGCCGACCGTCCGGCGACGACCAGACGCGCAGCCGCGGCCAGCCTTTGGCGCTGGACCCAGCTCACCGCCTCGACGGCTTCGGCCAGGGTGCGCCGCCGCTTGACCTCCACCACGGCGACGACGCCATCGCGCAGCGCCAGCAGATCGATCTCTCCGGCGCGTGTGCGCAGGCGAAAGCCGAGAAGGCGATACCCCTTCGCCATTAACCAGAGGGCGCAGAGCCACTCGCTGCGGCGACCCTCCCGCCGCGCCCGGCTCCCCCGCACGCTGCGCTCTGGCCTCACCCCTTGGCGTCCTTGAGCGCCAGGGCTCGCGCATAGAGGTCGCGGCGCGAGAGACCCAGAGCCTTGGCCACCTCAGCCGCGCCGGCGGCCGGACCCAGCCGCGCCACCGCTTCGGCCAGGGCCTCCTCGGCCTCTTCGAGACTGATCCGTTCCACGGCCGGCGGACCCACCACCACCACGATCTCTCCCTTGGGCCCCTCGCACCTGGGGTCGGCGGCCAGTTCGGCGAGAGAGCCGCGCAGCACCGTCTCGTGCAGCTTGGTCAGTTCCCGCGCGACGACGGCCTCGCGCAGTCCGAACACGGCGGCCATGTCGGCAAGGCTGTCGGCCAGCCTTGGTCCAGTTTCATAGAATACGAGCGTCGCGCGAATGGGCGCGAGCTCTTCGAACAGCGAGCGGCGGGCCGCAGCCTTGGTCGGCGTGAAGCCTGCGAAGAGGAACCGGTCCGTGGGCAGGCCCGCCGCAGTCAGCGCCGCGAGGCTCGCCGAGGCGCCCGGAACCGGAAATACATCCGAGCCCTGGGCCGCCGCCTCCCGCACCAGGCGATAGCCCGGGTCGGAGACCAGCGGCGTGCCGGCGTCGGAAGTCAGGGCGATCCGCGCGCCTTCCGCCAAGCGCCGCAGGACCATGGGGCGAACGCGCTCGGCCGCATGCTCGTCATAGCGCTCGAGCCGCGCCGAGATCCCGTGAGCCGCCATCAGCTTGCCGCCGACGCGGGTGTCTTCGCACAGGACGAGATCGGCCGCCGACAGCACGTCGAGGGCGCGAAGAGTGATGTCGCGCAGGTTCCCGATCGGCGTGGCGACGATGTAGAGCCCCGGGGCGAGAGGGACGGGCGCCCGCTCGTCCGGCTCTCGGGCCTGGGCCTTGGACATCGCCGCTCCTGGTCTGGTCGAGCCGATCTCTCCGCGTCGCGGCGCGATGGTCAAGGGCGGGCCCCGCGGCTAATGTGATCGCCGATCAGTTTGGGCAGTTGGGGAAGCGGCGAGGCCATGGAGCATTACGACGTCCTGGTGGTGGGGGCCGGCATCTCCGGGATCGGGGCGGCCTATCATCTCAAGACGCGCTGTCCAGGAACCAGCTTCGCCATCTTCGAAGCGCGTGAGGCGATCGGGGGCACCTGGGACCTGTTCCGTTATCCGGGAATCCGCTCCGACTCCGACATGTACACGCTGGGCTTCGCCTTCCGTCCGTGGACGCAAGCCAAGGCGATCGCCGACGGTCCCTCGATTCTGAACTACCTGCACGAGGCAGTGTCGGACTACGGCCTCGCCTCTTCCATCCGCTTTGGCCGCAAGATTAGGTCGGCGGTCTGGGATTCGCGCACGTCGCGGTGGACGGTGGAGTACGAGGAGGGGGCCGAGCGCGTCCGCCGGCAGGTCACCTGCGGCTTCCTGCATATGTGCGCCGGCTACTATAACTACGACGCCGGATATCGCCCTCGTTTCGAGGGCGAGGAGACCTTCGCGGGGCGGATCATTCATCCGCAGTTCTGGCCCGCGGACCTGGACTATGCCGGCAAGCGCGTGGTGGTCATCGGCAGCGGAGCGACCGCCGTGACCCTCGTGCCGGAGATGACGAAGACCGCCGGCCACGTCACCATGCTACAGCGCTCCCCCACCTATGTGGTCTCGAGGCCAGCGGAGGACGCGTTCGCGAACAAGCTGCGGCGATGGCTGCCCTCGCGCCTCGCCTACGGGATCATCCGCTGGCGGAACGTCCTGTTCGGACTGTACTTCTACAACCTCACGCGCAAGAAGCCGGCCGAAGCCAAGGCGCGCATCATCGAGATGGTGAAGGCCCAGCTCGGTCCCGACTACGATGTGGAGACACACTTCACGCCGACCTACAATCCGTGGGACCAGCGGCTGTGCCTGGTTCCCGACGCGGATCTGTTCCGGGCGCTGAAGGATGGTTCGGCCGAGGTCGTGACGGACCGGATCGAGCGGTTCGACGAGACCGGGATCAGCCTGGCCTCCGGCGCCCATCTGGAAGCGGACATCATCGTCACCGCCACGGGGCTCGACCTGCAGCTGATGAGCGGGCTCGAGGTGAGCGTGGACGGCGAGCGCGTCGAGCTGCCCCAGACGTTCAGCTACAAGGGCATGATGTATTCCGGGGTCCCGAACCTGGCTTCGAGCTTCGGCTACACCAACGCTTCCTGGACGCTGAAGGCGGACCTGACCGCTGAATACCTCTGCCGGCTGATCAACCACATGCGTCGCGCCGGCTACACCGAGTGCCGGCCGATCGCTCAGGGCCCGATCGATCCCACCCCCTGGCTCGACTTCACTTCCGGCTACGTCCAGCGCGGACTCTCGCGCCTGCCGCGGCAGGGCGCCGAAGCCCCGTGGCGGGTCTACCAGAACTACGCTCTGGATCTGCTGGCCTTCCGCTTCGGCAAGCTGGAGGACGGCGTGATGCGTTTCGCCCGCTCTCACGCCCCCGCCCGCCCCGCGCCCGCTTCGCCGACCGCCCCCAAGGCGCGGGAACTCGAGGACGCCTGACCCGGCCCGGTCGCGCGCAACGGCGGCGATCGAAGGCTGGCCTTTTTCCCCGCCCCGAGGAGCGCTACAGCCTTCGCCAACCGCCTTGGCGGGTTGAAGGGTTGCGAGGGAAGGCAAGGGCTTGAGACACGTTATCTGGGCGACGGCGGCTGTCGCCTGCTTGGTTTCCGGCGCAGCAAGCGCCGCCGATACGGGGGCGAGAAAGACCTTCCAGCCCGAGGATCTGTTCGCCCTGCAGGCGGCCGCCGATCCCCAGATCAGCCCCGACGGCC
>DASXGR010000235.1:0-21411 GCA_036488935.1 Caulobacteraceae bacterium | reverse complement strand
CGCCAAACTCGAAGTCCTGGGTCGCCACCCGAGCCATGTGCGAGAGGGGCGTCTGCCAGCGGATCGTCTCGCTCACCATGGACGGGACAAGGGATGGATCGGCGCGCAGCTTGTCGTACTGCTCGGGAAACCGGTTGAGGGCGAAGACCGAGCCGGAGATGGTGTTGCGGGTGGTGTCGTTGCCGCCGATGATCAGTAGGGTGACGTTCGAGAAGTACTCGTCCATCGTGCAGTCGCGCGTCTGCGACCCGTGCGCGAGCATCGAGATGAGATCGCCCCCTGGCTCGGCGTTCACCCGCTCGTTCCACAGCCGGATGAAGTAGTCGCGGCACTCCGCCAGCATCCGCCGCCGGTCGGTCCAGGTCTCGGCCGGGCCATGGCCCGGGGCGGTGGTCATGGTGTCCGACCAGATCGTGAGCTTGCGCCGCTCCTCGAAGGGAAAGTCGAACAGGGTCGCGAGCGTCATCGTCGTGAGCTCCTTCGACACCAGGTCGACCCAGTCGAAAGGCTCGCCGATCGGCAGGGAATCCAGGATCAGGCCCGCGCGTTCGCGGATCTGCCGCGCCATGAGCGCCAGGCTCGCGGGCGCGACGGCGGGGCTCACGGTCTTGCGCTGGATGTCGTGCTCGGGCGGGTCCATGCCGATGAAGCTGGGGGAGGGGCTCTCCCCCGCAGTCTCGTCTAGCCGCGCATCGGGCGGGAGCACGCTGGCCTTTGGTGTCAGGCCGATCCCCTTGGCCGAGGAGAACACCTGGTGGTTGGTGTCCACCGCCATGATGTCGTTGTAGCGGGTGATCGACCAGAAGGGGCCGTAGCTGCTGTCCGGCGTGAAGTGCACCGGATCCTCGGCGCGCAGCCGCTCGAAGAACGGCCAATGGCCGTCGTCACGGAAGGCCGACGCCCACGCCGGGTTCAGCGTCTCCAGCGGAGCCTCATAGGCCCGCTGGCGCCACAGGGCCCGCTTGTTGGTCAGGGCGTCGGCGGCGGAATCGGCCATGTCGTATCCTCTGATCCTCTTGTCCGCCCAGGATCGATCCACTTCCTCGGGAACTCAAGACCTGCCGCAAGTTAGCCGCCCGCGTGGTGGCAGCCGAGAGATCGTTTTTTGACACGGAGAACACGGAGGAAGAGGAGGGCACGGAGAAGGTTTATTGCGCCTTCGGCACGCCAGACCTCCGTCATTGGAAGTTTATCGACGCGAAGCGCTCAACTTCTTCCTCTGTGCTCTCCTCTTCCTCCGTGTTCTCCGTGTCAAAACGGCTCTCGATGCCGCCAGCACCTATCGAGATTACCCCGCCTACACGGCCTCGAGCGCCTGTCTCAGATCCTCGATCAGGTCGTCTGCGTCCTCCACACCGATGGAGATCCGCACGAGGTTGTCACCGATATCGAGGGCGCGCTTGCGTTCGTCGGACACCGACAGGTGGGTCATGCTCGCTGGATGAGAGGCCAGGGTCTCGGTGCCGCCAAGGCTCACCGCCAGCTTGGCGATCCGAAGGGCGTCGAGGAACCGGAAAGACTCGGCCTCGCCGCCCTTGAGGTAGAGCGAGAACGTCGAGCCTGCACCGGCGCAATGGCGGCGGAAGATGTCGGCCTGGCGACCTTCGGGATCAAGGAAACCCAGATAGCCGACTCTCTCCACCTTCGGATGCTCGCGCAGGAAGTCGCACACCTTGGCCGCGTTCTCGCCGGCGCGGGTCATGCGCAATTCCAGGGTCTCGAGGCTGCGCAGCAGCATCCAGGCCGAGTGGGGATCGAGGATCGTACCGATCGTGTTGCGTAACGCCCGCACGCGGTCCAGCAGGGCCTTCGTTCCCAGCGCCCCGCCGGCCACCAGGTCACTGTGGCCTCCCGCGTACTTGGTAAGGGAATAGACGACCATGTCGGCGCCCTGGCGCAATGGCATGGCCCACAGCGGCCCCAGGAAGGTGTTGTCGATCACGATCGGGGGCCGCTCTCCGCCACCCATGACGGCGTTGCGCGCGGCGACGACGGCCTCGACGTCCACCAGTGCGTTGGTCGGATTTGCAGGGCTTTCCAGATAGATCAGGGCGAGGCGCGAGCCGTCCTGGGCGCGACGCAGCAGGGCTTCGATCTCCTCTCTGGTGGCGCCGGCGGGGAAATCCAGGAAGCGAACGCCGAAGCGTCCCAGCACCTTGCCGATCAGGGTCTCTGTAGCGGCGTAGAGGGGCGAAGAGTGGACGATCGTCTCGCCAGGATTGGCCAGGGCCAGAAGAACTGTGGTGATCGCCGCCATGCCGCTGGAGAAGGCCAGGGCGTCCTCGGCTTCCTCCCAGACAGACAGCCGGTCTTCCAGGATCTCCTGGTCCGGCCCGTTGAAGCGGGAATACACAAGCCCCTCGGCCCCACCCGGCACACGGCCAGTCACTCGCTCGAAGTGCCGCTTCCCCGCCGCGGCGCTCTCGAAGACGAAGGTGGACGTAAGGAAGATCGGCGGCTTGAGCGAGCCTTCCGACAGCCGCGGCTCATAGCCGTGACCCATCATCATGGTCGACGGCTTTAGCTTGCGCGAGCCGTGGGTGTGGGCGCCTTCGGTGCTTTGACCAGGCTTGCGAGGCTTCATGTCGGCGTCTCCTCCTGGGCCATGCTGTCATGGATGCGGAAGCAACGCACGGGCGCCGCAGTCGCCGCTTCGATCAGGGGCCCGCGGTGTTGGCCTGCAGGAGAGCGGCAAGCGTCCGTTCGGAAAAATGGCGCATTAATGTCTGAAATCGAACGCAACGCAACCGGACTCGACGTGGAGATTTCGACTGTGGTGCGAACATGTTAACATCTATTGCAAAGGTATGGTGATATATGCGGTAAAGCTCTGTTAGTATCCACGGCTACGCTCTGATAATTTTACAGCAAAGGTAAAGCGACCCGGCGCGTTTCGACACGCGCATTTGTATTTTGAAGGCCCATATGGGCCGGGAGTAGCGTATGAAGTACACAACTCTTGCCGGCCTCGCTGGCGCTTTGTGCCTCGGACTAGTCCCGGTCGTCGCGAGCGCGACGTCGCTCCAGTTGGGGATCAACGGCGACGCACAGGTTGGCGCCAAAACCATCAATTTCGGGCAGTATCCCAACGGCGCGCCCTACGCGCCGCCCCCAGGCTACGGGAACTTCCAGGTCAGCCTCGTCAATTCCGGTGTCTTCGCCACCAATGGCGTAACCACCGGTGAGTTTGGAATGATCCAGAGCATCAACGAGGGACCGGGCCCGATCACGCTTCCGACCGCCTTCGTGAAGTTCGATACCGGCGGCTCCAACCTGCAGCTGTGGGCGACCGATATCGCCCCCGGCAATCACGGAGCCTTTACCCTGGTCGACACCCCGTTCGGGTCCGTGGGCGCGATCGACGTCAAGGGCTATGTGTTGGACACGACGACGAGCAAGAGGTTGGGCGACTTCACGATGACCGCGTCGGCGACCTTCGCCGGCGAGAGCGTCGCGCAGCTACTCGCCAGCCCCTTGCCCATCGATACGCCCTTCAGCGCCACCTTCACGTTCGCCATGGTCCCTGAGCCGGCGACGTGGGCGATGATGCTCGTTGGCGTGGGCGCCATCGGTTTCGGTCTGCGCTCGACGAGGCGGACACAGAGATTGGCCTGACCGCTTCGCCGCCAGACCTGGCGGCGGCGGCCGCCAGGAACGCGATGTTACGCGCGATTGGCGCTGGGCGCGGTGTCCGTGAAACCGCAGGCCAGTTCCCGGCCAGCTGTCGCTAGCCGAACAGGAAGTGGCTTGCGAGATCTTCGCGGATTTCCTGCATGTGCGTATAGTACTGCAGGAAGCCGCCGTTGTAGTTGCCGTCCTGCCGCCGGTTGAACTCACCCTCGAAGTTGTAATAGCCGGGGGTGCAGTCGGCGTTTCGGCTGGTCTTCCCGCGGTGGGTGATCACCTCCTGCACCCACCATTCCTCGGTTTCGGGCTTCACGTCGATCTCTTCATGGCCCCCGTCGCGGGCGAGCTTCACGCACTCGGCGATGTGGTCGCCCTGCGTCTGCAGCATGAACGTCAGGTTGAATTGGAACGACGCCTGGTAGCCGCCCATGATGAAGAGGTTCGGGTAGCCGTGCGTATGCACGCCAAACAGCGTCCGCATCCCTGAAGCGTAGGTCTCGTTGATCTCCCGCCCGTCGCGGCCGCGGATCTCATTGTAGATACCTGTCTTCTGCACCTCGAAGCCGGTCGCGTAGATCAGCAGGTCCAGCGGATAGATCTGGTTTTCAAACGTTGGACCCTCCGGGGCGATCTGCGTAATCCCCATTCCACGCGTATCGACGAGTTGGACGTTGGGGCGGTTGTAGGTCGGCAGGTATTCATCGTCGAAGCACGGCCGCTTGCACATGAACATGTACCAGGGCTTGAGCGACTGAGCGGTCGCCGGATCCTGCACGACCTCATCGATGCGCGCATGGATGCGCATCATGTGGTCGATGTTCTCGTTTTCCTGACGGCGGATCTTTTCTTCGCGCGAGAGGGCCGCCAGCTCCGCCTTCTTTGCCGCGTCAATCTCGCGCCCACGCATGTGCTTCATCCGCCGCGCCTGCTGCCAGCCCGGCTTCAGTCGCGCCGCCCACTCCGGATCGGTGGGCCGGTCGCCACGGATGTCGATGCCCGAGGGCGTGCGCTGGAAGACGTAGAGTTCCTTCGCCGTCCGGGCCAGGCGAGGGATCGCCTGCACGGCCGAGGCGCCGGTGCCGATGATCCCCACTACCTTGTCTGTCAGTTTCTCGAGATCGCGGCCCGTATAGGCGTAGTCCCAGCGCGAGGTGTGGAAGGAATGTCCGGCGAAGCTTTCCATGCCCCTGATCTTCGAGAGCTTGGGCTTGGATAGCGTGCCGTTGGCGCAGACCACGAATTTCGCGGTCATCCTGTCGCCGCGGTCCGTCTCGATCCGCCAGCGCTTCGCCGTCGCGTCCCAGGTCGTCCGGATCACCGTCGTGCGGAACACCGCCAGATCGTAAAGGTCATACCGGCGCGCGATCGCCTGGCAGTGGGCGAAGATCTCCGGTCCCTTGGCGTAGAGGCGCGAGGGCACGTAATCCATTTCGTCCAGCAGAGGCAGGTAGTCGTAGGCCGGCACGTCGCATGCCGCTCCTGGATACCGGTTCCAGTACCAGGTTCCGCCGACGTCGGCCCCACGCTCGACTATGCGGATGCTCTTCACCCCGCGCTCGCGCATCCGCGCCGCCGTCAAAAGCGCTGAAAAGCCTCCGCCGATGAACAGCACCTCGACCTCGTCCTCGATCGGCGCGCGCTCCAGTCCCGGATCCGCGTAAGGATCGGTGGCGTACTTCGCCAGAACGCCGCTGAAGTCGGAGATGTATTGAGCCGTCCCCTCGGGCCGGTAGGCGAGGCGGAGGTCACGCTCAGCCGCAAACCTCTCCTTGATGGCGTCGTAATAGGCTTGGTCCGCTGACTCCAACGGCGTTCCTCCTGCCCATGTCCGCGCGTCCCTCTCTTTGAAGGGACTTGTGGCTCAGCCTACACGCGCTGTGGGCTCCGGCAACTGGATGCTTGCGGACCTTCGGCCTCCAACGGGCGCTTTATCGCCAACCCGCCCCGTGGACGCCTTCATAGGCGGGGAGGAGGCCGGCGATGATCTTGGTCCAGCCCTCGGTGTTGCCCTTCACATAAGCCTCTGGGACGCCGTCATTCGTCAGGGTGAGCACGCTGCCTGCGCCGTCCGCCCGGATGTCGATCGCCACCGTCGTCATTCGCGGGTCGAACTGGGGAACGCCGAAGGTGAACACCAGCCGCCACGGCCGGTCGATCTCCAGATATTCGCCCACGTGGCGCACGTCGCCCATGTCCGGCCGCCTCTCGGTGAAGGTGAACTGTCCTCCCACGCGTGGATCGATCTCGGCCACGATCATCTCGCCCGTCGGCGTGGCGAACAGGAAACGCCGGGCTACCGCGATGTCGAGGAAGGCGTCGAACACGCGCTCGGGGGGCGCTTCGTAACGGTGGCTCACCACCACGCTCGATAAGGTCTCGGTGCTCATGGCTGCTCCTCCTTCAGGATCTTATCGAGTTCGGCGAGCCGCCAGGCCCACAGCGCCCGGTGCTCTTCCAGCCATTGCGACGCCGCCTCCAGCGGAGCCAGGTCCAACGCCAGAAGATGCTCGCGCCCACGCACGCTCCGACGCACGAGTCCGGCCCGCTCGAGCACGCGGATGTGCTTGGAGACCGCGTTCAGCGACATGTCGAATGGCGCCGCCACCTCCGTCACGCGCGTCTCGCCCCCTGCCAGGCGACCGAGGATCGCCCGGCGTGTCGGATCGGCGAGGGCTGCGAGCGTGTTGTCGAGGGCGTTTAATTCAACCATTAGGTTGAATATTTACGTGCCTCCCGTCGCCCTGGCAAGAGCGCGATCACGTACCTTGAACCGCTCACAACCCAGGCATACCGTGCGGTATCGCACTCGGGGAGAGGGAACATGCGTCCAAGGCACGGTGTGGCGATCGCAGCTCTAGTCGTGGCGGCGACAGGGCCGGCGGCAGCCCAGTTCCACCATTCGGCGCCGGCTCCGACCGACGTGCCGCACTGTGATCGCCCAATCGGAACAGCTTCCATCTCACCGCCGCAAAGGGAGTGGTGGACGCAGTATGGGCTGAGCAGCCCCGAACAGCTGATCAAGCTTATGGCCTCGCGCTCGAACTGTTTGCGGATCGTCGATCGCGGCGCCGGCCTGCAGATGCGGAACGTCGAGCGCAGTCTCGGTAGCTCGGGCGAGTTGCAACGAGAGTCGAATGTCGGGGCAGGTCAGATCAAGGCCGCGGACTATGCCATCGTCCCCGATGTCGCCGACGCCAACGCCAATCAAAGCGGCTCAGGGGCGGGGCTCGGAGGATTGCTCGGAGGGCGCGCCGGATACTTTGGCGCGCTGGCGGGCGGCATCCACACCCAGCAGGCGACCGCGCGAGCCCTTCTGACCCTGGTCAACGTCCGCACCACGGAGCAGGAATACGTCGCTGAAGGCACGGCTTCACACACCAATATCGCCTTCGCCAGCGGCGGCTTTGGCGGGGGCCTGGCTGGGATCGGCGGAGGCTATTCAAACACCTCCATCGGCCAGGTGATCACCCAGGCCTATCTGGTCGCCTTCACCGACCTCGTCGCCCACATGCAGGGCATGCAGCCTAGCGAAGCCGCGGCGGCCGCGCCGGTCAAGGCTTATCTGGTCAGGTCTCCGATCCAGATGCACGCGACCCCAGCCGTGAACTCCGGGGTCGTCCGCAGCTTCGCAAGCGGCGATACGGTCTATCCCACCGGCCAGAAGAACGGGATCTGGTGGGAGGTTGACGACGAAACCGGCAACCGGGGTTGGATCACTTCGGTGCAGCTCGCCCCGAAATAAGCGGAAGCTTCAACCGCAGAGACGCAGAGAGGGAAGATGCGCCGAAGGCGCGCTCAAATACCGCCGACCTCCGGACAAGTGAATGGAATTACTGAGCGCGCGGCAGGCGGCCTTCGCCAGCTAGAAGCCGGCGGAAGGTTCTTCAGCGCGAGCCCGGTAACTGTTCAACACATCGACTCCGCTGAGCACGAATTTCACCGACCGATTTCGTCCCCCCTCCTTGGCCTGATAGAGCGCGCGGTCTGCAAAGGCGAGAACCTCTTCCCAACGCTCGATGCCGCTGGTTCGTTGGGCGAAGCCTATGGACGCGGTGATCCGCTGATGGGCCAGACTAGCCAGATTGAGCGAGGCTATGTCGGAGCGCAGGCGCTCCGCCAGCGGCAGGGCCTGAGTTTCCGAGGTGTTCGGCAGGATCGCCGCAAACTCCTCACCGCCATAGCGACAGACGAGGTCGCCGGGCCGTAGTTTGCGGACGAGGAGGTCGGCGACCGCGCGCAGGACCTTATCGCCCCCGGCGTGTCCAAACTGGTCGTTGATTCGTTTGAAATGATCTATGTCGAGCATGAGCACAACCAGCGGCTGGTTGAGACTGATGCTGCGCTCCCACAGAAGGTCACAGATTTCCTTGAAGGCGCGCCGATTGAGCAGGCCGGTCAGCGGGTCTCGTTGGGCGATCGTCTCCAGCCTGGACTGGAACCAATGGCTGGTGAGCAGGGTGCAGCCTGCAGTGAGCGTCAAACTATCGACTATGCCCGTGAGTACAAACATCGAAAGGGCAAAATCAGTGTCGGACATCTTATGAATGTCTATGGCGGTGCGCAGCACGACACCGACCAAGGTCAAGGCTGTTCCTGCCCCAATCATCAGGCGGGTGGCGCGAGTTGGGCCACGATTGTCCACAAGCAACACCACAAGAGCCGCCGCTTGAAAACAACCAGAAACCACGTTGAAGGTCAGAACCCGCGCGAGAAATGACGGCTGGACATAAGTAAACCAGGTAATGCAGCAGATGCCGGCGGCATAGATCGCCCAACCGGCCACTTTTGGCGGACGGCGTTCACAGGCGATGAATAATCCTTCGGTGAGCTTGAGAATGCCGCCAAGCAACAGGACGTTGGCCAGCACGATCGACAACAAATCCGGAGCGACGCCTCGCAATGCAATCAAAAGCGAGCTGAGGGGGAATCCGGCCGCTCCCAGCGCCCAGTCGCGCGTCGGAGGATAGCGGCGGTGTGTACGCCACAGGACCAATGCAATCGTGCTCTGCGTCAGAGCGACTACAATTTGAACCAATAACAATGTATTCAGATCGATGTGCGGATGAAACGCCATGTGAGCGTCGCTAAACCTCGGATTGCCTAAACTGGGCACAGGCGTTCCCGATCTGATGCCCTCTTGGACTGGGCGCGCGCGGTCGGGTCAAGTCCCCATCGGACGCTCGCGGCGCGGCATAGCGCTGCGGTCATCGCGGATAGCTCGTGCGGGCGCCACCGCCAGGGCCTCGTCCCATCGGGAACGCGCCTGTGCTAACCCTCACGTCCGATGTCTGATCTCTTCTCCGCCGCCGGCCTGACGCCCGAACAGCCCCGGCCGTTGGCCGACCGACTGCGGCCGCAGTCGCTGGCCGGGGTTGTGGGCCAGGATCACCTCCTGGGACCGGAAGGGCCGATCCATCGGATGGCGGCGGCTCGCCGGCTCTCGTCCATGATCCTCTGGGGGCCGCCAGGCACCGGCAAGACCACCATCGCCCGGCTGCTGGCGCGGGAGGCGAGCTACGAGTTCGAGCAGCTTTCGGCTGTCTTCAGCGGAGTGGCCGACCTCCGCAAAGCGTTTGAGACCGCGCGTGGGCGGCGGGCGGCTGGGCGGGCGACCTTGCTCTTCGTCGACGAGATCCACCGCTTCAACCGCGCCCAGCAGGACGGCTTCCTGCCCTATGTGGAGAGCGGCGATGTCACCCTGGTCGGGGCGACGACCGAGAATCCGTCCTTCGAACTGAACGGGGCGTTGCTTTCGCGCTGCCAGGTGTTCGTCCTGCGCCGGCTCGATACGGCGGCGCTTGAGATCCTGCTGGAGCGGGCTGAGGCTTTCGAGGGCCGCGCCGTGCCCGTGACGCCCGCGGCGCGCGAAGCGATGATCGCCATGGCCGACGGTGATGGACGCTATCTGCTCACCCTGGCAGAGAGTCTGTTCACTCTGAGCGGTGGGGCAGGGGAGGCGCCATTGGACGTGGCCGCCATGAGCCAGGTCCTGCAGAAGCGGAGTCCCGCCTACGACAAGGACCGGGAGGAACACTACAATCTCATCTCCGCTCTGCATAAGTCGGTGCGCGGTTCCGATCCGGACGCCGCCCTTTACTGGCTCGCGCGGATGCTCGCCGGTGGGGAAGACCCTCTGTTTATCGCCAGGCGTCTGGTGCGAATGGCCAGCGAGGACATCGGCCAGGCCGACCCTCAGTCCCTGCTGATCGCCATCGCCGCCAAGGATTCATACGATTTCCTCGGCAGCCCGGAGGGCGAACTCGCTCTGGCCCAGGCCTGCGTCCATCTGGCGACCGCACCCAAATCGGTGGCCGTGTACAAGGGCTTCGGCGCCGCCACGCGGATGGCCGCCGCCACGGGCTCGCTCATGCCCCCGTCCCACATCCTCAATGCACCCACTCGCATGATGAAGACCCTCGGTTACGGCAAGGGCTACCAATATGATCCGGATACGGAGGGAGGCTTCTCCGGCCAGGACTATTGGCCCGAGGGCGTGGAGCGGCAGGCGTTGTACGCTCCGCGGGGCAATGGCTACGAAGCCGAGGTGAAGGCTCGCCTGGCGCAATGGTCCGCCTTGCGGCGGCGGAAGGCGGGCGAGGGACCGCGGTAATGGCGCGCGCCAAACCCCTCTCCCTCACTGCCGAGGAAATCGCCTTCGTCACCGGCCTGGTCATCCACAAGGACGATGAGTTGCTGGCGCTCGACAAGCCGGCCGGGATCTCCAGCCAGGGCGGGCGGATCGACGTGAACACTCTGGACGAACTGCTCGGCGCCTTCGCCAAGCCGAGCGGCGTCCGCCCACGCCTCGTGCACCGGCTCGACCGCGACACCTCCGGGGTGCTGCTGGCCGCCCGCAGTCAGCCGGCCGCCGCCTACATGGGCAAGATGATGATGGGTCGGCGGATCAGGAAGACCTATCTCGCCGTCGTTGCACCTGGCGCGCCTGTCCCGCGAGAGGGCCTGATCGAGGCGGCCCTCCTGAGAGAGGACATCGGCCGCGAGTCCCGCGTGAAGGTCGTCGATCCCACCCACCCGGAGGCCAAGGCCGCCGCGACCCGCTTCCGCACGCTCGCAGCCAACGACTGCGCCGCGCTGGTGGAGCTGAGACCACAGACCGGACGGATGCATCAGCTGCGGGTTCATCTCGCCCATATTGGCCGCCCCATCGCCGGTGACGCCCGTTATGGCGGGGCGCTTGTCCTCGCGGGCGCCCCGGTGTCCCGCCTGATGCTGCACGCCGCCTCTCTCACCTTTCCCCATCCCAACGGCGGCAAGGAGACCCGCATCGACGCCGCCATGCCGCCCGACATGCGCGAGCTGACCGAGCGGCTGGGTCTTCGGACTGCAGAGACGGTCTGATGGCGGAGGTGAAGCTTCTGCACGTTGCTGTCGCCGAGGACGGCATGCGGCTGGACCGATGGCTTCGCCGCCGCTGGCCAAACCTCAGCCAGGTCCAGATCCACAAGCTTGCCCGTAGCGGCCAGCTCCGGGTCGACGGCGGCAGGGTGAAGGCGGACACTCGCCTTCCCGCGGGCGCCACGGTGCGGGTTCCGCCGCTCGCCGATGCTCCGCCGCCGGCGCCGCGCGAGGGGATCAGCGACCGTGACGCCGCCTTCGCACGCAGTCTGGTTATCTACGAAGACGATGAGGTCATCGCCCTGAACAAGCCCGCCGGCCTGGCTGTGCAGGGCGGCACGAAGACCACCAAGCACATCGACCGGCTTCTGGGCGCGTGGGGGGAGGGAGCTTCGCGCCCGCGCCTGACCCACCGTCTCGACCGCGACACCTCCGGCGTGTTGTTGCTGGCCAAGACCCCGGATGCGGCCGCCTTCCTCGCCGGTGGTTTTGCGCGGCGGAGGGCGGAGAAGACCTACTGGGCGATCGTCGAGGGCAATCCCAAGCCCGCCCAGGGGACAATCGAGCTCCCGCTGGCGAAGGTCGGCGTCGACGATCGCGAGCGCATGATCCCCTCCACCGCCAAGGACCCCAACGCCAAGCCTGCGGTCACCGACTTCGCCAGCATCTCTCGGGCCGGCCCTCGCGCCACCTGGCTGGCGCTTCGTCCGCACACGGGACGGACCCACCAACTGCGCGCCCATTTGCTGGCAATTGGCCATCCGATCCTGGGCGATCCCAAGTACAACACCCCTGAATCGGTCGCCTCGTCCGGCGAGCTGAAGCTCCAGCTCCATGCCCGCCGCCTCGTCACGCCTCATCCGACCGGAGGGATGATCGACGTCGAGGCGCCCATCAGCCCCGAACTGAAAGCCGGCTTTTCGCGATTCGGCTTCGAGCTCCCTGAAGCGGGCCACGACCCTTTCGCCGGCCGCTCACGGCGCTGAGCCGACCTCGGTCCGCCGGCGTCCCGCCGGCCCTTTTTCCTTACTACACGCTGTGAAGAGCAAGAGCCGGCGAGAGAGCCTGTGAATTAACCTACGGCGCACGCTGACCTTCGGTCCGCCGGCGTCTCGCCGGCCTCTTTCTTCTCTAAATTACCTCTATTCACCGGCGTTATTTGGTCGACGTCACGGTAGCGGTAGACAAAGTAAGGAAGAGCCGGCGAGACGCCGGCGGACCGGAAGCCCTGCCGCAGGTTAATTCACAGCCTCAGACGCCAGCGGACCCGTGGCGAGGCTATGCCCTGACATTGGCGTCCGGCCGCGGACTCGGCAAGGATGGGCTCAAGCAGGGCAGGGGGCGGATGTATCGCGATGGATCGACGAGAGGTGATGGGAGGCGCGGCGGCGCTGGCGGTGGCGTCCGCGTGGCCGGCGGCTGCAGCTGAGCCGGTGCGCAAGGCGCCCAGGCCGCTTCGCATCCTCATCCTCGGCGGCACGGGGTTCATCGGTCCGCACGAGGTGGAGTACGCCCTGGCGCGTGGCCACAAGCTCACCCTCTTCAACCGCGGCCGCTCACCCCATCCGTGGCCGGCCCCGGTGGATGAGCTGATCGGCGACCGCAATACGGGGGACCTGAAGGCGCTCGAAGGTCGGACCTGGGACGTCTGCATCGACAATCCTACGACCCTCCCATTCTGGGTCCGCGACGCCGGCCGCGTGCTGGCGGGGAAGGTGGCCCAGTACATCTTCATCTCGACCATCTCGGTCTACGCGGCCAATGACCGGCCGGGCGCAGATGAGACGGCGGCGCTGGCGCCCTACGCCGGCAAGGACCCGCTGGCCGAGACCCAGAAGACCCTGACCGACAGCCACATGGCCCTCTACGGGCCGCTCAAGGCGGTGAGCGAACAGGAGGCCGAGCGCCAGTTCCCCGGGATCGTGACGATCGTTCGGCCGGGTCTGATCAGCGGACCGGGCGACGAAACCGACCGTTTCACTTATTGGCCCGTGCGCCTTGCTCGAGGCGGCGAGGTCGTCGCGCCGGGCGACGGCAAGGATCCGGTGCAGCTGATCGACTCGCGCGACCTGGCGCAGTGGGTGATCCGCCTCGCGGAGAACCGAACCTTCGGGACCTTCAACGCCACCGGACCGGCTCGCCCCCTGACCATGGCTGGTTTTCTGGCGGAGGTTCAGCGCGGCGTAGGGGGCAAGGATCAGCTGGTCTGGGTTCCGGCCGATTTTCTCGCCGCGCAGAAGGTGAGCCCCTGGTCGGACATGCCCGTTTGGGTTCCCGCGACTGGCGAGACCGCCGGGTTCGCTCGCCGCGACATCGGGCGCGCCCTCGCAGCCGGCCTGACCTTCCGTCCCCTGATGGTCACCGCAGGCGACACCCTGGCCTGGTTCAAGACTCTTCCGCCGGACCGGCAATCCCATCTCAAGGCCGGCCTCACGCCTGATCAGGAAGCGGCGTTGCTCGCGGCCTGGAGGGCGAAGGCCTCCTAGCCTTCGCCAGGGCGCCGCCTGCCTCCCGCGCGACCGCGTCTCCGGCGAATGCGGATGGTAGTCATGGCTATGGTTCGGCTAAAGAGCCGCCGCGACCATCAAGAAAGGGATAGCCATGGATCTGCAGCTGAAGGGGCGCAACGCCGTGGTGCTGGGCGGAACGCGCGGGATCGGGCGCGCCATCGCCGAGACCCTTGCGGCCGAAGGCGCCAACATCGCCGTCTGCGCTCGCAACGCCGACCAGGTAAGCGAGGCGGTCGAGGCGCTCGGCCGGACGGGCGTGAAGGCGATCGGCGGGACGGTCGACATCATGGACGGCGAGGCCCTCAAAGGGTGGATCGCCAAGGCGGCCGACCAACTGGGCGGTGTCGACGTCCTGGTCTCCAACGCCGGCGCGATGGCTATCGGAGCGGATCCCGCGTCCTGGGAACAGAACTTCCGCCTGGACGTGCTGGGGGCGGTCAACGCCTTCGAGGCGGCCAAGCCGTTCCTGATCAAGGCGGCCGAGTCGACGGGCGACGCCTCGTTCGTGATCATCTCTTCGGTGTCCGCGGCCGAAGCCGATAACGCCAGCTCCTACGGGCCGATCAAGGCGGCGCTGATCCACTGGGCGAAGGGGCTTGCGCGGCAATACGCCGGCCAGCATCTGCGCGCCAACGTCGTCTCGCCCGGAGCGATCTACTTCAAGGGCGGTGTCTGGAACACGATCGAAACCAACATGCCTGCGATGTTCAAAGGCATGCTCGAGCGCATTCCGATGGCGCGCATGGGCACGCCGCAGGACATCGCCAACGCCGCCGTGTTCCTGGCCAGCCCGGCCAGCTCCTACACCACGGGCGTCAATCTCGTCGTCGACGGAGCGACCAGCCGGCGGGTCAATTTCTAGGCCGGCGTCACCACCGTTCCTATCCAAATAGGGCCGGCCGCTGCAGCGGCCGGCCTTTTTTGTCGCGCAGCAGCGCCTATTCGATTGCTTGCCGCACTCCAAGCGGTGACGCTTGGGCGCGCGTCCCGGAGAGATCCTGCAGATTGTTGCTTGGTCGATGACATAAGATCGAGCAGACTACGCGCGCGGGTTGGCGTCGAACGCCATGGACCGGGCGCCCTAGAGCAAGCGGAGACTTGCACAGGTCGCGCCACGACGACGAAGGGAGAGGGACGCTGACGGGTGAGCCGGTTCTGGTTATCGGCGCAGGCATAGCCGGACTGTGCACGGCGCTCGCGCTCGGCCCGAGTGGTCGCGCGGTCACTCTGCTCGAGCGTGATCTCGAGCCGCCTTTGGGCGACGCAGACGAGGCTTTCCGCAGCTGGACCCGGCGTGGCGTGGGCCATCTCCGGCAGAGCCACGCCTTCCTCGCGAGGCTCGGCAAGCTCATCAAGGCAGATCATCCGGCCCTCCGTGAAGCTTTGCTCGACATGGGCGTGCGCGAGCTCGGATTCGAAAGCATGCTCTGGCCGTCGCAGAAGGCGACCTACGTTCCCAAGCCTGTCGACGCCGATTTCACCATTCTCACGAGCCGTCGCACGACCCTCGAACTGGTCATGCGGCGGTATGTGGAGACCTTGCCGAACGTGACCATACGTTCGGGCGTCATGGTGAAGCGTCTGCTTACAGAGCAGGATCCATCCGGGGTCTTGAAGGTCGTCGGCGTGCTCGTGGACGAGGCGAACGGCGAGGCCTGCGAGTTGCGGGCGCCGATCGTGATCGACGCTGGCGGCAAGAACAGCTCGGCCATAGAGCAGTTGGTCGAGGAGGGCGCGTCGATCGCAGATGAGTCCGAGACAGCCGGCATCCTCTACTTCACGCGCCACTACAAGCTGAAGCCGGGCAAGACGGAGCCTCAGCGCGAAGGCAATCCGCCGTTTGGCGGAGACCTGGGCTACCTCAAGTTCGGCGTCTTCCCCGGCGACAATAACTGCTTCTCCATCACCATGTGCGCGCCGGAGATCGAGTACGAGATCCGCAAGGCGATCGTGCGTCCCGAGATGTGGGACAAGATGATCGAGAACCTGCCTGGCCTGAAGGTTTGGTGCGACGCCGAGCAGGCCGAGGCGACGAGCCGCGTGTTCGGCATGGGCGATCTCCACAGCCGCTGGCGAGACCTCGTCACGGACAAGAAGCCGGCGGTGCTCGGTTTCTTCGCCGTCGGCGACTGTCTCGTGCGGACCAATCCGCTCTACGGGCGCGGCTGCTCCCTCGCAGCAGTGCAGGCCTACATGCTCCGGGACGCCCTGGCGGAAACCATAGATCCGGCGGGCCAGCTGCTCGCCTACCATCACCGCGTCCGGGGCGAGCTGCGGCCGTACTACCTCGCCATGCGCGCTCAGGACCGCAACGCCATCAAGCGCGCCGAGCAGGCGCTGACTCCGGGCTACAAGCCGACCTCGCGCGAGAAAGTGCTGCGAAGCTTCGTCGAGCACGGGATCACCCCGGCGATCCGCTTCGACGTCGACCTGCTGCGCGAGAGCATGCGTGGATTCCACATGCTCGAGCATCCCGATGCCTGGTTCCGCAAGCCGAAGAACTTCGCGAAGATCATCAGGTACTGGGCGCGCGGCAAGAAGCGGAACGCAGCGGCCTATCCGCCAAAGGCGGGTCCCAAACGCGAGAAGATGATGAACGCCCTGGGCCTCTCGCCGGAGGCCGACATCGTCATTCTGGCCCAGCGTCGCGCGGGCGAACGACCGAGCGCAGCGAAACTCGCCGCCTAGCGGCCTTTACGATCGCGGAGCCTACGATGCCTGAATTCAAGCTCATCGACGCCGGCCAGGCGCGCCTGCGGGTCGCCGTGGAAGGCGATGGACCGCTCGTCCTGATGGTGCATGGCTTTCCTGAGAGCTGGTATTCCTGGCGCCATCAGATGCGGCCGATCGCCGAAGCGGGGTTCACCGCGGCCGCGATAGACGTAAGGGGCTATGGCGGCTCGCAAAAGTTCGGCGAGGTCGCAGCCTATTCGATGGAGAACATCGTCGCGGACGTGCGTGGCGCGGCCGACGCGCTATCGCCGGGAAAGCCTGTGGTGCTGGTTGGCCACGACTGGGGCGCGCCGATCGTTTACAACTCGGCGCTGATCCACCCTGATCGCTTCGCCGCCATCGCCACGCTCTCGGTGGTCTACACCGGCGTGCCGACCCGCTCGTTCGACGAGATCATCAAGGAGCGGTTCGACGACAAGAACCTGTTCTTCTACCAGTCCTACTTCCGCGACCCGGGCCGGGCCGAAGCGGTCTTCGATCCTAATCCGCGCGATTTCCTGAGGAAGTTCTTCTACATCGCCTCGGGTGACGTGGATCTTGCAAAGATCCAGGCGGCGTTTGCCAAGGATGCGAGCGCCGCGCTCCTGGATGGGATACCCGATCCGGATCCGTTTCCCGCTTGGCTGAGCGAGTCCGACATCGACTACTACGTCGGGGAATTCGAGGGCTCAGGCTTCTTCGGACCGTTGAGCCGGTATCGAAACCACACGCGCGACTTCCAATACCTGCAGCAGTTCAAGGGGCGCACGCTCGCCCAGCCAGCCTTCTTCATGGCGGGCAATCGTGACGGCGCCTTCAACGGCTTCGGCGCGTTTGAGGACCCTATCGCCCTGATGAGAGGCTTCGTGCCGAACCTGGAAGCGGCGCATGTACTGGAGGGCTGCGGTCACTGGACCCAGCAGGAGCGTCCCGTCGAGGTCAATGAGCACCTCGTCCCATGGCTCGGGACGCTGAAAGGGCGGGTCGTCTAGACACGGGAAAGTGTCCGGAGCGCTGCACGAAAGGAACCCCAACCTTTGATCTTCATTAATGCAGGTCAAATGGGCCGACGCCGGAGATCAGGCGACGGCCTGCGGCGGAGGGCTACATGCTCGGAACGATACTCGTCATAATACTTATCCTTGCCGTTCTCGGCGCCCTGCCGAGTTGGGGCTGGAGTCGCGGCTGGGGCTACTATCCAAGCGGCGGTCTCGGACTGATCCTGATCATCGTGATTATTCTGGTGCTTATCGGGAGAATATGACGAGGGAGCGCGGGGCTTACATCGCATCTGGTTGAAGCCCCGTTCCCCCTGTGTCTGGCCTCCAGGACGTTCGCTGTCAGACGGCCAGCCCTTGCACCGGGTTTACGCCCGCGCTGTCGGGGAAGACCGACCCATCGAGAGCCGCGCGTGAGAGGCCGAGGTGCTCCGCCAGGACGCCCTTGAGCAGGCCGCGCATGTCCACCGTCGGGGTGGTGTCGCGGTTCTCGAACAGCTTCGCCTGCTGCAGCGTGGGCCAGTCGCCGACGATGCCGCCCCGGCGGATCGCCCCGCCCATCAGGAGGGCGGTGGAGGCGGTGCCATGGTCGGTTCCATTCGTGCCGTTGACCCTTGCTGTGCGCCCGAACTCGGTGACGCTCACCACCACCGTATCGTTCCAGGCTGGACCCAGGCCGTCGGCGAGGCCGCCGATGAAGGCGTCGAGATAGGCCAGACGCGTGGCCAGTTGGCCCCGGGACGCGCCCTGGTTGGCGTGCGTGTCGAAGTTGTCGATGGACACCGCGGCCACCTGCTTGCCGTTCTCCTCCGTCATGAAGGCGGCGAGGGTCGCGCCGAGCTTGTGCGCCTGGGGCAGTCCCTGACGCAGCACCGGAGCGAGGGCCGCGCCGCCCGCCATGGCCTGGCCGTCCATCGTCGGAGCCGAAGCACTGGCGACTTGGGCCTGGGCTGTCCTCGCCATCGCTTCGGTGGAGAGGCCCGTGGCCAGCGCCGCGCTCAGCTGTGGGTCGTGGGCATAGAGGTCCTGCAGGACGCCGGGCAACCGCCGGTCCGGCTCGGACCCACCACCGGGCGACCAGGAGGCGGTCTCCACTAGCCCGCGCAGGATCAGGGGCGCAGTCGGCCCAACGGAGATTCCCGCGCCCTTGCCGGCTGGCCCCATCGCCTGCAGGGCCCTGTTCAGCCAGCCCGAGGCGGAGCCGTAGACCTTGTTCACGCCGCTCTCGAGTACGTCCTGAGCTTCGAAGTGGGACCGCTCGCGGTCCGGCGTGGCGACGGCCGGGACTATCCGAGCCTGGCCCTTCTGCGCGAGGGCGTAGGTCTGGACCATGGCCGGGTGCAAGCCAAAGGTCTCGTCGAGTTTGAGGGCGCCCCCGCTCTGGCCGAATCCGGGGATGGCGATCGGTCCGCGCAGGACGGCGTAGGCGCCATCGCCCACCGGTGGGGACAGAGAAAGGCCATCCAGGCCTCCCCGGCAAACGATCACGACCAGTTTCTTGCGGGCCAACTCCCGGTCGACGGCGGCGAACGCGCGAGAGCCGGCGAATTCCAGGGTGACGCCGACGCCCAGGGCTCCGCCCACCAGGGCGCGACGGGTGAAGGAGGTGCTCATCGGCGCTGGAACTCCGGGCTCATGAGAAGAATGGAGAGGCCCTCGGCGCGCGTCTCCGCCCGGCCAATGGTCTTGCCGGCGAGAGGGGTGAGGCGTGCGCCCAGCGCGGCGTCGGCCAGCTGGGCCGGATCGCGATCGCCCACGGCCTGGGCGGAGAACGTCTCGCTCCAGGCCATCCGCTTGACCAGGCCGTCCGGGTCCAGCCAGGCCGCACTCTCGTCTGGCCAGCCCTTGGGGGAGGGGGCGGAGAGAGGCTTCTGGCCCATGGCGGTCATCATGCGCACGGCGTCCTGGACCTCGCCGGGCCCGGTTCCCGCCGCGCGCCACGACGACACCATGAATTCGTAAGGGCTCTTGTACTTGGTCGCCTGGGTCGACCAGGTCTCCGGCGAGCGGATCAAGGTCTGCGCGACCACGGCGAGGTCGCCGTTGGAATGCAGGTAGGCGGTCTTCAGTCGCGCCACGAGGGCGGGCGATGGATCGTCGGCGACGAAGTGGCGGGCGATCTTCGTGGCGAGGTGGTCGGCTGTGAAAGGACTGGCCGCGAGGTCGCGCATGACCCAGCGCGCCTGATCATAGCCGGCCTCGGGATAGCGCTTGCCCATGATGACCCGCGGGCCCGGTTCGTGGGCGTTCTCTCGGAAGTAGAACTTGCCTGACCGATCCCCTTCCTTCAGCCCTCCGATGCTCCAGCCGGTCATGGCGCGCGCGAACTCGGTGACGTCCGCCTGGCTATAGCCCGCCTGCACGCCCACGGTGTGCAGCTCCATGATTTCGCGGGCGAGGTTCTCGTTGAGTCCGGCGGGCTTGCCGCTCGTCTCCAGGATCCGGGCAGCCTTGCTGTCAGGGCCGAACGAACGGACCTGGTCCAGATAGAGCAGCATCGCCGGATGGCTGGAGGAGGCGACCAGCAGGTCCTCGAACCGGCCGAAGACGTGAGGTCGGATCGCTTCCTGCTCGAAGGGGCCGATCAGCGTGGCTGTGACCACCTTCGTTGCCGAAACAGTGAAGTGATTGGCCCAGAACAGCGCCCAGCGCTCACGGAACGAGGCGTCGGTGTTTGCCGCCAGGTTGAGCCGCCCGGCGAAATCGGGGCCGGCGTCCTTGCGGATCAGTTGGATCGCCATCTTCACCGGATCGGGCGCGGGCTCGCCAGCAGCCCGCGCATCCTTCCGCGCCATCTGGAACTCACGGTACTGGGCGAAGCGGATCGCCGAGGAGTCCATCTGGGAGTCGAGGACGTCCGCGCCTTGCGGACGGATCTGGGCGGTCAGCCAGCCTTGCGCGTCGTTTCGCGCCGCCGCTATCTCGCCCGCCTTGGCGCCAAGGCCAAGCCGGGTCGTGGCAATGGCGGCCATCAGGTCCTTGTCGTAGGCCAAGTTCTCACCTCTTAAGAACTTCGCGCGCCAGCGAGGCCTCGCGTGCGTTTTCCACGCCGTGGGTCACGACATCCGTCGCGCGACGCAAACACAAGGAGTCCAGATGCCCGGGCCCGACCCGCTGATCGAGGCGCGCCGCTTCTACAAAGAGGCGAAGGCGGGGGAGGAGACCGGGGGCGCCTTCCCGGTCCTTCTCGACGGTCGGCGCGCCCGAACCGCGAGGGGCGCGGTGCTCGCCCTGCCCACGCTCGCTCTCGCCGAGCTGGTCGCCCGCGAATGGGACGCCCAGGGACCCTCCATCGAACCGGCCGACATGCCTGCGACGCGTCTGGCCTCCCAGGTCCTCGATGGGGGTGAGGAAGCGCGCGCCGTCCAGGTGAAGACGCTGGAGCGCTACGGTGCGTCGGACCTGATCTGCTATTTCGCCGACTCGCCTCGCGCTCTGGTCCAGCGCCAGGAGCGGTCCTGGGGACTGCTGCTGAACTGGGCGAAGGACGCGATGGGGCTCGACTTCGTTTGCGCGACCGGGATCATCCATCAGGATCAGCCGCCGGAGACGCTGGCGCGCCTCACGGAGTTGGCGCGAACCGCGGGGCCATTCGAACTTGCCGGACTGGCCTTCGGCGCCGGGCTGTTCGGGTCCTCGGTGATAAGCCTGGCATTGCGGGCGGGACGGTTGGATGCGGCTGGCGCGATGGACGCGGCCCGCCTGGACGAGATCTTCCAGCAGGAACAGTGGGGCGTGGACGCCGAGGCCCGCGAGCGCGCCGAGGCCATGGCCTCCGAGGCCCGTCTGCTGGAGCTCTGGTTCCGCGCCCTCTGAGCCCGGAGCGCGGACGTCCTCGTCCGCCCAAGACACGCTGCCGAAAAGAAAGAGCGGACGGGGACGTCCGCGCTCCAGGGATCTACGCCTTGCGCCGTCGCCGGGGCTTCGGCTAGGCGAAAGCCTTTGGCGCCAGGGAGCCGGCAATGCAGCACATCCTCGAGGAGCTCGAGCGGCGCCGCGCCCTGGCGCGCGCCGGCGGCGGCGACCGGCGCATCGCCTCCCAGCACGCCAAGGGCAAGCTCACCGCGCGCGAGCGCATCGACCTGCTGCTCGATGAGGGTTCCTTCGAAGAGTTCGACATGTTCGTCGAGCACCGCAGCCACGATTTTGGCATGGAGACCCAGCGTGTCCCGGGCGACGGCGTGGTTACCGGCTGGGGGACCATCAAC
>DASXGR010000105.1:0-3833 GCA_036488935.1 Caulobacteraceae bacterium | reverse complement strand
CGCCAAGTTCGGGAAAGCGTCCGACCTCCCCGATCACGAGGCGGCGCAACTGCAGGATCCTGGGGGTCAGGACGACCTCGAGCTGTCGGACGGCGTAGCCGACGAGCCAGGACTCCAGATCGTCTCCATCGCCGAACGCGGCGGCGTTGTCATGGACGCGTCCGCTCGCCTCGTTGGTGAGCTCCGACGCCATGGCGACGAACAGGGCCTCTTTGTTCGAGAAGTAAGAATAGACCGTCTGTTTCGACACGCCGGCCAAAGCGGCGATCTCGTCCATGCTCGCCCCCAGATAGCCGCCCCCGAGGAAGATCTTGGCGGCGGCTTCCACGACAGCCGCGCGCTTGTCCGCAGATTTCTGTGCGCGCGCCCCAAGACTGGGTTCGGATTGCGGGGTCTTCATGCGTCTCCAGCCGAACGCAACTTGGCTTGACCAGATCATACTAGACCGTCTAGTCTCGTCAAAGGCTATGTGAGGATCCGCCGATGAATGGCCCTCGCCTGACAGCGTCCTGCGCCTGCGGCGCCGTCGAGATTGAAGCCCTTGGACGGCCAATCGGTGCGCCGGTCTGTTATTGCGACGATTGCCAGGCGGCCGCGGCGCAGATCGAGGCGATGCCGGGCGCCCCGCCTTTTCGTGATGGCGATGGGGGAACGCCTTTCGTCGCTTTCCGGAAGGACCGCGTTCGCTGCGTCCGCGGCGAGCCATTGTTGACGAAGCTCAAGCTGCGCGATGGTTCGCCCACGAACCGGAAGCTTGCGACGTGCTGCAACAGCGTCATGATCCTCGACTTCGACGACGCAAAACACTGGGTCGACATCTACAGCGTGCGCATCAATGGCGCCGCCCCGAGACCCGAAATGCTGATCTGCACGAAGTTCGCAGCTGGATCTCCCGCCAATGCAGATGGCCTGCCGGCTTACTCAGGTTATGCTCCAAGCTTCTTGATGAAGCTCCTTACGGCTCGCATAGCGATGCTGTTCTCGAAGTGAGGCCACGGCCACTCTTGGTCCGCCGGCGTCTCGCCGGCTCTTTTCTATCCCTTTACTGTGCCGGCTACGCGGCCCTGGCCGGATGCGGCGTACAAGAGAAGAAGAGCCGGCGAGAGAGCCTGTGAATCAATTCAACGAGCTAGCTGTTTTCGCAAAGTTCGCTTTCCGGGGCGGAGGCATTTTTTCTCGCATGAGCGCCGTTTTTTGGCCCCCTCGCGCACGGAACTCGTTTGCACCTCTTGCGGCCGCTAATTTGCAAAGTGGCGCAGATATTTTTTCACAGGCTCAGACGCCGGCGGACCGGAAGGATGTGCGGCGGCTCAGACCTGGAAGCGTAGCTGAGAGGAGCGACTCCACGCCTCGGTAGATTTCGGGGCCGATGCCCTCGTTCGGACCGATGTCCTCGCCCCGGGCGGGGTGGTTTGCTGGCTTCGGCGGGGCCAAGGAGTGCGCAAAATGAGGGCGATCTTGCTCGCAACACTCGCCGTAGCCGTATCTTCGCAGGCCGCGGCGGGGTGCATCACGACCGCGGCCGGAAGGACGATTTGCGGAAACGGCGCCGGGACATATGTCGCCGGTCACCCCGCGACAATGGCTGCGCCAGGCGCAGTGGTGGCGGCGCCGGGCGCTGCGGTTGCGCCTCGCCCCGTCGTCGCCGGCCACACATACGCATCCGGGGTCTCGACGGTCCACGGCGCGTACGGTGGAGCGGCTGCCTACAATCCGCGGACCGGCAACGCGGCGGTAGCTCAGACCAATGCAAGGGGCGTGACCACGACACATACCTCGCGCGGCGGTCAGGCGGTGACCAAGAATGGGATGGGGGTCGCCCAAGGGGCCGGCGGCAAGACCTGCGTCAGGGGGCCAGGGCAAACCAAGTGTAACTAGGCTTGCGGAGGGGCCGTCCGACCTGTCGTCCGCAATCCGAACTGCGACGCAATTCGCCGTGTCGACTCCTCAGCCGTCATCCCTTCCGTGACTGTGATCGCCGCCAATTCGCGCGCTTGCGCCTCGCCGCGTAGAAGATCCGTGAACATCTCGTCCCGTCCCAGCAGATTACCCAACGCCCGCTGGGGATCGCTGGTCTTGCCGGCGATATCCATCAGCGAGCCGCGGCTTTCGAACGCGCTCAACCGGAAATCAGGGGTAGGGAGGATCCATACGGCCTGCCTTCGATCGTACAGAAGCGGTTCGACAAGCGCGGGCAACAGCCTGAACCCCTCCACCAGGACAGGCTGATTGGTGGGAAGCGCCAGCAGGTCTTCGATGATCAGGTTGAAGGCTTCGCCACGAAACCAATGAAACGTCTCGAGCATGACCTCGGGCGAACGGTTGAGCCAACGTTCGTCCATATCCATGCGCACGAATTCTGCGAGCTGCGGGCATTCGTTTCGGTTGCAGCGGTTCCAGTGATCCCCCATCACATCGTCCGTCCGGTAGATGCGCATGTCGTATTGCGCGCCCAGCCTACTCGCGATCGTGGATTTGCCCGCTCCGCTGCCCCCACCGATCCAATAGACATGACGGAGCGCGGTCGCTGGCGCTTCAGAAGGCATCCAGTTGTTTCCTGCTCGTTTGGGGCTTCAGAGATATGCAAACGACGCGAGTGAAGACGTCCGCGCCGACCAATTATACATTACGCTGAACAGCGATGGCCGATCGCCTCTTCACCGACGCCTACCTCGCCACGCTGTATGACCTCTGGCATCCAAGGTCCGTTCGCGACGACTACGATTTCTACCTGCCCCGGATCATGGCTGCAGGCTCGGTTCTCGATCTTGGCTGCGGCACGGGCACGCTGCTCATCGACGCGCGACAGAGAGACCATCGCGGCCGGCTTTGTGGCCTCGACCCGGCCGCCGGCATGTTGCAAAGGGCGCGCCGGCGCCCGGACATCGAATGGGTGCTCGGCGATCTGGATTCGACCCGCCTGGCACGGGAGTTCGACCTCGTCGTGATGACGGGGCACGCCTTCCAGGCCGTCGTCGGTGAGGCCGAACTCAAGACGCTGGTCGCCAATGTGCGGCGCGTTCTGTCGCCTGGCGGCAGCTTCGCCTTCGAGACCCGCAACCCGGCGGCTCGCGCCTGGGAAAGCTGGCGGCCCGAGAACGCGGTCACGGTCGTCGGGCCCGAGGGAGAAGTGGTCACGATCACGACGAAGGTCGTGGCCCCGTTCGACGGAGAGACCGTCTCTTTCACCCATACCTTCACGGGAGCTCATCCGGCCCTGCCGCAGGTCAGCCACAGCACCCTCCGCTTCCTCGATGAGCACGACCTCGACGAGCTTCTGGCGGAATCGGGCCTTCGGGTTGAAGAGCGGTATGGCGATTTCCAGGGTGCCTCATTCACCCCCGACAGCCCCGAGATCATAACGATCGCACGGGCAGACGCTTGAGGCCTCCCCGCGCCGGCCTCCGCACGCGACTTCGTGATGACCCGCCTGGCTTGCGGTTCGCGTCCGGGAGAGCGACCGTCGTCGCGACATCCGCGGAGGCCAGAATGGACATCCGGGAAATCGTGGCTGGCGTCACCTCCAGCGGGATGCTGGGTCAGGCCGCCAACCAGGCTGGACTCAATCAGGATCAGGCGCAGGACGCCCTGCATGGCGTGCTGGAGCACTTCACGAACGGTGGTTCGATGGAAGGCGTGGCGGAGGTCGTGGCGGCCAAGGCCGGCATCAGCCAGGATCAGATTCAGGCCTTCCTGCCCCAGGTGCTGCCTATGCTCCAGGCGCACTCCGAAAACGCTGGAGAAGGCGTCCAGAGCGTCATCGGCGGGGTGCTTAAGTCGCTCACCTCCGGCGGAGGCCTCGGAGATCTCGCCAAGGGCCTGTTCCGCTAGAG
>DASXGR010000071.1:0-4752 GCA_036488935.1 Caulobacteraceae bacterium | reverse complement strand
ACCTGGCGAGCACTTCGTGGTGGTCGCGCCGGGCGGCGCGGCCAAGACGGGTGGAACGACCGGGCGGTTCGACGGGCCGTGACCGCGCCGCCCGGCGCGGTCAATGCAAGCGCCCGCACAGCCGATCCATGGGTGGCCGGCCCCCCGGCACAAGGCCGGGGGTGACGGGCCGGCCATGACGAGTTTAGGGGGGCGAGCGTGCGGCTGTGGAGTTATTCGACAGGCTCGGTTCGGGGAGAGCGCGGGAGGCGCTTAGGCCATGCGGAGGGAGCGCTTTGGGCTCACCGATGAGGGAGCCCCTGTGGACGCCCACGTGATGACGAACTCCAACGGGATGCGGGTCCGCATCCTCGATCTGGGCGCTATCATCGCCAGCCTCGAGGTCCCTGACCGGAACGGCAAGCTCGCCAATGTCGTGCTGGGTCTGGATACGGTCAGCGGCTATCTGCATCGAAGTCCGCATTTCGGCGCCATCGCAGGCCGCTACGCCAACCGCATCGCGGGCGGGCGCTTCGTCCTCGACGGGATCGAGCATGGCCTGGACGTCAATTCCGGCCCGAACACCTTGCACGGGGGCTCGCGCGGGTTCGACAAGGCAGTCTGGCGCGCGTCAGCTGAGGACGGTGAGACGCTCGTCCTGCGTCACCTCAGTCCTGATGGCGATCAGGGCTTTCCAGGCGCCTTGTCCGTCGAGGTCAGATACAGCCTCGGCGTCGCGAACGAACTTCGCATCGATTACCTTGCGACGACGGACAAGCCGACCGTCGTCAATCTGACCAACCACAGCTATTTCAACCTGGCGGGCGAGGGTTCGGGCGACGCGCTGGACCACATCGTCACAATAGAAGCCGACAGCTTCACGCCGACGGACTCGACCCAGATTCCCACCGGCGAGATCCGCGCCATCCGCGGCACGCCCTTCGACTTCACACGGCCGACGCCGATTGGCGAACGTATCCGCGCGGCGGACCCCCAGCTCCTGCTCGCTCGCGGATATGACCACAATTGGGTTTTGCGCGCGCCAGCGGGCGAGGCGTTGCGGCCGGCGGCAAGGGCGTACGATCCCGTGTCAGGCCGAATCCTCGACGTTCTGACCGACGCGCCTGGACTGCAGTTCTATTCCGCCAACGGCCTCGACGGGCGCCTGGTCGGCCCGTCCGGCCGCGCCTATCGGCAGGGCGACGCGTTCTGTCTGGAGACCCAGCAGTTCGCCGACGCACCCAACCAGCCTGGCTTCCCCTCGCCGGTGCTTCGGCCTGGCGAGAGCTTCATGTCGACGACGATCTTCCGCTTCTCTTCCGACAACGCCTGACCCATCGAAGAGAAAAAGAGGACAAGCGAGCTCAGAGGAAGCGGACCTCGCCCGGCCTCGCCACCGATCATTGGACATTGATCTTTGTTGGATTTCGAGTCCGCTTGCAGCTTCAGGGCGCGGACACGCGCCAGCGCGCTCGCCTGGCGTCCGTACGCAAGATGAGGCAGCCGATGAAGATCGATTTCGGTGGTGCGAAACTCTTTGGCGCCGTCGTTGCGGCGCTGGCGCTCGGCTCCTCTGCGGCGCAAGCGGTGGAAGTCTCGATGGCGTTCACGGGCGTGGTGTCGCCGGGTTCATCGGGCGGGGTTTTTCCTTATGGATCGGAGCCGCTAAGCACGTCGTTCGATGGCCAGCCGGTCCAGATCTCCTTGACGATCGCGGGCGAACCGGGCGCGCTCTACGTCAGCGGTTTTTCGATGTCGTGGTCCCAGGCGAGCTACTCGGCCCCCTTCATCACCGGGTGGAGCGGACCTGGGCTGCCCCAGTCGCCGGATAACGACTTAAGCGTGGCCTTCTATTCGAACGTCAGCCTGGGCGCAGACGGCGGATCCATCCAGGTCTTCCCGACGGACGGTTTCCTGGCCGCCACGGACGCCGACTTCGATCTGGACTTCTCATACAGCTTCAGCCAGCCGCAGAATCCGTACGGCGCGTTCACGGACTCGGGCCTCACGGGTTCGGGCTCGTTCGGGGCCGACGAAATCTTCCTCTCCGATCCGATCCTCGGCAACTACGATGCGAGTTCTTCCGGCCAATTCAGCCTGAGCCGCCTCGCCCAGACCATCGTTCCGGAGCCCTCAACCTGGGCGATGCTTGTCCTGGGCGCGTGCCTGGTCGGGCTTGCAAGGCGGTTCCGCCCAAAAGCGGCGCTCCCGCCGCGTCCGCAGGCCGGGTGAGGTTGCGGCTCCGGGAGCATCGCCCACCTGGCGCACTGTCCCGTCCTGATCGCCAGACGACGGCTCAACCGGGCAGCCTGCGCCAACCTTCCGCCGCCTCTCCCGCAGGATCGCGGTCGGGCCGTCCAGGGGGAACTCTGGCGGAGGCCGGAGGCGACCGGGAGTTGAGCGTTTCGGTGACACCTTACCAACGTGGGAAGCGCTTCAGGCGACTTCCTGGCGCTCGGCGCCTTCGGCCGCGGCGCGGCGCCGAGCCATCGTTTCGATGGCGGCCGAATGGGCGCTTCCCCACTCGCAAAGGGGCAGAAGGGCCTGGGCCAAGGTGCTTCCGAGCGGGGTGAGGGCGTATTCGACCTTCGGCGGGATCTCCTTGAAGTCGACGCGCTCGATGATCCCGTCCGCCTGCATCTCGCGCAGCTGCTGGATCAGCATCTTCTCGCTCACGCCGGACACCAGCCGGCGCAGCTCGCCGAACCGACGTCTGGCAGGGCCGAGATGGAACAGGATCAGCGGCTTCCACTTCCCGCCGACGACCACCAGGGCCGCCTCCAGGCCGCAGTTGAAAGGCGAGGCAGCCATATGCCTATCTCCCTCATTTTGACACTTACCAAAAGGTATGTACTGGCGATCTGAAAAGCAACTGCCTACCTCTGTTCGGGGCCAGCGAAAGGAACGGACATGGGCAGACTCGAAGGCAAGATCGCCGTCATCACGGGCGCCAACAGCGGCATTGGCCTGGCGAGCGCAAAGCGCTTCGCCGCCGAAGGCGCGCAGGTCGTCATCACTGGCCGGCGGCAATCGGAATTGGACAAGGCCGTCGACATCATCGGCGGCGACGTGCTGGCCGTGCAGGGCGACGTCTCGAACCTTGGCGACCTCGACCGGCTGTTCGACACGGTTCGCTCGGCGAAGGGGCGCATCGATGTGCTGTTCGCCAACGCCGGACTGGGCGAGCTCCAACCGCTGGGCAAGATCTCTGAGGAAAGCTTCGACAAGACCTTCGACGTCAATGTGAAGGGCACGCTCTTCACCGTGCAGAAGGCCTTGCCGCTGATGAGGCCCGGCGGGTCGATCATCCTCACCGGCTCGACGACCGGGGTGAAGGGGACGCCGGCGTTCAGCGTCTATAGCGCGTCCAAGGCGGCGATCCGCAATTTCGCGCGCAGCTGGGCGCTGGACCTGAAGGACACCGGCGTGCGTGTAAACGTGCTCTCGCCAGGGCCGACGGAAACGCCGGGCCTGACGAAGGCCCTCGAACTGACCGGGATGGGCGACGCCATGGTGGCCGGGCTCATCGCGCAGACCGCGCTGGGGCGCATGGGCGAGGCGGACGAGGTCGCCGCGGTCGCCCTGTTCCTGGCGTCCGACGACAGCAGCCTCATGACCGGCAGCGAGGTGTTCGTCGACGCCGGCCAGGCGCAAATCTGACCCGGAACCTGATTATCCAGCTTATCCAGAAGAGAAGATTGTCGCATCATGTCGAGCAGCGACAACGCGAGTAGAATTTCAGCCAACATCGTTGTAGCCGGTTATATACGAGTCGCACCTGCGGATCGTGATAACTTCATCAAGGTGTTGCAGCGACACGTCCCGCAAGTTCTGGAAAAGGACGGCTGTATCGCTTATTCGTTCTCCGCCGATTTCCTTGATCCCAACGTCGTACGGGTCAGCGAACTTTGGCGAGACCTTCGCTCTCTGGAAGCGCATCTCGCAAGTGAAGAGTTTCTGAGTACCGGTAATGAACTGAGAGAGGTCGAATTCCTCGAAAGAAGCGTGCAGCGTTACGATGTCACCCCGGGGAACCAACATCTAAATCATCTGCGGACCTCGGTCTCGAATGGTCGCTCGGTGACACCTTACCAAATGGGCCAGCCGTCAAGCGCATGATCGCGGGCGACCGATTGGTGAGCTGTCACCGAAACCCCCGCGCCTCCTCCCTTGCTCCGGCAGCGAGGCCTGTCATTCTGGCGGCATGCAGACTGTCTTCGATGCAGCCGGAGGTTTTGAGGGCCTGCGCCGCCTCGCCACCGCCTGGCATCATCGGGTGATGGCCGACGAGGTCGTCAGCCACGCCTTCAGCCACGGCTTTCACCCGGAGCATGTCGAACGCCTTGCCGCCTACTGGGCTGAGGCCCTTGGCGGTCCGCCCGTTTACTCCGAGGGCTATGGCGGCGACGAGACCACCGCAGTCAGAATGCACAGCGGCAACGGGGAGCACGACGAAATGGATCGCCGTGCAATCGCGTGCTTCGATCAAGCACTTGCCGACGCTGGATTGGCGGAGGAGGTCGCGCTCAGCCAAGCGCTGCATGACTACTTCGCATGGGCGACGACAACGTCGATGGCGCGTTACCCGCGAACCGCCGATGACGTGCCGCACGGTCTCAGCATCCCGCATTGGTCATGGCAAGGTCTCCAGCTGTAGGTGAAGCTTTCTCGCCCACTTGAACTTTCGTCATCCCGGACGGAGCGCTCGCAGAGCGCGCAGATCCGGGACCCAGCCTCCACGATCTGGACGCTATTGCCGTCGCGGTTTCCGCG
>DASXGR010000032.1:0-28995 GCA_036488935.1 Caulobacteraceae bacterium | reverse complement strand
GACGCCCATGTTCATCGCATTGCCGATGGCGTAGCCGATGATGGTGTGCGGTCGATGCACGCTCCAGCTGAAGCCGTCGCGCGCCGCGGCGGCGAACACCTCGTCCTCCTGGGCGTAGTAGAAGTTCTCCACATCCAGCCGTGGCTGCTCTTCGCGGAATGGCGTCGCCGGCAGGGCGCCCTTTCCGTAGGCCTCGAAGGGGCCGAGGTAGTGCTTGAGGCCGGTCACCAGCGCGACATGGCTGACGCCGCCGCCAGGGCGCACCGCATCAAGCAGGTTTCGCACCATCGCGCCGTTGACCTGGATGTTCTCCGACTCGGTCGGCTGGCGCAGCCAGGTGGTGATGAACATATGGGTGGGGCGCAGGTCCCGCAGCGCGGCCTGCAGTCCGGCCGGGTCGAGCAGGTCGGCCGCGACGGGGCGCAGGCCCTCGATGTCGCCCGGCGGCCGCCGGGCGAGGCCGCTGACCTCCCATCCCTCGCCGAGCAGGCGCCGGGCCAGGCTGGCGCCAACGATGCCGCTGACGCCAGCCACCAATGCCGATCGAACCATGCGCCGCCTCTCTGCCGTTGCACGGCGTCAGGTAGGCGCCCGGAGCCGGTCTGCCAGAGCGGGCCGCACAGGCCGTGGGCCCGTCAAGCACGCAACCTGCCGTCTCTGGGTGAAGATCGGCGGCCTATCTGGACGGGGCCGACTGGCTGAGCATGGCCAGTATTTCTGACTTGCTCGCGTTGATCGTCGCCGACCCGTTCTGGACGAGCAACGCCGCGGTGTCGACGGAGAAGCTTTTGTCGTCCATCTTGATTGTTGCGACCTGCTTATCGCCACTGGGGCTCGGTTTTACTTCAGTGATTTGGCCAATGGTGGCGCCGGTCTTGTCCTTCACGGGTTGTCCGGCGGCGGCCTGAGCCGTGGCGCTGGTCGTCGCGTCCGGTTGGCTTGCCATCGATCCGCTTGCCGAATCGGCAGGCGCGCTCGCGGCGGGCGGGGGAGGGGCCGAGGCAGCCGCAGCGGGAGGCGCGGCTTGAGCGGCTAGAGCGCCTACCGGAAGGACGATGGCGAGAAGCAGACTGGCGGCGCCATGTATCTTGCGCATAAGGGCCTCGTGTTATGGCGTCCCCCCGAGCGGGGCGTAACGCGGCGGCGGCGGCCTTGTTCACAGCGCAGTTTCAATTTTGCCACAGACCTAGCAAACGAGGCCGGCGGGAAAGTCCCGCTGGGGAACTGACAAGCTAAGTCGTCGAGGCCGAAGATTTCCCCCTCCCCCACATTGGTATGTGACTGCAGTGGCCGCGGCGTCAATTCACTGAAGCCCTGAATTCTCGCTCGAGATCCTCTGCGGAGGATCGAAGGGTGACGTTGATGACACTCGGGTCGGTGAACAGTGCTCCTGTCACCGTTTTCCAACAGCGGATGACAATCAGGCCGTCATCCTCCGAGCGTGGCGGTGAAGGATCGCCGTTTAGAGGATCAGGCGGGGTTTGGTATGGTGTCGCCAAGTACCTGTCGCGCGTGAATGAAAGGCCTGACGGATGAACGATCGGCGATATGCCCGCGTCTCCGCGATCCTGGCCATCCTTTCGGCCGCGGCCCTGGCGGCCGAGCCGGTCGCCGCGAACGCACAGGCTACGCCGGACGGGTATGATCAGAGCCCCGCGCCGCCGCCGTCCGACGGATATCCCCAGGGTGCGCCGCCACAGAACCCGGCTCCGCCGCCTCAGGCCCCGCCGCAGGGCCAGTATCCGGCTAGCCCCCAGGGGTACGGGCAGCCTCAATCCGCGCCGCCGCCCTACGCGCAGCCGCCGGGCGGGGCGCAGGCCTATGACTATCAGGTCTACCGGCAGGCTTACCGCGACTGGCAGATCCGCTACGCCGAGTGGTTCATGCACAATTGCGTGAACCAGCATGCCCGAAACACCGCCGCCGGCGCGCTGATCGGGGGCGGCTTCGGCGCGTTGCTGGCGGCCGCGATCGCAGGTCCCTGGGCGGCGGGGAGCTGGGCGCTGTTCGGTGGCCTGACGGGCGCGGCGACCGGCGCTGCGATCGGCTCCAGCGCAAGACCGGCCGCTTGTCCGCGCGGATACTACGGCGGCCCCGGGTATGGGCCGCCCTGGGGCCCTCCCGGATACTACGGGCCCTACGGATACGGCCGGCCGCCCTACCCCCCGCCTGGCCATCCCCCGGGGCCGCGCCCCTACTGACGCCTGTTGAATAAGGGCGGAGCAGGACCGCGCCCCTGCGGGGTTAACCGGTCAATACAGGCAGGATGATCGGGGGGCGAGCGGCGGCTCGCGAAGGTGAAGGCCCCCTACTCGCCGGGGTTCCTGTCGCCGCCGCCGTGATTGGCGTGGTCGTGGGCTGCGCCGTGAGCGCCACCCTCGTGGGTTGCGGTCGCATGGTGAGCGCCGCCCTCGTGGGTTGCGGTCGCATGGAACGCGCCGCCGTGGCCACCCTGAGCGGCGCGTGCGCCGTCGCCGTGGTCACCGCGTGCGCCGTCGGCGTAGTCACCGCCCGCGCGGGAGGCGTGGCCGCCGTAGCGATCGCCGCCACCGCCACCGCCGTGACCGCCGTGCCATCCGTGAAAGCCATCGCCGCCACCCCAGCCGAGCCCACGGCGGTTGGCGTAGCCGCACCAATAGAAGCCCGCTCCCTGCCAACCGCTATCGTACCAGCAGTAATTGCGTCCGCCGAAGATGAACTGAACACGTTCCAGCGACGGCGCATCGCTGGCCCTGTCGACCCCAAAGATCAGCTGTGATGAAGGTTCCGCGCTGGCGGCGCCCACGGCAAACGAAGTGCTCAACAGCGCCGTCGTCGTGGCGACGCCCAGGATGACGTTTCTCATGGAGTTTCTTTCAATAATGTCGCGGCGCGAATGCCGTGCATTTTCCTTCGCCCGACAGAGCGAGCATATCCAAAGCGCTTGAGCCGCCCGATGGTTCAGCCAGGCATTGCTGCGGCGAGCGACCAAGCCGCGAAGGGCAGCCCTTCCAAGAAGCGCTCGGCGTGAGGTCCGATTGTACGATACTGTCGTAAGTGCAGCGCTGGGCGCCTATGACCTTTGGGCAGTTATCCGCTTCACGCGAACCTGGGATCAACGGCATGATCACCCTGTATTCGTATCCGACCCTTTTCGGCGTGGCCGACAACAATGGCTATGGGTTGAAGGTCTTCGCCTTCCTGCGACTCGCCGAGCTGCCGTTTGTCCATGAACACACCCTTGACGCCTCTTCGGCTCCCCGCGGCCAGCTCCCTTACGTTGTCGACGAAGACGAGGTCATAGGAGACAGTGAAACCATCCTTGCGCACCTGATCGGGAAGTACGGGTTGGCGATCGACGCGGCGCTCGGTCCGCGGGAGCGAGTGCTGAGCCTGCTCATAACACGACTCCTCGACGACCTTTACTGGGTCATGTCGTATTCCCGCTGGAAGGATGAGGCGTATTGGCCAGCATTTGGCGCCGCCCTCATGCGCGAACACCCGGAAATCACCGAGGCGGACCTTGGACGCGCGCGCGAGTTCAACTTCCAGCGCTACCATTTTCAGGGCATCGGCCGCTATGCGCCAGGCGACGCCTATGCCCGCGGGATCGCCGATCTCGGCGCACTCGCGGCTCTCGTCCCGGCCGACGGCTACGTGCATGGACGAAACCCGACAAGTGTCGACGCCGCCATCTACGGCTTCATCGCCAACATCTATTTCTACGATATCGAGACGCCGCTACGGCAGTTCGTCTGCGCCCACCCCAATCTTGTGCGTCACTGTCAGTCGATCCACGAGGCGGTGATGAACTGACGGCGGCTCCCTTCTTTTGGGGACCCGGCCACAGTTGCAGAGGCTGTGAAGGTTTAAACGCAGAGACGCAGAGGCGCAGAGGCGCAGAGAGGAAGACGCGCCGAAGGCGCAACAGATCTCCTATTGCAGCTCCACGAACTGGACCTCCGGCGCCCCAATCCACCTTTAGGGATGCGGTTCTCGTTCGAGCGTGCCTTCGGCGCATATTCTCTGCGTCTCTGCGTCTCTGCGGTTAATCTTTCACCGTCTCTTGTTTTCGGCCCGCGCTCCCAAAAGGGAGAAGGAACCGGCAGGATGCCGGCGGTCCGGGCTCTCTATGATCGAGCACTGTGTATGCATCGAGAATGGAGACCCCGGATCATGGCGCAGCGCGAGACGTCAGCCGAACCTGCCGATAGCTCGGCGCCATCGGACCGGCGTGGGATCCTGGTTGCGGGGCTGGCGTGGGCGGCGGCCGTTCCGGTGCTGTCCAGCCTGATCCCGGCCAGGGCCCGGGCCGCCACGGGAACGGGGCCGGCAGTCGTCAACATGGTGACGTTCGAGGTTCCCGCAGAGGGGATGAGCCGCTTCCTGCAGATCTGCAAGACGAACAGTCAGGCCTCCTTGAAGGAGCCGGGCGTCACCGGGTTCGAAGTGCTGCTGGCCAAGGACGATCCCAATGTGGTCATCCTGATCGAGACCTACCGCAACCAGGCCGGTTATGAGGCGCACCGGGTGACGCCGCACTTCAAGGCTTTCGTGAGGGGCATGCAGGAGATCGGCGCCACGCGGACCGCCCGCGTCGCCACCCGCTACTACCCGGAATAGCGATTTCGCTAGGCCCGCGCCGGCATGGCGCGGAGCGTGGCGTCGCCGAGCGAAGAGCCGCCGTCGCAATCGAGGATGGCTCCGGTCACGTAGGAGGCCGACGGGCTGGAGAGGAAGACGGCGCATTCTGCGACCTCCTCGATCTGGCCCCAGCGCTTCAAGGCGATACGCTCCTGGCGCCCGCCGTCGGCCGGCGCGCCGGGAGCCAGGCGGCTCATCCCCTCGGTGCCGGCGATGGGGCCAGGCGAGATGCCATTGACCCGGATGTCCGGGCCCCACTCCAGGGCGAGCACCCGGATCGCCTGGTTGATGCCGGCCTTGGCCGCGCAGGCATGGATCTGCAGGGTCGAGGCGTTCACCGCCTGGGGCGCGGTGATGGCGATGAGCGAGGCGCCGGGCGTGTTCAGCAGATCATGGCAGGCGCGGAAGACGTTGAAGGTGCCGTTGAGGTCGATATCCACGACCGTCCGGAAGGCGTTCGCCGACATCCCGACGGCCGGCGCCAGGAAGTTGCCGGCCGCGCCGGAGACGACGATGTCCAGCTTGCCGAACTCGCCGGCGACGTGCTCGAGCGCCCCGCGGATGGCTCCATAGTCGCGGACGTCGGCGGAGAGGCCCAGGGCGTCCTTGCCGATCTGCGCCGCGGCGTTGGTGGCCTTTTCCGGATTGCGGCCGACCACCGCCACTCTCGCGCCCAGCTCGCCGAAACGCTTGGCGATGCCGAGGTTGATGCCGCTGGTGCCGCCGGCGACGAAGGCCGTCTTGCCGGCCAGCAGGCCGTCCCGAAAAGCGCTGGTCATGTCGTTTCCGTCCCCGTGATTGTTGGCTCGAGGCGAGGCTTACGCCCGCGGGGGTGTTTCGGGAATGGAGGGAGGGAGGGCCGATCACTGGCGCCCATCGGCTGCCTTTACGTCCGTCTCGTAGATGCTAAAACAGAACTTACTATACCGCATCCACTTGCCGCGAAGAGGAAGCCGCCATGCCTCCATCGGATAGCCAAGGCGAAGTTGCGCTGATCGTCGGGGGCGGGCCGGGGATCAGCGCCAGCTGCGCGACGCTGTTCGCACAGAGCGGGATGCGCGTGGCGGTCGCGGCGAGGAACCCGGACAAGCCGGTGCTGGAGCGCCTCGAGGCTTCGCATGGCGTCCGCCGCTACGCCTGCGACGCCAGCGTGGCCGAGGCGGTCGAGACGATGTTTGAGAGTGTCGGGCGGGACCTCGGTTCGCCGACGCTGGTGGTCCACAACATCGACGGCCGCGTCCCCGGGATATTCCGGAAGGCCGCCACCGAAGTCGAGCCGGCCATGGTGTTCGACACCCTGCGCAATTCGGCGTTCAGCGCCTTTCTGATCGCCCAGCAGGCCGCCCGCCGCATGCTCGAAAACGAGCCCGGCCCCAATGGCGCCAAGGGCACGATCATCTTCACCAACGCCAGCGCCGCGCTGAAGGGCTATCCCCTGAGCGGAGCCTTCGCGATGGCCTGTCACGCCAAGTCCGGTCTTGCCCAGAGCCTGGCCCGGGAGCTGGGGCCGCAGGGGATCCACGTCGCCCAGATCCCGATCGACGCGGCGATCGGCTGGACCCAGGAAGACGGGACACGCGCTCACCGCCTCGCCGGCACGGCCGTCGACGACAACATGGCGGACCCCGACCGTATCGCCGAGCTCTACCTGCAGATCCACCGGCAACACAGGTCGACCTGGGCGTTCGAGGTGGTGCTGCGGCCGTGGAATGAGAAGTGGTGACCTAAGATTTGAATCATGAACCTCAGGAACTACATGAACGAAACGAATATAGGGAATGCGCCTTTGCCGCGAAATAATCCAAGTCCTACGCCAAGAACGTTATTCCGTGTTCGTATTGTTCGTGACGTTCGTGGTTGCATGATCGTCGAAGCCCACGAACACGGCCGCTTCGGCGACTGACTTGCGGTGCGACACGACCGCGTTGGCCGGGAAGGTCTCGTCGGGCCAGCCTAGCGCGATGCTCTTCATGATGACCTGGTCGTCTGCGATCCCGGCATGCTCGCGCACGACCGGCGACTGCATGATGCCCTGGCTGTTGATGACGGCGCCCAGGCCGCGGGACCAGGCGGCGTTGACCAGGGCGGTCGCCACGGCGCCGCAGTCGAAGGGCGTGTCATCGCTGCCGTCCAGCGCGCGGTCGTAGGTGATGATCACGCAGACGGGCGCGTCGAACTGGCGAAAGCCCCGGAGCACCCAGTCCTGGCGCCCTTCCTTGTCCTCGCGGGCGATCCCCATGGCGGAGAACAGCTGCTTGGCGACGCCGATCTGCCTGTCGCGGTGCGTGCCGGCGAAGGGCTGACCCGTGCGGAACTCCCGCGATTGCGGCACCCCCGCGAGCATCCGCTCGGTGTTCCCGGCGCGGATCCTGTTCAGCGGTTCACCGGTGACGATGTAGAAATTCCAGGGTTGGGTGTTCATCGACGACGGCGCGCGCATCGCCAGGCCGATCACTTCCTCGATCAGCGCCCGGGGGACCGGATCGGGCTTGTAACCGCGGATGCTGCGGCGACCGAGGATCACGTCGTCAAACTGCATGTATGCCTCTCTTGGAACGTCATCGCGGCTTCGCTTAGAGGCCAAGGACTGTTGGGTCGCAAGCCGCACCGCGTCCGGGAAGCAGACTTTGGCCGTCCATAAAAAGAGGCGCGCACGCGTTTGCGCGCGCGCCTTAAGTGGGCCGCCACCGCCTGGTGGTCAGGGGCCAGCATGGGCCAGGACCTGGGGCGAGCGAGCGTGTGCCGCTGCGAGTACGTTCAGATCGCGGGTCGCGCGGTCTATCGCGACCTCCCGGCAGCGCCAGAACGCGTCGCTTTGGCGAACCCTCCAGTCCTTGTCGGCGCCGCAGACCTGGTCGGCGGCCCTGCGGATGCGGAAGGCGACTCTCCTGGCGCCGGCGGGTGAGAGCAGGTCGGCGTTCGTGATCTTGATGCGCACGGCGAGGTCCTCGTTCCCGGGACCGGCGGCGAAGGCCGAGGCGCTCAGAACGAGGGCCGAGCAAGCGCCGACCACGGCGGCAAATAGTAATCGGGACATGACAGGGTCTCTTTTCGTGGAGTTCCAAGAAGACCTTCGAGGTCTTCGCGATCCGGGTGGATCGCTAGGCAGAAGAGACACCAAGGACGGCGCCGCCCGACAGGACGAGAACCTGCGGAAACGCCGATGAAACGCCGAGGGGAAACGATGAAGCGCCGAGGCGCCCCGCCAAACACGCCGTAGCGTCTGCAGCCACGGCGGCGGAAACGGCGATGGGTTATGTTATTCCTGCTGGGACAGGACCCCAGGAAGCGCTGATATTCGCGATGAGCGTGGAACCGTCGGCGAACCCTATCGACCTTGCCCAGGAGGAGACTTTCGTTCTGGGCGAGATCGAGGTGCGTCCGCCGACGCGCGAGCTCGTCGTCGCCGGGCGGTCGGAGAAGCTCGAGCCGCGGGTCATGCAGGTGTTGGTCACGCTCGCGCGGCGCCGCGGAAAGGTCGTTTCGCGCGACGAACTGATCGCACGCTGCTGGGGCGGCCGCATCGTCTCCGAGGACGCCATCAACCGCTGTATCAGCGCGGTCCGGCGCGTCGCCGAAACCCATGGCGGCTTCCAGGTCAACACCGTCACCCGTGTCGGCTACCGGCTCGACACAGACGGGCAGATCGAAGAGGCGGCTGAACTGCGCGCCGAACCGCTGCTTGCCGTGCTGGCTTTCGACAACCTCTCCGGCGACCCGGAAATGGCCTATTTCTCCGACGGGGTTTCCGAGGAGATCCTCGACACCGTGGCGCGGAGCGCTGATCTGCGGGTCATCGCTCGCTCATCCAGCTTCCAGTTCCGCGGGCCCGACAAGGCGGTGAGGCGGGTGAGAGAGGAGCTCAAGGTCACTCACCTGCTTGACGGGTCCGTCAGGCGGTCCGGATCCAGGGTGCGAGTCGTCGCGCAGCTCGTGGACTGCGACAGCGAAACGACGATCTGGTCGGATCGCTTCGATCGAGAGATGACGGACGTGCTCTTGTTGCAGGATGAGATCGCAGCCGCCGTCGCAGAATCTCTGAAGGCGGCCCTTGCGACTGGCGAAGCCGCCAGCCCAATCGATCCGTCGGTCTACGAACTCTACCTCCGCGCAAAAGAAGGGTTGGCGACTTGGCCCGTGGAGGACGGCCTGGACATCGTCATTGGCAGGTTTCAGGAAGTCACGACCAAAGCCGCGGGTTTTGCAGACGGCTGGGCGATGCTCGCGTTGTCGCTCGCCGCGGCGGCCCGGCAGGGTGACCCGGGCGAGCCATTCCGGCGCCGTCGCGCCGACGCCCTGGCGGCCGCCGACGAGGCCATCAGGCTCAACCCCGGGAACGCCACCGCATATGTCGCGCGGTTGGTGCTCGAGCCTGAAGGCGCTTACTGGGCGCGCCAGGCTATCGTGCGCAAGTGCTTGAAGGTCGCGCCGAACCACCCCGATACGCTGACCGCAGTCGCCGAGCTCGCCATCCAAACCGGCCGAATGCGCGAAGCGGCGGAAGCCGCCAGGAAGGCGTCGGAGCTCGATCCGCTGGAGAGCTCCAGCGCCCGCCTCTTTGCAGACGCCACGTTTGCTTTCGACGAGGAAGAGACGCGAAGGCTCTACCTGGCGGGCCGCGCGAAATGGCCCGCCTCCCCCGGCTGGTCCAGGGCGTTGATGGGTCTGCTGGCCTACAAGAACGACTGGCCCGCGTTTGCGGACGCCGAGGCCTTTGCCTGGAAGCAGGGGCACTTCGCCAGCGCCTCGGTGCGCGCAGTGCGCGCCCTCGGAATCGCCGTTCGCGCCGACGATCCCGCATACTCAGGCCGTCTGAGGCAAATGCTCGAAGATGAGCTCGCCCGAACCGGGTCCGCGCCACTCGACCTGGTGATCCCGTTTGCTCTCGTCGCCTCGATCGACGAGGCCTTCGCTTTCATCGAGCGCGCCAGCTATGACCACATCTTCGAAAATGGTGGCGGCACACCCGCCAGGGCGTACGGCGGCGGCGTCCTCTTTCTCGCCTGGGCGCGTTCCCTCCTCGCGACAGATCCAAGATACGTGCGCCTCTGCAACAAGCTCGGCCTGGTCGATTTCTGGCTGAAAACAGGGCTCTGGCCGGACATCGCCGATGAAGTCCCGTACGACTTCAGGGCCGAAGCGCGAAGGGTCGCTGCGCAAGGGTGAAGACGTCAGTCATGACAGTCATCTATGTCGATGCAGACGCCTGTCCGGTGAAGGACGAAGTCTACCGGGTCGCGGACCGCTTCGGCGAACGCGTTACCGCCGTGCTTTCGCCGAGGCCAGGTCGCGAGATCGATGAGAGCGAGCTGCTGACTTTCGTCCGTCTACGGATCTCCGGCTACAAGATCCCGCGCCGGCTGGTAGTCGTCGACGCCGTGCGCCGGGCCGCCAACGGCAAGGCCGACTACAAGTGGGCCAGGGAAGCGGCGCTGGAGGCGGCAGGGGCGGGTTGAATGGCCGATCTCGCCATTCGCCTTGTCGTCGAGGGAAGGGTCCAGGGCGTCGGTTATCGATGGTGGGCGCGAGGCCGCGCTCTGAGCCTCGGGCTTCGCGGATGGGTCCGCAACCGGCGCGACGGATCGGTCGAACTGCTTGCGATCGGGCCGGCGGGCGCGGTCGATGAGTTCGCGGCGGCTTGCCGGGAGGGGCCTGCGGCCGCCCAGGTGACATCGGTCAGACGCCATGACGCGGAGGCGGTCGGCGTCGTCGGGTTCGAAGAACGGCCGACGGTCTAGGCTGATCCTGTCGGCTTGCGTTTATAGCGATCTTAGGGGAGTTTATCTCCACAGCATAAACTGGGGTAAACTTCCTCAAATTGGACCCGCGCCTCAATCCCTACGCCCCGGGCGCCGGTACGCCGCCGCCGGAACTGGCCGGGCGCGACGAGCTGATCGAGCGCGCCGCCATCGCGCTGGACCGCATTCGCGCCGGGCGCCCGGCGCGAAGCTTCATCCTCTATGGCCTGCGGGGCGTCGGCAAAACCGTCCTGCTCAACCGCATTCGCCTCGACGCCGAGGCCCGGGGTTTCGCCACGGTACGGATCGAGGCGCCGGAGGACCGCTCTTTGCCGGCTCTGCTGGCGCCGGCGATCCGCGCCAGCCTGCTGAGGCTGAACCGGGGCGAGGCGGTCAAAAGCGGCGTGGGGAAAGCCCTTCGCGCCCTGGCGAGCTTCGCCAAGGCGCTGAAGGTCAGCTACGCGGACATCGAACTCAGCCTCGACCTCGAACCCGAGAAAGGGGTGGCCGACAGCGGCCAGCTCGACAACGACCTGACCGACCTGATCGCGGCCGTCGGCGCCGCCGCGGCGGATCACGGCACGGCCATGGGGCTGTTCATCGACGAGCTGCAGTACGTCCCGGAGGCGCAACTGGCCTCGCTTATCACCGCCCTGCACAACTCCAGCCAAAGCGAGCTTCCGATCACCATGGTGGGCGCGGGACTGCCGCAGCTGGTGGGGCAGATGGGCCGGGCGAAGAGCTACGCCGAACGTCTCTTCGAGTTCGCGCCGATCGACAGGCTGGACGACGCCTGGGCGCGGGAGGCGCTGACGATCCCGGCCGAAAAGGAGGGCGTCGCCTTCACGGACGCCGCGGTCGCCGAGATCCTGCGACAGACCCGCGGCTTTCCCTATTTCCTGCAGGAGTGGGGCAAGCACAGCTGGAACGTGGCGGACGCCTCGCCGATCGATGTCGGCGACGCGCGCGAGGCGACGATCCAGGCGCTGGCGGAGCTGGACGCCAGCTTCTTCCGCGTCCGGTTCGACCGGCTCACGCCGACGGAGAAACGCTACATGCGGGCGATGGCCGAGCTCGGCCCCGGCCCCCACCGCTCCGGCGACATCGCCGAGGTCCTCGAGCGCAAGGTCACGACCGTCGCGCCGACCCGCAACGGCCTCATCGCCAAGGGCATGCTGTTCAGCCCCGCGCACGGGGACACGGCGTTCACCGTCCCGCTGTTCGACGGGTTCATGAAGCGGATCATGCCGGAGGTGTGAGGGATCGCAGGGGTATCAATCCGGATTTGACCGCAAGAGACGGAGTTCGAGACCCCGGCGAGGCGGCTAATCGATGGGTCGACACGAGATGGAGGCCTCCTGCTGGACGGGAGGGGGCCAACGTCCAACAAACCTGCACCAGGAGTTTTGCCATGACCTTTTCGATCACCGGCCTTCCTGTGGAACCGTTCCTGCCGCTGTTCGGCCTGCCCGATGAAGAGCTCGCCCAGCGTCATATCGTGCGCATGACCTCGGACGCGCCCGTGGGTTTTCCCTGCCGCGTGCTGCTCGAAGACGCCCCTCCCGGCGACACCCTGCTGCTGTTGAACCATGAGTATCAGCCCGCGGACTCGCCCTACCGGGGCCGCCACGCGATCTTCGTCAACGAATCGGCCACGGCGCCGCGCACCTTCTTCGACGAGATCCCGCCTGTACTTTCCGTGCGCAAGGCCATCTCCTTGCGCGCGTTCGATGCGGAAGACATGATGATCGACGCGGACGTTGTTCCCGGCGCCGAAGTCGAGGCTTGTGTGCTGCGTTTGCTGGAAAATCCGAAGACTCGCTATCTGCACGCCCACAACGCGGCGCGTGGGTGCTTCGCCGCCAGGATCGATCGCAGCTGAAAGAGAGACCAACGGGTTTCTGGGCCAGTATTCAATCAGAGGTCGATAAGGCCCCCGTCGACGAACAGCTCTGCGCCGGTGGTGAAGGTGGCGTCTGTGGCGAGGTAGAGGGCTGCCCTGGCGACCTCTTCGGCCGTGCCGATGCGGCCCATCGGGATGCGCGTCCTGACGCCTTCGCGGAAGTTCTGGCCCTGCTCGGGCGTCAGGCCCCTGTCGATGATCGGCGTCTCGATCGGCCCCGGGCTGATCGTGTTGACCCGGATCCCGCGGGGCAGCAGCTCCTTGGCGATTGTGCGCCCGAACGAGCGCAGCGCCGCCTTTGTCGCGCCGTAGACCGTGGCGCCGGGAAGCCCGCCGGCGGCGCCCGCCACAGAGGCGGTGAGGATGATCGCGCCGCCCTGCGGGATCGCCGGGACTGCGTGTTTGATGAGGAAGAAGGCGCCCTTCACGTTCACGTCGAACATGCGGTCGTAGACCGCCTCGTCGAGCTCTGCGAGCGGGACGAACTGCGCAACGCCGGCGTTGACGAACAGCACGTCGATGCGGTCGTGGCGCGCCGTCACCTGGTCGACGAGTCTCTTGGCGGCCGAGACGTCCGCGGCGTCGGAGACGAGGGCCTCCACGCCCGGCAGCTCAGTGCGGGCGCGGTCAACGGACGCCGGGCTGGAGCCGGTGACGACGACGGTGGCGCCCTCCGCCTGGAACAGCCTGGCGGTCGCCGCGCCGATGCCGCTGGTGCCACCGGTGACGAGCGCGACCTTGCCCTCGAGCCTGGCCATGGGAAGCCTCCTTGAGTTTCGTTCAGGAACTGTCGTCGCCAGATGGGAAGCGGCGGCGCGGCCGAAAGCGCGGCGGGGTTCGATTTTTTCTCCCTGAGCCCCTCAAAAGGCCTGCGAGCTGCCGGGGCTCCCTTGCGACCCGCCAACGTACGTCTTAGTACTTAGCCATACGCGGCTGGGCCTGCCCGCATACCGTCCAGTTCAGCCGCCGCGGCCGGCATTGCGGCCCCTTGCGCGCTCTTGATTGTTCTCGGCGACCCGCCGCTCCGAGCGTGTCGCCGGATTAATAGAATTTTCTATTTGTCGAATATTATGGAGTGACGCTCATGGCACTCGAATCTAAAATCAGATCAATGTCACTTACGACATTGGCCATGGCTTGCCTGGCCATTGCTACTGCAGACGGCGCAGAAGCGGCCACCTACACCGAAACAATTAGCGACAATCCATCCACATTTATCTGTTCGACCGGTGATGACCTCAAGACCTGTTACGGATATATCTTTATGTTTCCACCCTCGCCAACAGGCACGGGAACTCTGATATCCGGCAGCGGCGCCTTTTATGCCAAGACGGGTGATACTGTTGATATTGACTTGCGCTATAGCTCTCCATTGTACGTTCCGAAAGGAACCGGCATCGGCCCCGCAACTTCTGATAATCACCCCTATGACGTCGCATTCGCTCTATTGTACGAGTGGAATGGATCTCAATTTAACATTTCGACTGGGCCTAGCTCTTCTGTATCTTCAATTATCGGTTATGTCGGACCTTCTGATTTGACTTCGAGCGATAAAAATCACAGATATATTGGTGGCTTTGTTGGTTTTGGGGGTTCTTTCTTGACTCCCGTAGCTCCGTTCTCGATCACAGGACTAGATTCAACGATCACCGTGCTCACCGGCGACGCCAATCCCGTGTACGAGGTTGCCTACGGCTATCAAATCACCGTGCCCGAACCTGCCAGCTGGGCGGTCTTGCTGGTTGGCTTGAGCATCGTTGGCGCAGCCCTCCGCACGCGGCGGCGTCACCAGCCCCTGATGGTCGCTGGCCGGACGACACGCCACGTAACCTGAGCTGAAAGGCGCAGTCCTGAAGTAGAACGGGTCGGGCCTCCGCTCCCGCCGGCGTGGTACAGGTGTTGCTGGCGAGGCCGATCACCGGCTGAGTCCCGGGGCGGAGAGGCTGCCAAGTTGCGCTGGGTCTTTATCGGCTCCCAGGGACTCCGGGCCGGCTGGAGCCTGCTGATCTTTTTTGCGCTGCTGGCGCCGTTAGACTTAATCCGCGGCGTCCTGAAGCATTACGACCCGTCGCTGTTTGTCGCCGATATTTCGCCAGGTAACGCACTGCTTATCGAAGTGGTGCAGCTCGTCTTTATTGTTGGAGCGATGGCGATCACCGGGCGCATCGAGGGCCGCGCCGTGTGGTCATACTATGGTCTGGACGGACATCGCCCGATCGCCAAACTGCTCATGGGATGGACCGGCGGCCTGCTTTGCCTGTCGCTGGTGGTCGCCGTGCTGCTCGCGGGCCGCTTTCTCGCCTTCGAGGGGCTGGCTCTGCGGGGAAGCCTGCCGATAGTTGGATACGGCCTGGTCTGGCTGCTGGTTTTCCTCATGGTCGGCGTAAGTGAGGAGGTGATGTACCGGGGCTTTCTGCAGGCGACTCTGACGCGGAGCATAGGATTCTGGCCTGCCGCCGTCCTGGTCTCAGTGTTTTTCGGCGCGGGGCATCTTGGCAACCCCGGCGAGACCATCGTGGGCGTCGCCGGAGTCATGGTCCGAGCGCTGTTTTACTGTTTCCTCTTGCGGCTGACAGGTTCGCTGTGGGCCGGGATCGGATTTCACGCGGCCTGGGACTGGGCGCAATCCTATCTCTACGGCACGCCGCAAAGCGGGCATGTGATGCAGGGGCGCCTGTTCAACTCTCATCCGTTGGGCGCCTCCTTGCTGAGCGGGGGCGGTGTCGGACCGGAGGGAAGCCTGCTCTGGGCGCCGCCGTTCGTGCTGGGGCTGCTCGTGTTCTTCTGGGCGCTGAAGCGTTTTGGCCTGCTCGCGGCGTCCGGCGCCTCAGGGCTTCGCGCGCCTTCCGAGCGTCAGATCTGGCTTTGACGTAAGGCGCCGAGGCGGTCTGCTAGCCGCTCCAGCGAGCGCCTCAGGTCGGCCATTTCTTTCTGGCCGATCAGCTCACCGAACTCCCGCTCTATCGCGGCGCTGAGGCGGACCATCGCTTCCTGCGCCAGCAGCCCTTTTTCGCTCAAGCGAACCAGCTTTGCGCGACCATCCGTTGGATCAGGCTCCAGCGTCACATAGCCCGCCGCCGCGAGGCTGTCGGCGAGGTACGCCATGCTCTGTTTGGTCATCTGGGCGCGATCGGCCAGTTCGCTCACCCGCGAGCCGCCCGCGAAGATATTGCGGAACAGGCTGGAGTGGGCGGGACGGATGTCGGGAAAACCCGCCTCGGCCAACCGTGCGTAGACGCGTGTCCGCGCGGTCTCCTCCGCCAGGCGCAGCAGCCCGCCCAACGTCCGCCGCTGCAGAGGTATATTCGTCGGTTCCATGCCTGGACGTTGACACTCGACAGTCCCTCTGTCTATATATCGACAGACGTTCTGTCTAATTGGGGAGAGAGAGATGCCGGATCCGATCATCATCGACAAGGGCGCGGCGCGGAAGCTCAACGTGGTCGGCGAGCAGCTCACCGTATTGGCCACGGGCGACCAGACTGGCAGCTACGAGGTCTTCCACCAGGCAGGGCCTGAGGGCACTGGGGCCCCGCCGCACCACCATCCATGGGATGAAGCCTTCTATGTCATCCGGGGAGAAGTCGCGTTCGGCGTCGGCGATCGCGAGGCGCTCGCCCAGCCGGGCACGTTCGTGCACGTGCCCGCCGGAGCAACCCACTGGTTCCACTATGGGCCAGGCGGCGGCGAGATGATCTCGCTCACCTCCCGCGGAGGCGCCGCGAAGATGTTCACCGACTTCGACTGCGAAATCGTCCCGGACAAACCGAACCTGGGCAAGCTCGTCGAGATCGCGGCGCGCCACGAGGCGACCGTTGCAATTCCTCCGGGTTGAGACACCTGCGGCGTCTTCGGACAACCTACGAACACCCTCGTCTTCACTCACGACCACGGAGCGAGTGCGAAGCTTTCGGCGCGCCATAAGCTTAGCAATTCCATATGGTTACGCTCTAAGTGATTTGACATGCCGCCTCTGTGGGACGACCTTCCGCTTGTCCCCGCTCCCCGGCAAGGGATCGGGCTCTGAAACCGCCCCGCCTGACGGGGTGGCTGACCCCAAATGGCGATGACAAGCCTCTGGGGCTTCAAACATCGGGCGCGGCCCTGAGTTGGCCGCGCCCACGTTGTATCTGGCGCATCCCTCAACCGATCATCCGACGCGTGCGCGCTCGGGCGGCCGTGCTAGAAGCAAACCGCCGCCATCCTCCACCACCTCAGTCTCGCGGTGGTAAGCCTTCAGGCGGAAAAGTCCGGCCAGCTAGTCGCGATTGCCGGGCAGGCGACAGCCGTCCCCTATGCGCGTCGCGGCGGCGCAAGACAGCACGGAGACCGGCGTCACGGACACAAGGTTATACTCGATGACGTAGCCGTTGAGGTGTCCTGCGCAGGAGACTTCCGCAAAGCCATGCCGTTCCGCCGTAATCCCCATTGGGCGAGTATCGGCGACAGTGCAGTTTTTCTCACCCAGGGCCTTGAGATCGCCGGTGAGGGTGACGTTCGCAGCAGAAGCGTTTGAAAGTATGCAGCGATAACCAAAAAACCGGGCGTAGGCGCAGTCTATAACCGGCTCCATGCCGGACGCCGAGACCAGCCCTATGCCCCCGTCGGGGCGATTGGAGCAGGCAAGTTCAACGGCCTCCTTCCCGTCAGAGGCGGAAGGAAGATACGCATACTCTGACACGTCGCAGGCGAAATTCGCCGCCTTCGCCATCCTGCTGTAGGCGGCCGCCTGCAGCGCTTTGGCCTGGCTCGTGCTCGTCAACTGGCAACCGCCGGGAATGATGTGCTCGGCCCTTGCGCAGTCTGTGACTTCTGCAAGGGATCCATTGCGGGCCTGCTCGAAAATATACCCTTTGCCACCGGAGCACGCGACTTCATAAAAGTTCGCGCCGTCATCAGCTGAAGAGCCAAGATAGGCCCGCGCCTCAATTTCACAATTCTTGCCGGACTTCGCCGCAAGCCGGTCGATAACTTCGGCCTCGGCCTTGCTTGTTGTGAGCTTGCACTCGAGGACGCTCTTGGCCGGCATTGCGAGGCATGGCTCCGCATCAATGGGGCCATCAAGCCTTGGCGGCGCAGCGGTGACCAGTATGTATCCGGCGCCCCCGTGGCAGGCGACTTCGAAAGCCGTCTGCCTGGCGCTGTGGCCGACGAAGCGGGCTTCGGCCGGCGTGCAATCTGCACGCACCTTGGAAACATAGGGCAGTAACCCGACTTCAGGAACGGCGTTTCCTGGCAGCGAGCACTGCAGAGGGTTCGGTTTGCCGCGGCGAACCGGTCGCGCCATTTCTAGACAAGTGGCCGCCGATACGTCGGTCAGGGATGCTTTTGCAATAATGAAGCCCAGGTTGCCTGTGCAAGCGACCTCGTAGAAGTCTTCTTTCGGCTTTCCTCTGGCGCCTCCGGTCTCACCGATGAACCGGGCGTCGGCGAGTTGACAGTCAAGCCCGGCCGCTTTCAGCAAAACTGGAGCATCCGCCAGACCTTTGGCGCGCGCCTCGCTCGCCGTCATCTGCCTCTGGACTGAATCATACTGGAACGGCGTGGGCATGGCATAGGAGAGCCGCTGGGCCAGGACGGTCGGACTTTGCACCGCAAACCCATCCTGGGCGTGCGCCGAAGCGACCAGACACACCGCGAGTCCGAGCGCGCCGAAAGTTGTCCGCAACACAGCGACCTCTCCCTGTTTCCTTTTTTGGGCATCCAATTCCTGCCGAGGGAAGTCGTCAAGACAGATTCAGAAGAGATTTTATGGGTGACGTCTGACCTCTCGAAGGCGCGCGGCGCCTTCATATTGAACTCGCGCTGACCCGTCGCTTTCTTGCAATGTCGAAATCTGAGCCGACTACTGGGTCGCCCCCCATGGTATCGAACGACTTCATTCGATGGCTTCGCGGGGACGCGCGTGATGGGGCGGCGAGGCCTCGGCCAGCAAGATCGTGAAGATTTTAACCGCAGAGACGCAGAGAAAAGCGAATGCGCGTTCGCACATGGGCCACAACTCGAAGGTGGAACGTGGCGCAGAGAACCGGCCCAACGTTCGTGTCGTTCGTGAGGTTCGTGGATCGCTTCTTTGGGTCCGGCGCGCGTCGACCCTCAGGCCAGCATCTCGCCGGTCGCCGAAATGAAGTCGGCCGCCGAGTACTTGGCCATTTTAATGAAGAACACCGGGCGTCCATCCGGGTCGGTCAGCATGAACGCCGCGCCCGCGTCGTCGCGCCCCGGCTCGCGATAGAAGCGCAGGCCCTCGCGCCGCGCCACAGCCGCCATCGCGTCGACGTCGCCCTGCCAGAAGTTCAGCTGCAGCTCGTCCGGATCAAGGTAGCCCTGGTAAAGGCATATGCGGCACTCGCCGTTGGTCAGCGGCGCCACGCGCGGGTCACCGTTCGCCCGCCGGCGAAATCCCAACAGCTGGTAGAAGGCGGCCGTGCGGTCGGGATCCTTCACCGGCAGGCTGACCTGGCAAAAGCCGCGGTCGAGGTTCGACCCCGACGCCGGCGGCGAGATGCGCGTCACGCCCGGCTCTCGAACCAGGTAGATCAGCTGCCCATCAGGGTCGCGGGCCATGATCGCGACCGCGCCCTCCGGCGTCTGGATGAGGCCGTCGCCGCGATCGTGTTCGGCCAGTCGCCCGCGCGGCCGAACGATCTCCGCCCCCGCCTCCATCAGCTTGTCCGCGCAGCCCTCGACGTCGCCCTGCCAGAAGATCAGTTGCGCCTCGGGCGGATCAAGGACGTCCTGGAAGAGGGCGATCCGGCAATCGCCCGCCTCGAGCGTCCGGATCTTCCCCGCGTCCGCCGTCTCGACGACCTGCAGACCGAGCGCCTCGTAAAACGCGCTCGTTCGCGCCACATCGGCGACGGCAAAGCTGGTCTCGAGCCAACCCGGGTTCATCGTTTTCTCCCAACCTTGGGTGGCGGGCGTCGGCGGAGCTTACGGTGACAGGCGCCCCTGTCGAAGTCATTTGCGCCTCTGCAAGGCCGGCCCGTGAACGGGCGAGAGATCGTGAAACGCGCTTCTGTCCCCGGCCTGCGCCGACAATCAAAGATCGAATGCATCCCGAATGATTTGGGCGCTCTGGATTGGCGTGATCGCGGAGGTGTCGATCTCCAGATCATAGGCGACGCCCTGATGAACCCGCTTGTACTGCCAGCGGGCCAGCCCGGGCATTCGATCGCCACGATCCCTTTCACGTCGCTCGAGCAGATCGAGTGGGGCGAACAGGCCAACGAACTTGGGCGCGAAGTCAGCCAGGAGGGACCTGTACTCCTGCGCCTCGGTTGCAAGCATCACGTCATCGACAATGATGTTGGCGCCCTGGGCCGCCATCGCCGCAATCGCGCGCCGCATGCCGCTCATGACACGCTCGAAGACCGGACCCGTCCTTATCGTGACGGTCGTAACGCCTTCGTCCACGGTCGACTCAAACACCAACCCATCGGGATCGCCGAGCATCCTTGGTGGCAACATGTCGATGAAGGCGTCCATCGACATGTGCAGAAAAGGTTGCGCTGTGAGCGTCTGAAGCGCCCGCGCCGTCGAGCTTTTGCCGACGCTTCCCACGCCATTCAGAATGATCACCCGCGATCGGGCCATCGTCGCCCCCTTGACCCATTAGGACGCGGCACGCCGGGCCGATCCAGCGCGCTGAAGGACGGGTCGCTGCTGGACGCGTCAAGCCCGCCACCTTAAATGACCATCTACATGGTCAGGAGAGAGACATGGACTCAGTCAACCTGGCTGACGCCAAGGCCCATCTGAGCGAGCTCGTCGATCGGGTCGAAGCAGGGGAGTCGATCGACATCACCCGGCGAGGCAAAGCGGTGGCGCGGCTCACGGCAGTCTTCAGACCTCGCAAGCGGGTCGACAAGGTTCTGCTCGAGGCCCTTTCGGCGAGCATGCCTCGCGAGACCGCGAGCGCCGCCGACCTCGTGAGATCCATGAGGGATGAAGATCGCTACTGATGCTCTATCTGGATACGTCGCTCATCGTTGCGGCCCTCTCCAATGAGACGGTGACACCTCGGGTGCAGGACTGGCTGGCGGAGCAGGATCCAGCGCAACTGTTGATCAGCGACTGGACGATCACTGAGGTCTCTTCCGCCATGGCGATCAAGCTGAGGACAGCGCAGATCGACCTCGTTCAGCGGGCGGCCGCGCTTGCGATGTTCAACAAACTGGTCTCGGAGAGTTTCACTGTCCTGCCAGTAACCGGAAGCCATTTCCGGGCGGCGGCCAGGTTCGTCGACCAGCATATGCTCGGGCTTCGCGCAGGCGACGCCCTGCACCTCGCGACCGCGTCCGAGCACGGCGCGACCATGCATACGCTCGATCGAAGACTCGCGGCCGCCGGTCCGGCCCTTGGAGTGTCGACACAGCTGTTCGCGTGATCGGGGGCGCGCGTCGCCTACCTAGCCGCCGCCCTGATCGGTACGCCCGGCTACAGGTGGCGCTTCTTCTTGCTATCGGGGGGCCGCCCCGGATGCCGGCGGTCCAGGAGGAGCCGGCGGGAGGGGCTCTGAATTGACCTAGCCCCCCAACTCCGTCATCGCCGGCCGCCAGTGCCGGCGACTCATCGATCGTCTGTGCGAGCGCTCGCCGTGGCTGCGCCGGGCGGCGCGGCCATGACGGGCGTAGCGACTGGAGGGTTCTCGCCTTATCCGCCGAAGTTGCGCAGCCGCCCTCGCGTCAGTGGCGCGAAACCGGGCGTGACCGCGCCGCCCGGCGCGGTCATTGCAAGCGTGGCGCCAATCCGACGATGGGTGGCCGGCACGAGGCCGGCCATGACGGATTTTTGGGGGGCGGGCGGGGCTAATTCACAGGCTCGGACGCCCGCAAAAGCCGATAGCCTTTAGCGGGCATGCCTGGTCCGTATCCGCTCCAGAAACGCCTCCCGTCGAAGGGCGCCGTCGGGCCGGACTCCTCACCCGCGATCAGGGCGGCCTGGAGGGCCTTCACCCGAAGCTGACGCCACCGTTCTCGCGGCGACGCACGACCCCGGCGCCGTTCAGGCTCCTCCTCTGCCCCGGCTTTGCGCTACAGACCCGCAAACAGCAGGAGGAGAGACGACCGATGGCCCCTATCCCAACGCGCGGCGTGGTCGCCGTGACCGGCGCGGCCGGCTTTCTTGGCGGTTGGACGGTCCAGACGCTGCTCGACCGCGGCTACCGCGTGCGGGCGTGCGTGCGTAATGCCGCCGACGACGAACGGTGCGGCTTCCTGCGGGCCATGCCGGGCTATGCGTCGGGGCGCCTGACCGTGCACAGCGCCGATCTCGATCAGGCCGGCTGCTTCGACGAGATCTTCAAGGGCTGCCACGGCGTCGCCCACATCTCGCACGTGAGCGACTACACTGATCAGGACTACGTCCGGCGCACATGCGACCACATCATCGCCAGCATCAACGCCTCACGCAGCGTGAACCGCGTCGTGGTGACCTCCAGCGTCGCGGCGGTGATCTCGGAGATGGACCTGAACGAAGTGGCGCGCCGCCCGGTATTCTATGAAGACCGCTATCCCGACGAGTTGAACCCCCGCCGGACACCCGAACGCGGCCAGGGCTATTCCATGGGCAAACTGGTCGCCGAGCGCGCCGTCGCGGGGGCCGCCGAAGAAAGCGGCTCCTGGGACGCGATCACCGTCTGCCCAGGCGACAACGTCGGGCCGATCCTTTCGGCGCACCAGAAGGACATGGGGCCGTGGCAGTCGCTGATCCGCCGCATGCTGGAGGGGACCTGCCTGCAGAATGGCGTCTATCGCCCCTGGATGACCGTCGATGTCCGCGACGACGCGCTCTGCCACGTGCGGCTGCTGGAGAGCACGGAGGTGAAGAACGGCGAGCGCTACATCGCCTGGTCGACCGACAAGCGCAACGTCGAAGACATCTGCGCCGACATCGCCCGCCTGCTGCCCGAACTCGACCACGACACCCCGCCGGTGACGGACACGCAGCACGACCGGATCAAGGCGCGCGAGGCCGAGTTCCGCGCCATCTGGGCGCTGAGCGACCTGCGCAACGACCGCATGCGGGCGGCGACGGGCGTCGCCTTCCGCCCGCTCGACGAGTCGATAAGGGACTGCGTCGAGTCGCTGATCTCGGTGGCGGGGGTGGAGGTGAAGCGGAAGGGGGTTTCCGTCGCGGCGTGAGGACCGTTCCGCAACGACGCCTCTGTGAACATTCGGGCGGCTCGAGATGTCCGCGCGAGCTGCAGGCACGCGTTAAAGGCGTACGAAGAGGCGAGTTGGGGGGAGAATGCTTGAAGCACCGATGGTCGGAGATCGCCTGCGTCAGAGCTTCGGATTGGCAATCCGGTGCGCTATGGCAGCCGTAGTAGGCTCGTGCCTCTCAGGCTCTGCAGAGCCGTCCCTCGTTCCGTCGCGCGACTCGCAAGCAGCCCAGAACCCGTTAGTGGAAATTCCAGCCTCAGCAAACGCCCGGCCATGCCCAAATTTAGGACCACCAAAAAACATCAGAGAATTATTGAAGCGACTTAAACAAACGATCAATGACGATTTGCTTAATCGAAGTTGTTTTTATTACAGTTCTCACCTGAGTAACTTTCTCGGATCCACGCATTCCGGGTCGATCGCGAGGAGTCAATTCGTCTCTAGCTCCATATTGTATGGATTTGCAACACCGGTCGACAGCGGACACGGTCCGTTTGTTGGGGGAATCGAGATAAGTTCGTATCCCCGTGGAAGGCCACGCGACGGGAGGGTTGTAGAGGCAGATTTATTAGTCGGATTGCAAAGCCTGTCGCAAATCGACTGCAAAACCCTATTCCACATTTTTGGCCGACCGCGACAGCCCGCCATAGCCTGTAAACCTCTAGTAAAAACTGTATCGGTGCTTTCGCCCCCCAACCCTGCAGCGCCGAGACCTGCGCCCCCTAAACCCGTAACGCCCGATCTTTCAGCCCCCTCGCCACCAAGCGGACGAGACAGCCCCGCCCCGGCCGTCGACACCAATAGGCTCGTGGTCCGTCCCATGCCTACAATTGGTGGAATCATGCCCCACGTGGCAACCCGGCAAGAAATCGAGCAAAGAACCATCAGGTACGATTTTAGATCCCACGCAAATTCTTATCACTTACAAATAACTACAACGGCTCGCGGCACGGTAGGCGGCATCGTTTTAGAGCGAGACGAGTTATAGCGAGGGAGGAAGGCGTGACACTTCCCGGAAGAACGGCCGGGGATTAGCTTTCCGCAGCGACCTCCAGCGCTGGAACCTCATCGCGATGAAGATTTCGCGATACACTGGCGCGGGCCTGCCCCAAGGTCATGCTCGACAACCGTCGCCCCCCAGCCCAGTCTCATTCGGCGGAAACAAATGGCGGAGGCGAGGATGCCGCACGTGAAGGCGAACGGGCTGGACCTCTACTACGAAGCCCATGGCCCCGAGGATGGCGAGCCGATCCTGTTGATCATGGGCCTGGGGGCGCAGATGACGCGCTGGTCTCCCGACCTTATCAGCAAGCTCGTCGCCGCCGGTCACCGGGTGATCGCCTACGACAACCGTGACGTCGGCCTCTCGGAAAAGCTGGACTCTGCGGGCCCTCCGGACATGGCGGCCGTCCTCGCCTCGCTACGCGAACGCAAGGCGCCAAAGGTGGCCTACACACTCGAGGAAATGGCCGCCGACGCCGCGGGCCTGCTGGACGCCCTGGAGATCGAGCGCGCGCATATCGTCGGCGCATCGATGGGCGGGATGATCGCCCAGCTGGTGGCGGCGAACTTTCCGGAAAAGACCCTGTCCCTCACCTCGATCATGTCGACGACCGGCAATCCGGGCCTGCCGCCCGCCAAGCCTGAGGCCATGGCGCGGCTGAACACGCCGGCGCCCGATCCGAACAAGGACCTGGAGGGCTTTCTCGCGAGCGCCGTTGAGGGGGCGAAGGTGATGTCGGCGAAATATCCGCCGGACCCGGAGCAGGTGCGCGCGCAATCTTTTGGCGACTTCAAGCGCTGCCACTACCCCGTCGGCTTCCAACGGCAGTACGCGGGCGTCATGGCCTCGCCCGATCGTCGGCCGAAGCTGCGCACGATCACTGCGCCGACCGTGGTCATCCACGGCGAGGATGATCCGCTGGTCCCGCTGGCGGGCGGCCGCGACACCGCCGAGAACATCCCAGGCGCCGAGCTGATCATCGTACCCGGCGTGGGCCACGAGCTCCCGCCGCCGGTGCTGGACCTCTTCGTCGACGGCATCCTCTCTGCCGTCGCCCGGACACGAGTCGCCGCTTAGGTCGAGGGTTGGCCTTCGATCAGGCGGCGAAGGTGGCTACGTCTCCGGGCCGCCTGAGCATCTTGTCGACTTCGCTCGCGTGGACTTCCTCGGCGTAGACCATCTGCCGCGCATACTCCTCGAGCATGACTGACTTTCCCTCAGAGAACTCCAGCAGTTCCTTGTAGAGATCCAGGGCCTTGCGTTCGGACTGGAGGGACTCGCGCAGTATGGCGCCGATGTCCGTCTGATGGTTATCCAACAGCGCGCCGATGGCGAGCGAGGGATAGGCGCCCAGGGTGGCGATCATCTCGCCCGCCTGCTGGGCGTGAGTCAGCGATTCCGCCGCCTGGCTGCGCAGCCACGAGACGATGGGAATTCGCCCGAAGCCATACACGAGAAACGAATAGTGCGTGTACCGCACGACCCCCGCCAGTTCGGCCTCGAGGATCGCATTCAGGAGGGAGACCGCACGTGTCCTGTCCTCGTCGAGCATCGTCCTCTCCCGGTACGGGGGCCAAAGTTGTTGATGGGAACGCCCGAGTGGGCCGGACAGGCCCAGGCTTCGATGGGCGGCGCCGGTCAAGAGCGGCGCACGCCAAGGCCTAGCTTCAGGCCCTGACAGGGAGCATGTCTCCACACGCAGGGGGCGCCGCAGATCTCGTGCGCTCGATGCGGGATGGAGATCGCAATTGATGATCCGAAAGGACAAGTAAACCTGTCCCTTATCCTCAGGTTGCCTATGGCTTGTCCTGGCGTCTCCGAGTTTCCCGACTGAGCGTGGGAATATGATCCTTGAAAATGACGGCCAGGGCCGCCGTCACAGTGGAAGATTCAATGCCAACCGCCCAGTTGGGGGGCTCCGTCCCCCGGTGCATCGACATGATGACCGCCCACATGCCCACTGCGCCCCATGACAGCAGAAGTATTGCGCCCAGCCAGAATGCGAAATTTGTGTGGGCGATCCCCTGAACCGTGACCCGATCTAGAAGCTCATCCTTGATGATCTTCACGTCGTCGTTCATCAGGGAATCGCCGCATCACCTCACGGCCGGAAACCGATGAACACCTGTTCGATGCGGTTCCCATCCGAGACGCCCCACGCCCCCACTTTCAGTCCCTCCTCGGCCGCGTTCTCAGCCGCCGCCAGCAACTCAAGCGCATTGCGCAGCGCGTCCGCCTTGGAGACGCCGTGCTTCTCGGCATACTGGTTCAGGACGGCGGTCATGCGCTTAGAAAGGTCAAGAGTCAGGCGGCTACGGCCCTGACTATCCTGGTCCTTTGCCATTACGACTCCTCTTCGACTCGGACGCCGAAGCGTCTCCCAGAATAAGCACGGGCGGCAACGCCCGCGTCCGATCCTCCGCAGCTATCGGCGGCCGTCCCCATACACGATCGGCTCACAGAAGAGCTTGCCCATCTGGCCCTCCGGTCGGCGGTGACTGCGTGGTTCACGGCCTGCGACCCAGGACCGCGAGATCATCAACTAGCTATCGGGGTCTGCCATGTCAACCAGAAGTATGGAAAAATGGCATATTTCCTTCATGATTAAGGGCATAAAAGCGGTTGCAATTTGCGGAATCCTTTGCTACGAGTCAGAGGGCGAGGGCCTCCTCGGCGGAGGAGAGTTTCGAGGAATCACAAACGGACCAATCTCCGCAGATGTTGTTGGAGACCATAGGCAATGCCTTTCGAAGACGTATGGCCCCAGGACGCATTCGTTTTTTCTCTCGCGGCCCGGCGCGTAATTTCAACATGCTCGAAAGTGCAATATGAGAATTTTTGGACCCTCCTGTCGGAGACGTTCACAGACATGCTTGAAATCAACGACGGACGACTTCCCTACGCGCTATCCACTCAAAGCCTCTACGCACTGGCGAGCTTCGTGGTCGGAGACGCTGGAACGCACGTGCAGGTGCAGAGTCGAGGCGTCGAGATCGGCCTTGAACGGCGAATGTGGGGATTCTTGATCGCCTCGACGAAATTCTCGGACGAGGCCGTCAGGCATTAGTCGCGGGCGGTGCAGGTGACTGTGGCGGGCGCCTCGGCTCGCGAACCGTTTGCCGGCGAGGGGCTGTGAATTAACCCGCGGCAGGGCTTCCGGTCCGCCGGCGTCCCGCCGGCTCTTCCTTACTTCGTCGATCATTACTGTGATGCCGACCGCGTTTCCGCGATGAATAGCGGTGATTTAGAGAAGAAAGGGGCCGGCGAGACGCCGGCGGACCGAGGCTTGGATGCGCCACAGGTTAATTTACACCTCAGTGCGCCGGCGCTCCGGGTCAGTCCGGCAGGCGTGGCTACGGCGCCAGCCGGGTTGTTCCTATCGGCGCTGGTACTTCATCACGATGAAGACCTCGCCGATCTGGTCGGCGGTGGTCCGCAGATTGCCTTCCTTCACCAGGCGCAGGGTGGCGTCGCCGAAGCCGAAACCCGGCGGGCTTTCCTCGTCCACCGTGCAGCCGTCGAGGCGACCCTGGGCGAGGGCGTTGCAGCGGATGACGGCGAAGCCCTCGTCGTCGAGCTTTTGCGCCCGATCGGGATAGACCTTCGCGACGAGATCGGCCGGGACCGATGTGAACTGCGCATAGGCGGCGTAACGGACATTGAGCGCCTGGACTGAACGGGCCGGCGATCCGTCGGCCGCCTTGACCGGCGCGATCTTCGCGTCCTTCACGCCGGTAGTGCAGGCGTAGGCGTTGAAGTCCGCGGAACCAGCGCTGCGAAGGACATCGCAGGTCTCGATCGCGCCGGTGGGGGCCACCGTGAGCGCCAGGTTTGCGACGGGCCGGCCGCTGGCGCCTGGCGGCATGCGAGACAGGCTGAACTCCACATCGGGCGCGCCCAGGCCCAGGGCGACCTGGCCTTGCGGCCATTGCACCTGGACATCCAGGGAGCCGTACACTGCGGCGCCGCCCTCGTCCTTGGCAGGCGCGAAGCGCGCCTGCCGGATCGTTGCACAGCCCTTGGCGTCGAACGACGCATAGCCGCTGGAGGCGCGCAGACGACACTCCTGCGCCTGACCCGAAGGCGAGATGGACACCGTGTAGTCGGAGAGCGCCTCGCCGTTCGGCGGCATAGCCTTGGGCGGCTCGACCGGCGCGGGCGGGGCGGAAACAAGGCTTGGGAGCGTGGCGGCGAGAGCGACCAGTACGCTGAACATGTTCGCGTCCCCCGAGCTGCAGCCAGAACCTAACCGGCGGAGACGCCGCCCTCAACACGCCGGAGGGCTCGGCGAGGGCGCCGGCAAAGCGCGCCCTAGAGCAAACCCCGCTCAGACGGAATCGTCTGAGCGGGAATAATTTGCTCTAGATTCAAAAGTGTAGAGCCTGATTCACCGTTTGCATCTGTTCCATGCAAACGGATCAGGCTCTAACCCATCAGCAGCAGTGGGTTGGGGGCGTGGCGGGACCAGCCGGCTTCGGCGACCAGGATGTCCAGGCCGAGGGAGGCCAGGTCGTCGGCGACGGGGTCGGCCTTGGTGTCCTTGGCCTCGTACAGGTTCTTGGAGTAGCTCTGGCAGTCGGCGCAGGTCTCGGCCTTGACCACGCCGGTGTCGCCTTCGATGCCGATGAGGGACACGCCGCCCGACTTGCCGCAGGTGATGCAGACCGCCCGCACATGGTTCCACGCGGTCGAACACAGCGAGCAGTGCAGATAGCGGGCTCCCGGGTTGGCGCCCGAGGCGGTCACGACGGCGGAGACCGAGGTCGAGCCGCAACACGGGCAAAGGCCCCGCTCGGGCAAGAGGCGCAGGTCGGCGACGGGCAGGATCGCGGCGAGGCAGGTGAAGTAGACCTGCAGCGCCGCCGCCACGTAGAGCGCGGCGCCCGTGTCGGCCGGGGCGACGGCGCCGCTCAGGAAAGCGTCGGCGAGACTCTCCACGGCGGTCGCTTCGCGCGCACGCAGGTCCTGGATGACCGCCTGCGCCTGCGCAGGCTTTTCCTCGCCGAGGGGCGTGGCGGCGCAATAGTCGAGCAGGACGGCCAGGCCTTCCCGCCAGAGCGGGTCCCGATCGTGACCGTCGGCGGCGAGCGGCGGCATGCGCGCCTCGACCGCCTGCCGCACGCCGGCCGGAGTGGGGCCGGCGAGAGGCGCGAGCGCCGCCACCGCCTCATGCTGGGCGCGCGCCAGGCCGCCCATGAAGCGGAGCCAGCCGGCCGCTGAATGCCCCTCGGACAGAGCGAGCAGCCGCGTCGACGTCGCGGCGAAGCGGGTCCGGGGGTCCGGCAGGATCAGCGGCTCGGGCGCCGTCACCCCGCCTTGCGGATTGCCAATCCACTTCCCGGTCGGGGAGGTCTCGCCCTGTCTCAAGGAAGGCCCCTCACGAGCGGGGCTCCGGCCCGGTGGACCCCGTCTCGGCCAGGCGGCGCAGCCACTTGCGGTGATGGCGCCAAGCCCAGCCGGGCGTCACATGGCCGTCGGTCATCGCCCGCAGCGAGCCGTGGATCCAGATCCCCGCATAGACGTGGACGATCCAGACGATGATCGCGGCGATGGCCGCCAGGG
>DASXGR010000247.1:0-12217 GCA_036488935.1 Caulobacteraceae bacterium | reverse complement strand
TCCATCATCTCGCTGGCGAAGCCCGACTGGACCATCGGGTACGACAACGACGCGGCGCTGGGAAAGGCGACCCGCAAGGCGACGCTGGCCCAACTGGCCCGCAGCGGCGAGCTGGCTTTCGGCCCCCACATGCCCTTCCCAGGCGTCGGCCACGTCGTGGTCTCGGGCGACGGCTACGTGTGGAAACCGGCGCTCCCCTGAGCCTCGCCGCCGTTCGTTCGCGTCAACCGCTAGATCCATCCCAGCTGCCAACCGAGCGTCGTCACCCGATGGAGATAGGCCGCGTAGCAGGCGGTCCCGTTCGGAAGCGCCGAAAGGCCAAGGAACGACGCTTGACTTGAAAGGCGCCAGCCAGCGAGCGCACTCGCCGTTCTCGTACGTTCTGGAACAACCTTCCCGCGCTTCGTCTTCGGCTGGATGACGCGCTTCGCGTCGGGAGACGACGCACTCATGCCGGTGGTGATCATCCCGCGGCTCGTCCTCGGCCTGATATCCTGGGCCCTACTGGCCGTGGCGATCTATCTGCTGTGGAGCTGGGGCCGCGGGTGCACGGCGATCGACGCGAATGGCGTGGCGCATCACCTGCGCGGCCCCGCCTGGTGGCTCTACGTGGGGATCGGTTTGGTGGCCTGGAGCTTCCTGGGCCGCTTTGTCGTGCTGATGTTCATGGCGGCCGGCAAGGACGAACCCTGCGAACAGCGGGCGGACGGCGATGTGGTGCAGGCGCCGGACGGCTCGTCGCTGCGGGTCGAGAGCTTCGGTTCGCCTCAGTCCCCGACCCTGGTGCTGACCCACGGCTGGGGCCTGAACTCCACTGCCTGGTGGTATGCGAAGAAGATCCTGGGCGAACGCTTCCGCCTGGTCACATGGGACCTGCCCGGGCTTGGACTGTCAAAGCCGCCGCGCGACGGCAAGTTCACCATCGATCGCTTCGCGGAGGCCCTGGGCACGGTGGTCGAGTGGGCCGGGCCGGGGCCGCTGATCCTGGTTGGCCACAGCATCGGCGGGATGACCACCCAGACCTTCTGGCGCGCCTGCCCGGACGCGCTGAGGCGGCGCGTGGCCGGCGTCGTGCTGATCGACACCACCCATGAGAATCCGATCCGCACCATGTGGCTGAGCGGCCTATGGCAGGCGTTGCGCTGGCCACTGATCGAGCCTCTGCTCTGGCTGACGATCGCACTGTGGCCGCTCGCCTGGCTGTCGAGCTGGCAGGGCTATCTGAGCGGATCGAACCAGCTGGCCATGCGGCTGACCGGGTTTGGCCGATACGCTACGCGCGGCCAGGTGGACTTCTCCGCCAGGCTGGCCGCCAAGGGTTCGCCCGGCGTTCAGGCCAAGGGGAACCTGGCCATGTTCCGGTGGCGGGCGACCGAGGTGCTCGCCTCGATCACCGTCCCCATGCTCGTCCTGGCCGGCTCCAAGGACATCGTGACCCTGCCCGACGCCAGCCGGACCATCACCAAGGCCGCTCCCCACGCGCGCTTCGTGGAGATGGAAGGCGCAGGACACATGGGCTTCTTGGAGCGCGCGGACGCCTACAATCGCGAGATCGCCGAGTTCGCCGAAATGGTGTTCGGACCGCGGGCGGCGAGCGCAGCAGGCTGAGGCGAGCAGCGATGAAGCCCTTTTTCCTGGTCACCGTCTCGGCTGCGGCGCTGACCCTGGGCGCCGGCCTTCTGGCCCGCCATCGCTCACGCAAAGCGGCCCGTGCGGGGCCACAGACGGGGCCCCGCGGGGAGGAGGCGTTCGGCCCGGAGGCGCGCGAGCTTACGCGCAAGGCGATCCAATTCTTCATCCTTCCGATCTGGATGGCGGCCGGGGCGGCGGACTGGTGGCAGCATCGAGCGAGCGACATCCAGGACACGGCCGGCGCGAAGGAGACTCTGATCCATCTGCTCATGCTGGCTGAGGGGGGCGTGCCCGTCATGGCGGGCTTGCTGCTGGAGATCGATCCGCTGGTGCTCTCGGTGATGATCGCCGGGTTCTTCCTCCACGAGGCCACGGCGATGTGGGACGTGAGCTACGCCGTGACAGCGCGGGAAGTGAAGCCGGCCGAGCAGCACGCGCACAGCTTTCTCGAGATGGTCCCGCTGATGGCGCTCGTTCTCGTCTCCCTCGCGAACTGGCCGCAGCTGAAGGCGCTTGCCGGCCTGCGCGTGGACCCGCAGAAGCGCCTGCGGCTCAAGAAGGAGCCTTTGGCTCCCGCCTATGTCCTGGGCGCCCTGGGCTCCATGTTCGTCATCGACGTGCTGCCCTACCTCGAAGAGCTGCTGCGCGACTGGCGAGCCCATCCCGGCCGCCTGGTCCCGACGGCGGACGGTCCGCTCCACGCGTAGGGCGGCCGAAGCGAGCGCAGAGCAAACCCCGTTCAGACGGAACCGTTTGAACGGGGATGATTTGCTCTAGATTCAAAAGTGTAGAGCCTGAATCACCGTTTGCATCTGTTCCGCGCAAACGGAACAGGCTCTAGCGCGGAGTGACCGCGAAGGCGCGCTGGGCGAACCTGGTGACGGCGTCCGACAACCTCGGCCGGCGCGGTGTGGCGGACCATGTGGCCGGCGTCTTCGATCACGCGGAGTTCGGCGTCCGGAAGTTCGCCGGCGAGCCGCGCCGACTGGTGGTCGCATCGGCGCCCATGGCGCGAAGGCTCGAGGGGCGCACGGCCAGGTCGGCGGCGAACCGCTCCCGGAAGGCCTCTGTCACCTTCGCTGGCGCGAGACTCAAGCCACCAAGTGGGGCGCCGGCGCTTGGTGGGGCCTGCGACGCCGCCGGCAAACTGTGCTAGAAAGGGACGTCAGCTGGACGGATTTGCCGCCGGCTGGCGCTGCGGCGCCTTAACTCTTCTGGAGAGGCGCCATGCGCAATCGACCCTTCCTTGAGTTTCAGGACGCCCAGGCGATCGCCGCGGCCGTGCGAACGGCGGCGCGGAACAGCGGCGCGCCGTTGAGCATCGCGGTGGTCGACGCCGTCGGCGCCCTGGTGCGGTTCGAGCGCGACGACGGCGCGCGCGATTTCTCGGTCGACCTGGCGATCCGCAAAGCGCGCACCGCCGCCCTGCTCTCGCTCAGCACAGCCGCTCTCGCCAAACGGTTCGCCGGCGGGGCGCCGGGCGGCCTCGACGTCCTATTGCTGCCTGGAGGAGCGCCTGTGCTGGTGGACGGCCAGTGCGCCGGAGCGGTCGGGGTCTCCGGCGGTCCGCCGGAGCTGGACGAGGCCATCGCCGCCGCAGGGGCGGCGGCTGTGAGCTAGTCCCAGGTCAACCCGGAGCGCCGCGCCGGCGCTCCGTGCGCCTCCTGCGACGCCTGGGGTGGACTCCAGCTTTCACAAGGGCTTGAACATCGGCAGGGGGGACTCGCGAGGGGATGACGTTGTCGAGATTCCTGAACGCCGCCATGGCCGTGGGCCTGGCCGCCAGCCTGTGCGCCTGCGCCACCGCCGCTGCGCCGCCACCTCATGCGCAGGCCCAATCTCACAGCGACGCGCCCGGCAAGCCTCTGCCGCCGGGTCTCGATCCCTTCGCGAACCCCGACCCCTATCCCTCGACGTATCATCCAGCGCCCTCGCCGACCGTGGCGATTATCAACGCCGATATCCTCAATTCCGTCGGCGAGGAGATCCCGCGCGGAACGGTGGTGATGAGCGCGGGCAAGATCGTGTCGGTGGGCGCCAATGTGCAGCCCCCCGCCGGCGCGCAGGTGATCGATGCGCATGGCCGGTCCGTCACGCCCGGCCTGATCGATCCGCACTCGCACCTGGGCGTCTATCCCTCGCCCGAGGTGGAGGCGATGAGCGACGGCAACGAGGCGACGGACCCGAACACCGCCCAGGTGTGGGCGGAGCACTCGCTATGGCCGCAGGACCCCGGCTTCGAGCACGCCCTGGCAGGCGGGGTGACCACGCTGCAGATCCTGCCGGGCAGCGCTAACCTGTTCGGCGGCCGCTCGGTGGTGGTGAAGAACGTGGTCTCGGACACCGCCCAGGGGATGAAGTTCCCCGGTGCGCCCTACGGCCTGAAGATGGCCTGCGGCGAGAATCCCAAGCGGGTCTACGGCTCGAAGGGCCGCGCGCCCTCCACCAACATGGGCAACGTCGCCGGCTATCGGGCGGCCTGGATCCGCGCCCGTGACTACGAGAAGCGCTGGGAGGACTACCGCGCCAGGATCGCCCGCGGCGAGAAGGCTGAGGCGCCTGCGCGAGACCTGCAGCTCGACACCCTCGCCGGCGTGCTGCGCGGCGAGATCCGCATCCAGAACCACTGCTACCGCGCCGACGAGATGGCCCAGATGATCGACATCAGCCACGAGTTCGGCTTCCACGTCACCGCCTTCCACCACGCCTCTGAGAGCTACAAGATCGCCGACCTGCTGGCGCACGAGGGGATCTGCTCGGTCACCTGGACCGAGTGGTTCGGCTTCAAGATGGAGTCCTTCGACGGCATCGAGGAGAACGCCCCGATCCTCCAGCGCAAGGGCGCCTGCGTCACCCTTTCCTCCGACGACGCCAATCTGGTCCAGCACCTCAATGTCGAGGCGGCGCTCGCCATGGCGGCGGGCAATCGCGCAGGGCTGCAGATCACTAGGCCCGAGGCGATCGCCTGGATCACCCTCAATCCGGCCAAGGTTCTGGGCGTCGAGCACCAGACCGGCTCACTCGAGCCCGGCAAGATGGCCGACGTGGTGATCTGGAGCGGCGATCCTTTCAGCGTCTACTCCATCGCCGACCGGGTCTATGTGGACGGCAATCTCGCGTGGGACGCCCACGACCCGGCCCATCAGCACCAGTCCGACTTCATGCTCGGCCAGCCCGCCGCCCAGGCGACCATCGGAGGCGCCCGCTGATGCTGCGCTCCCTCGTCATCGGCGCGCTCGCTGCGACCCTGGCCCTGCCGGTCGCGGCCGAGACGATCGCCATCACCAACGCCCGCATCCTCACCATGGGGCCGGCCGGTGAGATCGGCCACGGGACGGTCGTGGTGCGCGACGGCAAGGTCGCCGAGGTCGGCGCAATCCTCACGCCGCCCGCCGGTGCGCGGGTGATCGATGCGCACGGCGGCGTGGTGACGCCCGGCCTCGTCGCGGTCGGCGCGCCCATCTCGGTGAGCGAGGTCAGCGAGGGCGTGCCTGAGACCGACGATTCCAGCACGGCGAGCGACCGGCTGAGCGCAGCCTTCGACCCGCAATACGCAGTGAATCCCTGGTCGCTGGTGATTCCGACGGCGCGACTGGGCGGCGTCACCGACGTCGTGCTCACACCGGAATTCCGTCAGTCGCACGCCACTCGGCCCTCCAGCATGATCTTCGCCGGCCAGGCGACGGCGATCCATCTGGGACCGGGCGTGGACCTGCTGGCGAAGCCACATGCCGGCATGGTGTTGATCCTGGGCGAGGAAGGCGCCGAGCGCGTTGGTGGCTCGCGCGCGGCCGAGTTCGTCCTGCTGCGGTCGATCCTCCAGGACGTGCGCGACTACGAGAAGAACAAGGCGCAGTACGACCTTGGCCACAGCCGCGAGCTTGGTCTGGGCCGCGAGGATCTCGAAGCCCTGATCCCGGTGGTCGAGGGTCGCGAACCCCTGATCGCCTCGGTCCATCGCGCCGCCGACATCCTGCAGACCCTTCGCCTGGCGCAGGACGAGAAGTTGAACCTCATCCTCGAGGGCGCCGAGGAAGGCTACATGGTCGCCCCGCAGATAGCCGCGGCGCGCGTCCCGGTCCTGGTCCACGGGTTCGAGGACCTCCCGAGCAGTTTCGACCGGATCGGCGCGACCCTGGAGAATCCGGGCCGCCTGCAGGCGGCGGGCGTGACCGTGGTGATCGAGAACCCCTCGTTCTTCACCAGCGCGCGCACGCCGCGCATCGACGCCGGCCGGGCCGTCGCCCATGGCCTGCCCTACGCCGCCGCCCTCGCCTCCATCACCATCACCCCGGCGAAGGTGTTCGGCCTGGCCGACCACATCGGCTCGATCGAGCCAGGCAAAGACGCGGACATCGTAGTCTGGAGCGGCGATCCGCTCGAACCGCTCAGCGCGCCTACGGCAGTGCTGGTCAAGGGCGTCGACGAACCCCTGCGCGACCGCGACCTGGATCTGCGCGACCGCTACATGCCCGGCGCGCCGCCGGTCTCGGCGCAGTAAGAGCCCGTGATGGAGCCCGAGGCGGCGATCGCCGACGGCTTCGCGAGGGCCGGCTGCACCGGCTTTCTGCATGCCGTCGAGGTGACGGGCGGCGCCGAGATCTGCGTCCGCGCCGACGAACCCGTGGTCCTGGCCTCGGTGTTCAAGATCCTGGTCGCGCTCGAGTTCTATGACCAGTCGCACAGGGGGATGCTGGACCCCGCGCGTCGCGTGCAGATCGACGCCGACGCGCGAACGGCCGGTCAGACCGGAATCTCGAATTTTGAAGATCCGGTCGAGATCTCGCTGCGCGATCTGTGCCGGCTGATGATGAGCGTCAGCGACAACACGGCCACCGACATCCTCATCGCTGAAGTGGGACTAGGCCGCGTGAACGCGCGCGCTCGGGCCTGCGGCTGTCACGCCACCGTCGTCGAGAGCGACCTGCGAACGCTGATCGACGGCATCGGGACCGATCTCGGCTTTGCAGACTACATCGAGCTCCTGGCGGCCCAGTCAGGCGCCCTTGGCCCCGAAGCTCGCGAGCGAAGCCTTGACGCAGCGCGGGTCGATGGTTGCGTCGCCCTGGACCCGGCCCGGACTACCAGGTCGACGCCACGGGAGATGAGCCGCCTGCTGACGGCGATCTGGAGAAACGAAGCCGCGAGCCCGCAAGCCTGCGCCGACCTGCGCGCTCTGATGGCGCAACAGGTGAGCAGCCGCCTCGCCCGCGCCCTGCCCGACCGAGCAACGATCGCCGCCAAGACCGGCAGCCTGCTCGGCCGCGTCCGCAATGAAGTGGGGGTGATCACCCACGCCGACGGCCGCGCCTTCGCCGTCTCGGTCTTCACCCGCGCGCACCGGCCGTTCGAGGGAGTCGCGCGGATCGAGACGGAAATGGCCGCCGCAGCGGCGTCGGCGATTGAGGCGCTGCGTCGGGCGCGGTGCTAACATCGCCAGCTTCCGGCGCCGAGCGCCGCGCCTCAACTGGTGATGCCGTGTGACTTGGCCTGATCGGCAATCTTCGGGTTGATCGCAACGGCGGCAGCGGTGTCGGCCTTGGCGGCGTCCGCCATGCCCTTGCGCTGTTCGGCCAGCGCCCGGCCGTAGAGCGACCAGGCGATCTTCGGGTTGAGAGCCAAGGCGGTGTTGTAGTCGGTCAGCGCCTTGTCGGTCTCGCCCCGCCGAAGGTGGACGAGACCGCGGCTGTCGAGGAAGTTGCCTGTCTTGGGCGAACGCCTGATGGCGCTGTCACAGGCCGCCAGCGCCGCATTGAGATCCTCGCCGGACATCGCTCCTATCCAGCACCGCTCATTGAGAGCCGTGGCGAGGCGGGCGTCGTCGGGGTGCGCCTTGACCCATTGATCGAGTTCGCGCACGGCGGAAGGATAGCCCCGGGCTTGACCGTAGAGGCGCCCCAGTTCGAACCTCTGGTCAGCCTGGGGGGACAGTATCTTGTCCGCCGCGTCAACGTCGACGATCGCGCCAGCGGGATCGTTTCCCATCAGGCGCAAGGAGGCGCGCGCCATGCGCGCGTCCACATCGTCGGGCGCAAGCGTCAACGCCGCGTCGAGGTCGGATGCCGCCAGGAAAAACTGCCTGTTCCCTCTGTAGGCCACCGCGCGAAGGTAGAGATAGCTCACCAACTTTGGCGCGAGTTCATGCGCCCGGGTCAAATCGGCGATGGCGTGGGCGTAGTCCTTCCGCTCGGTGAAGGCCGCTCCGCGACGGGCGTAGCCGTCGGCGTCGGTGGGCTCCGCCGCGAAGGCGCCTGGGCTCGCGGGTTGGGCTGGCGCGGCGGAGGCTGTCTGTGGTGGGGCGGGCGCGTCGTTTGAAACTCGCAGATCGAAGACCGGACCGCCGTTATAGGTGAAGATGATCCGCTTACGCGCGTTCGCTACGTATATGTGGTGCGATAGGAAGAAGTCCGGACCGATCAGCATGTCGATATCGCCGAGGCTCGTATCGCCGACCCGCAGCCGCGTGCGCTTCACCTCCTCGCTGCCGATCTTGAAGCTGTCGACAGGCATGATCCAGGTGCGGAACAGCTTCGGCCCGAGTCCGTAGCTGCCTTTCTCCACTCCGGGCGCCTCGGGGTTGAAGCCCAGCCGCCGAGCGGCCGCGAGAGTGAGGAAAGAAACCCCCGAGCCCGTGGCGAACTCTGCCTTGAACCGCTGCCCGTTCACTTCGACGTAGGCCGTTGTTGCTCGGATATCATTCCCGAAGCTCACGAGATCGATCGCAGAATAGCCGTTCTTCGAGGGCCAGTAGGCGAGGTCGCCCTTGCATCCGTCCGGATGCACAATGCGGACGGTCCCGTTGGCGAAATCGTATTCCACGTCGTTCGTGTGTAGGAAGTTCTGACCGATGACGCCGGCCGTCCCCTCGCCGGTTTCATTGCCGCCCGAGAGGAATTCCACGCGATGGAAGGTTTGTCCGGCGACCTCAAGGTTCTCGACTGAGACCACTGAGGTATCGACCTCTTTCCCCGCCTGCTCCACGCGCAGGCCAATAGGCATGGGGTGCAGCTTTAGACCCAATGCCGCGGCGGTCCCAGGCGTGATCCATGAAGAGGACGCCCCGCTGTCGAGCACGAAGCGGACCTTATGCCCGTTGGCGGTGGCGTCGATCAGGGGCTTGTAACCCTCTAGGGTGATCGCCAGCGGCTCATATTTGAGCGTGCATTTGGCGGCGGCCGCGGACGCTGAGATCAGCAACAGCCATGACGCGAGCAGCGTCCAACTCATCAGTTTACGGATCAACGGCGCGCCCCCGACGTCGTACTGTCGCTTCAGGATAGGCTGAATCGCCTGGTTTTCGATCCCCTTGGCGCCGAACAGCGGTACTAGGTCGGGCGCGCCGGGAATCGATGCGAGGGTAGTGATGGACGTTTCACGGGCTGGCGCGGCGCGCGCTTCGTTGGATCGCCGCACGTTCCTGGCCGCGAGCACGGCGGTCCTGGCCGCAACGGCCGCGCGGGCCGAGCCCGACCTTTCGACGGCCGCCCTCTACGACGCCATGCTCGAGGGGCTGCTCCGGCGTTCGCCGGAGACGGCGACGTCGTATGGCTTCGACACCGGCCCTCGCGCCTTTCTGAAGCGGGAGCTGGACGACCGCTCGCCCGCAAATCGGCTCGGACTCTACAAGCCGATCGTCGACCTGGCGCCGGCCCTCGAGCGGGCCAGCACGCCCACCGGCTCGCGCGACGAGATCTTCCGCGCCACGGCGCTGTGGCTGGCGCAGGCGGTGGGGCCCTTCGCCGGTTTCCGGTATGGGGCGATGAGCGTTGACACCTATCCCGTCCCCTATGTCGTCAGCCAGACCGAGGGCGCCTATCAGGTCCTGCCGGACTTCCTCGATACTCAGCACCTGATCGCCGAACGCGCCGACGCCGAGGCCTATCTCGATCGCCTGACGGCTTTCGGGCCTGCGATGGACCAGCAGACGGAGAAGATGCGGCTCGACGCGGCGGCCGGAGCGGCGCCGCCGGACTTCCTCCTCGACCGGACCATCAGCCAGCTTCAGAGCTTCCAGACGGCGCAGCATGGGGCGGGCGCGTCTCTGGTCACGTCGCTTGTTCGCCGTGCGCGCGACAAAGGAATCGCCGGCGACTGGGAGCTGAAAGCGCAACAACTGGTCGACGGCCCGATCGCCGCGGCGGCGGCCCGGCAGGTCGCGCTGCTGCAGGGACTGCGCCCAGGCGCGCGGCAGGCGGCGGGCGTCGGGGCGCTCCCCGACGGCGGCGCCTATTACGAGGCCTGCCTGAAGTTTCACACCACAACCAGCCTCACACCGGACGCCGTCCATCAACTGGGCATCGAGGAGGCTTCGCGAGTCTCGGACCGCGCCAGACAGATCCTGTCCGCGCACGGCCTGGGCGGCGTGGGTGTCGGCGAAGGGATGGCGCGCTTGTCGAAAGACCCGGCGCAGCTCTTTCCCGACAATGATGCTGGACGCGCGCAGGTGCTTGCCTTCGTCCGCGCCAAGCTGGACGACATGCAGAAGCGCCTTCCCCGCGCCTTCTCCCACCTTCCGCGCACGCCCCTGGAGGTCCGCCGCGTCCCCCCGGCGATCGAGTTGGGCGCGCCGGGCGCCTATGAGCAGTCGGGCGCGGTCGACGGGTCGCGGCCGGCGGCGATCTACTTCAACCTGCACACCACGGCGGACTGGCCGCGCTGGACCATCGCAACGACGGCCTTCCACGAAGGCGATCCCGGACATCACCTCCAGGGCTCCCTGGCCAATGAGAACCCGGACATCCCGGACCTGTTCAAGCTGATGGAGTTCAACGCCTACGTGGAAGGCTGGGCGCTCTACGCCGAGCAGCTCGCCGACGAGCTGGGCGCCTATGACGGTGACCCGCTGGGACGCTTGGGAATGCTGCAGGGCTCGCTGTTCCGCGCCTGCCGCCTGGTGGTCGACACGGGCTTGCACAGCCAGGGCTGGAGCCGCGATCGCGCAATCGCCTATCTGATCGACACCGCCGGCTCGACCCCGAACGACGCGCGCCGGGAAGTCGAGCGCTATTGCGCTTGGCCGGGCCAGGCCTGCGCCTACAAGATCGGCCAGCTCCAGTTCCTGCGCCTGCGCGAGACGGCGAAGGCCAGGCTTGGCGCTCGCTTCGACATCCGGGGTTTCCACGACGCGGTGATCGGCTACGGGCCCATGCCGCTGGACGTGATGGCGCGCGCGGTGGACGCGTGGGTGGCCAGCGTCTGAGGGCGAAAAAAAGGGCGCCGCCCACGAGGGGCGGCGCCAGTCGGTCGATCAGGACCCAGGAGGTAGGACCTCCGGCGACGGAATGTCTTCCTAAAAGCGACGCGGAGGGAATTTCCTTGCCGACTGTTGCAAAATCCGCCCGCGCCCATTGCCGCTTCCAGCGTCGGGGAAGAAACCGGCGCCTTCTCCGTGCGCACACGAAAAAGGGCGCCGCTCCCAAGCGGCGCCCAGTCCCGTTCAAGGGCTCAGAATATCGGACAGTTATTTCTTAATCGCGCTTCCGACTTTGTCCTGAGCCTTCCCCACTTTGTTCTGAACATCCCCGGCTGCCTTCTCCGCAGCGCCCTTAGCCTCGAGATTGGTGTTTCCCGTGACCTTACCCGCAGCTTCCTTTATGGCTCCGCTAGCTTTGTGAGCGGCGCCTTCAACGCGGTTCGTGCTCATTGTTGAACTCCTATGCTGTTAGCCGTGCTAGCAAACGAGCCCAACCAGACGCGGTTCCGCGCATGCGGGCACATGTGATGAGGGAGGAAACCTTGACCGAAGAGCCAATTCTTCTTGTGGACGACCCGGCGCCGATGATCCGACGTCTGACGCTCAATCGTCCGGCCAAGCGCAACGCTCTCTCAAACGCCTTGCGGGGAGAGATCTTCGCCGCGCTTGAGGCGGCCGACCGGGATCCCGAAGTGCGAGTCGTCATTCTGCGCGGCGCCGGCGTGTGCTTTTCCTCGGGTTATGACCTCGCCGGGCTGGGCGAACTTCCCTTCCACACGGCCGGCGGGCAGGGTCAGTGGGCCAGGCATGTCGTAGAGGGCTGCTTCCGTATCTGGGACCTCGCCAAGCCGGTGATTGCCCAGGTGCACGGCTGGTGCCTGGCGGGCGGCTCGGAGCTCGCCTTCGCCTGTGACCTCGTCTATTGCGCCGAGGACGCCCAGATCGGCTATCCGGCCGTGCGCACCATGTCGCCGCCCGACAACCAGTTCCACGCCTGGATCCTGGGAATGCGGGCCGCCATGGAACTGATGCTGACGGGAGACGCCATCAGCGGGACCGAGGCCGCGCGCCTCGGCTTCGCCAACCGCGCCTTCCCGCCGGAGAAACTGGAGGCCGAGACCCTGGCCATGGCCGAACGCATCGCCAAGGTCGACCCCGAACTCGCGCAGCTCAACAAGCGCCTGGTCCATCGCCAGATGGAAGCCATGGGGCTCAGAGCCGGCCTGCGCGCAGGGACCGACCTGCACGCCTTGGGATGGCATACGCCCGCCTCACGCGCCTACATGGCGCAGATGCGCGAGGGCGTGAAAGCCGCCCTGAACGCCCGCGACACCACGTTCGGAGACTACCGAACCAAAGAAGGCTGAGGCGGCGAGGTCAAATAAAAGCACG
>DASXGR010000242.1:0-14677 GCA_036488935.1 Caulobacteraceae bacterium | reverse complement strand
CGAGCCGTCCGTGGTCTGCGCGCTGCCATCACGGCCACCCGTCGCCACGGCGTGGGCGCGGTACTTCACATCGACAGTCATGACGTTTCCTCAGTGGGTTCCGACACCACGGCCGGCCCGGGACTATAGCAAACGCCGATTTCGTCGCGAGACCGGCTCGCCGAGGCAGTCCGCCAGGTCCCCTGCCTACTGGTCTCCCGACACCTCGACCGCCGTGGGGCTGAAGGGGCTCACCCAGCGATAGACGAAGCCGCCCAGGGCGCCGCCGACCAGCGGTGCGACCCAGAACAGCCAGAGCTGTCCCAAGGCCCACCCCCCGGCGAAGAGCGCCGGCCCCGTGCTGCGGGCCGGGTTCACCGAGGTGTTGGTCACCGGGATGCTGATCAGGTGGATCAGGGTCAGGCAAAGGCCGATCGCCACGGGCGCGAAGCCCCGGGGCGCATTGCCGTGGGTCGCGCCCATGATGACGAAGATGAAGCCGAAGGTCATGGCGATCTCGCAGACGAGGGCCGCGCCCAGGGAGTAGCCGCCTGGCGAATGTTCACCATAGCCGTTGCTGGCGAAGCCGCCGGCGAGGCTGAAGTCGGCCTTACCGCTGGCGATCAGATAGAGAACGCCCGCCCCGACGATCCCGCCCAGAACCTGGGCGATGATATAACCTGGCAGTTCGGCGGCCCTGAACCGCCCGCCCGCCCAAAGGCCGACTGAGACGGCCGGATTGAAATGGGCGCCGGAAACATGGCCCAAAGCGAAGGCCATGGTGAGGACGGTCAGGCCGAACGCCAGGGCTACGCCGGCGAAGCCTATGCCCAATTGGGGGAACGCGGCGTCCAGTACGGCCGCCCCACATCCCCCCAACACCAGCCACGCAGTTCCGATGAACTCGGCAAGGAGTTTCCTGAACATGTTTGCCTCCGCACAGAGGAGGCTAGACCTTGGCGAGGTCCCAGTGCAAGGCGCGACGGAGGTTATGCGCCTCCGCCGATAACGCCCTCCTGGGTTACGCCCTGGTCAGGCCGGCCTCACGCCAGCGGCGCGAACGAAGCGCGCCGCCCATGATGCCGACGCCCAGCACCATCAGGGCCCAGGAGGCCGGCTCGGGAACTGCGGTAATGCTTACGTTTCCCACCGCCGGACCATACCACGTGTGGAGCTGGTCGAGGCTGGTGAAGGTCAGGGTGGTCGGACCTGTCGTCGTGAACGTCAGGCTCTCAGGAGCCCACATCATGTCGGTAAGGCTGTTCTTTCCGATCGTGTAGGTGAAGACCTTGGTGACGTTTCCCACCGAGACCTGAAGCACCTTTGTCAGTGGGGAGCCCACCGGGTTACCGGACAGGTCAAAGGTGAGCGTGTACGTGCCTTTGCCGGTGGAGATCGACTGGCCGAATGACCCGTCCGTGGTGCCATTGACGTCAACGCTGCCCGTGTCCGGCGCCGGAGGCTGCCAGTAACCGCCAATCAAATCGATACTGCCGCTGATGACGTTCCAGGGTCCGAAAATCGACCCGGCATGGTAGGTGACGAAGCGGGTTCCTCCAGATGGAGAGGTGAAGTCGCCGTCGACCACTAGATTTGTCACCGCGTGCGCGGTTCCTGCAGTCAGCGCCAGCGCCAAAGCGCCAGACGCGAACGCGGCGGTCTTCTTCATGGTCCCGCTCCATATTTTTTATGGCCATCGGAGGGAGACGGGGTCGACGTCTCGCTCCGCGCTCAAGCGCCGGTCAATTCCGGCTTGACGTCGGCTGCAACGCGATGGCGATGCGCCAGTTCAAATGCGTCCGTTTGGTACCAAAAGCTACGTCCAATTCGTACAGAAAACGGCGATTTCGCGTCTTTAATCGTCAAGCTTTGCGTCACGCCATCCAAGCTTTGCGTCGCGCCATCCAGGAATAATGACCCGTTCCAATTACACTTGCCGCGCCAACTCATCGAATGACGCTGCCATAAAGATCCAGCCCCGCCGGCTGTCGCCGGCGAGGCCGTCTTCCGCGCTCCCTTGGGCGGTAAATCCGAGCCGTGGATCACGGCCGGAAGATCAGACTCCGGCGAGGCCGGCCACGCGCGAGCGACGCGAACGAAGCGCGCCGCCCATGGCGCCGACGCCCAGCAGCATCAGGGCCCAAGAGGCCGGCTCAGGAACCGCGGTGATGCTGACGTCTCCGACAACCGGACCAAACGGCGAGCGTTGCTGGTCAAGGCTGGTGAAGGTCAGGGTGGTGGGGCCTGTTGTCGTGAATGTCAGGCTCTCAGGCGTGTACATCATGTTGGTGCGGCTGTTCGCGCCGATCGTGTAGGTGAAGGTCTTGGTGACACTGCCTACCGAGACCTCGAGCGACTTGGTCATGGGTCTTCCGACCGGATTGCCCGACAGGTCAAACGTGAGCGTGTAGGTTCCTGCGCCCGTGGCGATCGACTGGTCGAAAGAGCCGTCCGCATTGCCGTTCACGTCGACGCTCCCCGCGCCGGGCGTCGGAGCCTGCCAATAGCCGCCGACCAAGTCGACGCTGCCACTGACGACGTTCCAGGGACCGAAACTCGATCCCGCAAAATAGGGGTGGAATGCGCCCCCTCCCGATGGAGAGGTGAAGTCGCCGTCGGCCACTAGGTTCGTCGCCGCGTGGGCGGATCCTACAGCCAATGCCAACACCAACGCCCCAGTCGCGCACGCGCCGGTCTTCGTCATGGTCCCACTCCACATTTTTAATGGCGATCGGACGAGACGGGGTCGACGCCTCGTTCCGCTCTATGCGCCGGATTTCAATTTCCGGCTTAACGCGGGCAGAAACGTCGCTGCGAAGCGTCAGTTCAGATGTGTCTGATTTCTACCAAATACGCGCCCATCTTTGTACTGAATGTGACTTTTCATGTCGTAACGCGTCAATTTTGACTTCGTATCGATCCTTGGAACTCCGACTTCTAAGTGTTCTATTTCGAACATCCCGCGCCAGACTGGGCGAAACGACCCATCAAAACGTCAAGCGCCGCCGACTGAGCCGGCGGCGCTGATCTTTTTGCACCCACTGTGGCGGAGATCACCCCATCCGGTGAAGCGCGCAGAGCTTGTTCCCGTCAGGGTCGCGCAGATATGCCAGGTAGAGCTTTCCGGTGCTCCCCTCACGCACGCCGGGCGGTTCTTCGCAGGTCGCCCCACCGTTGGAGACGCCGGTGGCGTGCCAGGCGTCTGCCTGCTCTGGCGAACTGCAGGCGAAACCGATCGTGCCGCCGTTGGCTGCGCAGGCCGGTTCGCCGTTGATTGGCTTGGTGACGGAGAAGACGCCCGTCGGGGTCATATAGAAGATTCGGTCGCCGTCGCGCATGGCCGGCCGCACGCCGAGCGTCCCCAGCAGGGCGTCATAGAAGCCTTTCGCCCGGTCCAGGTCGTTGGTCCCAATCATGATGTGCGAGAACATGACGCGTCTGCTCCTATGTCAGTTGAGGCGTGACATCTGTGCCCCAAACCAATGCCGCCGTTCATTATCGTCCGGAATCCGCCCGCGAAACTGGCTGGACGCCCCGTCGTGCGCGTTTATTTTCGCCGGCCAAGGAACGCCCGAATGCCGAACCGAACCGCGGACGCGCTCGCGCGTAAGTCCGCCGGAAGCCAGTCTCGCTCCCGTAGCCAACCCGCCGGCGCCAGGTCCGCGCGCGGCGATGCGGAATTCCGGATGCGGATCGCCCTCGAAGCCGCGGCTATCGGCGTGTGGGAGTACGACCTCTCCACCGATCGCCTGACGCTGGACGACCGTATCAGCGAGATGGCCGAGGTCGAGCCGGAGATCCGCCCGACCTTGAGTGGCGATTTCCTGCCCTCCCTGCACCCGGACGACCGCGAGCCCGTCTCCAGGGCCTTTGCGGAGGCGGCGCAGACCGGCGACGGCGGACGGCTCTCGATCTCGTGTCGCCTGCTGGACCGGGAGCGCCGGCGGGTCACCTGGGTTCTGCTGGAGGGGCGCTGCCTGGCCGGGACCGACGGCGGTCTTCGCATCGTCGGCGCCGCGCGCGAAATCACCGCCGAGCGCCGGATCGACGAAGACCTGCGCCAGATGAACGAGTCTCTCGAGCGCCGGGTGGCGGAGGCCGTGGCGGAGCGGCAGCTCTGGGCGGACATGTTCGAGGGCTCCGACGACCCGGTCGCGGCGGTCGACAAGGATTTGCGCCTGATCGCGATGAACGAGGCCTATGCCCGGATCTGCGAGCGGCTGTTCAAGGTGCGGTTTCAGGTCGGCGTCAGCATCGAGGACGCCCTTGCGCACATGCCGGCGGCGCGGGACGCGGCCGTGGCCCTCTGGCGGCGAGCCCTGGCCGGAGAGGTGATCGAGATTCCGAGATCCGGTGAGGGCGATCCGTCAGGGTCGTTCTTCGATGTGAAGATGTCCCCTCTGCGCCGGCACGGACTGATCATCGGCGCCTATCAGTACTCACGGGACGTCACGCCCCGCGTGCGCGCCCAGATTCGGCTGCGCGAGACCCAGGCCGCGCTCCAGCGGGCGCAGAAGATGGAGGCCCTCGGCCAGCTCACCGGGGGTGTCGCGCACGACTTCAATAACCTGCTGCAGGTGGTCAGCGGTAATCTGCAGCTCCTGACCAAGGACGTGGCGGGCGACGAGCGCGCCGAGCAGCGGGTCCACAACGCCCTGGCCGGCGTCGCGCGCGGGGCCAAGCTGGCGACTCAGCTTCTGGCCTTCGGCCGCCGCCAGCCCCTCGAGCCCCGCGTGTGCAATCTCGCCCGCTTCCTCCAGGGCATGGACGACATGCTCAGGCGCACCCTTGGCGAAGAAGTCGAGTTGGAGACGGTCGTCAGCGGCGGCCTCTGGAACACCCTGATAGATCCCGGCCAGCTCGAGAACGCGATCCTGAACCTCGCCATCAATGCGCGGGACGCCATGAATGGCGAGGGCAAGCTCACGCTGGAGGCGGGCAACGCCTTTCTCGATGACGAGTACGCCCGTCTGCACGAGGACGTCACGCCAGGCCAGTATGTGATGGTGGCGGTGACGGACACCGGCTGCGGGATGACGCGCGAGGTCATGGATCGCGTGTTCGAGCCGTTCTTCAGCACCAAGCCCGAAGGACGCGGGACGGGCCTGGGTCTCTCGATGGTCTACGGCCTGATCAAGCAGTCCAAGGGACACGCCAAGATCTACAGCGAGCCTGGCGAGGGCACGACGATCAAGCTTTATCTGCCGCGGGTCGTTGCTCCCGAAGACGAGCTTCCCGACGCTGCGAGTGGGCCGGCCATGGGCGGCGATGAGGTCATCCTGGTGGTGGAGGATGACGAGCAGGTCTGTGAGACGGCCGTCGCCATGCTGCAGGACCTCGGCTACCAGGTGCTCAAGGCGAAGGACGCCGCCAGCGCCCTGACGGTGGTGGAGAGCGGCGCGCCGATCGACCTGATCTTCACCGACGTCGTGATGCCCGGCCGGATGCGCAGTCCCGAGCTCGCCGCCCGAGCGCGCGAGCTGATCCCCGGCGTGGCCGTCCTGTTCACCTCGGGTTACACCGAGAACGCCATCGTCCACGGCGGACGGCTCGATCCGGGGGTGGAGCTCCTCTCCAAACCTTATGCGCGCGAGGCGCTCGCCCGAAAGATCCGCCATGTGTTGCATAATCGCGCGCAGGTCACGCAAGCGGGGACGGAGCCCCACGAGCTGGACGGCCACGGCGTGGCGGAGCGCATCGCGTCCGATGCTGGCCTGCGCGTCCTGCTTGTCGAGGACGATGCGCTGATCCGCGCCAACACGGCCGACATGCTGGAGGACCTCGGCCATTCGGTGACCGAATGCCCCGACGGCGAGAACGCCCTGCGCGCGCTGGTCGAGACCGAGGTCGACGTGATGGTCACCGACAGGAACCTGCCTGGCCTCTCCGGCGACGCCCTGGCGCAGAAGGCGCTCGAACTGCGGCCAGAGCTGGAGGTCGTGTTCGCCACCGGCGAGGCCGCGGCGGTGCCCGACATCGCGCTCCCGGGCGCGATCTATCTGCTCAAGCCCTACGCCGCCGCCGACCTCGCCCGCGCGCTCGCCGGCGCAATCCTCGCCAGGGCCCGGCGCGAAGCGTCGCAGAGCGCTTCGATGACGTCCGCGAACGACGACGCCGCCGAGTGAATCCCGCCTGACCGGTCAGAGCGCCGCTTGCGCCCGCCGCACCGAGCGCGCCTTGCCGCCGGGAGCCGAAACCATGAGGCGGATGATCTCCTCGGTGACCCGCGGCTCGAGGCCCTCGGTGTGGCCCTTGTCCAGGCGCACCACGTCCGCGATCACCCGCCCGTCTCTGGCGCCTGGAAAGACCCAGGCGCGAGCCGTCCCCGGTCCTGGCTTCAGCCCCCACTCCCGGGTGGAATAGGCCTCACGGGTGGTGTCGTGGACCTGGCCGGCCTGCGTATCGACGATGTCAGCGCGGCGCTCCCTGGGGCCAGCGTCGTATTTCTCTGCCCAGGGCGAGGTCTCGGGCAGGCTCGCGATCTCGTATTCACCCACGGTGAAGATGAACGACAGGTCACAGGGTGGCGGTCCGGCAGGCGGCATGCGGGGGAACGTCATCGGCGGCTGACCGGGCGCAGGCGGCGGACCCGCGTCCGGCGTACGCTCGGCGGGGCCGATCCGGCCGCCGGAAAGGCTAAGCCAGCCGTCCACCCGCTCCTGGAAGAACGGATCCTCATGTAGCAGCCGGCTCGAGGTCATGCCGCCCTGGGAGTGGCCGGCCAGCCAGAAGGCGCGGATGCTGTTCAATCCGTAGCGCTCGAACATGTGAGCTACGACGTTGTGCAGGTGAGCGTCGTCCGCCTCGCCCACCCATCGGCGTGCAGGCTCTTTGGTGGCGGCCGATGGCGTGGCGATCACCAGGCGGTATGCGTCGCAAAAGTCGGACGCCGGAAAATAAAGGCGCTGCCAGGCGCCCACAGAACCGCCGCCGTGCAGACTCAGGATGAAGGTGACCTCCTCCCCCGGCTTCAGGTCGTCCGGCTCATCTACATAGAACTTTCGGCCGGTCAGCTCGTCGACGGCGGTCATATGGCTCATGGTCGTCCTCTCCCGATCTGTTCTTTTGGAAGAGGTTATGCGTTGAGGACGCGCGCCGCCAAGAGCGTTGCTGCAGCGAAGCATGACGGGGCTTTCACTTGCCTCGCCTTGCCGGCGGGTGTCTCCTGAGCGGCAACGAACGAAAGGGAGGCCTTCATGGCCGACGGCTCTGTCACGGCCCTTCAGGCTGCGCGCGACGAGGCATGGTCCACGCCGCTCGAAGAGATCGATGTCAGCGTATCTTCCCGGTTCGAGAACGACACCATGTGGCCGTTCTTCGAGCGGCTGCGCGCAGAGGATCCGGTTCACTACTGTCCCAACGGCCGCCCAGACGGCATGGAAGTCGGCGTCGGCCCCTACTGGTCGGTCACCCGTTTCGACGACATCGTCGACGTTGAGGTGAACCACGAGGTCTTCTCGTCAGAAGGAAGCATCTCGATCTACGAGCAGGCTGAAGACTTCCAGATGCCGATGTTCATCGCCATGGACCCGCCGCGGCATGACGCGCAGCGCAAGACCGTCAGCCCCATCGTCTCACACGACCACCTCAAGATACTCGAGGCGGTGATCCGCGAGCGCGCCGGCCGCATCCTCGACGAGTTGCCGATTGGCGAGCCCTTCGACTGGGTCGACCGCGTGGCGGTGGAGCTCACCAGCCAGATGCTGGCGACCCTGTTTGGCTTTCCCTTCGAGGAGCGCCGCAAGCTCATCTACTGGTCGGACCTCACCACCACGGACATGAGCGAGACCATGACCATGGAGGAGGCGCGCGCCGAACTGATCGGCTGTGGCATGTACTTCATGGAGTTGTGGAACAAGGCCAAGGCCGCGCCGCCCACCCACGACCTGATCTCGATGATGGCGCACGGCGAGTCCACCAAGGACATGCCGTTCATGGAGTTCCTGGGCAACATCCTGCTGCTGATCGTCGGCGGCAACGATACGACCCGCAACTCGATCAGCGGCGGCGTGCTGGCGCTCAACCGCTTCCCCGAGCAGTACGACCGCCTGCGCGCCAATCCGTCCGTGATCCCCGACATGGTCCCGGAGATCATCCGCTGGCAGACGCCCGTGGCGCACATGCGCCGGACGGCCAAGGCGGACATCGACTTCCACGGCAAGACCATCCGCAAGGGGGAGAAGGTCGTGATGTGGTACGTCTCGGGCAATCGCGACGAGAGCCAGATCGCGAACCCGTCCGACTTCATCATCGGCCGCGAGCGGCCGCGCCATCACGTTTCCTTCGGTTTCGGCATCCACCGCTGCGTGGGCATGCGCCTGGCCGAGATGCAGCTGAAGATGCTGTGGGAAGAGATCATGAAGCGCTTCCCACACATCGAGGTGATCGGCGAGCCGACCCGGCTGAGATCCAACTTCCTGCGGGCTATCCGCAAGATGGAGGTCGTGATCCCCGAGCGGATCTGACTCCGCGTTTTCGGCGGCCTTCGTCGACCAAAGTGCTGTTTATTTAACACAAAGCACACGAAGGACACGAAGAACACGAAGGTCAGCCGATAGGAGTCACGAGCTCGTCTTATGATGAGATTATGACGAGTTGCATTGGTTGCGCCTACGGCGCGAAAGACCATGCGCCGAAGGCGCAATAACCAACTACGTCGGGTCTCGACGGGACTGCGACATGAACACCTTCGTGTCCTTCGTGTCCTTTGTGCGCTTCGTGTTGAAAGCGGCCTCTCAGGCTCACCTCGCTGGCAAAATGCCTATTCAGCTGGGGCGCGGCCGAAACGGATTGCGGCGGCCGCCTTCGCCTTCTCGGCCTCAACTTCGCGGTCGCGAGGCGGGGCGTGGGTTTCGAGCGAGCCCAGCAGGCGCCGGGCGACGTCGGCCACCTCCTCCACCGCAGCGTCGAACGCCGGCGCATTGGCCTTCGACGGGGCGTTGAAGCCGCTGATCTTGCGGACGAACTGGAGCGCCGCGGCGCGAATCTCCTCGTCTGCAGCCGGCGGATCGAAGTTGAAGAGGGTCTTGATGTTTCTGCACATGTCGGCCTCCCTGCTCTCGCCCCAGCCACGTTGACGGTCCGCGGGCGTCGGACCAAGACTTGGTCTCAAACAAGGCCGCGGGCCAAGGGGGAAATCGCCATGAATTCACGCCACACGCGTCGCGACATCCTGGGCGCTGCAGGGGCCGGGCTGGCGGTCGCCACGCCAATCTCGCGCGCCCTCGCCCAATCCACGGCGCCCGAACTGGTGGTGATCAACGCACGGGTCTGGACCGTGGACGACCACCTGCCCCGCGCCCAGGCCTTCGCGGTGAAGGACGGTCGCTTCCTGGCGGTTGGATCGAACGACGATGTTCGGAGCCTCGTCGGCAAGGGGACGGAGGTGTTCGACGCCAAGGGCATGACGATCACGCCCGGCTTCATCGACTGCCACAACCACGCACCCGGCCAGGAGCTTCTCTACGAGGTGCTGGTCGGCAATCCCTATGAGGTCGAGTTCGTCACCATCGACAGCATCGTCGAGAAGCTGAAGGCCCGCGCCGCGACCACGCCGGCCGATACGTGGGTGGAGGGCTACTTCTTCGACGACACGAAGGTGAAGGACGCCCGCCAGCTCAATGTGCACGACCTGGACCGCGTCTCGACCACCCAGCCCGTGGCGGTCCACCACCGCGGCGGCCACACCTCGTTCTACAATTCCCGCGCCCTGCAGATGGCCGGCGTCACCCCGCAGACGCCGAACCTCCCGAGCGGAACCTACGACCATTTCCCTGATGGCTCACTGAACGGCCGCGTCACGGATCGCGCGCGCGTCGTCTTCGTCAAGGTCGGGGCGCGCGTCACCTATTCGCCGGAGGAGACCGCCCGGCGCGAACGCGAGGGCATGGCCCACATCTCCAAGATGTTCGTCCGCTATGGCCTCACCGGAGTCTGCCACCAGGGCGGCCCGCTCCACGCGATCGAGGCGATCCGGGGCGAGGGCCGCCTGCTGCACCGGGCAAACTACGAAGCCTATGACGACATACTCGAGGCGATGATCCGTTCGGGCATCACCACCGGCCTCGGGGACGAGTGGCTACGCCTGGGCGCCACCGCCGAACACACAGCCGACGGCTCCTTCTCCGAGCGGACGATGGCGATCAGCCACCCCTATCCCGGCCGCTCCGACGGCTACCAGGGCAATGTCACCGAAACCCAGGAGGACCTCGACGCCTGGGCGCTGCGCGTCCACCGGGCAGGGATCCAGGCCAACTGCCATGCCAACGGCGACGTGGCGATCGACCATGTGCTGACAGCCTACGAGCGGGCGCAGGCGGCTCTGCCGGTGAAGGACGCGCGATGGAAAATTACGCACTGCTCAGTGGTCACCCCGCCCCTGCTGGCGAGGATCAAGGCGCTCGGCGTCACGCCCGCGCTGTTTTCCACCTACTCCTACTACAACTCCGACAAGTTCCACTTCTACGGCGAGGAGATGATGGAGCACACCATGCCCTACCGCTCCATGATCGACGCCGGCGTGCCTGTCTGCGCCGGCTCCGACTTCGACCCGGGCCCCTTCTCGGCGCTGATGGCGATCCAGGGCATGGTCACGCGCACCGGCTGGAATGGGGAGACCTGGGGGGCCAACCAGAAGATCACCGTCGACGAGGCGATCCGCGTCCACACCCTCAACGGCGCTTTCGACACTCGCGAGGAAACGATCAAGGGCTCGATCACGCCGGGCAAGCTGGCCGACTTCGTTGTTCTGGCCGACGATCCGCACACGGTCGATCCGTCGAAGATCAAGGACATTCAGATCGTGCGAACGGTTGTGGGTGGCCGCGTCTCCTATCAGGCGTGAGCACCTGCCCTTGAGACTCGGCCGCCGCGCTGATAGCCCGCAGCGCCCAAGCTGTGACGCCTACAGGATCCTCATGGAACTTCGCCGACTCGCCCTGCCCATATTCGCCTGCGCGGCCCTGGTCGCCTGCCAGAGTACGCCGAGCGACAACGCCTCCTCAGGGCCCGCGCCGGCCGCCTTCATGGCCTCGAACGCCCAGGCGCCCGGCGTCGTGAGCGCCGGCGGCATCGAGTACAAGGTGCTGCAGTCGGGCCCGGCTGACGGACAGCATCCGACACCGGATGACGACGTCACGGTCGAGTACGAGGGCCGCCTCGTGAACGGGAAGGTGTTCGACGCCACGCCGCCGGGACAGCCCGTCACGTTCCAACTCGGCAGCCTGATCCCCGGCTGGATCACGGGCCTGCAACTGATGCGTCCGGGGGACGAGTGGATGCTGTGGATCCCGCCCGACCTCGGTTACGGCGCTGAGGCCACCGGGCCGATCCCCGCCAACAGCGTCCTGGCATTCAAACTGAAGCTCGTGAGCGTGCAACCGCACAAGGAGTGAGGCGCGCTCAGATCCCCCACTCCCCGTCCCCCGACAACAGCCTCGGACAAAGCTGGCGAAACGCGAACTGCTCCGCTTCCGCCGGGCGATCGAAGCGCAGGACCACGTCGTACCGGTCGGACGGCCAGCGGGCCGGCAGGACAACGCCCGGGTGGACCGGAAGCCGTCGGAGTATCCCCTCGGCGATCCTCTTGTGCTCCCAGCTCACCAGGGCGACCCCAGAGAAGGTGAGCACCTTGTCCATGAGCCTGTCCTCCTCTCCCTGGGCGAAGGACAGGTCGAGGTTCAGTCCCAGTCGCGTCGCCAAGGGTCGGAGTGTGTCTGCCGCCCTTTGACTGGCGGAGCCCTCGGGCCTCGCTGCGAAGAGGACCTCGGGCGCCGGATACTCGCCCTCGCGCAGACCACTTCCGAACAGGGCCGCCCAGGCCCCCGCCCGCTCCCAGCCCCGGATCGCCAGCGACTTGGGATTGGTCTCGCCTGCTTCGGTGAGTCCGGGTCCGGGCCACGCCTCGCCTGGCTTCTCGGCGTGGCGGATGATCATGAACGTGAGGCTCACGATCGCCCCCTACACCGCCGCCCGCGCCAGAGCGCCCGATTCCTGCGGGAGCCAGCGTCCTGCCCGGAAGGTCGATTTCTTCAACGACATCGCTCCGCTATGCACCTAGCCTCCATCACCCCACCGTGGACCGAACGTAAGCGCGCAAGGTTCGTTCGTGTGCGATGTAACAGTGACGTTTGATAATTACACTCTTGCAACACGCTCAAGCTTCAGGCAGCGTCAAGCCGCTGGGGGAAATCATGTCTAGGGTCGATAAGCATCGGCCGCTCCAGCGACAACAACGCTGAAGGACTGATCATGAAAAGATTGATGTTTTTCGCTGGCGCCGCCGGCGCGCTTTGCCTTGCCGCAACGGCAGGCGCCCGCGCCGAACCTTGGACCGACTACTCGCCCCAGAAGGGCGCCTACGTCTATACGCTCGTCCACGTCGAGCCGGGTCACATTGACGACTACCTCGTGGCGCTGAGGAAGACCTGGATCCCCAGCGAGGAAGACCTGAAACGCCGTGGCCTGGTCGACAGCTACTCGGTCCAGGTGAAGCAGAACGTCTATGGCGATGGCCCGAACGTGATCACCGTCGAGCATTGGCCGAGCCTGGCCGGGCTGGATCCGGACAAGATCCGCGACCAGGAGATGGAGGCACAGTTCCGCAAGATCCTGCCCAAGGCCGACGAGCCTGCGCTTCAGGCGGAGAGAGCGAAGTATCGCAAGATCCTGTCCCAGGAGATGTGGACGTCGGTGGAATACAAGTAAGTCCTGCGCCGGCGCGCCTGCCCAGGCGCGCCGGCTGCGTTGCGATCAGCAGCGCGACAGCCGCCTGTCGGCCTGGGTCCGTCCCTCCCCTCGCAGGTCCGCGGCCTCAAGGAAGGCGAGCACCTCGCCGGGGTCGTCGGAGAGGAGCAGGGCGTCGATGAAGCCGCCATCCCGGGCCAATTTCTCCACCAGGGGGTAGACCGGTTTGGAGTGAGCGCCGCGCGGCCGGGCCTTGGGGTCGAACCGCGCGGGATCCCAGAAGTCGCGGCCGACGAACACCATTGGCGTCGGTGTTTCTCCCGGTTGCAGATAGTAGTTGAGGTTGAGGTTCTGGAACACCTCCTGGACCGTGCCGGCCGCGCCCGGCGCGAAGACCGGACCACCCGTCGCCACGCTCACCAGCCCGTCCTCGCGAACCGAATTATAGAAGTACTTCCCCACATGCGTGGCGAACAGGTTCGGTGGCTCCTTGCCGTAGTGCCAGGTGGGAATCCCAAGGTTGCGGCTCTCCAGCCGAGGCTCCCCGCGCCAGTCGCCGCCCAGAAGGCTCGCCCGCACCGCGCACGCCGCAGCCAGCCATGCTCCGGGGTCAGCCTCGTAGGACGGCGAATTGCACAAGGCCTCATGGGCAGATTCAAGCCGATCGTCCTTGTAGGGGGCCATGAAGGCCCCGAAGTTCGCCGCCTCCATCAGGCCGGGTCCGCCGCCGGTGACGATCTGCAGTCCCCGCCGGCGCAACGCCCGCGCGAGACGCGCAACCTCAAGGTAGGCGGGATCATCTCGCAAGGCGTCATGGCCGCCCATCACGCCGACCACCTTGTGGGGCAGTTCCTTGATGTGAGCCGTGATCGCCTGCTCGATGGCCGCGTCGTGGACGCGCGCCGCGATGGCCTCGGAGATGGAGAGTTGACGGGGTCGGCCCGTCAGGGCGTCCGTGAACCATGTCCACGCCCGATGATCGTAGGTCGTCGTCCACGTGCCTGGATCGGCGGGATCGAAGGCGTCGTACAGATCGCCCACTGAATAGAGCCGTGTCGGGCGCAGTTTGAAGGGCGTCTCCGCGCGATGGGGGAAGGCCGCGATCCAGGCCTCAACGGGGCTTTGTGTCATTCGACGAATCGATTCCGCAGACTGCGCCACGTCAAAACCTCGGCCGCAGCTCCAGCGCAATGCGCAAGTGTCTAGCTGTGGGACTTGGCCGCCTTGGATGTCTTCTTCACCAGCAGGATGGCCTCCGCCAGATTGCCGACGCCAATGACCCGGAACGTCTTGCCTTCCAGCCGTTCCTTGTTGGTCCAGAAATCGCCCAGGCGCTCGAGGAACGTGTGAGGCAGATCTCCCGGAGATTCTATGTCTGCGTAGATGTGGGAGATGGCCGCCACCGCGAGCAACCGGTCATTGCGCTCCGCCCGGCCGTGCTCGGCCTCTTCGGCCTGCAGCACCCCTATGAGCCTCACATTGAGAAGTGCGCCGACGCATGCGGGCTCGTCCATCAGCACCATCACGTCGGCGGGATCGCCGTCGTCCGCGAGGGTCGAGGGAATGAAGCCGTAATCCAGCGGAAAGCTCATTCCGTCCGGAAGCACGGCCTTGAGCTTGAACAGGCGGCTTGCCGGGTCGTAGTCGAACTTGCTGCGCCGGCCCTTGGGCGTCTCGATGATTGCGCGGCAGACGCCGGTCCCTTCATCGAGATGGTGAGGCAGGCGCGTGAGATCAGCCATGTTGTTGGTTTCCTTCAGGCGGAACGGCCATGGCCGAGCGCAGTCGCTGCGACGCCCCTGCGTCCTCGGCGGGCCAGCGGCCAAACGAACCAGATTGTGACGATCGCGGCCGCCGCGGCGAGGGCGCCGCCCAGGGCCAGGCCGGACCTGCCGGTGACAATGTCGATCGCGACGAAAAGATCTGCGGCGAAGGCCACAGCCAGGGCGGCAAGGGCGCCGAGGATCATCCGCACTGTCAGGCGCCGCAGACGCTCCGTTTCCCGGCCGTCCTC
>DASXGR010000193.1:0-8416 GCA_036488935.1 Caulobacteraceae bacterium | reverse complement strand
TCGGTCTTGGCCGTCATCGGGAAGTCGACCGAGAACCGCGTCGTGCAGAAGTCCTGGATCTCCGCCTCGTCGCCAGGCTCCTGCCCGGCGAACTGGTTGCAGGGGACGCCAAGCACGACGAGGCCCTGATCGCGCCGACTCTTCCAAAGGGCTTCAAGACCCTCGTACTGCGGTGTCAGTCCGCAGCGGGACGCGGTGTTCACCACCAGCACGGCCTTTCCGGAGAAGCCCGACAGCGGAAGCGGTTCACCGTCGATGCCTGTGAACGTGAAGTCATGGGCGGTCGTCATTCCAGCGCCTCCTGCCGTGTCGATTGGGTAGGATCATTCTCCCAGGGCCTGCTCCACCGCAAGCGCAAGGTCGAGGGCTCGCAAGCCGTCAAGCGCGCTCGCTACGGGCCGGGGGGCGTCGCCACGAACCGCGGCCAGGAACCCGCCGATCGAGGCGCCGAGGCGGTCGCGAACCTCCGGCAGGGCCGCGAATCCAGCCTCCACCGGAAAGGGCGCCGTGCTGCATAAGGTCCCTGCGAGCAGGTCGATATCCACCTCGCCCGATGGATAGGCGACGAGCAGGCGCCGCTGCGGGACCTCGGCGATACGCGACGCCTCGATGGTCGCCACCAGGCCGTCGTCGAAGCTGATCTCTGCGCGAGCCTCATCCGCCCCGCCCTCGGCTTCCACCGCATAGGGCTCGCCGGCGCCCATCGTCAGGGCGAGGTCGAGATCGTGGATCATCAGGTCCAGGACCACGCTCACATCCAGATTGCGCGGCGAAGGCGCGCCGCGGCGGATGGCTTCGATGCGAACGGGAGCCTCCGGGGCGCCGAGAAGGCCGATCGCCGACAGCGCTATGCGCTCGAGAAAACCGCAGGCCACGACCAGCCTGCGACGATCCGCCTCTCGGACAATCGCCTCGGCGTCATCGAGGGCGACGGCCAGCGGCTTCTCTACATAGACGGGCTTGCCCGCGCGCACGGCCGCGAGGACCCATTCCGCGTGAGTGACGGCTGGCGAGGCGATCGAGACGATGTCCACAGCGGCAAGGAAATCCGCAGCGTCCTTGAGCGCCCTGGCGCCATGCCGCTCGGCCAGAGCGGCGGCCCGTTCGAGATTGGGATCCAGGACGGCTGAGAGTTCGACGCCCTCGAAACCGGCCCATTTCGCAGCGTGGTACCCGCCGAAAACGCCCGCGCCGACGACGCCCGCCCTGAGGATCGAATTCATGGGCTGCGGCTAGCACGGCCGCAGGTGCGAGAGAATCCCCGGAGATCGTGAACCCGGCGGCGCTCGCGGGGCTATGGCTCCCGAGCGCTGCGCGCCTTAAGAAGCCGCCAACCCGACCCGAGATCAGGAACTGACGTGGCCCGACTGTTCAACGCCTATGTGATGGTGGACTGGAGCGCTGCCTCCAAGCCAACCACCGGCGCGGACTCGATCTGGATCGGAGTCCTCAAGCGGGACGTGCGATTCCGCTTCACCTTTGAATCCCACAACCCGCCGACCCGCAAGGAAGCCGAAGCCATGCTGACGGCGATCCTCGACGACCGTGCGCGCCACCGCGACCGCGTCCTGCTCGGCTTCGACTTCGCCCTCGGCTTTCCCCGCGGACTGGCTGAGGGTCTGAAGCTGCCAGGCGAGCAGCCCTGGCTGGCGGTCTGGAACCAGATCGACCGCATGGTCACCGACAAGGTCGACAACACGAACAACCGCTTCGGCGTCGCCTCGGAGATCAACCGGCGGCTCACCGGCGGTCCCTTCCCCTTCTGGGGTTGTCCGCCGCGTGACGCGCTGACGACCCTGCAGCCCAAGCGCCAGAGGGTGCATGGGCCCGACGACATCCCAGAGTTCCGGCACGCCGAGGTCGCCGCCAAGGGCGCCGCGTCGGTCTGGAAGCTCTATTACAACGGCTCGGTCGGGGGGCAGACCATCCTCGGCATTCCTGTCGCCCGCCGGCTGAAGCTCGCCCGCGGGGATCGGCTCAAGGTGTGGCCATTCGAGACCGGCTGGAGGGCGCTGTCTGAAGCCGACCTGGCGGGGGTCGAGGTGGTGATGGCCGAGATCTACCCCTCGCTGGTCAAGACGGCGCCGGCTCCAGGCGAGGTGAAAGACCAGACTCAGGTGCGCGGGATCGCAGAGCACCTGGCGCGCCTGGATGAGCAGAACAAGCTGGGCCCCCTCTTCGGCCCGGACAAGGCCGCAGCCCCCGACGTGGTCGTCGAGGCGCAGCACGAAGAGGGCTGGATCCTGGGCGTGTAAGCGATTGATCCGTCAAAGCTCTCCTTCCCCTCCTGGGGAAGGTGGATCGGCGCGCAGCGCCGAGACGGAAGGGGAAAGCCGCCTCGACCAAGGTGGAATGGAATCGACCCGCCAACGCCGGGGGTGTGGCTTTCCCCCTCCGTCCGCGGCTGCGCCGCGTCCACCTCCCCCATGAAGGGGGAGGAGAGCGCGGGAGCGAGCCCCCTACTCGGCGGCCTGCCGGCTGGCCGGATGGCGGCCGGACTTGAGGCGCTCGGCGACGAGGAAGGCGAGGTCGAGGGCCTGTTCGCCGTTGAGCCGGGGGTCGCAGTGGGTGTGGTAGCGGTCAGCCAGTTCGCCCTCGGCCACCGCGCGCGCGCCGCCGAGGCACTCGGTGACGTTCTGCCCCGTCATCTCGAGGTGTACGCCGCCCGGATGCACGCCCTCGGCCTGGGCGATCTCGATGAAGGCCCGCACCTCAGCCATGATCCGGTCGAAGGGACGGGTCTTGTAGCCGGTCGCCGTCTTGAGCGTGTTGCCGTGCATGGGATCGATCGCCCACACCACCTGGCTGCCCTCACGCCGGGTCGCCGCCATCAGGGCGGGCAGGCGCGCGGCGATCTTCTCGGCGCCGAACCGGCCGTAGAGCGTGAGGCGGCCCGGCTCCGCGTTCGGATTCAAGGCGTCGATCAGCCTTAGCAGCTCGTCTGCCTCGAGGGTGGGGCCGACCTTCAGGCCAATGGGATTTCGGATCCCGCGCAGGAATTCCACGTGCGCGCCGTCGAGCTGGCGCGTGCGCTCGCCAATCCAGAGAAGGTGGGCCGAAACGTCGTACCAATCACCCGAGGTGGAATCGACGCGCGTCATGGCTTCCTCGAAGCCAAGCAACAGGGCCTCGTGACTGGTGAAGAACTCGACGCGGGTGAGGTCGGGATGGCTTTCGGGCGTCACGCCGATGGCGCCCATGAAGTCCAACGCCTCGGAGATCTTGTCGGTCAGCTGGCGGTAGCGCTCGCCCTGCGGACTGCCGTCGACGAAACCGAGCGTCCAGCGATGGATGTTGTGCAGGTCGGCATAGCCGCCGCCGGCGAAGGCGCGCAGCAGATTCAGGGTCGCGGCCGATTGGGAGTAGGCGCGCATGAGGCGTTCGGGGTCGGGCCGGCGCGCGACCGCGTCAAACTCCATGCCGTTGATGTTGTCGCCGCGGTAGGACGGCAGGGTGACGCCACCGACGGTCTCGGTCGTCTCGCTGCGCGGCTTGGCGAACTGGCCGGCCATGCGCCCGACCTTCACCACCGGCTTTCCGCCGGCGAAGGTGAGCACCACCGCCATCTGCAGGATCAGGCGGAAGGTGTCGCGGATGTTGTCGGCGGAGAACTCCTTGAAGCTCTCGGCGCAGTCGCCACCCTGCAGCAGGAAGGCCTTGCCGGCCGCGACTTCCGCCAGATGCGATTTGAGCCGGCGCGCCTCTCCGGCGAACACCAGGGGCGGCATGCCGCGCAGCTGACCCTCGACCCGGGCCAAGGCCTCGGGATCGGGATAGTCGGCTGGGATATGCTTGGCCGGACGCTCTCTCCAGGACGCCGGCGTCCACCTGTGCGTCACGGGGAGCCTCATTCGCAAGAACAGCGCATCTTCTAGACCAGTCCCTGAGCGCAGGCAAAACGCCCCGGCCCGGATTCAGCTCGCAAGAGCAAGTTCCGCCGGCACGTAGGGTTCGCGCATCGTCACCAGTTCTTCGGCCGCCGTCGGGTGCACCGCGCAGGTCGAGTCCCACTGCGTCTTGGTGACGCCCATCTTGATGGCGATGGCCGCCATCTGGATGATCTCCGGCGCGTCGGGGCCAACGACGTGGCAGCCGAGAACGCGCCCGTGTGGCGCCTCCACCACCAACTTCATCAGTGTGCGCTCCTCCCCGCCATAGAGGGTCACCTTCATCGGCCGGAAGACGGACCGGTAGACCTCGACCTTCCTGCCGCTCCGCCGCGCCTCCGCCTCGGTCATGCCGACCGCGCCAACGGGCGGTTGGGAGAAGACCGCGCTGGCGACGTTTTCGTGGTCGAAGCTCGTCGGCCGGCCAAGGAACGCTGTGTCGAAGAAGGCCATGGCCTCGCGGATAGCCACCGGCGTGAGGTTGATGCGGTCGGTGACATCTCCCACCGCCCAGATGTTCTCTACGCTCGTGCGCGAGAACGGGTCGACCACCACCGCGCCCTTGTCGTTGAGCGCAACGCCAGCCTTGTCGAGGCCAAGGCCCGCGGTGTTGGGCGCCCGGCCGGTGGCGAAGAGCACCACGTCCTGTTCGATCGCATGGCCGCTCGTCAGATGACTGACGATGCCCGTCTCCGTCTTGTCGAGGCGCGTATGCTCACAGCCGAGGATGACCTTGATCCCGCGGCGCTCCATCTCCCCGGCGAGGTGCTCGCGGACGTCGTCGTCGAACCCGCGCAGGATGTTCGCGCCGCGATAGAGCAGTGTGGTCTCCACCCCCAGCCCGTTGAAGATGCCGGCGAATTCCACCGCGATATAGCCGCCGCCGACCACCAGCATCCGACGCGGCAGCTTGGGGAGATGGAAGGCCTCGTTGGAGGTGATGGCGTGCTCCACGCCTGTAACGTTCTGCGGCAAGGTCGGCCACCCGCCGGTGGCGATGAGTATCTTGTCGGCCTTGAGGGTCAGGCCCTTGGACGGCACGACGACCGTGTGGGCGTCGACCAGTTCGGCGCGGCCGTGGATCAGTTCGGCGCCCGCATTCTGCAGGTTCTTGACGTAAACCCCCGACAGGCGGGCGATCTCGACGTCCTTGGCCGAGAGAAACGCATCCCAGTCGAAGCTGGTCTCGCCGACCGACCAGCCGTAGCTCCGCGCCGTCTTGAAGGCGGTGGAAAATTCACTGGCGTAGACCATGAACTTCTTGGGAATGCAGCCGCGGATGACACAGGTGCCGCCCACCCGGTGCTCCTCGGCCACCGCCACGCGCGCGCCATGCATCGCCGCCAGACGCGCCGCCCGCACACCGCCGGAACCGGCCCCAAGGACGAAAAGATCGAAGTCGTAGTCCGCCAAGGTCTCACCTTCTCGAAGCTTCAGGGCCAGAGGGTGTCGACTCCGGTCGGGGTCGCCACCAGCGCGCGCTCTGCCAGCCCCACGAAGAGACCATGCTCGACAACCCCGGTCAGCCGCTTGAGCGCCATGCCCAACGCGACCGGATCGGGAATCTCGCCGCACGCGGCGTCATAGATAAGGTTTCCGCCGTCGGTGACGACTGGGGTCCCGTCTTTTTCCCTCAGCTTCGGCGGCGCCGAGATCCCGCACGCCTTCAGGGCGCCGGTGACCCGGGCGGCGGTGGACCGGTGACCGAAGGCCACGACCTCGATCGGCAGGGGAAAGCGTCCGAAGGGCCCTTCGAGCTTCGAGTGGTCGGCGATGGCCACGCACCGCCGCGAGGCTTCCCACACCAGTTTCTCCCGCAGGAGGGCCGCGCCGCCGCCCTTGATGAGGCTGAGGGACGGGCCGATCTGGTCCGCGCCATCCACGGTGAGGTCGATGTGGTCGACCGCATCGAGGTCCAGCACTTCGATCCCAAGGCGTCGCGCCAGCGTCGCGGTCGCAACGGACGTCGCCACGGCGCGAATCTTCAGCTCGCGCGCGGCAAGCGCCTCCACGAACAGGGCGGAGGTCGAGCCCGAGCCCAGGCCGACGGTCATGCCAGGCTCGATCAGGGCCGCCGCCGCCTCGCCGGCGACGCGCTTCTGGATATCGGCGCTCATTTGCGGGAGGCTTTCTCGCGCATCTTGCGCGCGCGGAAAGCCGCAGCCCACCCCGCCTTCTCCACAAGGGGCGAGCGCTCGAGCGCCAGGGCGTCAGGCGCGACGTCCCGCGTGATGACCGAGCCCGATCCGGTATAGGCGCCCGCGCCGATCGACACCGGCGCGACGAGGGCGCTGTTGGACCCGATAAAGGCGCCCTCCCCGACCCGGGTGAAGTTTTTGTCGAAGCCGTCGTAGTTACAGAAGATCGTCCCTGCGCCGATGTTCGCGCGCGCGCCGACGGCGCCGTCGCCCAGATAAGCGAGATGGTTGGCCTTGGCGCCCTCGCCGACGGTGACGTTCTTCACCTCCACGAAGTTGCCGATATGCGCCTCCGGACCAATGTCGGCCCCAGGCCGCAGCCGCGCATACGGACCCACGATCGCCTCCGGAGCAACCCTCGCCCCCTCGAGGTGACAGAAGGCGCGAATGACGGCCCGCCCCTCGACCTTCACCCCCGGACCGAAGACGACATTCGGTTCGATCCGCGCGCCAGGCCCGATGGCGGTATCCCAGGAAAGGAAAACGGTCTCGGGCGCAGTCATGGTCACGCCCGCGGCCATGAGTTCCGAGCGCGCGCGGCGCTGGAAGGCGGCTTCCGCCGCCGCCAGTTCGGCCTGGGAATTGACGCCAGCCACTTCGTCCTCGCCGGCGAAGGCGACCTGGACCCGCCGGGCGCGCTGGTTCGCCAGCCCGATCACGTCGGTGAGGTAGTATTCGCCCTTGGCGTTGGCGCAGCCCACGTGAGCCAGCAGCTCGAACAGCAGGTCGGCCGGCGCCAGGAGCACGCCGGAATTGCATGCGCGGATCGCCAGCTCGGCGGGCGCAGCGTCCTTCGCCTCGACGATCCGTTGCAGCGCCCCGCCCTCGCCTAGGACGAGCCGCCCATAGGCGCCCGGATCGCCCGCTTCGAACCCCAGCACCGCCACGTCGGCGCCCGCCTCGCGCGCGGCGAACAGGCCTTCGAGGGTCTGGGCCCTCAGGAGGGGCACGTCGCCATAGGTGACCAGCAGATCGCCCTCGAAACCCTCCAGGGCGGACTTGGCCGCCAGCACCGCATGGCCGGTGCCCAGCGGCGGATCCTGGACGGCGATAGCTCCGGCGCCGAGGCGCCGGCCGACATGCTCGCGCACGATCGGCGCGTGCGTTCCCACCACCACCACGATGCGCTCACAACCGGCGCCGTGAACTGCGTCGATCGCGTGATCGATCATCGGCCGGCCGGCGACGGGATGCAGGACCTTGGGCAGCGGGGAGCGCATACGCTCGCCCTTGCCGGCTGCGAGGATCACGGCGGCCCTGGGCGCCGAGCGGTGGGTCATGGGGCTCCTCCAGCAGGCCGGCCGACGGCGATCTTGCCACGGCCGTTTCGCCCGCGGCAAATACAACACCCGACTGCCGACGGAAGGCCCTCAGAAGCGCAATGCAACGATCCGGTCTTCTGACGGACGCGACCATCGTGTTCGACCTCGATGGAACCCTGGTGGAGACGGCGCCCGACCTGCTGGGCACGCTCAACGTCCTTCTGGCCCGCGAGGGGATCACGCCGCTGCCGATGGACGAAGCGCGCAGTCTGATTGGCCAGGGCGCCAAGGCCCTCCTCACGCGCGGCTTTGCAGCCGCCGGACAACCTCTGGAAGGGCCGCAGCTCTCGCGCCTGTTCGACGACTTCATCGATCACTACCTGGCGCACATCGCCGACGAGAGCCGCCCGTTCGATGGCGTGCTCCAGGCCCTCGACCGTCTCGAGTCGGAGGGAGCGGGCCTGGCGGTCTGCACCAACAAGCGCACCGACCTCAGCCTCGCCCTGCTGCGGGAACTGGGCCTCGCGGACCGGTTTTCGGCGATCGTCGGCGCAGATGCCGCCCCGGCGCCGAAGCCCGATCCGCGGCACCTGACAACGGCCATCGAACGCGCCGGGGGCCGGGCCGACCGCGCCGTCATGGTGGGCGACTCCGCCTCGGACGCCCGGGCCGCTCGCAACGCCGGCGTACCGCTCGTGCTCGTAAGTTTCGGCTACACTGACATTCCAGCGGCCGACCTTCAGCCGGACATTCTGATCGACCACTTCGACGCCCTCCCCGACGCGTGTGCGCGGTTGCTGGGGGCGGGCCTCCCCGTCTGAGTCGACTCACGGAGCGCGGACGTCCCCGTCCGCTCTCTCCTTCCTGCGCCGTGTCTCGGGCGGACGAGGACGTCCGCGCTCCGGGCCGAGCCGCAGCGCTTGTCCCGTTCGGGCCAAGCCGTTATAGGCCGCGATCCCGAGACTGGAGCGGACGCGTAGCTCAGCGGGAGAGCACCTCGTTCACACCGAGGGGGTCACAGGTTCAATCCCTGTCGCGTCCACCAGTGTTCGCGGCGGCGCAGCCATCC
>DASXGR010000140.1:0-12220 GCA_036488935.1 Caulobacteraceae bacterium | reverse complement strand
TCGCCTGCGCGGGCGATGCGGCGTTCGGCTATGTCGACGCCTTCAGCGCACACGCGAACGTGGGCTTCTTCTTCGGCGCGGAGCTCGACGATCCCGCCCGCCTCCTCGAAGGCGCCGGCAAGCGCATGCGGCATGTGAAGGTGCGCTGGGGGCAGGAGGTGGACGCCACGGCCCTGAGCGAGCTCATCGCGGCGGCCTACCGGGATATCCGCTTGCGCCTCGAAAGCGAGGGCTAAGTCAGGCGGTGCGAAGCCCGAGATTGGCGATCTCGACGGGCTCGATCGGATCGGCGGGCTCGAAGCCGAACACCTGGCCATAGAAATAGAGCTCGGCTTCCTTGGCGCGAATGATGTTTTCCGCCTTGCGGAAGCCGTGGCTCTCGCCCTCGAATTCGATGCACGCGACCGGCACGCCGCGTGAGCGCAGGGCGTCGCGGATCATGTGGGCCTGGTTTGGCGGCACGATCGGATCCTCGGAGCCCTGCAGGATCAGCAGCGGCGTCCTGAACCGGTCGAGGTGATTGATCGGCGAGCGGGCGTCGTAGACCGCCTTCGCCTGCGGCCATGGGCCAATCAGGCCGTCGAGATAGCGACTCTCGAACTTGTGGGTGTCGCGCGCCAGCGCCTCCAGGTCGGCCACGCCGTAAAAGTCACCGCCGGCGGAGAAGACATCGCTCTGGGCGAGTGCGGCGAGCACCGTGAAGCCGCCGGCGCTGCCGCCGTGGATGGCGATCCGCGCCGGATCGACCCGGCCCGCGTCCGCCAGCCGCCGCGCCGCGGCGATCACGTCCTCGACGTCCACCACGCCCCACTGCCCCTCGAGGAGACTACGATAGGCGCGGCCGTAGCCGGACGAGCCGCCGTAGTCGACGTCGACCACGGCGAAGCCACGGGTCGTCCAGTATTGGATGCCGAGGCTGAAGGCGCTGGAAGCTGAGCCGGTCGGCCCGCCGTGCGCCTGGACGATCAGCGGGGGCCCTTCGCTCGCCGGTCCATGGAAGGCGGCGTTGGCGGGCGGATAGAACAGGGCGTGGGCGATGCGCCCGCCGGCGCTGGGAAAGCTGATCGGCTCGGCGAGCGCGATGTCGGCCGCCGGCAGGCTGGCCGGCGAGGGCCGGCGCACGACCTCGCAGGCGCCCGTGGCGATGTCGATCACCACCAGCGCCGCGGTCTGCGTGGCGCTGTAGCCGATGGCGGCGATGCGGGTCTCGTCCAGGGCGCGGATCGAGCCAATCGAGGAGAAAGGGGTGGCGAGGGGCTCGGCGCCGCCGGCGACCGGATCGATCACCAGCAGGCTCTCACGGCCCCCTTCGCGCATGGCGGCGACGATCCGCCCGCCTATGGGGGCGTAGTGGGATGCGCCGAGCATCCAGAGCGGGCCGCCGAACTCCGCGGCGCGCGGGAGGATCGGCCGGGGCGCGCCGCCGCGATTGTCGTACAGGTTCCAGAAGCCGCTTTCGTCGGACAGCCAGATGAGTGTTCCATCGGCCGCCCATTGCGGCTCGATGACCGAGATCCCAGGACCGCCGGCGACCTGGCGTCGGTTCTCGAGTCCCGTCGCCCCAAGGTCGGCGACGTAGAGGCGCGTGGCGTCCCACGGCATGGCCGGGAAATCCCAGGCGATCCAAGCGAGGCGCGCCCCATCCGGGCTCACCCGCGGAGCCGCGACGAAGTCGCTTTCGCCGAACAGCATCTCGCCCGCATCGCCGGGCTTGCCGGAGAGGCGCACGACGGCGTTGCGCACCTTCGCCGGATCGGTGTGGTCCTCGCGCACGGCGATCAGACCGCCTCCGGGCGCGGGGACCGCGTCGGCGTAGCGATAGCCCTGGGGAGTCATGGGCTCGGGCGCGCCCTCCCCCACCTGGCGATAGAGCTTTTGGTCGCGGAAATGGCTGAACCACAGGCCGTCCGGCGCGACGACGAAGGACGCGCCGCCATACTCGTGCACTCGCGTGCGGGCGTTGAAACCCTCGGGCGTGAGCTGCCGCACACCGTCGGCCAACGTCATCACCACCTGGCGCCCGCCTTCCGCGGGACGGCTCTCCAGCCAGTAGAGGCGGTCGCCGGCGACACGCAGATCGCCCAGGCCAATCGCGCCTTCAGCCAAGCTTGCGGCGCTCACGGGAGAGCGCCAGGCGCCATAGGGTCTCTCTTCGCTCATGCCCCCACCTTACCCTGCGGCTTGTCCTCGAGACAGGTCGCGCAGCCGCGCCCTTTTCGGGCTGGGGGGCGATTGAACCTTCTGCAACCCCTGACGCCGCGTATTCAGAGCCACATCACAGGCTTACCAGGAGCGCGACCACGCCGCCGTAGAAGATCGCGTCGAAGAATCCGATGAGAACGACCAGCGGATCGGATTTGATCATGCGGCTGGTGCGGCGGATCAACTCGACAAACCTTGATGTTGGGGAAACGTGGCGGGCGTCGCGAACTGGAGCATCCAACACCACACCGCGAAACTTATTGTTGATGGCGATCATTGCTAGGCCCTCTTGGTGACTTGTTCGAGCAGTATTCAGCCACCATAGGACCAAGAGTTCCAACGCATTGATCTGATCGGGTCGTTTCAGGGCTTCGATCAATTAGGCGGAAGCGAAGCCGCGGGCGCGCAGACACGGAGAAGCGATCGCGGCCGACGGCCGCGATCGCAAATCCTCAGCTAAGGGCTGGCCTTAGGGCTTCACGGGAGCCGTGAACTTCTGGCCGTCAACGTCCGTCAGCTGGAGGTAGGCGGCTCCGGTCTCCGAACCGGCCGCCAGCGCCGGCAGAGTAATCGTGGCCGCCGCGCCCATCGGAGCCCGCAGGCCGAACGGGCCCGGTGCGAACTTGTTGTAGGCGTAGTCGTTGGCGAACGCCGACTTGGGCGTCTTCGACAAGGTCGGAGTGTCCCACTTGGCGATCGGCGCCTTGCTGGCGTCCAGCAGGCTGGCCTGGACCACGTGCGCCTGCGATTCCGGCGTTCCGGCGTCGAGATAGACGTGGAAGCGCACGCGTCCGTCAGGCTGCAGGGCGACTTGCGACAGGCTGAGGTGGTGCTTGGTCGGGCTGACCGGACCGCCGTGGAAGGGTCCGATGACCGAGCCGCGATAGTAGCTGTAGGTCGCGACGTCGAAGATGGCGACAAACGCGAAGACCACCAGGCCCAGGCGACGGAAGTCGCGGGTCGACAGGCCGAGGGGAACGCCGCCGGCTATCCACCGGAACCACGCCCGCCCGGCAAGAGTCGGGTGGCGTTGGGCGAGATGGGCGTCGACGGAGTAGGCCCCTGCCCCGCCGATGAGCAGGGTGGCGCCCATGGCCAGGTTGCACGCCGCCATGGTCCATTCGTCGATGCAGGTCGCCCCCTGCCACCCGAACATCAGCATCAGGAGCACCGAAAAGCCCATGGAGATGAGCGCGGCGGCGCGGGTGAACAGACCGACAATCAGCAAGCCGCCGACGATGAGTTCAGCCGCGCTGAACAGGATGACGCCCGCGTAAAGCAGGTAGAAGTGGGTCAGCAGGTATCGGATGACGTGGTCCATGCCGAGCAGAGCTCCGGGCATGGCGGTCTGGAACTTGTTCGCCATCCAGCTGTGCCCCCCGCTCGGGTCGAGCTTGGAGGGCGCATAGATGAAACGGCGCGAACCGCCGCCCCAATAAATGAAGCCCTGGATGAAGCGCACCGACAGCAGCGCGAGTCCGGCGTTCCACCACTCGCCGCGCGTGTCCGACACCGCCGCCTTGGGGCGGCTGACGGCCCCATGCAGCGGCTGTGCAATCTCAGTCATGGAAAAACCTCGTGTTTCATGGCCAGGACCGACGCCCTCGCTGAGGTTTGAAGCTGCGCCTCCGAGCCGCGAGCTTCCAACGAAACTCACTGTTCATATTGATCAGTTGGACTGGTGCTTAGCCCCCGTCAGTAGCCGTTGGTGGAACGGCGCACGGTGGCGCTGGCGACCGTCCCGGCCGCGGTCGGCGTGACTTTCACAATCCAGCTCACGTCGACCATGTCGGCGCCGTTGGGGTGCCGCTCGAACGACCGATGGGTGCAGGTGATCGGCTCGCTCGAAGCGCTCGGCGTCCGGCAGGTGGCGTTCGCCTTCCGCAGGGTTTCGAGGGCCGACGCGATGGGCGTCCCGGGCGGCAGCTTCTCGGCCACGAACGCCTTTGCGGCAGGGACACGCTGATCGCGGGGCATGTACTCGACGTGATCGAAGCTAAAGGGCTGGGCGTTCACGGGCGCCGCGGCCGCCAGCAAGGCGGAACCTAGGGCTAGGGCGGCGATCGCCTTCACGCCACGAGCCTTGCTAATCGTGGGCATCTTCTCTCCTTCGTTGCTTTCGACACCCAAGGTCAACTTGGTGAAATCAACGTGCGGCCCAAAAGCGAATTCATCTGACGGCTGCTAAGCCTCGAACCTAACAACCGAGGTGTGAATCAGCGCAACGGCGTTCGCCCGCCGCAACTTGGTCACGACAAGCACGCGAGATCATTGTACCGCAGTTGCAGACGTTGCAGCAGTGCAATTTCTTGCGAGATTCTGCCATTCCCGCGGCAAACAACAGGCTGCACAGCCATGACCAGCGCACGTGAACTGCGCAGGATCGCCGTCTTTGCGGCCAGCCCCACTCCTATGTGGTCCTGATTTGGGGCGCCCGACTCCGTCAGTCGCCGACTGTGGAGCGGCGCACGGTGGCGCGGGCGACCGTCCCGTCAGCCGTCGGGATAACCTTCACGGTCCAGGTCACGTCGATGAATTCAGAGTCGAGGGGAGGCCGGTCGAAGGACCTATGGGTGCAGATGATCGGCTCGCTCGGAGCGTGTGGCGTCCGGCAGAACGCTCTCGCCCTGCGGAGGGTCTCGAGGGCCGAGGCGATGGGCGTCCCGGGAGGAAGGTTCTCAGCCACGAAAGCCTGCGCGGCGGGAACGCGCTGATCGCGGGACATGAACTCGACGCCGGCGAAGCTGAAAGGCCTGGCGTTCACCTGCGCCGCGGCGGCCAGAGACGCGGCGATGACAATCGTGGCGGCGATCGTCTTCACGTGACGAGCCCTTCCATTTGTGGCGAGTGTACCGCCGAAAGAGACTCCAAGGCAGCCGGTGAGAGGGCCTGTGAACTAACCGCACGCTCGCCCCCCTAAATTCCGTCATCGCCGGCCTCCGTGCCGGCCACCCATGGATCGACTTGGCGAGCACTTCGCGGTGGCTGCGCCGGGCGGCGCGGCCAAGACGGGTGGAACGACCGGGCGGTTCGACGGGCCGTGACCGCGCCGCCCGGCGCGGTCAATGCGAGCGCCCGCACAGCCGATCCATGGGTGGCCGGCACGGAGGCCGGCCATGACGAGTTTTAGGGGGCGAGCGTGCGGATAATTCACAGCCTCGGACGCCGGCGCATCCGAAACCGCCCCTCACTCGCCCTGCATCGTCCGCGCCAGCGCCAGGAACGCATCCCCCGCCTTGCTGCGGAACCGCTCCTTGTGGCGAAGGACGTAGTAAGGCCGGGCCGGCAGGTCGAAGGCGATCTCGCGCACCTTGCCGGCCTCCAGGGCGGGGCGCGCGACGCTGGCGGAGATAGCGGTGGCGCCCAGGCCCGCCTGTACGGCGGCCAGGATCGCCTCGTTCGCCGGCAGTGTCATGGCGACCGGCAGGGACGCCGGATCGACGCCGCGGGCCCTGAGCGCCGCCTCGAACGCCGAGCGGGTGCCTGAGCCCGACTCGCGCAGCACCCAGCTTGTCTCGAGTACGTCCGCCGGTCCGATCGCGCCGCGTTCGGCCCAGGGATGGGCGAGGCCTACCACGATCATCAGCTCGTCATGTCCGATCGACTGTCTGGACAGGACGGGATCGTCGACCTCGCCCTCGACAAGGCCAAGCTCGGCGTAGGATTCGGCGACGGCCTTGGCCACTTCCGCGGTGTTGCCGACCTGGACGTCGATCTCGATGCCCGGATGGGCCTGACGATAGGCGACGATCCGTTCGGGCAACCAATAGCTGGCGATGGTGAGGCTGGCGTGCACAGAGAGCTTGCCCCGCTTCAACCCGCCGAGATCCGCCAGGGCCGTCTCCGCGGCGGCGGCGCGGGCGAGGACGGCGCGGGCCTCATCCAGGAAGACCTGGCCGTTCTGGTTGAGCACGATGTTACGACCGACGCGGTCGAACAGGCGGATGTCGTGGCGCGCCTCGAGCGCTGCGATGGCGGAACTGACCGCTGACTGGGTCAGGTGCAGTTCGGCGGCGGCCTGGGTGACGTGCTGGCGCTCGGCCACCGCGACGAAGATTCGAAGTTGTTCAAGCGTCATGCAAGAGCCCGACATCCGGTCGGGGCGATCCAGCCCCAGCGCCTGAAGATCGCCGTCCCTGCGGATGATGCAAAGAGGCGATGAACTCGTGCGCTGCCGGATTATCTTCTCTATTGCACGTAAGAGCTACGGTCGCGCCTTCGCGCGCTCGACCTGGAAGGCCCGCGCCGCCGATTTCTGGGCGAGCGCAGGACCTCCGAAGTCTTAGTCGTGGACCACGCCAGGTGGCCCGAGCTTTTCAATAGCCGTCGGTAGACCGGCTGACGGTGGCGTGGGCGACCGTCCCATCGGGCGCTGGCGTGACCTTCACCGTCCAGCTCACATCGACCATGTCGGCGCCCATGGGATGCCGCTCGAAGGACCGATGGGTGCAGGTGATCGTCGCGCCGGGCTGAGCAGACGTCCGGCAATAGGCGTCGGCGTGACGCAGGATCTTCAGCGCCGAGGCGACCGGCGTTCCGGGGCTCAGTTCATCGGCCACGAACGCCTTGGCGGCGGGCACGCGCTGATCGTGAGGCATGTACTCGACGCCGTTGAAGTTGAACGATTCAGCGTGCGCGGCGGCGCCAACCAGCGCGCCAGAGACCGCGATCGTCGCGGCGAGCGCCTTGAGGCCGAATGCTTTCTTTTCTGTCACCATTTTCAATTCTCCGTTATTTCCGTTTCCCCAAGTTCATCTTGGTATGGAGAATGTAGGTACTTTAGACTCACCGTTCCAACGCATTTTCCTGCTCGAGTCGTCCGATTAATTTCATGATCTTTGAGGACGACTCGCCCGTCTCGGGTTGTCGCGCAGCTCGTCCAAAGTGATGGAACCGAAATGGGAGATGCGATCGGCGGCACACTCCTTCCCGATTCTCACAAGAATGCCTTCCCGATTCTCACAAAAATACCCGGAGCGCGAGGCGCTCCGGGTATTCGTACCGTCCAAGGCTGAGAGGCAGATATTGCCCTCACTCCTCCGCGTGAGCGGACGCGACGTAGCGCTTGAAGCCGTAACGTTCGAAGATCTGCAGGGCTTTCGGCGAGCGGATGAACTCGAGCCAGAGGCGCGCAGCCTGCGGATGGGCCGCGCCCTTCACCTGCGCGCCGGCATAGATCGCCGTGGCGTTCTGAGAGGCGGGGATATCGACGTGGCTGATCGGGTTTCCGACCTGTTCTTGGAACATCGCTTCGGACTTCCAGGTGACGCCGGCCTGAACCCTTCCCTGCATCAGGAACAGGGGGGTCTGGCGGTGATGGATGTGGGTCAGCTGGGTCGCGCCGCTAGCGACCTTGGTCTGATAGACGGTGGTCACCAGGAGGGGGCCGCCGGCCTTCTCGAGGGCCGCCTTGATCTGGCGCGCCACCCCCTCGAACTCGGGGTTGGGCATGGCGAGCCGCAGGTTGGGCCTGGCGAGGTCGGCCAGCCCGCGGACATGCCCGGGATTGCCGGCCGGCACCATGATGGTCAGGTCGTTGGTCGCATAGGGCACGGGGGCGCCGGTAAGCACACCGGCCGCGAGCTGCGTCTTCACGGCCTTCAGACCGGCGAGATAGACATCGGCCTTGGCGGTCCACGTCATGTTGCCCGAGGTGATCTTGCCGCCTGCCTTGATCTGCCTGACCAGGAGACCTGGGGGAATGGTTTCCCAGTACAGGCGCGCCTTGTATTCAGGATGTTCCGCCTCGAAGGCTTGAACGAGCGGCGCCATGGCGAAGAAATAGTTGCCGCCCACAAACAGCACGAGCTTGGGATCAGTGATGTCGCCGTGGAAGTCGGCGAGATCGTCGATCTGGGGGACGGTGAACTCGAGCCCCCTCTCCAGGGCGTCGTTGTTGCGGCCGTGCTGCCAGGGCGGGACGTGGGCGTCCGGCGAGTTGGCGCCCGACGTCTGGGCGAAGGCGGGCGCGCAGAGGCCTGCGCAAAGCGCCATGCCAAGCAAGGCGCGTCTGAAATTGTGGGTCATCTCAATGATCTACTTGATGTAGTGGTAGCCGGCTTGCTGGAACGCGGGGATGGTCGCGACAATCCCGGGCGTCAGGACGACGCCGGGCGCGAGGTGGTTGGTCATCTCCGCGACCATGGCTCCGTGGGCGAGATTGTCGGGATTGACGCCCTGCTTGATCAGCTTGGCCGACAGCTCCCACAGGGCCATGTGGCAGGCCATGAACACCACGCCGCGATCCATGAGGCCACCGATGGAGTTGTCGGCGCCTGAATACGCCCCGGTCTGGCTCTGGATGTTCCGGTCGGCCTCGACTGTTGGATTTCGCGCGAGCAGGGTGTTGGTCGGGTAGGCGGCGCCTGCCTGCTTGGCCAACTGATACTTATCCCACATGGCCTGATCGAGCAGGGGCAACTGGGCCGAACCGTGCGTCGCCGAGACGATCAGGAAGTCGGGATGCTTGAACGACCAGATCTGGACGTTCATCGCATTGCGCATTCCGTTCAGCCACGGGCTGTTCAACTCGGTGTTGTCCCAGATCTGCTTCGGACCACCCGAGTACGACGTGAGTACGGCGATCGCCTCATGGTCCCACAGGCTGGGATCGTCCAGGATCATGGGCACTGTGCGAAAATCCCGCCGGCGAGGCGCTGCGGCCAGACGCGCCGAAAGCGCCTTCAATTGGCCTGCGCCGGCTGGCGCCAGTTCTGCGCCGGATCTGGCGGCCTGGGCCTCGGCTCCACTGGCGGCCAGCGTTAGTCCCGCGGCGGCGACGCCGAAGCTGAAGAGAGCGCCGCGGCGATTTGGATTGATATTCATGATGAACCTCCTGCCCAGATTGAAGGCTCCAAGGCGCGCCGGGTCTAACGACCAATACTGGAGGTTCTCATCGATCGGATCGATCGATGAGCGCTTCAACAGTCTTCCCCTCTGATTGCATCGGCACAGCGCTGTAGTCTTGTGAATTGAGGCGCTTTCTTGCCCTCAACCAGTCCTCGTTTCGGCGAGTCAGAGCCTGATGCGTTTGCACGGAACAGATGCGAACGTTGAATCAGGCTCTAAATCTTTGAATCTAGAGCACGTTGATCCCGTTCAGGCGATTTCGCCTGAACGGGACGTGCTCTAGAGGCTGCGGTAGAGCATGTAGAGGGCGACCAGAATCAGCAGACCCGAGAACGTCAGCCCGAGCATGTTCCTGCGGGCCGCCAATGCGACCGCCAGCCTCGCCCCAGCTACGCCGCCGAGGAGGCCTCCTGCGAAGAACGCCGCAGCCATGGGCCAGAGCACCCAGCCCGCGAGCGCGTAATTCAACGCTGTGGCGAGACCGAACACGGTCACCGCCAACAAGGATGAACTGACGGCGTCCAGCATCGGCATCCCCGTCGCCCAGATCAGGGAAGGGACGATCAGAAAGCCGCCGCCAATGCCGAAGAAACCTGCAAGGCCGCCGGCGCAGACACCCGCGGCGGAGAGCTTGCCCCCCTGGGCCATTGAAATTGGCGCGCCGCCTCCAACGCCGGCGTTTCCTCGCCGTTTCAGCATCAAGACGGCGACCGCGATCATCATGAAGGCGAACAGGGCGAGGAGTCGCCGCCCATCCACCAGCTTGCCCACAGCAGATCCCATCAGGGCGCCGATCACTCCTGTGACGGCGAAGAGTCCGGTCTGGACCCACCGAACACGTCCGCTCCGCGCATGGTTGGCGAGATTGGAGCCGGCGCAGGCCGCAACACACAAGGCGCTTGTCCCGATCGCGAGGTGAGGATCGGACACGCCAGCGACATAGATGATCAGCGGCGTGGCAAGTATCGATCCGCCTCCGCCGATGGCGCCGAGGATGAGTCCCGTAAGGACTCCGCATCCGCCCCCGAGCAGATACTGGATCGGAGTCATTCCCACACCGAACCCACAGTTGCGCCACGGCGGCGGCTCGACGACTGGGAAGCCGCGCAACCGGCGAGACGACCGCAGCCCTAAGCGAAGGTGAAGCACGCCCTTGCGAGGGTCAAACCACTAGCTCCGCTCATTTCAATCAGCTCGCCCGATTGAATCTCGAAACGAGCCGTTTTCCTGAGCCTATGAAAAGTTCAACGCAGAGACGCAGAGGCATAGAGACGCGGAGAGAGGCAACGTTCTGACGTAAGTGCAGAACAGTCATGATTGCGCCTTCGGCGCGGTCGTCGCACTGGGCAAGGGTACGGCCGCGGCGTCGCGCCGAAGGCGCAATCAGAGCCGCCGATGTCGCGCGACAGTCACGCTCCTCTGTGCCTCTGTGCCTCTGCGTCTCTGTGTTTGACTTTCTTTTCTCCCCTCCCCTCGGCCTTCAGCTGTGATGCGCGAAGAGGATCGCGTAGGCCGCCATGAGGGTAGTCGTGCTGAGCAGAATGCGGAGCCCCCACAGGCCCGCCTTTGCAAGGGGACTGAGGAACATAGGGGGCATGGGCGGAGGACGCCGGCGAGGGCCGGCGTAGTCGAGGCCGGAGGGCTGCGATCGCACGACTTCGATGTCTGCCATGACGGGCGCCTCTTCAGCCGACATGTACGCCGAGCGAGGTAAGGAAACTGACGATGGCGTAGGCGGAGCCGGCGAGGGTCACCAAAACGCCGACGGTAAGACCCATCGCATTCGCCAGCCGCCCGTTGACGCGCGGTCCCATGACCTCCCGGTCGTTGGCCAGGAGCATCAGGAAGACCAGGGCGGCCGGAAGAAGGATTGTCGCCAGCATGTTGGCGTTGAGCGAAATCGACAGCAGTGGCGCGCCGGGAATCAGGACGACCAGCCCCGCCAGCAGGGCCACGCCGATATTGACCCCATGGAACAACGGCGCCTGAGTCGGGCGCGCATCGAAGGTGCAGACAGCCCGGCGGAAGGGCTCGCCCGCGGCATAGGCGCTGCTTGCCGAGATCGTCAGCACGGCGACCGCGCCGGCCTCGATAAGGGCCAGAGCGAACAGGCCCGAACCTGCCGGCCCGATGAATGGCCGAAGCGCCTCGGCGAAGCCGGCGCCGGCTTCGTAGCGGCTCATGTCCACGTGATGGGCGAAGAGCGGAGCCGCCGCCACAAGGGCCGCGCAGCCGGCGATCGCGGCCAGGCCGGCGCCCAGGGCCGTATTGATCCGGCCCGCGCCGATGTCCCGGCTCGCCATCCGCTTGTCGACGGTGGCGCTCTGCTGGAAGAACAGCATCCAGGGCGTGACGGTGGCTCCGATGTTTGACACCACCATCAGGAGGAACGCCGCCAGCCCGGTCCGCGGCAACGGCCCCCACGTGGCAATCGCGTGGGTCATCTGGCCGACCGACGGCCTGGCGAAGACGGCTACGGCAACGAACAGCAGGTTGAATACGGCGAGACTGGCGGCGAAGCGCTCCCAGCGGCGATAGCGACCGCCAAACGATCCTGCCGCAACGAGGGCGACGGCCAGCGCCACAGCCACCCAGGCCGGGATGCCGAAATACCCCATGCCCACCCGCATCGCGATCACTTCGGTGATCAGGGTGACGATGTTGGTCACCATAAGATCGGTGACCGAGACCCATCCCCAGAAGCGGCCGAAACGCTGGAACACCAGTTCGCCGTAGCCGCGCCCGCTGACCGCGCCGACGCGCATGGCCATTTCCTGCACCACATAGGCCGCGGCGAAGGTGACCAGGATGAAGGGCAGGAAGAAACCGACGCCGTAACTTGCCCCGCTGCTGGCGTACGACAGCATGCTGGGTCCGTCGTTTTCGCCCAGCATGGCCAGGACGCCAGGCCCGGCGACCAGGGCGCCCGCGCTTGCGGCGAGACGCGCCGGACCGGCCAGCCCCGGCCGCCGGCGCGCCGGCGCAAATCCGGGAGCATAGGCGGCGATCTCACACCCTGACGTCGACGGCATGGAATCCACTCTCGAAACTTCCGCACTATCGGCGGAATGGAGACCCATTCCGCCGGTTCGTGGTCTCAGGCCGGCACGATGTCCGGTCGGGCCTTGGAGAACTGCCGGATCAGCGACGGGTCCATGTTGAGGTGGGC
>DASXGR010000118.1:0-2472 GCA_036488935.1 Caulobacteraceae bacterium | reverse complement strand
CACGCCTTTGATCTGCGCCGGGCTGATCGCCACGGCCGAGGCGCCGAGGCCGCGGTCCAGCAGGAGCTGCGTGATAAGGCCGCCGAACGAGTGGCCCATGATGACCGGCGGGGCGCCGAGACCGCGGATGATCCCGTCGTAATGGTCGGTGATCTCCTTGATCCCGAGCCGCTCGTACCTGGAGGTGTTCTGGCGAACCTCCTCCACCGTTCCCTCGAGTCCCGGCCAGGCCGGTGCGAGCACGGTGTGGCCCTTCGACTCGAAGCGCTGCTTCCAGCCTTCCCAGCTGAGCGGCGTGAGCCAGAGGCCGTGGATTAGGACGATGGTCGGCTTCTGCGCCGCCGCGGCGGCGTCGGGCGTGGCCGTGGTCATAGGGCTCCGATCCGGGGCAGGGTGCGAGTACCAACGCGAAAATACCCCCGCGACAGCCGCCCTGAACTGAAACTGAAGGGGTCACTGTTATCCAAGATGCGTGCCGCGCGGGAGTCATCTGACCGAGGATAGGCAGCTCCGGCGCCCGGGGCGGGCCCTAGGAGTTTCAACTGTTGACATATCAAGTTCCAAGCAGACTGAGCCTGGCATCCGTAGATGGGAGTCAGCAGCACGGATCCATTGATCTTGCTAGCGCCTCGCTAACAACGGCTATGGAACCATGGCGCCAAACCTGGAAGCCGCAAGCGCCAGCGCAACGTGTCCGCCGGCTCATGGGGCCTCTGACGGACGTATGTGGACTCGCCCAGCCTCCTGAAAGGCGAAAGGTCGGCGGTTCGACCCCGCCCCTGACCACCACCACCTACCTGCATGAAACAGTGCCTCACCTGTGTAAACGCGATGGGGAGCCCCACCTCGCAGGGCACGCAGATCAGGCTGGCTAACACGCCATGCAGACCAGTGCCGCGCACGGCGGTCTTCGTCGGCGGTCGTTTGTCCCGCTGCCGGCCGCCGCGTCTAGGTCGCCCTTGCGGGCGTCGCTGCGCGATCGGCTACGCCCGAGCCTAGACGCGGCGTCCACTCGCCAGGGTCCTGCGGCTATCGAGGAAGTCGGGGGACTCTAGTCACAGGCGTCCCGAGCTCGGGTCAGAATGTGCTCCAGCCGTCGATCGTGATCTTCGGACGCCTCCAGCTGCCGAGCCAGGAACGGGCCCGAGCGGCCCGTGCGTCCCCGTGGGATCAGCTAGCGGGGTGGGCAAGACGCCGCGCAGTCCGTGTCCGGTCCAGCAGCACCGCGATCATCGCGGCGACCAGGGCGGCGCCGAGCGCGATCAGGGTGATCTGCCGGCCGGGCATGACGCCGCTGACGACAGGGTGGGAAGTGGCCTGGACCGGCGGCGCGGGGGAAGCACTCGACACCTTCGTCCGGCCAGCGCCCACCAAGGATCATGCTTCCGGCGGCCGGAGGCATGCTCCGGGGGCGTCGGGCAGCTCGAAGAGGATGGAGAGCGACGGCGCGGGCTACGGCTGCGGCGGCTCTTGGGTCGGCTTGGAGATCTCAGCGACCATCTCGCCCACGGACTTGTCCTTCGCCTCGAGCGCGATATCGGCCTGCGACACCACGCCAACGAGCCGATTCTCATCGTCCACGACCGGCAGCCGCCGCACCTGACGCTGTGCCATCAGGTGAAGCGCATCTGAAAGATCGTGATCGGGCCCCACCGTGACGAGCTCGCCCGACGAAATCTCCCGACTCGGCATCCCTCGCGGATCCTTCTCTTTGGCGACCGCTCGAACGACGATGTCGCGATCGGTGATCATTCCCACGAGCCGGTCCCCGTCGAGGATGGGAATCGCCCCTATGTCTTGCGTCTCCATCAGCCGGGCAACTTGGCTGAGCGGCGTATCGGGCGCCGCGCAACGCGGACGCGCGGTCATCACATCACGGACGTTCATTCCCTTGCAGCCTCCCTTGTCGGTGTGACGCTTACTCTCGCCGACGTTACGGCGCGATGGTGAGATCAGGAGTTCGCGAACGACTTCCACTCCTCGAGCCTCCGTTCGATGAGTGCCGCCCTCTCGGCGGCGGCGTTGCCATCAAGCACAGCCGCGTCACCTGGGTCGGCACGGAGGTAGATCCCGGAGGTCCGCGCATAGAAGGCGCCGGCGCCCTCCGACCGCGTCGTCCAGTAGCCGCCGGCGCGATCGACGCTCTCGAGCGTGATCTCACCGGTCGCCTCGAATTGGGGAGCGTTCGGATGACGGGGGCGTTCGCCCCTCGCGAAGTAGAAGATGCCGGCCGGATCGACGCGTTCCTTCGACGCCTCGCTCCAGTAGCGCGCGGACAGCATGCCGTCGGCCTGCCACGACCGCCCCGAGACCTGGAGCGCGCCGGCCCGGTCACGGCTGATCGTCAGCAGCGAGACCGCAGACGGCTCAAGTTCGGTTCTGGCGGTGAGGGACAGTTGCCACCAATCACCCTCCAGGCGGCTGATCCGGCCTTCGGCCGCGATCGCTTTGCGCAGCTTCTGGTTGATCTGG
>DASXGR010000116.1:0-4208 GCA_036488935.1 Caulobacteraceae bacterium | reverse complement strand
GCGAGATCGCCGCCCTGCCCCTCGCCCTGGGCCTGCCCAGGCTCGCGGCGATCGCCTCGGCGGCCAATGCGGCGGCGCTGGCGATCCGCATCCGCGCCGAAGAGCGCGCCCTGGAGCAAGCGCCAACCAAAGCGAACTTGGCTCCGAAGAAATCGGCCTAGATTCAAAAGCGTCCGAGAACCGGTAGAGGCAACACGCCCATGAACGCACCCGTCATCCCGCCGCCCGCCGCCGATCTGCCGGTCTGGAGCCTCGACGACCTCTATGCCGGGCGGGAGGATCCGCGCATCGAGGCGGACCTTGCCGCTGCGGGCGAGCGGATGGGCGAGATCGCGAGGCTGGAGGGGATGTTCATCGCCGCCCGCGACGATGCGCCGGTGCTGGGCCAGCTGATCGACGAGGCCGCGCGTCTCAGCGAGGCGGCGGCCAACCTGACCTGGGCGCTTGGCGCCTATGCGAGCCTCGGCTCGGCGACGGCGCGGGACGAGCCCGCCTGGGGGCGGTTCGAGACCAACCTGCACACACGCATCGCCGCGTTGTCGAGCGCGGCGGTGTTCCTGCCGCTGGAGCTCAATGCGCTCGAGGAGGCGGAGATCGAGGCGGCGCTCGCCGCGGTCCCGGAGGCCGCGCGCTGGCGGCCATGGCTGCGCCGCATCCGGGCCGGCCGGCCGCACGAGCTGAGCGCGGACCTCGAGAAGCTGCTGATGGACCGCGCGCCGGCGGCGGCGAACTGGGTGCGCCTCTACGACGAGACCCTGGGTCGCCTCACTGCCGACGTCGAGGGGGAGAAGCTCACCCTGTCGGACGCCCTGAACCGGCTCTCCGACCCCTCCCCCGACCGCCGGCGCGCCGCGGCGCAGGGACTGACCGTCGCGCTTGGCGAGCGCGCCGAACTCCTGGGACTCTGCCTCAACACCGTGGCGTTCGAGAAGCAGGTGGAAGACCGCTGGCGGCGCTTCGCCAACCCCGCGGCCTCACGGCACCTCGCCAACGAGGTCGACGCCGACGCCGTGCAGGCGCTGGAGACTGCGGTGGTCGGCGCCTACAGCTCCATTTCCCACCGCTACTATGCGCTCAAGGCGCGCGCGCTCGGGCGCGAGAAGCTCGACCACTGGGACCGTAACGCGCCGCTCTTCGAGGCCGCGCCCAGGATCTATGACTGGCGCGAGGCGCAGGGGATCGTGCTCGACTCCTTCGCATCCCTGGCCCCCGGTCTCGCCGACCGCGCCGCCGTCTTCTTCGAAAAGCCCTGGGTCGACGCTCGGCCAAGGGCGGGCAAGCAGTCGGGCGCCTTCTCCCATCCGGTGACAGCGCCGCGCCACCCGTACGTCATGCTCAACTACATGGGCGAGCGACGCGACGTGCTCACCCTCGCCCACGAGCTGGGGCACGCGGTGCACCAGACCCTGGCGGCGCCTAACGGCACCCTGCTGGCCTCCACGCCCCTGACCCTGGCGGAGACCGCGTCCATCTTCGCCGAGGGCCTGGTGTTCGAGCGGCTCGTAGGCGAGGCGCGAGGCGAGGATCGCAAGGCGCTGATCGCCGGGCGGATCGAGGACGGCCTCAACACGGTGACCCGCCAGATCGCCTTCCACCGTTTCGAGACCCGCTTCCATGGCGCGCGGCAGGAGGGGGAGCTGTCACGCGAGGCGATCGAAGCAATCTGGCTGGAGGTGATGGGCGAGAGCCTGGGCCCGGCGATCACCCTCAATCCGGGCTATGAGACCTACTGGACCTACGTCAGCCACTTCGTCCACGCGCCCTTCTACGTCTACGCCTACGCTTTCGGACATCTCCTGGTGGAAGCGTTGATGGCCGCCCGGCGCAAAGACCCGGCCGGCTTCGCGCCGCTCTATGAAAACCTGCTGGCGGGGGGCGGGACGCGGACCTATGTCGAGGCCCTGGCGCCTTTCGGCCTGAACCCGCGCGACCCCGATTTCTGGCGCCTGGGGCTTAGCCGGCTGGAGGCGTTGGTGGACGAGTTAGAGGCGCTACTCTGAAAGCCGCTCTGAGCTGACATGGCGAGGGATCCCGAACGCGACCGGCTTTCCGGCCGGGTGGCCAGGTTCGCGCGCGTCGGCGCGGGCCTCTCCGGCGCGGCGGCGACCATCGGCGCCAACGCGATCTTCGGCGCCGGCGATCTCGACGCGCGTAACGCCCGGGCGATGAAGGAAGCCCTGGGCCGCCTCAAGGGCCCGGTGATGAAGGTGGCGCAGATCATGGCCACCATCCCCGACCTGCTGCCGCCGGAGTTCGCCGAAGAGTTCGCCCAGCTGCAGACCAACGCCCCGGCCATGGGCCCGGCGTTCGTCCGCAGGCGGATGGCCGCCGAGCTGGGACACGACTGGCAAAGGCGGTTCGGCGGCTTCGAGCTGCATCCCGCCGCCGCCGCGTCCCTGGGTCAGGTTCACAAGGCCGTGGCCGCCGATGGAACGCCGCTCGCGGTCAAGCTGCAGTATCCGGACATGCAGAGCGCGGTGGAGAGCGACCTCGCCCAGCTGCGCGCGTTCATGAGCGTGGTCCGGCGCCTCTACACCTCGCTCGACACCCGCGAGGTGGTGGAGGAGCTCGGCGAACGCCTGCGCGAGGAGCTGGATTACGCGCGAGAGGCCAAGGCGATGGACCTCTACCGGACCTTCTTCGCCAGTCGCGACGACATCCACATCCCCGAGCCGGTCGCGAGCCTCTCCACCGGGCGCCTGCTGACCATGACCTGGCTCGACGGCCAGGGACTGCTGGCGCTCAAGGCGGCCGACCAGGAGACGCGCAACCACGTCGCGAAGATCCTGTTCGAAGGCTGGTGGACGCCCCTGATCCACATGGGGGTCATCCACGGCGATCCGCACCTGGGCAACTACAGCTTCGCCGACGGCGGGCGGCGGCTGAACCTGCTCGACTTCGGCTGCATCCGGATCTTTCCCCCGGCCTTCGTCGGGGGCGTGGTCAAGCTGTTCCACGCCATGTCGAGCGGCGACAAGGCCGGCGAGGCCGACGCCTATCGCGCCTGGGGGTTCAAGGACCTGTCGCAGGACCTGATGGACGTCCTGGGGATCTGGGCGCGGTTCATCTACGCCCCCCTGCTCGACGACCGCGTCCGCACCGTCGCCGACGGCGTCGCCCCCTCCCAGTACGGCCGCCGCGAGGCGTTCCAGGTCAAGCAGGCCCTGGACCAGAAGGGCCCGGTGACCATCCCCCGCGAATTCGTCTTCATGGACCGCGCCGCGATCGGCCTGGGGGCGGCTTTCCTGCACCTGGCCGCCGAACAGAACTGGCGGAAGCTGTTCGAGTCTTCGCTCGAGGGGTTCAGCGAAGCCGCGCTGGCGAAGCGCCAGGCCAAGGCGCTGGCCGCGGCGGGGTTTTGAGGGGGGTGTAAAGAAAAGATCAACGCAGAGACGCAGTGGGGGCGGAGGCCCTCCTGCGATGTGTCGGTGGTCGAGAGGCTTTATTGCGCCTTCGGCGCGGCGCAGCGGCCCATTGGTTGGACTACGATCCGCAATATCGCCGCGGATAACGCGCCGAAGGCGCAGTCATCCAATGTCGCGCCCCGATACTCGCCTGCGAGCTTCTTTTTGTGTCTCTGCGTCTCTGCGTCTCTGCGTTGACCTTCTCTTCATCTCTCCGAAGCCGAAAGGTCGGCGAATACGCCCGCGCTCTGGGGTCACTCGCGATGCGGTTCCGGACTCAGCTGGGCGAGCTTGCCTTCCACGCCGTCCCACTGATCCGCGTCGGCGGGCGGCGTTCCTTTGGCGGTGATGTTGGGCCACACCCGGCTGTATTGGTCGTTCAGCTTCACCCATTCGGAGGTGGCCCTTGGGTCGGAATCGGCGACGATAGCGTCCACCGGGCATTCGGGTTCGCAGACGGCGCAGTCGATGCATTCCTCCGGGTGGATCACGAGCATGTTTTCACCCGCGTAGAAGCAGTCGACGGGACAGACCTCAACGCAGTCCATGTACTTGCACTTGATGCAGTTCTCGAGGACGACATAAGTCATGGGGACATCCCCCTAAGGCGAGAACTCGGGGAGTTCGGCGCGGCTGACCGCGACGCCCAGTTGCAGGCTCTGGGCGATCACATCGGACCCGGCGACGAAGAGGGCGCCCGGCCCGACGCGCGGACGGAGCGGTTCGGTCCGATTCATTGGTGACTTCAGATGGCGGCGGACGCCCTGCCCTTCAATCGGGCATTTTCCCGGTGGCCTCCAGCCA
>DASXGR010000062.1:0-2414 GCA_036488935.1 Caulobacteraceae bacterium | reverse complement strand
GGTTCGATCTGAGCCACGCGCTCACGCAGGTCCGCCACCAGCGGGATGGCGAGTGTTCCGGCATGGGCGGCGGCCTCGGCGAGCGCCTCCGGGTCGAACACCGCCTGCCGGCACGCCTGAGAGATGGCGGCGGCGTGACCCTGATCGACCAGGCCCTCCGCCGCCTGCGCCTCAGCCAGCGCGGCCTCGAACGCGAGCGCCGCGCGCAGCAGGGTCGCGTCGCCGAAGGCCACGATCATCTCGGGCGTCGAGGCGGCGCGGTCTCGGATCGAGGCGCTCATCGGTGTCACAGGTCGAAGAAGACCGTCTCGCCCGCGCCCTGCAGACGGATGTCGAAGCGATAGACGCCTTCGCCGTCCCTGAGCGCGATCAGGGTCGCGCGCCGGTGATCCGGAACGAGCTCGAGAATGGCGTCCTCGGCATTGGCGTCCTCGTCCTCGAAGTAGATGCGCGTGACCAGGCGCTTCAGCACGCCCCGGGCGAACAGCCCCACTGCCAGATGAGGCGCCTGCATTGCATTGCCGGGGCCGGGCACGCGGCCGGGCTTCACCGTCAGGAATCGATAGACGCCGTCCTTGCTGGTGGAAGCGCGCCCGAAGCCCACGAAGCCGGCATCAAGCGGCAGGTCGATGCGCGGGTCGTCGGGGCTCGCGTAACGGCCTGCCGCATTGGCTTGCCAGATCTCGATCATGGCGTCGGGGACCGGATTGCCGTCGGCGTCGTAGACGGCCCCGGTCACCTCGATCTTTTCGCCCGCCACGTCGCCCTTCGGCGAGGCGAGGTTCATGACATAGTGTTCCTCCGGGAACAGGTCTGGCCGGGCGCCGAGGTCGGACTGGCCGACCAGGTCGGCGCCGCCCTTCCAGGGCAGGCCGTAGTGGAAGAACGGCCCGACCGTCTGACAGGGCGTCTGTCCCGGCGAGGATTGATTGTCCTGGCGAGGCGCTGGGTGATCGCGCCCAAGGGGATTGGCTTCAGTCATGCCGATCGGCCTCGAATGGCGTGGCGTCGCGACCGCGCAGCACGACGTCGAACAGATAACCCAGCGCATGGTTGGGCTGCGTCGTGGCGATGTCGAAGCGAGCGACCATGCGGCTGCGCGCCTCCGGCGGGACGGCGTTGGCGATTGGGTCGATCTCGATGAGGGGATCGTCGGGGAAATAGAGCTGGGTCACGAGCCGCGTGGCGAAGGCCGGCCCAAGCAGCGACAGGTGGATGTGGGCCGGCCGCCAGGCATTGTGGTGGTTGCCCCAGGGATAGGCCCCCGGCCTGATGGTCAGGCACTGGTAGCGGCCCTCGTCGTCCGTCACCACCCGACCCGCGCCGGTGAAGTTGGGGTCGATGGGCGCATCCCACTGATCATTGCGATGGATGTAGCGGCCGGCGGCGTTGCACTGCCAGATCTCGATCATGGTGTTCGGCACGGGGCGGCCGGCATCGTCCAGCACGCGGCCTGAGACGACAATCCGCTGGCCGATGGGTTCGCCCTTGTGCTGGCGGGTGAGATCGGCGTTGGCCGACCCCATCAGCTGGTTCCAACATCCGGCGGGGCCGGTGGCCTCGGTCAAGGTCTGCGGGATCTTGATCAACGGCTCGCGCGGCGAGCGGGCCACGCTCGAGCGGTAGGCCGGGAACAGGGACGGCGGCTGGCCGGCGTCTTCAGGCGAATAGGTTCGCACGTCCATAAGCCGTCTCCTCACACCCGCTCGAGCGGGTCGGTCATGTGGCGGCCATTTCAAGCTGACTGGCAAACCTGGCTTGCGTCTTCGCCTCGACCTCGGACAGCTTCACGCCAGGGGCCAGCTCCACCAGGGTCAGGCCGCCGCCACCGGTCTTATCGACCTCGAACACCGCCAGGTCGGTGATGATCAGGTCCACGCAGCGCGCGCCGGTGAGCGGCAGGGTACAGGTCCTAAGCAGCTTGGGCTGGCCCGCCTTGTTGGCGTGCTCCATCACCACCACCACCTTCTTCACCCCGGCCACCAGGTCCATGGCCCCGCCCATGCCCTTCACCATCTTGCCGGGGATGGTCCAGTTGGCGAGGTCGCCGTTCTCGGCCACCTGCATGGCGCCGAGCACGGCCATGTCGATATGGCCGCCGCGGATCATGGCGAAGCTGTCGGCGCTGGAGAAGAAGCTGGTGCGCGGCAAGGCGGTGACGGTTTGCTTGCCGGCGTTGATCAGGTCCGGGTCGACCTGGTCGTCATAGGGGAACGGCCCGATGCCGAGCATGCCGTTCTCGCTCTGCAGGGTCACGTCCATGCCCTGGGGGATGTAGTTGGCGACGAGCGTCGGGATGCCGATGCCGAGATTGACGTAGAAGCCGTCGCGCAGCTCCTTGGCCGCCCGGGCGGCCATCTGTTCGCGGGTCCAGGCCATCAGACTTCCTCTCCGGCCGCAGCGCCGGCCATGTG
>DASXGR010000051.1:0-3171 GCA_036488935.1 Caulobacteraceae bacterium | reverse complement strand
CTGGTGCGCCTGGTATCGGAACGATGGCGCGCGCACGTCCGGGACCCAGATCTGGATCGGGCGCAGGCCCTGCGACCGCAGGCGTTCCCGATGTTCGCGCACCTTCGTGCGAGAAGTCTTCGCGCCTGATGCCGAGGCCATTGTCGAGTCTCCGATAAGTTACATGTAACTTATCGCGGCCGCCTAAGTTCGCCAACCTTTCGTGCATGCCAGCCGCAGCAAACGATCCCGGCTAACCCAGCCCCCGTAGCCGCTCGAGGAAGCGCGACTTGCGAGCGTGACGTGCGCGGATGTCGAGGAGACGGCGGCGGAAGTCCTCGACGGCGCTGTCTTCTTTCGCGATCACCGCGAGATCGGACAGGAGGTTTGTGGCGCGGTCGTAGGCGGCGGCGTTCGAGCGCTCGATCTCCTCTTCAATCTCACGCCAGACGCTTTCGCCACGCCGCCTGATCGCGTCGAGCCGCGCCCGACGCTGACGCTCCGCCTCCTCGGCTTGCCGCCTCTGCTCGGCCTCGAGCCTGGCCGTTTCCTCACGCTCGCGCGCTGCGTAGATCGCCTCAGCGCGGGCGCGGAGTTGGCCGACAGTTCGCGGGGGCGTGCAGACCTGCGGGAGACGCGCGACCAGCTCCTGGCGGACGTGGGAGCGGAGATCGCCGACGACGTGGGTGTCTCCTTCAAGCACCCGCGCCAGCAGGCGGGTCTTCACCGCCTCGGGCATACGGGCGAGGACTTCGGCGCGGGCCGCCGAAAGATCCGGCGCCGCCGCAAGCGGGTCAGAATTCTGCTCGGCGGCCGCGGCGACGAGATCGGGATCAATCTGGAAGAATTCGGCAAAGGCTTCGATCGGGGCGGTCATGGGACCGAGCCCCGGCAGCGGCTCCCGGATCTCCGGTCCTAGCGCGTCCGCCTGCACCGCGGTCAGCCAAAGAAGGTAGAAGAGCCGAAGATCACCAGCCAGGACGTCCGCGCGAAGGGGCGCCAGGGCGGCCAGCCACCCCGAGCCGTCCTCCCAGTCTTCCGGGTCGACCTCCTCGGCGAAGATGTCCAGGATCAGTTTGCCGTCGACGATCCTGTGCTCGACCCCCTCCGCCTCGCCAATGAAGCTCTGGGGGTCCAGGCGCTCCGCGACCCGCGCGGGCCAGCGGATCATCAGCCGGCGAGTGCCCCAGTTCGCAAGATGGAGGTGGAGGTCGAACCACTGCTCCATCAGCTTGGCTGGATCGCCCTTGAAGTCCCCCCACTCGTATGTGTTGACGAAGCTCGTGGCGGTGATGCGCGCGCGGGTGGACAGGTTCCGAAGCGCCTCCAGGTCCGCCTCGCCGAGCGGACGGTCGATGGCCTGGAATTCGTAGTACTGGTACTCGCTCATTGGCTCTGGCGGACTCTCGTTGCTGGGACTGGCGCGCTGCGACTCGCCGTGGTCTGCTCTCCCGTCCGCTCAGCCACTCTCCTGCGAGTCCGTCCCTAACCTCCAGCCCCCCCGGGGCGCCCGTGACGCGGTCCGGATCACCGATATTTTCCTTTGCCGGCGCCGGCCCTGACAGGGCAAGAACCGGCACGAGCGGGGACGAACGCCCGTGGTGGGGCGAGCGGAACAGCCGATGACGAGCGTGGCGGCCGAGCCGGCCGGAACAGCCCTGGCAAACGGACGGCTGCGGGCGATCGTCGGCGGATCGCTGGGCAATTTCGTCGAGTGGTACGACTGGTTCGCCTACGCCAGCTTCTCCCTCTACTTCGGCAAGACCTTCTTTCCCCACGGCGGCGAACTCGACCGCCGCATCGAGACCGCGGCGGTGTTCGCGGTCGGCTTTTTCGCCCGCCCCATAGGCGCGTGGCTGATGGGCGTCTTTGCCGACCACCGGGGCCGCAAGGCGGCGCTCGTGCTTTCGATCAGCCTGATGTGCGCCGGCTCGCTGATGATCGCGGTCGCGCCGGGCTACGCCCAGGTCGGGCCCCTCGCGCCGGCCATTCTGATCGCAGCGCGCCTTGTTCAGGGCCTGAGCCTGGGCGGCGAGTACGGCGCGAGCGCAGTCTATGTCGCGGAAATGGCCGGCCGCGAGCGGCGAGGCTTCTTCTCGTCCTTCCTGTTCGTGACCCTGATGGTGGGGCAGCTGGCAGCGCTGGGCGTGCTGATCGTCCTGCAGGCCCTGCTCAGCGGGCCGCAGATCTCGGCCTTCGGCTGGAGGATCGCCTTCTTCGTCGGCGCGGGGCTGGCCCTGGTGGTCTGGTTCATCCAGGCGGGGCTGGAAGAGACCAGCCTGTTCCGCGCCGAGGACACGGCCGCGCGGCGGACCTCCACGGTGCGCGCTCTTCTGATCCGCCAGCCAAAAGAGGCGGCGATGGTGTTCGTCCTCTCAGGCGCCGGCGCGCTGACCTTCTACAGCTTCACCACTTACATGCCGAAGTTCCTCACCGGGACAGCACGTTTCTCGCATCCCGTGGCGACCGACATCTCCGCCGCATCCCTGGTGGTGTTGATGGTGGCGCAACCCTTCTTCGGCTGGCTGGGAGACACCATCGGCCGCAAGAAGCTGCTGATCTTCGCCTTCGCCGCCGGCGCCCTGATCACCTGGCCGATCCTCACGAGCCTGGCCGCCACGCGCGACCCGCTGATCGCCCTCGCCCTCATCAGCGCCGCGCTCATCTGCCTGGCCGCCTACACGGCGGTGAACGGCCTGGTGAAGGCCGAGCTGTTCCCCACCGAACTGCGCGGCCTTGGCGTCGCGCTGCCCTACGCCCTCGCCAACGCCATCTTCGGCGGCACGGCCGAACTGGTCGCCGAGGGGTTCAAGAAAGTTGGCGCCGAGCGGGGCTTCTTCGTCTACGTCAGCGTGATCGCCGCCGCCGCATGCCTCGTGGCGGCGCGGATGAGGGACACGCAGAAGACGAGTTTGATCGCGGATTGAGGACAGAAGCCCCGTCCCTCCCCTCACATGAGGGTTTTGGGGTCAACCGCCGGAAGTTGGGTTTTTGGGCGGTCGGGTTGTGGGCTTGGATCGCTTGATGGCCCTGGCGGGGGAGGAGCGTTCTGGTCAAGGCTGGCGCGTGAGCGCCACCGCGTGAGCGGCGCGCAGCGGCCTTGAGGCGGAGGCTGTTCCGCCGCTTGGTCGCATCATGCGGGCCAAGGATCGGTTGCGCCTGCTGGACCTGGACTGAGCCGGTCTGCGCACG
>DASXGR010000045.1:0-4271 GCA_036488935.1 Caulobacteraceae bacterium | reverse complement strand
AGGAGCTTGCATGCGGGCATGATGTGATGCTCGACATGCCCAACGAGCTCACGGCCTTGCTGCTGCAGAGAACGTAAAAGGCGGTCGCCGCCATCGTTTGCTCGAGCGACGGAATCGTCTGCAGGCCTCGCTGACGCGACGCCCAGGTTTCACCCCTAGCGGAAATGGTTTGCCAACCTCAGGTCCAACCGCTGCGGGAGCAGGGGAGGGATCCGCCCAAAAGCAGAGTTCCAGTGTTCATTCAGCTTCGGAGCAGCCCGTGCACGACAAGCGCCAGTCTTTCTGCGCGCACGTTGGGCCTGATACGCCCCGTTCGTTCGAGCTCGGCGAGTCCATGAAGAGACGCCCAGAAAGTCTCGGTCGCGATCTCTGCATCGGCGCAGAATGGCGCGACGACGGCGGCGAGCGCCCGGAAAGCAGCTCTCAGTTCCGGTCTGGTTTTTTCAGGGTCGGCAAATCGCAAACTCGTCGGTAGGGTGAACATGGCCGCGTAGAGAGCAGGATTTCCCAGTGCGAAGGCGAGATAGGCGGTAGCGGCATTCTCAAGCGCTTTGCGAGGATCGGCCGACCCGCGCGCGACCTCCTGAATTTCTGACGTGAATTCGCGGAAACCCTCGACTGCGACTGCCTCCACAATCGCGTCTCTGTTTTCGAAATGCGAGTAGATTACCGGCTGACTGTATTCGATCTCGTCCGCCAGGCGGCGTATCGTGACGGCGTTCCATCCCTCACGCTCTGCGATAAGGCGCGCCGCCTGGGTGATGTGGTGCTCGCGTTCAGTCCGCTGCCTGTCTTTTCGCTCGGCAATACCCACCCTTGGATCTCCCTGAATCGGCTTGCCGACGCGGTTCGGATGATAGGGTGGCTTGATAAACTAGCAATGCTAGATTATATACCGATCCAAGATGGAGGCGCGTATGCACCAGCTGGCGCTCGGATTGGCAGGGTTCGTGGCTCTCGCGATTATCGCGATCGGGACCCTCTATTTGGCAAATCCCAGGGCCGCGACGCGCAGCTTTGGCCTGCCGCTTCCAGAAGCGGGCGCCAATGTCGCCTGGTGGCTTCGCCTCAAGGGGGTGCGCGACATCGTGGCGGGATTGGGCGTCTTCGCGTTCATGGCGTGGGGCGGGCTGCGAGGGGTCGGCCTCATCCTCCTTGTGGACGCGCTCATTCCCGTCGGCGACATGTTGAACGTCCTCGCCGCGAAAGGCTCGACTAGGCTCGCCCTCGGCATGCATGGCCTTACGGCGGTGGTGATGATCCTGGCGGCGATCCCCCTCACGATAGGAGCGCCCTGACATGCTCCATGCTCTTCCAATCTGGCTTCTCGTCGCCAGCTTCTTCGGCGCCGGCCTGGTCAACGCGATCAGCGCGCCGGCGACCAAGAGCAGCTTCGTCCGCTGGGGTTACCCCTCATGGTGGGGCCGTCTTACAGGCGGATTGGAGATGGTGACCGCGGTTCTGATTGCGCTTCCCGGCAGTCGCGGGGCGGGCTTGATCCTCGGCGCCGTGATCATTGCGGCGGCGGTCCTGACGGTGCTGCGCCACCGCGATTTCTCGCACCTGGCGCCCCTCGGCGTCTTCGTCGCCCTGCTTACGCTCGCAGAAATCTCGTCCTGAGAGAGGGCGGCGCCTAGAGCAAACTCCGACCAGACAGAACCGTCTGGTCGGAGATAATTTGCTCTAGATTCAAAATCTTGAGCGCCATCTGATCGCCCAACCAGTTCCCACTTGGGCGGATGGCGCTCTGGCGCCGGGAGCGGACATCGGGCTGAAGTGGATCTCTTGAAGGCCGGGTCGGGGCCTTGACGCCATCCGGCGACCCAGATAAATGAATGACTCGTTCATTTAGCGTGGACGGTCGCTCATGTTCTCTTCAAGAGTCATCGATGCGCCGCGATCTGGCTCGGCGCGAACTCGGGAGGCCGGCGCGACGGCGAGCGCGCCCGCGCAACGGCTGGTCTTCATCGACAATGTGCGGTGGGCGATGATCGTCCTTGTGCTGAGCATGCACGCCGCGGTCACCTACAGCCCGTTCGGCAGCTGGTACTACCGTGAGCGGCCGCCCGTCGGCGCGCTCGAGACCCTGTTCTTCGCGACTTACCAGGGGCTGCTGCAGAGCTTCTTCATGGCCCTGTTGTTCTTCGTCGCCGGGTATTTCACGCCCACATCCTACGATGCCAAGGGGCCAGGCGGTTTCATGATGGGCCGGCTACGCCGGCTCGGCTTGCCCGCCCTGTTCTACGTGGTGGCGCTGGGGCCGATGACCCAGGCGCTCGCCTTTGACTGGCGCGGGCGAGGGCTGTCTGGCGAGCTCGACCGCTATTTCGCGAGTGGACGTTTTCTCTCCGGCACCGGTCCAATGTGGTTCTGCGCGGCGCTGCTGGTCTTCTGCGCCGGCTACGTCGTTGTCCGCGCGGCGAGCGCGCGGGTGAAGCCGCGCCAGGACGCGGACGATCGGATCTCGGGCGTGGCCGGCGTCGCACTCACCGTCGCAGCGATCGCGCTTTCGACGTTCGTGGTCCGCCTGTGGCAGCCTGTGGGCTCGTCGGTGTTGAACATGCAGCTTTGCTACTTCCCCTCGTACGTGGTGATGTTTGGCCTCGGCGTCGCGGCCTGCCGAGGGCGTTGGCTCGAGCAGATCGGCGATCGTTTCGCCATCCTGACGGCTGGCGCCTGCCTGGGCGTCGCGCTCGCCATGTGGCTGCCGTTGCTGCTGCTGGGCGGCGCACTCCAAGGACGCCAGGCGGATTTCGCCGGCGGCGCGCACTGGCAGAGCGCAGCGCTCAGCCTATGGGAGGCGCTGGTCTGCGTTGGCATGAGCTTTGGCGTGCTCGCAGTGTTCCGCGCGAGCTTCGGACGTCAAAGGGCATTCTCGAAGTTCATGTCGGACAACGCTTTCGCGGTCTACGTCATCCACCCGCCGATCCTGGTCGCGCTCGCCCTCGCGCTGGCGCCAATCACTGTGCCGCCCATCGCCAAGTTCGTCCTTCTGTGGGGCGCGGGTCTCGTGGTTTGCTTTGGACTCGCGGCGCCGCTTGCGCGCCACGTCCCGGGACTGGGAGCTATCCTGAAGTGACCGACGCCACCGCTGCGCCTGCGCGCGCCCGCCGCGGGACCGACCGCTCCTCCGATGTCGCCAGAGCGGCGCTGGAATGCTTCTCCAACGGCGGCTACCGGCTGACGCAAATCGCTCATGTCGCCGCGCGCCTTGGCGTCTCGGTGGGCTCGATCTACCGCTACGTCGACAGCAAGGAGGCGCTGTTTCACCTGGCGGTGTTGGAGACCTTGGGTGGCGTTGCGGACGCTCAACCCTTGCCCCTGTCGGTCAGGGGCCTGGAGGACACAGTCGCGCTGCTCCGCCGCGAGATCGCCCGCGAAGGGCTCTGGCCGGTTCTGGCGAAGGCGGCGCGCGAGCCCGGTCCCAGCGACCTGCGGCGCGAGGCCGAGACCATCGGCGGGGAGCTCTACGACATCATATCGGCGAGGGCGCGGATCATCCGCCTGCTCGACCGGTGCGCCCACGAGGCGCCCGGGCTCGCGGAGGTTTTCGATGACGAGGTCCGCTATCCGTTGATGGCCGACCTCGTCGCCTGGGTCGTGCGCCGCGGCTATGCGCCGGAAGGCAGTCCGGCCGACGCCGAGGCCCTTGCCAGAGGCGCGATGGAGGCGGTCGCCTGGCTCGCCAAGAACCGCCCGTCGGATCCGACCGCCGCCGCCATTACCGACGAACAGGCGCGTCGCGCCGCGGTGCGCATTTTCTCCAGCGCAGTCGCCTGACGTCCGGTCAGACGATCTAGCCCAGCGGGGATGCGGAGTCGGATAGGAGGAGTTCGCGCCACTGTTTGGCCAGATCGCGCCTTCGACGGGGGAAGCGGTCAGGCAACAGCTCGGCATGCTCGAACCGGTCGGTCCGAAAGGTGCGAAAGTCCGCCCTTAGCTCGCACCAGGCCACGAGCAGTCGCGTGGACTCCATGAAGCCCAGGACGAAGGGCCAGACCACCCGCTCCGAGCGCCGACCTTCCGGATCGACGTAGGCGATCTTCAGTTTGCGTTCCTCGCGCATGGCCTGGCGAGCCAGGGTGAGATCGAGCCCCGTTTTGGCGACAGGGCGACCGCCGACGAGCAGAGCGTCATCGTGCAGTCGCTCGCGCAGGTCGTCGGGCAGGACCGCGGCGATCTTGGCGATGGCGTCACGCGCCGCGTGGGCCAGATCCTCGTCCGTCTTTCGCGCGACCCATTGGGCGCCGACGGCGAGGGCCTCGATCTGC
>DASXGR010000001.1:0-7691 GCA_036488935.1 Caulobacteraceae bacterium | reverse complement strand
CGTCAACAACCAGATCGAGAAGTTCATCAAGGAAGGCGGAAAGGTCTACGCCTGCCGGTTCGCCCTGCAGGCGCTTTATGGCCACGGTGAGCCGTCGCTGATCGAGGGGATCACTCCGATCGCGCCGCAGGACGTCCTGGACCTGATGCTCCTGCACCGCAAGGCGGGCGCCTTCGTCCTCAACACCTGGACACTTTGATCCATCAGGCAGCCTCGCTGAAGAAGAGCGTCATGTCCGACAAGCGCATCGTCAAAGCCGCCGCGGTCCAGATCGCGCCCGTCCTCGACCAGCCGGGAGCTACCCTGGAGCGAGTTCTGAATGCGATCGGCGAGGCTGCCGACAAGGGGGCGCAGCTCGCGGTCTTCCCGGAGACCTTCGTCCCCTACTATCCCTACTTCAGCTTCATCGAGCCGCCCTACCGAATGGGCGCGCCTCATCTGAAGCTTTACTCAGAAGCCCCTGTCGTGCCCGGTCCGGTCACCGATGCCCTCGCGGCGGCGGCCCGCACACGTCGCATGGTGCTGGTGGTCGGGGTCAACGAGCGGGACGGCGGCTCGCTGTACAACACCCAGCTGATCTTCGACGCCGACGGCGCCTTAAAGCTGAAGCGGCGCAAGATCACCCCAACCTATCATGAGCGGATGATCTGGGGACAAGGCGACGGGGCGGGCCTGTGCGCCGTCGACACCGACGTCGGCCGCGTCGGCGCCCTCGCCTGTTGGGAGCACTTCAATCCCCTTGCCCGATACGCCCTGATGGCCGACGGCGAGGAGATCCACGCCAGCCAATTCCCGGGCTCGATGGTCGGCCAGGTGTTCGCCGATCAGATGGAGGCTGCGATCCGCCATCATGCGGCCGAGTCCGCCTGCTTCGTGGTCAACGCCACCGGATGGCTGACCGACGAGCAGATTGCCGGCATCTCACCGGATGAAGGGCACCGGCGCGTCCTGCGAGGGGGCTGCTTCACTGCGATCGTCTCGCCCGAAGGTCAGTTTCTGGGTCAGCCCCTGACCACCGGCGAAGGCATGGTCGTGGCCGACCTCGACATGGCCCTGATCCTCAAGCGCAAGCGGATGATGGATTCGGTGGGTCACTACGCGCGGCCCGAGCTGCTCTCGCTGAAACTCGACGACCGTCCGACCTCGGCTGTCCGCCGCGTCGCCGTCGGCCCGCTCCCACTCGACTCCGAGGCTGCCGATGGAGACTCCCGTGTCGACGCCACTTGAGACCGCGGAATTGATCAACCAGCTTCAGTCCTTCGGCGTGCGGCTGACCGACCCGACTGCGGGCGTGCAAAGCCGCCGGGGCGGGGCCGGTCCGTCCGACCACAAGGCGGTGACGATCGACGGCCATACGATCATGGCCCCGGTCCACACTGTCAGCGCCTTCGACAGCCCCTACCTCGCCGAGGCGCCGGACGCGGACGGGCGCAGTTTCGTGCTCCGCGACGGCAAACGGGTGGGCCGGCTCAGCTTTCCACCCGCGCCTAAATTCTACGGGCTCAAGACGGTAGATGGCACGCCCTACTCCAAAATCGCCACGCTGCACGGGCGGGACGTGTTGGCGACGACAGTGCTCCAGACCTGCATCCGTTACGGTAGCCGCAAGAACACCTGTCAGTTCTGCGCCATCGGCCAATCCCTGGCCGCAGGCCGGACCATCGAGCGGAAGACTCCGCAGCAACTGGGCGAGGTGGCCAAGGCGGCGGTGGAGCTCGACGGTGTCAGGCACATGGTTATGACCACCGGCACACCGCCCAGTTCGGACCGCGGCGCGGCGGTTCTTTGCGAGAGCGCGCGCGGCGTGAAGGCCTCCGTCGACCTGCCGATCCAGGCCCAGTGCGAACCGCCGGACGAGGACGCCTGGTTCGCCCGGCTCAAGTCGGCCGGCGTCGACGCGCTCGGCATGCACCTGGAGGCGGTCACGCCCGAAGTCCGCGCGCACATTATGCCCGGTAAGGCCAAGGTGTCGGTCGAGCGCTACTTCGAGGCTTTCGCCGCCGCTGTGGAGGTATTCGGCCGCGGGCAGGTCTCGACCTACATCCTCGCCGGCCTCGGCGACCCGCCCGCGGCGATCCTGGACATGTCGCGCCGGCTGATCGAGATCGGCGTCTATCCGTTTGTCGTGCCCTTCACCCCGATCAGCGGAACGCCGCTGGAAGGCCATGCCGGCCCAACGCCCGCCTTCATGGACGCACTCCTGCAGCCGCTCGCCGCCATGCTGCGCGAGGCCCGGATGGTTTCGAGCGACATCAAGGCCGGCTGCGGCCGCTGCGGCGCCTGTTCGTCCCTGTCGGCGTATGGGGGGTGACCCATGTTCGAACCGTTTCGCCCCTATCTTTCGCCCGCCTTCACCGTGAAGCCCGCAACCGAGGCCTGGGAATTCGAGGACGCCCGGACATTGCGCCGCCAGGTCTTCTGCCATGAACAGGGACTGTTCGAGGCGGATGACGCCGATGCGGTGGACGCTTACGCCGTACAGATCGTCGCGATGAACCTGATCGCCGGGGAGCCCAACGAGGTGATCGGCGTCGTGCGCATTCACCAAGAGAAGCCCGGTGTCTGGTGGGGCTCGCGGCTGGCGGTCGCCGAACGCTTCCGCCGCGTCGGCGCCTTGGGGACCAGCTTGATCCGCTTCGCCGTGGGATCCGCCCGAGGCATGGGCTGCCAGCAGTTTCTCGCTCACGTGCAGGTGCAGAACCGCCTCTTGTTCGAGCGAATGCATTGGACCTCGCTCGAGGCGGTCACCCTTCGGGACTGGCCGCACTTGCTCATGGAGGTCGACCTCGACGCGTACCCGGTGATCGCCGCGCCCTCGAGCAGCCCTCCGGTCCATGCGAAGGCGGCATGAGCGCCGCCTCGGCCCTCGTCGCGGAACTGCGCGCCGGGCTCGGCCTCGCCCACAAGCGGGACATCGCCCTGGTGATCAGCACGCTCGGCCTGGGCGCGGACGGCGCCATCCCCGTGGGCGACGACTGCGCCGCCATTCCCGACGGCGACAGCTGGCTGCTCCTGGCCGGCGAGGGTTTCATGGCTGGCTTTGTCGAAAGGGACCCGTGGTTCGCCGGCTACTGCGGGATGATGGTCAATCTCAGCGACATCGCGGCTATGGGCGGACGGCCCACGGCCGTGATCGACATTCTCTGGTCCAACGCGGCCGAACAGGCTCAGAAGATCCTGGCCGGCCTGAAGGCCGGATCCGAGGTCTACGGCGTCCCGCTCGTAGGCGGCCATTGCAACCTCAGAAACCCTTCCGCCCAGTTCGGGGCCGCGGTGCTGGGCAGGGCGCGGCGCCTGATCACCAGCTTCGACGCCATGCCCGGTGACGAGCTGGTTTTCGCCGTGGACCTGCGCGGGCGCTACCGCGAGCCAGATTCCTACTGGGACGCAAGCACGGACGCGCCGGCCGAGCGACTTCGCGGCGACCTGGAGATCCTGCCCCTGCTGGCCGAGGCGGATCTCGTCCGCGCCGGCAAGGACGTCAGCATGGCCGGTTTCGTCGGGACGGCCCTGATGCTCCTGGAGGCGTCCGGCGTCGGCGCCGTCCTCGAAGCCGATGCGATCCCCCGCCCGGATGGAGCGCCTTTGCTCCGCTGGCTCCAGTCATTCCCGAGCTTCGGCTTTGTCCTTTCCGTCGCGCCGCAGGACAGCGGCGCCGTGGTGCGACGGTTCCACGATCGGGGGATCGCGGCCGAGGTTTGCGGCAGGATCACCCGCGAGCCCCAGTTGCGCCTGCGGTTGCAGCGCGACGAGGCCGTATTCTGGGACCTCGCGGCTGAACGCCTCACCGGCTGCGGGCCGGCTCACCTTTCGAGGAGCGCCGCCCATTCCTGAAGTCCGCTTTCGAATCCGCTGGCCCGACGACCGGGTCGATCTCTGCTACTCGCCCTCCAGCGTCATCAGGACGGTGTTCGAGCCGGGCTGCGCCTATCCGCTCGCCGACTTCCTGGCTCGCAGCGAAGAGGGCCTGAACCGCGCGAGCGAGCGCGTACGCCAGGTCCACGGTTTCGCCTGCTCGCGCGCCCACCACCAGCTTCTGTCCCTGCGTGAGACAGCCGCCCGATACACTGACCTGCCCGACGCGCACGTCACGGTCGAAGCCTTCGAGAGCTGACCCGCCTCCCCCGCATCCGAGAGCATTTCGCCATGATCATAGAAGACACTGATTTTATCGCCGCGAACGCGCCGCGCGAAACGCCCCATGTTCCGGTCATCGTCATCGGCGGCGGCCAGGCGGGCCTGTCAGCGAGCTGGTTCCTGCAGCGGCACTGTGTCGAGCACCTGATCCTCGAGAAGAACCGCATCGGCCATTCCTGGCGCGATGAGCGTTGGGACAGCTTCTGCCTGGTGACACCCAACTGGCAGTGCCTTCTGCCGGACTTCCCCTACCAGGGCGATGATCCGAACGGCTTCATGCTGAAGGATGAAATCGTCGCCTACGTCGAAGCTTTCGCCGCCAAGGTGAAGCCGCCGATCCGCGAAGGCGTCGCCGTCACGGCCCTCAGCCGCGATCGCGATGGCCGTTTCCGCCTGTGTACGACGAGCGGAGACTACACGGCCGACAAGGTGATCCTGGCCGTCAGCGGCTATCACATTGCGTCGATCCCAAGGGTCGGCGAGCGGCTGCCCAGCCGCTTGTTCCAGATCCACTCGCAGCAGTACCGCAATCCGGACCAGATCCCGGACGGCGGCGTGCTGGTGGTCGGCACGGGACAGTCCGGCTGCCAGATCGCCGAGGATCTGTATCGGGTCGGCCGGCAGGCGCACCTCGCGGTCGGCACGGCGCCTCGCTCGCCGCGCAAGTATCGTGGACGCGATGCGCTCGATTGGCTGCACGAGATGGGCCAATACGACATCACTGTCGACGACCATCCCCTCCGCGAAAAGGTGCGACTGAAGGAGAACCACTATTTCAGCGGTCGCGACGGCGGGCGCGAAATCGACCTGCGGGAGTTCGCCCGGGGCGGCATGAAGCTCTACGGCATGCTGTCCGGCGTGGAGGGCGAGCAAGTCGCATTCGCGGACGACCTGAAAAAGAACCTCGACGCGGCCGACGCCGCCTTTACGAAGATCCGGAAGCAGATCGACGCCTACATCGCCGCAAAGGGCGTCGAAGCGCCGCCGCCGCCAGCGCCCTACACCCCCCTCTGGGAGCCCGCCGAGCAACCGCAGACGCTGGACCTGGCCGAGTCCGGGGTGAACTCGGTCATCTGGTGCACGGGATTCCGCCCCGACTGGCGATGGATCGACGTGCCAGTTTTCAACGGCGAGGGCTATCCGGTGCACTATCGCGGGGTCAGCAAAGTCGACGGCCTCTATGTGGTCGGACTGCCGTGGTTGACCACCTGGGGCTCGGGCCGTTTCTTGGGACTGACGCGGGATGTCGAGCACGTCGTGAAGCATCTAGCCTCGAGGTTGGAGGAACGGACTGCCGCATGAACCCTGGCCGTTCGGCCACCGGCTCCGCGTTATTCAGACCGCCCTCGGCTCGTCGTAGCCGGCGGGTTCCCGGCTGGGGATGTTTGACCCGACAGGAAGCCGACCCGACATTCGATCTCTCTGGCAGCAAGGAGCGCATTGGCCTCGTCGAAAGGGGCCGCCAGGAGCTGCACGCCGACCGGCAGGCCGGAGGGAGAGGACCCAACGCTGACGGACACAGCCGGAAAACCCACCAGGCTCGAAGCTCGGCAAAGGCGCAAGGCGCGGGCGCAATCGGCGTGCGCCTCAATGCTCTCGATATCGGCGTTGGCCGCCGGGATCGGCGCGCAATAGACAGGACCGAGTATGGCGTCGAAAGGCTCGATCATCTGAAGCCAGAGGCGCTGAAGTCGCATGCGTTCGGAAGTCGCGGCCAGATAGGCGCCGAGCTCCAGCGGCCGGCCGATGGCCATGGCGAGTTTGATGTAGCGCTGACCATCGGGCCCGAGTAGGCGCTCAAGCATCGGCCAGACTTGCGCGAACTCCGTCATGATCAAGCCGTCGTAGGCCGCCAGCGCCGCCTCCAACTCAGGTGCATCGATCAACTCGGTTGAATATCCGGCGGCCTTCAGGGCTTCGGCTGCTCGAAGCAGCCCCGCTTCCGTTTCTTGAGCGACGCCCATGGCGCCAGGATCGACGATCAGTCCGATGCGGCTGCGCCGATCTCTCCGATAGGAGATTCGTACTGGAACCGTTCTGGGATCGCGAATGTCGGGGCCGGCGGCGATTCTGAACGCGAGGCCGAGATCATCCACTGTCCGGGCCAGAAAGCCGTCCACGGGGATAACCTGGGAGGCAAAAGTCAGGTCTCTCCCGACCGCCCTGTCCGACGCCATGCGGCCGAAGGTCGGCTTCAGACTGCAAATCCCCGCGAAAGAGGCGGGAACTCGCACCGATCCGCCGGCATCGTTCCCGAGGCCCAGCGTCGCCATCCCAGAGGCCACGGCGACGGCGTCGCCGCCGCTCGAACCGCCGGGGGTGAGTCGCTCGTCGAATAAATTCAACGTCGCCCCATAGAGCTGGCTGCACGTGTGAAACCGCATCGACATGTCGGGCAAGTTGCCGCGGCCGATGATTATGGCGTCGGCAGCTCTAAGACGCGCGACGACCGGCGCATCCGAGGGCGCAATGGCGTCCTTGAAGGCTGGCACTCCGTGGGTCGTCGCGTGACCGTCCACGTCCACGTTCATCTTCACAGAGACCGGGACGCCCGCGAGTGGCCCGAGCGGGTCGCCCGCAGCGCGCTTTTTGTCGATCTGCTCGGCGGCGGCCATGGCCTCTTCGGCGAACACGCCCACAAGCGCGTTCAGCCTTCCATTCCGCGCCCTAATCGCCTCCAGGTGTTCGACGATCACGTCGACAGCGCGAGCCTCTCCGTCGCGGACGCGCCTGGCGAGGGAAACGGCGACTCCTCCAACTTTACGATTCGAGGTCATGACGCCGCCTTCCCCTGACCGCCCGCAATGTTGTTGGACGTCCATAAAGGCCTTTTTACCCGGATAATTTTTCCTCTTCAATTAATACCCGGATGATAATGAGGACCAAGCGCCGATTCGGCAGAGCTTTGTATCGGGCAGTGGTCACGCGACGCCCGTTCCATCGGACCATGGCGCATCAGGCGGATCGACACCCGGATAGGCGCACGCGCGCCCCAGATCGCCGACGCCTGACTCGAAAGTGATTCGGAAAGATGAAAACGCGACATTGGCCCAGAAACGAAAAACGCCGCTAACCTGTTAGGTTAGCGGCGTAATCTTGGGTGCGGGGATAGGATTTGAACCTATGACCTTCAGGTTATGAGCCTGACGAGCTACCGGGCTGCTCCACCCCGCGTCGGACCGGCAGGGCCGGAAGGCATGGTAAAGGAAGGGTTCTTGGACGACATCCTCTTTGTAGACCCGGCAGCGACCTACTCTCCCGCGCCTTAAGACGAAGTACCATCGGCCCTGGAGGACTTAACGACCGAGTTCGGAATGGGATCGGGTGGGGAACCTCCGGCAAAGCCACCAGGTCAACAAAAAGGATGTGAAGAAGACATCAACCGTCGGGCGCCGCAACGGCGCACACATGAATTTTGATGAGAACGATCAAGCCTATCGAGCGATTAGTACCAGTAAGCTACACGCCTCACGGCGCTTCCACACCTGGCCTATCAACGTGGTGGTCTACCACGGCTCTCGGCGAAGCCTTGTTTTGAGGTAAGTTTCCCGCTT
>DASXGR010000226.1:0-7286 GCA_036488935.1 Caulobacteraceae bacterium | reverse complement strand
GGCGGCGGCGGATTTTGCGCATAGCCGGGGTTGGCACTCTGCCCGAAGGCAACGGCCCCGATGAGGGTTGCAAACAGCTTCACGCTGGATGTTTTCATGGCGCTCTCCGCGAGGCGATTGTGAAGGCAGAAATCCTTAGTAACACCGCTGCTTGCCTCGCACTAGATGCAGGCCTTCAATCCTCTTCGAGGCGCTGAGCACCATGCCGGCCAAGGCGGAACAAAGCGAACAGAGCTTCGATTACGTCATAGTCGGCGCCGGATCCGCGGGCTGCGTTCTGGCCAACCGCCTCTCCGCCGATGGGCGGCATCGCGTGGCGCTGGTCGAGGCCGGAGGCCGCGACAACTGGATCTGGTTCCACATCCCGGCCGGCTACCTCTTCGCCATCGGTAATCCGCGCGCCGATTGGATGTTTCGCACCGAGCCCGATCCGGGACTGAACGGGCGCAGCCTTGCCTATCCACGCGGCAAGGTGATCGGCGGCAGCTCGGCGATCAACGCCATGATCTACATGCGCGGCCAGGCGGCGGACTACGACCGCTGGCGGCAGATGGGCCTCGACGGCTGGGGATGGGACGACGTCCTGCCGCTCTTCCTGGCGCAGGAGGATCACATCGCCCCTCTGGGCGAGCATCATCGTAGCGGCGGCGAGTGGCGTGTGGAGCACCCGCGCATGCGGTGGGCTATCCTCGACGCCTTCGCCCAGGCCGCCGAGGCTGCGGGCATCCCGCCTGTCCCCGACTTCAATGGCGGCGACAACTTCGGCGCCGGCTATTTCCAGGTGAACCAGAAGGCCGGCCGTCGCTGGAGCGCGGCCCGTGGCTTCCTCGCGCCGGCGCTGCGGCGACCGAACCTGCGCCTCGTCACCGGCGTGCTCGCTCGCCGCCTGCTGATCGAGAACGGCCGCGCGGTCGGCGTCGAATATGAGACGTCGGAGGGCGTCAGGATCGCGAGGGCTTCGTCCGAGGTCGTGCTGGCGACTGGGGCGGTCGGCACGCCAAAGTTGCTGGAGCTGTCGGGTATCGGCGATGGCGCGCGCCTCTCGCGGCTGGGTGTCGAGGTCGTGCGCCACGCGCCTGGCGTGGGCGAGAACCTCCAGGACCACCTGCAGATCCGGCCGGTCTATGGCGTCACCGGCGCGCCGACGCTCAACGCGCTCTACGCCCAGGTGTGGCGCCGTCCGCTCATGGCCTTGGAGTACGCAGCCGTCCGCCGCGGTCCCCTGACCATGGCGCCCTCCCAGATGGGGGCCTTCGCCCGCTCGAGCGACGCCTATGAGACGCCGAACCTTCAGTTCCACGTCCAGCCGCTCAGCCTGGAGGCCTTCGGCGAGGCGCTGCACCCCTATCCGGCGATCACCATCAGCGTCTGCAACCTGCGCCCGACCAGCCGTGGCTCGATCCACGCGGTGGGTCCCAATCCCGCCGCGCCGCCAGCGATCCAACCCAACTATCTGGCGACGCCGGAGGACGAACAGGTGGCGGTCGACGCCCTCCGCCTGGTTCGCCGCATCGTCGCCCAGCCCGCTCTGCAGCGCTTCCGGCCTCAGGAGCTGAAGCCCGGCGAGGATGTCGCCTCCGCCGAGGCCATGCTCGACGCCGCGCGGCGCCTGGCAACCACCATCTTCCATCCTGTCGGGACCGCGAAGATGGGCCTCGCCTCCGATCCCATGGCGGTTGTCGATGCGCGCCTCAGGGTGTTCGGCGTCGAGGGGCTGAGGATCGCAGACGCCTCGGTGATGCCTTCCATCACCTCGGGCAACACCAACTCGCCAACGATGATGATCGCCGAGAAGGCGGCGCAGATGATGCGCGAGGAGGGCAGGGCGTGACGCGACAGAAGGTGCTCGTCCTCTGGCTCGCGGACTCGGCGCTGGACTCTGGCGTTGTCGCCTGGTCGCAGTGGGACGGCGCGGGCGAGCAGCGGCACATCGCCGGCGACGAGGATCGGGCGCCCTACGCCAATGGCGTCATGGCCTTGCGCGACGGCTGGCGACTGTTCCAGGTCTCGCCCCTGGCGCCACACTATCCGGGGAGCGAGACCCAGACGTCCTACTTGAAGTACGAGTTCTGGTTCGAGAAGCTGGCCGAGGTTCCGGAGGGATGACCATGGCCGATGGCGATCATCTTCTGACGACGACCCAGATGGCGCAGTTCGCTGCGCGCGGGGTGCTGGAGTTCCCGGCAATTGTCCCGACGAAGGTCAACGCCGCCTATCTGGGTCTGCTGGCGAGCGATGGTCCGCCCGCCGTTCCTGCGGGAACGCCCCTGAGCCGCGCCTACGCCGAGGGGTCGCCGATCCGCGCTTTCGTCGAGACGCCAGCTGTCCAGGGGATCATCCGGAGTCTGGTGGGAGAAGACCCCCTGGTCGACCACCATTTCAGCCACGTCGCCTATTCGCCTGCGACGATGAAGGCGCGGGGCTTCTCGCGGCCGCAGGACAGCCAGCACTGGCACCAGGACTCCACCATCGACACGCGGCAGGCCTTTGACATCCAGCTGATGTGGTACCCGCACGAAGTTACGCGGGAGATGGGCGGTACGCGGTATCTTCCCGGCAGCCATCTGCGGATCGTCAGCGAGGCGGCAATCGGGCGGTATCAGAACATCTCCGGTCAGCGACACGTCGTGTGTCCTGCCGGGACGGTCCTCGCCCTGCACCACGGTCTGTGGCACGGCGGCGGGGCCAACCGGGGCGAGGCGGACCGGTACATGTTCAAACTGCGCCTCAACCCCCGGGTCCCGCAGGTCCGGTTGTGGGATACCCGCGATCTCGACGAACGCCATGGGCCTCAGCAGCCGATCTTCCACGTCACGACGCCACGGGCGAACGACGATCTTGCGAGCATCCTCCTCGAACCGCAGCCCTGGTACGAGGCGGACACCGGACGGCTGGAGCTGATCAATCGCATCCGCTTCTGGCGCTATGTCAGCGGCGACGATCGCTTCGATGCGGATTACTGGCTCAGCCGTCTCGAGAACCAGCCCGGCCGTCGCGTCGAGACCGCCGGCTAAGGATTCGCCGGAGAGCGCGCGTCGGGTGGAACCCCGAGCGGGGAATGGAAAGCGTACGCTGGATCGTCGAAAACGGAACCGAGGGAGAAAGGTTAACGTTCGGTTGCGCGGCCGAAACATTGGCCATGCCTCGCTTCGGAGACCCCCGTGCGCGCGCAACATTTCGCAGGTCCCGCCCTGATCGCCGCGGCCCTCCTGGCGGCCATTCCGCTGGCCCAGGTGCGCGTGTCCACGCAGCCGTCGGGATCGAACGCGACGCAGCGCGATCAGGCGCCATCGCGCGCCCCGGTTGCTCCCTAGACGTTCGGACGAGTCGCGCTTCGTGCTAAGGGGGAAAGGCGCGAGGAGGCCCGGATGAGACTGATCTCTCTTGCTCTGATCGGCGCCATCGCCGGCCCGCACCTGAGTTTGGCGTCGCCCCAGCCGGGGCAGCCTGCGCCGCCCTTCAAAGGCAAGGACTACGAAGGCAAATCGGTCGATCTGGCCCAGTTCAAGGGCAAGACGGTCGTGCTGGAGTGGACGAACCAGGGCTGCCCGTTCGTCGCGCACATGTACTCCAGCGGGGTGATGCAGCGCCTCCAGCGGGAGGCGGCTCGCGAGGGGATCGTCTGGATCAGCGTGATCTCCTCAGCGCCGGGGCAGCAGGGATACCTCGACCCTGCCGGTGTCCGCGCGTGGAAGGCCCGTGTCCATGCGGAGCCCGCCGACGTCGTCCTCGATCCATCGGGCCTCAACGGTCACGTCTACGATGCGCGCACCACGCCGGACATGTTCGTGATCGATGGCGCCGGCCGGCTCGTCTACGCGGGAGCCATCGACGACAAGGTCTCCACCAATCCCTCTGATGCGCAGAAGGCGCACAACTACGTCGTCGCCGCGCTCGAGGCGGTGAAGACGGGGCGCGCGCCGCAACCGGCGGCGACCAAGTCCTACGGCTGTTCGGTGAAGTACGCGGACTGAGCGGTCATCGACCCTGTGCCGGATCGGCGCTATCGATCCTCGCGAACCAACAAACGCGAGGAAGCGCCATGGCCATCGACTTCGATATCCCTGAAGACGCCAAGAAGATCCGCGAGCGCGTGCGCCAGTGGGTGCAGGACGAGTGCATCCCGGCCGAGAAGCGGGTGGTCGACAAGGAGTCCTATCGCTCGGTCCTGGCGGAGCTGCGGACCAAGGCCCGCGCGGAGGGTCTGTGGATGCCCTTCGTGCCCAAGGAATACGGCGGCATGGGGCTGGGGCCGCTGGCCAACGCCCTCGTGCAGATGGAGCTCGGCCAGAGCCATCTCGGCGCCCTGTCGATGAACAGCCAGGGACCGGACGACGCGACGATCCTCACCCTGCTGGCGCACGGCACCGAGTATCAGAAGGAGAAGTTCCTCAAGCCGCTGCTCAATGGCGAGAAGCGCGTCTGCTATTCGATGACGGAAAAGGCGGCAGGCGCCGACGCCACCGGCATGCAGACCCGGGCCGAGCGCCAGGGCAATGAGAACTATGTCCTGAACGGGGAGAAGTGGTTCTCGTCGGCGGCGAGCGCGGCGGACATCGCCCTGGTGATGGCGATGACCGACCCGGAGGCGCCCCGGCACCAGCGCTATTCGACCTTCATCGTCGAACTGCCGAACGAGGGGTACAAGATCAAGCGCGACATCCCCACCATGGCGCTGGAGGGCCCGCTCAGCCACATCATGGGCGGCGGTCACGCCGAGATCGAGATCAAGGACCTGGTGGTGCCGGCCGAGAACCTGCTGGGCGGGGAAGGCAACGGCTTCAACATGGGTCAGCACCGCCTGGCCTACGGCCGCCTGCGCCATGGCATGCACAACATCGCCATGGCCCAGCGGGCCCTCGACCTTGCCGCAGCCCACATCACCAAGCGCTCGACCTTCGGCGAGAAGCTGTCCAAGCGCCAGGCGGTCCAGTTCATGATGGCCGAGTGCGCGACCCAGCTCTACATCGCGCGCCTGATGCTGCTGCACATCGCCTACAAGGCGGAGCACGGCATGGACCTGCGGCAGGAGAACTCGATGGCCAAGGTCTATCTCGCCCACATGGTGCACCACGTGGTCGATACGGCGATCCAGCTGCACGGGGCGCTTGGCTATAGCCGCGATACGCCGCTGGCGGCCTGGTACACGCACATCCGCTCGCAGCGCCTCGTCGACGGCCCCGACGAGGTCCACCGCTGGACGGTCGGGCGCAATGTGATCCGCGCCTTCGAGCAACACGGCACCACCGCGTCGATGGCCGGCGGGGACCTGCTGTAGCGGGTCGACCTCTTGGGAGGCGCCGCCGATGTCCGATGTGCGTGGGTTCAAGTCTCTGAAAGAGGCGACATGGATCTGAGCCGGGCAGAAGCGACGCCTCCCTTCCTGCGGCCAAGTTATTGCTCTCGGGCTTTTGTTCATGGGCCGAGTTCAACGTATCAAACCGAACCGGAACCGGTCCGGTAAACTCAGGTTGTGACCGTGCGGCGGGAGTCATTGCCCGCCATGAGCATGGAAGGTCACGCTTATGACAGACGAACGGCGTTGGGCCGATCGGGACCGCGGCTGGCGCGGCGATCGCGACCGCTATGAACGCGGTGAGCGCGGGCGGCAGGACGAACGCAGCTTCGGCAGCTACAGCGGGGGCGAACGCTATCGGCAGAATGAATCCGGCCGACAGTCCGGCGGGCGGATGGACTATGACGCGGGCAATCGCGGACGGTTCGGCCGCGAGTCCTGGGGCGGCGGCGAACCCTATGGCGCGTCCGACTGGCCCAACTACGCGACAGACTACGACTCCCGCCTCGACTACCGCAGCGGCGGCTTCTACGGCGAGCCTGATCGCGGCTACGGCGCCTCGCGCTACAGGTCGGGCTACGGATCCGGCGCCTACGGTTCCGGCTATGGGCGCGAGGAGCGCAGCGGCTGGGGAAGCGCGCCGGAGTATTGGCGGGGCGAAGCCGGGCGAGGGGAGTATGGCCGCGGCTATGGCTACGACGAGGATCGCAACTGGCTGGACAAGGCCGGGGATGAGGCGCGGTCCTGGTTCGGCGATCGCGACGCCGAGCGTCGCCGTCAGATGGACCACATCCGCGAGGGCGAGCACCGCGGACGCGGGCCGAGCGGCTATCGCCGTTCCGACGAGCGGATCCGTGAGGACGTGAACGATCGCCTGAGCGACGACTCCTGGCTGGACGCCACCAACATCGAGGTCCAGGTCAAGGACTGTGAGGTCACGCTGAGCGGAACGGTCCACGACCGCCACGACAAGCGTCACGCCGAGGATCTGGCCGACCGGGTCTCAGGGGTCCGCCACGTGCAGAACAACCTGCGCCTGAAGACCACCACCAGCGGTCTTGCCGCGCCTGCGACCGGTCAGGCACTGGCTGGAACCACCACCTCGAGCACCGTCACCACGCCCGCCGGGTCCCACCAGGCGAGGACGTCGAAGGAGACCATGTAGATCGAGGAGGGGCCGCGGGCGTTTCGCTCGCGGCCCTGGCGGCCTACAGCATTCACACATCTCTGCATCGGGCATCGGTTTGAAGCGTGGCCGTTTTCATCGCCTTCTCCCGCAGGGGGACTGTTGCGAACCCACAAAAATGATCCGTCATCCCGGACGTAGGGCGCAACGCGCCCGAAGATCCGGGACCCAGCCTCCGCCACCTGTCCACGGCGAACTACGCTGATTGCATCAATGGCAGCGCGCCCCTTGGAACCGCGGCGGCGGACAACTTCCAGGTCGTGGATGCTGGGTCCCGGATCTGCGCGCTCTGCGAGCGCTCCGTCCGGGATGACGGAAGAAAAGGGAGAGGATTTTCGCAACGTCGGCCGGCGCCGAAAGCTTTTGGCCAATGAGCGCTTTGGCGGGTCGGGCATGAGGCGAATGATAACAAATTGCAAACTCGAAAGCAAGCTTAGCGCGGCGCATGGACTGCGACTTCCTTCTCCCCTTGCGGGAGTGGTGCAAAACGCTCCGCTCCCTTTTTCCCGTCATCCCGGGCCGTAGCGAACCCGGCCGTAGGTCGGGTGTAGCGAGGACCCGGGACCCAGGGGCCACGCCAGCGGCGCTGCGGTTCGCGAACTCAGGCGCCCGCTACAGTCACCTGGGTCCCGGGTCCTCGCTTCCCCCGGATTTAATCCGGGGTCGCTACGGCCCGGGATGATGGGGTGGACGGCCCCCGAACGGCATCGATGTGCCATGCTGGCCGTGTGTGGACCCAGCAGAGGAGGCCGTCCGCCATGCAAGCTATCAGATTTGGGATCGACCTGGCCAAGACTGTGTTCG
>DASXGR010000191.1:0-18359 GCA_036488935.1 Caulobacteraceae bacterium | reverse complement strand
CGGCGGGCCGCCGGTCAACGGCGCCCCGTCCCGAGAAGGATTCGGCAGCGTGCTCGCGCGCCGGAGTATGAAAGGGCAGCTTGGCGGGGACATGGTCTTCCGCTGGAATCCGGACGGTCTGAAGGTTCTGCTGACGGCGCCGGTGGAACGTTTGACCACCTGATGGCTTGCCCTTTCTGAGCGCTCCTCTCTCACAGTCGCCGCTTGAGCGAACACCGCTTCCCATCGGCCCAGGGCTTCTCGGGCTGAGTAGACAGGCGTCACTGACGCGAACAGTACTTCAGGCCATCTCCCAACGCGGCAGTTAACGGTCTCCTCTGTGTCGTGTTTGTCACTCGTAAGTTTGAATCCGGACGCGGTTTTATGCGTGTCGCCGGCGCGGAACCTCGTTCACAACCGCCCGTTTGCGCGGATTGCGACCGTTTGGCGCGGAGGATGGCGGCAGAGTGGCGGGCGTCAGGTTGTCGGTCGCGGGGGCGGGTTTCGCGGTTGCGCTCGCCTTGGCGACAACAGCTCACACCCAGACCGCGCCAATCGCCGATCCCACGCAGGCGGCCACGCAAGCCGCCATCCAACCCTCCGGCAAGACCCCGCCACCGGCGCCCTCGCCCCTGACCTTCAGCGCCGCCTACACCCTCGACCTGCTGGCCAATGTGGCCGGCGGACTTCAGCAGGGCGGCAGCGCGCCCGACCTGCTGAAGCTCTCGGTCGGCTATGACGGGGGCCTGCAGGGGCGCGAGGGCCTGTCGGGCCTGGTAAGCCTGGAGCAGACCTTCGGCTCATCCTTCACCGCACGCGACGTTGGCGGCCTGCAGGACATCTCGCTGCTCGAAGCGCCCGGCGCGATCCGGATGTACGAGGCCTGGGTGCAGCAGGAGCTGTTCGGCGGCGCCGCCGGCGTGAAGGCCGGCTTCGTGGATCTCAACACCACATTCGACGTGCAGGAGACCGCGGCCCTGTTCGTCAACGCCTCCCACGGCACGGGTCCGGACCTCGGCGACACGGGGTTGAACGGGCCATCGATCTATCCGTACACGGCGCTCGCGGTGACCGGCTTCTACCGTCCGGCCGACGGCTGGACCGCGCAGCTCGGGGTGTTCGACGCGGTCGCACAGGATCCGAACCACCGCGGCGCCTTCGTAGCGGTCAAGTTCGACGGAGCGCTGATCATCGGACAGGTCGAGCGGCGCTTCGGCGACACCGCCCGGGTGGAAGCGGGCGCCTGGACCTACACCAGCGCCTTTCCGGCCCTCGATCAGTTCCGCCCGAACGGAACGCCGCAACCCGTGCGGGGGAATGCGGGCGCCTACGGCCTTGTGGAAGGCCGACTGCTGTCGAAAGGTGATGAGGGCCAGGGGTTGAGCGGCTGGGTCCGCCTGGGGCTCGCGAACGGCGATATCAACCCGGTGCGCGACTATCTCGGCGCCGGCCTGGTTTGGAGCGGCCCGATGTTCGGCCGCGACAAGGACGAGGCTGGCGTCGCTCTGGCGCGCGCGGGACTGAGCGAGGGCGCGAGCGAGGCCGGCTTGATGGCGGGGCGCACCATCAGCGGGGCCGAGACAGTGCTGGAGGCGACCTACCGGTATGTGTTGAAGGACTGGCTCAGCGTGCAGCCCGACCTGCAATACGTGATCCGGCCGCACGGCGATGACCGCATTCCCAACGCCCTGGTGGTCGGTGTCCGGTTCAGCGCCACGTATTCGAGGTAAGGGCGCGTCAGGGTCGCGACGGCGCCGCCACCACCGCCTTGCTCTCCGCCACGGCGGAACACGCGTGACCATGGTTGAAGCAGGCCCGCAGCGTATCGCCCTCCCCCAGGGTCCACGCCACTTGCGTCGAATATGTGCGGCAGGCCTCATCGAAGCTTCGGTTGATGATCGGCGAAGGGGCGAAGGCGGTATCGAGCACCTTGGCCCCGCCGCCCAGATGCTCGATGCGGATCGCCGGCGGCGAGAGAAGGGTCGAGCGGCGCAGCCGGCAGACGCGGCCGCCCACCCGCAGCCGGCCGCCTCCCTTGTAGACGCCGGGCGCGCCCAAGCTGAAGAAGTCCGAGCCGTGCGCTTCCGAAACGACCCGCACCTCGTTGGCCGAAGTGGCGCAGGCGGCCAGGCCGAGCGCGAGTGCGAGTAGCAGGAAACGCCGGCAGCGCGCCATTCCTCCGCCTCTGCTGTGGGGCTCCCCCGGAAAGCCGGAGATAGCATAAGCGGTTCCAAGAGGTCGCGAGCAACACGACACCGTCCGGATCAGGTGGTGCGGGGCTCGAAAGTCCGGAATCCGGAAGGACGCGAACGTTGCCTCCTATTGGTCCCGGCTGAGTCGGCGCCGGTTGGCCTTCACCTTTCGTCGATAGTGGGTGAGCGTGCGTGCAGATGCACTGGCAGGCGTGGCGCCGAGCCCGCCGGTGAGCGCCCGGAGCTGCAAATCCAGGGCCGCCTCGACCTTTTCGCTGATCATTCGCTCAACCTCGGCTTGGCCGCTGGCGCCGCCTTGGCCGATCTTCAAGGCGCGCAGGCCGATGACCGCGGAGGCCTCCAGGCCGAGGCTCCAGGCGTCGAGACCAATGCCGAACCAGGGATTGCCCCGACGGCGGCGCACCGTCAGGCAGCCTCTGCCAGCGCGAACCGCCGACAATGCTCGAGATAGGCGCCTTCGTGAATCGCGAGGAGTGAGACGACGCTGGACCAGAGCCAGGTCGGCGCGTCCAGCGCGCTCGTGCGCGTCCGCGCCAACTCCTTCAGCCAGGCGGCCCGGGTTTCCGTGTTCATCTGCCGACCGTGCGCCCGCCCGACAACGCCAGCCAGATAGGCCGCCAGCGGCAGCACCTTGCGCTCGGTCAATCGTCCCACTTCCAGCTTCAGGTCCTGCGGCATGAGCTCCCGGATCACCACCCCTCTGTCGAGCAGCCGGGCGGGGATCATCCGCTCGCCGAGATTGGGCGACAACGCCTTGGCGCCTGTCACCACGCGAACCGCATTGTCGCGCGGCATGTCTGCCTCGGGCGACCGAGGCGCAGCGGCGGTCACGCCCTCTTTCACATCAAGCAGACAAAGGCTTGAGCCCTCGCCCTCGCCCACCCGCAACATGGCGGCGTAGCGCAGACGCCCGAGCGAGCTGCAGCCTTTCATCCAATAGGCGGCGTCGACAAGGCTGACCGGGTCGTCATCGCCACGCGACTGCAATCGGGTGATTGTGGCGCGAACTTCCTCGCCGGCGAAAAGCTCGGTGAGCGCCTGCCGCTCTTTGCGCGCCAGCGGCCAGTATTTTCGTCCGAGCGGCACCATGGGTTTCACCGTGTCCAGCCGCTCGGCGGCGAGATGACGCCAACGGCGGCGCACGGATCGGGCCAGCAGGCCGCGGATGGCGACGGGGCGCAGCCCTTTTTCGGCGTGATGGTCGAAGTCGCCCGCCATCGCCGCCTCGTAGCCGACCACCAGGTGTTCCACGAGGCGTGCGGTGGTCACGCCAGGCAGATCCGAACCGCGCGCGGCAGAGGTGAGCGATAGCGCCAGGCGGATCAGGTCATGGGCCGGATTGCCGATGACAGTCTGGTCCAGGTCGCGGATCTGCACCGCCACGCGGCCCCGGCTGTCGGCCAGGGGGCCGAGGTTGCCCAGGTGGCAATCTCCGCAAATCCAGACTGGCGGCCCGTCGGGCACATTCGCGGGGCCGCTTTCCAGCCATTCGTAGAAGTTGGCGGTGCTGCCGCGCACATAAGCGTGTGCCGAGCGGGCCATCTTGAGATTCTGCACCGCCGTCAGTCTGGCGGCTCTCTCGGCGGGTCTGATCACGCGTCAGCAGCCGCGATCTGCCGCGGGCATGGCAGGATGGCGCGCAGACCGCCGGTCGGCGCCGCCATTCCGGCGCGCTTTGCGGACACTCGCCTACCCATTGGCGGCTTCGCCGATGGCGGTGGCCGCGAGCGTGGGCGTTTCGGGTTTCGGCAGCTGGCCACTCGATTTGTACTTCGCGGTCAGCTGTTGCTTCTCGGCCGCCATCTTTTCACCGAGCGCGTCCATGTCGAGGCCGGCCTTGCGGGCTTGGGCGAACATGCCCTCGACGCGCTGCTCCTCCTCCTGGACGTGGTGCTTGATCTCCTCGGACAGCACCTTGACCTTGGCGTCGTAGAACGTGTCGTCCGGGACGCCCGCTTCGATCTCCGCGATCAGCAGTTTGGCGGCGTCGTGCTCGACATGGGCCTCGTTCAGAAGGTCTTCTTCCACCGCGCCTTCGCAGGCCGGATAGAAGACATCCTCCTCGATCTTGGTGTGGATCGTTAGCTCCATGCAGATCTGCATGGCGATGGACTGCTTCTTCCCCTCTCCGCTCGCCGCTTCGAACTTGGCGAACAGGTCTTCGACCTTACGATGATCGGCCTTGAGCAGGGCAACGGCGTCGAGCCTGGGCGTGGACATGAAATCTCCAATCGGGGGGTGGAGGGGCAATGCCTGGCCATCGCCGTTGTTCCGGCGTCATCATGAGCAGATTTCAATGTAGCGCTAGGAGCTGAACAGGGTTCGACGCGTTGAGCGCCGCACCTGGAGGGCTCATGGCCGACCTAGCCGATGTCGCGGCCAAGAACCGGCCCGAGGATGTCAAACAGCCCGAGACGCCGAAACTGCTGAAGGTCCTGGGACCCGGCCTGATCACCGGCGCGTCGGACGACGATCCCAGCGGAATCGCCACCTATTCCCAGGTCGGCGCCCAGTTCGGCTTCAACATGGGCTGGGTCATGCTGTTCAGCTGGCCCTTGATGTGCGCGATCCAGGAGATCAGCGCCCATATCGGCCGGGTGACCGGCAAGGGCATCGCGGGGAACCTCAAGGCGCACTATCCGCGCAGCCTGCTGTTCGGCCTCGTCGGCCTGCTGCTGATCGCCAACACCATCAACCTGGGCGCCGACCTCGGGGCGATGGGCGCCGCCCTCAAGCTGGTGATCGGTGGTCCCGAGCTCGTCTACGTGGCGTTGTTCGGCGTGGTTTCGATCCTGCTGGAAGTCTTCGTCAGGTATTCCCGCTATGTCTCGGTGCTCAAATGGCTGACCCTGGCCCTGTTTGCCTACATCGGCGTCGCCTTTGTCGTGCATGTCGATTGGCGGGAGGTCGGCGTGCGCCTCGTTGCGCCCAGGATCAAATGGTCGTCGGCCTACCTGACCGCGCTCGTCGCGATCCTCGGCACGACGATCAGTCCTTACCTGTTCTTCTGGCAGGCCGAAGAGGAGGTCGAGGAGGTCAAGGAACGGGAGGGCGCCAAGCCGCTGTCGCGCGCGCCGAGGCAGGCCAAGTCGGAGTTCGCGCGCATCCGCCTCGACACCTATCTCGGCATGGGCCTGTCGAACCTGGTGGCGCTCTTCATCATCATCACCACCGCGGCGACGCTCAACGCGCACGGGATCACCGACATCCAGACATCCTCGCAGGCGGCGCTGGCGCTGAAGCCGATCGCCGGGGCGGGGACCTTCGTCGTCTTCGCGCTGGGGATCGTCGGCACCGGACTGCTCGCGGTCCCGGTGTTGGCGGGCTCGGCGGCCTACGCCACGGGCGAGGCCTTCGGCTGGCACGTCGGCCTGGCGCGCAAGCTTCGCCGCGCGCCGTCGTTCTACGCCGTCATCGCCATCGCCACGATCATCGGCGCAGCCCTGAATTTCACGCCAATCGATCCGATCAAGGCGCTGTTCTGGAGCGCGGTGATCAACGGCGTCGTCGCCGTGCCAGTGATGCTCCTCATGATGTTGCTGGCTAGCCGGCCGAAGATCATGGGCCGTTTCACCCTGAGCCGCGGCCTCAAAGCCGTCGGCTGGGTGGCGACCGGCGTTATGGCGCTCGCCGCCGTGGGCATGATCGCGACAATCGGACAGTGAGCGTGGGACAGCACGCTCAAGCAACGGAACATCGGCCGCGAGGGCGGGCAAGCATATGAGCAAGCGCGCCGAGTTGGTCGATTGCCTGATTGTCGGGGGCGGACCGGCCGGCCTGACCGCCGCCATCTACGCAGCCCGCTTTCGGCTGCGGACCGTCGTCGTCGATGCCGGCGACAGCCGGGCTGCTCAGATCCCTTGCACCCGTAATCACGCTGGTTTTCCGGGCGGCATTGCCGGCGCCGACCTCCTGGAGCGCATGCGGCGCCAGGCTTTGGAGTTCGGCGCCGAGCTTCGATCCGGACGGGTCAGCGCGATCGAGGGCCAGTTTGGTCGCTTCACCGCCCGGCTGCCGGACAGTCGGTTCGTGTGGGCTCGCGCCATGATCCTGGCGACGGGCGTCTCCAACCATCGCCCTGATATCGAAGGCGAGCTGCACGATCTGGCTCTGAAACGCGGCCTGCTGCGCTACTGCCCGGTATGCGACGGCTTTGAGGTCACCGACAAGAACGTCGCCGTGATCGGCAGCGGCGCCCACGCCATCAAGGAGGCGACATTCCTGCGCGCCTACAGCGGGCAGGTGACGGTCATCGCCCGCGATGCGAAGGCGGGTTTTGACGACGCCCAGGAAGCGTCCCTGGCGACAATCAGCGTGCCGGTCCTTGGCGGGCCGCCCACGGCCTTCCGCGTCGAGACCGATGGCTTGAGCGTCGAGGCCGCGGGCCGTCGCCTGACCTTCGACGCGGTCTACCCAGCGCTTGGCTCGACGGCGCACAGCGAGCTCGCCGCCGCTCTGGGTGCGCGACTGACCGAAGAGGGATGCATCAAGGTCGACCCCCATCAGCGCACAAGCGTGCCCGGGCTCTACGCTGCCGGCGACGTGGTGATCGGCCTCGACCAGATCAGCCATGCCATGGGCGAGGCGGGCGTCGCTGCAACCACCCTGCGCAACGATTTGGCGGCGTTGTCACCGCAGCTGCGGCCGTGAGCCCGCTGAGCGAGACCGCCTGGAAGGTCGGCCGCGCGGGCGATGAAGGGCGGCTTGGCGGGGACATGGTCTTCTGTTTGAAACCGGACGGCCTGGAGGTTCTTCTGACGGCGCCGGTGGAACGCTTGACCATCTGATGGCTTGCCCTTGCGGAGCGCTCCTGTTTCGCGATCGAGGGCTGATATCGTGTTAGGTGGCGCACCGGTGCTTGTGGCCGAAGATCAGATCTACATCGCGATGGATCTTGCCCTCGCCATCGAGGACGCTGGCGGCAGCGTGGTCGGCCCGGCCGCCAGCGCTGCGGAAGCCCTCGAACTGCTCGCGAATACCAACGTCGACGCGGCGATCCTGGACGTAGACCTTCTGGACGGCGACTGTTCGGCGGTTGTGGAGGTTCTGGCGGGCCGGCGCATCCCGATAATCATTCACACTGGGGTGGGACTGCCGCCCCTCCTGACGGCGCGCTTCCCCAATCTGATCGTTCATCACAAGCCCTGCATGGCGTCCCGGCTGGTCGCCGAACTGGAGTCCATGATCGTCAGCGGAGGCGCCGCGCCCGTCGCCTAGCTTCCCTTGGCGGCCAGTGGCTAGGATAGGCACGTTCGGGCGCGTAGGCCTCGAGGCGACCATGACGACCGCGACCATGGCCCGGTCCATCGGCAGCGTCGTGTTTCACGCCACGACGACCTCCACCGGGAAGTAGAGAGAGCCGCACGCTAAGTGGGCGCGACCGACTTGCAGTGGTCGCCCGGATCCAATCCGGCCGCAGGCCAAATATTCCCCAGCTGGGCCAGACAGCGGAAGCCGCGCCTGGAGTCCATGTCGCCGGAGCGAACAACGCCAGACCATCCTCGGTCGTGAGCAGTCTCCAGTGACGAGCTGAGTTCTTGTGGGTTGGTTCGGAGCGTCCGCGCCGCGGCGAGAACAGCCCGACGGATATTCAATTGGAGCGAGCAGCTCTCCAGGTGGCCGGGGATCTGGCGGAGCCCGTCGCAAGAGCCCCGGTGGTTTCGAGGAGCGTCCTGATGAATGCAATGAAGGCCTGGGCCTGCGGGCGGATGATCTCGCGATGGGGGACAATGGCGTAGGCGATTTGCGGCTTGGACTCGTAGCTCGGCAGGACGCGGACGAGCCGGCCCGACGTCAGGTCGTCGCGTACGTGGTAACGATAGAGGTTGCCGATCCCCGCGCCGGCCAGGCAGGCCTGCTTCAGCAGGTCGCCGTTATCGGAGAGCAGGCGGAAGCGGACGTCCACCGCCTGCCACACGCCGTCGCGGCCCAGGGTCCAGCGTTCCGCCAGATCGGAGAACCGGCCCGACAGGCAATCGTGGCGCGCGAGGTCCTGCTCCGTCTGCGGCACGCCCATGCGGTCGAGGTAGTCGGGGGCCGCGCAGAGGATGCGCGGGCAGGGGGCGAGTTGGAAGTGCGCCAGCTTGGACTGGGGCTCCTCGTGCAGGCGGATCGCCACGTCAATGCGGTTGCGGATCAGGTCGTCCGTGGCGCTCGAGACAACCACATCCATGGTGATCCCGGGGTGCCCGCGCAGGAAATCCTCGATGTGCGGCCCCAGCAGCGCCGCCGCGAACGAGGCGGGCGTCGTCACCCTCAGGTGTCCCGTCAGCTCCTTCTCCGTCGCCACGCCCAGCACCGCGCTGTCGAACTGGGCCAAAATGCCCAGGCACTGGCCGTAGAAGCGCCGCCCCTCTTCGGTGACGCTCACCCGTCGGGTGGTGCGATGCACCAGGGCGGCGTTCACCGCCTTCTCGATCAATTGGACATGCTTTGTCACGGACGAGGGCGCGAGCCGCAACTGGCGCGCCGCTGCGGAGAAGCTCTGGGTCTCCACCACCGCCGCGAAGCACCGCAGGGAAAGGATGCTCACTTGGTTGAGCAGGCCGCTGGGCAGGGGGGTCGCCATCAGCGCCTCACTATCGATAATCTGCGAATAATCTTTTCCAATAATTCCCGATAATCAAGGACGCGGGCCGGGCCTAGGTAAGCTGCGCTGGTGAAGCGTCCTCTCTCGGGAGGAGCCTCGCCCGCCCTGGCGGAGGATGCGGAGTCGTTTCGCTCCCGCCGCGGCGAAGCAAATGGCGGCGACGTGTGACGACGATTACCCTCTCCTTCGACAACGGTCCGGATCCCGACGTCACCCCACTCGTCCTGGCCACGCTCCGTCGTCACGACATCAGGTCGACCTTCTTCGTCCTGGGCGAACGGCTGAGGGACCGCCGCGAATGGGCCGAGCGCGCCCATGCGGAGGGGCACTGGATCGGCAACCACACCTACAACCACCTCACGCCGCTGGGTCTCAGCGCCGAGCCCGGCATGGCGACATCCGAGATCGATCGGACGCAGGACCTGATCGGCAATCTCGCTCACGAGCGACGCTTCTTCCGCCCCAACGGCGCCGGGGGCGGCGGGCAGCTGGACCAGAGCCTGCTCAACCGCGAGGCGCTCCAACTGCTCCGCGCGGGCGGCTACACCTGTGTGCTGTGGAACGTCGTTCCGAGGGACTGGGCGCATCCCGACGGCTGGCCGGGTACAGCCCTGAGGCTCTGCTTCGCTCAGGACCACGCCCTGGTCGTCCTGCACGACCTGCCGACCGGCGCCATGTCTGGTCTGGACCGCTTCATCGGCATGGCCACGGACCGGGGGGCAGTTTTCCAGCAGGACTTCCCGGACAGCTGCATACCGGTCGAGCAGGGCCGGATCACGGGCGCTGTGGAGCCCTATCTTGCAGAGAGCGGCGCCGCATGACGGTCCGCGGATTCAACATACTGCACGTAGACTCCAGCCCGGTGTTGGAAGGTTCGGTGACGCGCCTGCTCAGCGCGCGCATCGTGGCCCGGATCGTGGAGCAGCGTCCAGACGCCACCGTGACGGTGCGTGATGTCGGACGGGATCCGCCGGGCCATGCGACAACCCACGTCGTGGACCTGATCCGGTTCAAAAGGTTCGACGCGCTCACGGCGGCGCAGGCCGAGGAGAAGGCTCTGTCGGACCGGTTGGTGGCCGAACTGCTCGCCGCGGACGTCATCGTCATCGGCACGCCGATGTACAACTTCACCGTCACCACCCAGCTCAAGGCCTGGCTCGACCGCGTCTGCCAGGCGGGGCTGACGTTCCGCTATACGCCCGAGGGCCCTGTCGGCCTGGCCACCGGCAAGAGGGCGATCCTCGCCGCGTCACGTGGCGGCAATTACCTTGCCCCCGAGCGAGCGCACCAGGATTTCCAGCTCCCCTACCTGAAGCAGATCCTCGGCTTCGTGGGCGTTTCCGACATCTCGGTGGTCGTGGCGGAGGGGGTGAACATCTCTCCCGAGCACCGGGCGCAGGCCCTCGAAATGGCCGGATCGCAGATCGAACGGATGTTCGCCGCGGACGGGTCGGCCGCCCCGCAACACTCAGCCGCGGACTGCATGACATGAGACTGGCGACCCTCTCCGTCGATGGATCGGCGACCCCCTGCGTCCGCCGGGCGGACCGGTACTATCCCATTGCAGCCCTGGCTCCGGACGCCCCACGAGACATGGTCCGGCTGCTCGGCGGCGGTGCGCAGGTCCGGTTGACCCTGGAGGCGGCCCTTGCCGGGGCTCGCCCTTCGGCGGGGATCAACGCGGCCGATGCGATCTACCTTCCGCCCATCCCCAACCCGGGCAAGATCATCTGCCTGGGCCTCAACTACCGGGATCATGCCGATGAGAGCGGATTTTCGGCGCCCGACTATCCGGCGATCTTCCTGCGCACCGCCACCTCGCTGGTGGCGCACCGCGCCGACCTGGTCCGCCCGCTGGTGTCCGAGCAGTTCGACTATGAAGTCGAACTGGCGGTGATCATCGGCGAAACCGTCCGCAACGCGACCGCGGCCGCCGCATTGCCTGCGGTCGCCGGCTACTCTGTCTTCAACGACGCGTCCGTCCGGGACTACCAGCTCAGGACGGGCCAATGGACCATCGGCAAGAATTTCGATGGCACCGGCGGCTTCGGGCCCCACCTCGTCACCGACGACGAGGTTCCGCCGGGCGCCGCGGGGCTGCGGATCACCAGCCGGCTCAATGGCCAGGTCGTCCAGGATGCGAACACCAGCAGCATGATCTTCGACGTGGCGACCACCATCGCGATCGTTTCCGAATGCATGACGCTGGAACCGGGCGACGTGATCCTGATGGGAACCCCGTCCGGCGTCGGCCTCGCGCGCACGCCCCAGCTGTGGATGCGCCCCGGAGACGTCTGCGAGTGCGAGATCGAGGCGGTAGGCCTGCTTCGCAACGGCATCAGCCAGCAACAACGGGCCGTCGCCGCCTGAAAAGGTCACGTACGGAGACGGCGAACACGAAAGAGGGACCACCCGGGACCAGCAGATCATGAACATACCGGAGACAAATCTAAATCCGCCATTCCGGTTTCGCAGGGCGAGCCACGCGGTATTTACGACGACGGATCTGCACAAGAGCCGGGAATTCTACACCGAGGTCATCGGTCTCGTGGTCAGCGACGAGGACGCCGACACCCTGTACCTGCGCGGCCTGGAAGAGCGAGCTCACCACAGCCTTGTCATCAAGCGCGCCGACGAACCGTCGGCCTGCCTGCGCGTCGGCATGCGGGTGTTCGACGACGAGGAGCTCGACCGCGCCAGGCACTACTTCGACTCGCTCGGGGCGCCTTGCGAGTGGGTGGAGGTCCCGTTCCAGGGGCGCACCCTGCAAACGGTCGATGCGGTGGGCACGCCGCTCGAGATCGTCGCCACCATGGCGCATCAGCCGCGCCGGGACATGGACGTCCAGATCCACCGCGGCGCGGCCGCAAGGCGTTTCGACCATTACCAGGTCACGACCCCTGACGTGGCGAAGGCGGCGGAGTTCTACACCGCCATAGGCTTCCGCATCGCCGACTACATGATCGTCGGTGATCGGCCGGTGGGTGTCTTCCTCCACGCGAAGGACACCCCCTACGACATCGTCTTCGTCGACCGCGACGCCCTGGCCTTTCATCACTACGCGTACATCATCCCGGATATCCAAGCGATGCTGCGGGCCTGCGATACGGCCGGCGCGCTGGGCTGGGGCGACTGCGTCGAGTTCGGCCCGGGCAAGCATTCGCTGGGGCATTCCTACTACGTCTATCTGCTGGATCCGGACGGCCACCGCGTAGAGCTACTGTTGCCACCGATCGTCTGCATGGACGGGGACGACAAGCCTGCGGTCTGGGACCTGACGGACGCGCGCCATGTCACCGAAGCCTGGGGCCTGCCGCCCCGCAAGGGTTGGTTCTCGAAGCGCTCGCGGTTCCCCGGGGTCCCGCTTCCGACGCCCTCCGAAGCAGATCCGCCGCAGTCTCTCGAAGCCTATCTCCGCATCATCCCCTGAATCCCCCGGAGCGCCCGCGTTCTGGATCAGCACAGGAAACCGGCATGAGCCGCGTGCCTTACCCAAGTCGCGACGAATATCCGCAGCCTTACTTGGCCGCATATGACCGATTGCTCCGAGAGCGAGGGCCCCTGCACATCTTCCTGGCCCTCGCCAACATCCCTAATCTGCTCGACCCTCTGCTGACCTTCACCAAGGAGATGCGGGAGGGGTCCGTGGTCGAGGCGCGGCTTCGCGAACTGGCGATCATGACGGTGGGGCTGCTGACGCACGCCGGTTACGAGTTCAGCCATCACTGGAACGCCGCCCTGCGGGCCGGGGCGCGCCGCGAGCAGCTTGAGAGCCTGGCCGACTTCGAGAGCTCCGACGCGTTCGACGCCAAAGAGCGGGCTGTGATCCGCTACGCCAAGGCCGCGACTCTGGAGATCGAGGTCGCCGACCCCGTCTGGGCGGCTCTGCGCGAGCACCTGGACGTGCGCGAGGCGATGGACATCGTGATGGCGGTCGCCTGGTACAACGGTGTCGTCCGCATGATCCTGCCGCTTCAGATCGAGCTCGAAGACGGGTTCCAGCGATCCTGACGCGTCCGGGAAAGCGCACGATCGCCCCACGCCGATGTCCGACAGATTGCGAGGACGTCCTCCACTCCGGCTGGAGGCGGCGCGCCAGGCGTTCGCCGTACTGAGCCTCGACCGGGCGGCGGCGATGTTCGCGATCAGGAACCTGATCGCGATCCTGCTTGCGCTGTTCATCGCCTTCTCGCTCGACCTGCCCCGGCCCTACTGGTCGATGCTGACCATCTTTATCGTTGCGCAACCCTACTCGGGCTCGGTGCGATCACGAGCCGTCTACCGTCTCGGCGGCACGCTCCTGGGCGCCGCCTTCGCCGTCCTCGTCACGCCGCGGCTGTCGACCACACCCGAGCTGCTTTGCGTGGCCCTGGCGGCGTGGCTGGGCGCGGGCCTGTTCCTGTCGCTGCTCGACCGCAGCCCGCGCGGCTATGTCTTCATGCTGGCCGGCTACACCGCCGCCATCGTGGTGTTCTCCAACGTCGACGCCCCCGGCTCCATCTTCGAAACGGCGGTCGCCCGGGTGGAGGAGATCTCGGTCGGCATCATCTGCGTCGCGGTCGTCCACTCGGTCGCCTGGCCGCGCGAAATCACCCCGGCGCTGCACGCGCGCATCGCCCAGGCGCTGGCCGATGCCGACCGCTGGCTGGCCGAAGTCCTGGCGGGGGAGGGTGTCGGCGAGGCGGCGGCCGAGCGTCGGCGGCTCGCCGCCGACATCAGCGAGCTGCACGTCCTCTCCCACCACCTGGACTTCGACACCGCCCGCATCCGGCCGACGCGCCGGAGCCTGCGCGCCCTGCTGGATCGCCTGTCGACCCTTCAGCCTCTGGCCGCCGCCCTGGAAGACCGCCTCGCGGCCCTGAACGCGGCCGGCGGCGCGGACGAACCTCTCGTCCAGCTGGTTGCCGACGCCGAGGCCTGGTTGCGCTGCGGACGCGCCGGACCCGAGGCCGCGGCCGAACTGCGCGCCCGCGCGCTCACGCTGGAGGCGGTCTTCCAGGCCGGGCGGCCAGACTGGCGCGGGCTCCTGCACGCCAGCGCCGCCGCACGCCTTGGCGAACTGGTGCAGGTGGTGGAGGAGAGCCAAGCCCTGGCGGCCCTGCTGCAGGCCAGGGGCGATCGGCTGCCCCGCACGGTGCTCTCCAGGCTGCCCCGCGAAACGCGCCGTCCGCTGCACATTGACCCCGGGCTGGCCGCCGGCTCGGCTCTCGTGGCAGCCCTTGTCCTGCTGGGCGTGTGCGCGTTCTGGATCCTCACGGGCTGGCCTGACGGCGGCGGGGCGGCGGTGTTCGCGGCGATCGGCGCCTGCCTGTTCGCGACTCAGGACGACCCGACGCCGTCCGTGACCACCCTGGGCCTCTACGTCGCCCTCGCCGTGCCGCTGGCGGCCGCCTACCAGTTCCTGATCCTGCCGGCGATCGACGGCTTCGTCATGCTGGGCGCGGTCCTCGCGCCGGCGATCCTGGCCATCAGCTATTTCCTGGGAAGGCCCTCGACCAATCTGCGGGCGCTCGCCCTCTCACTGGGTTTTGTCAGCGGCATTCCCCTGCAGAGCCGCTACGGCGCCGATTTCGCCGCCTCTCTCAACGCCGACCTCGCCCCGCCGCTGGGGCTGGTGTTCGCCCTCATCGCCCTGCGCGCGGGGCGGGTGATCGACACCCAGTGGAGCGGGGCGCGGATCGTCCGGCGCGGCTGGCGCCAGATCGCGGCGATGGCCCGCGCCCCGCGGCCGGCCGATGGCGGCGCATGGCTGAGCCTTGCCGTGGACCGCCTCGGTCTCGTCGCCTCGCGCCTGTCGCCGCACGACGAAGATGCGGGCAGGATTGGCACGAGCGACGCGCTGCGGGACGTACAGGTCGGTCTGGAGGTCATCGAGCTGCAGCGCCTTCGCCTGGCCGCTTCGCCCGCCCTGAGGGCGCAGCTCGACCGCCTGCTGCGCGACGTAGCGAGCGTCTTCGCCCGCCGCCGCCCGGGGATGGCGGCGGCTCCCGGCCCCCTGGCGCCGGTGATCGACCGCGCCCTGGCGACGTGCGTCGCCGAGGCCAACGGCGAGCCGCGCCGGATCGGCGTGGGCGCGCTTGTAGGGCTGCGCCGCAACCTGTTCCCCGCGGGCGAGGACTACGAGGGAGAGCCGGCGTGATCGCGGAGATCCCGGTTGCGGGCGTCCTCCTGCCCGCCCCTGCGGCGACCGCCGCCGTAGCCTTCGGCCTTTTCCTCGTCGCCCACGTCCTGGGGCGCCGGCTCGGGCTCTACCGCCTGGTCTGGCACCCTGGCCTGTTCGATCTGGCCGCCTTTGTCCTGCTGTGGGCCGCCGTCAGCGCGCTGCCGCCGCATCTCCCCGCTGCCTGGCTCAGTCGGGTCTAGCGCCATGGACAGGCTGAAGGACGCGGCGCGGGTCGCCGTGACGCTCGCCGTGCTGGTTTGCGCCTGCCTCGCCGGCCGCTGGCTGTGGGACCGCTACCAGGTGGCGCCCTGGACGCGCGACGGACGCGTGCGGGCGGACATCGTCCAGGTCAGCCCCGACGTCACGGGTCTCGTGACCGAGGTTCTCGTGCACGACAACCAGAGCGTCCGCCGCGGCCAGGTCCTCTTTGTGATCGATCGGGCGCGCTACCAGCTGGCCCTCGAACAGGCGGAGGCGACGGTCGCCAGCCAGCGCGCCATGCTCTCGGAGGCCGAGAGCGAGGATCGCCGCAACCGCGCGCTGGGCGATCTCGTCACCACCGAGGCGACTGAGCAGGGCGCCGCGAAAGTCGAGGAGATGAAGGCCGCCCTGCAACAAGCGGTCGTCAGCCGCACTCTGGCGCGGCTGAACCTGGAACGCACCAGGGTCGGAGCCTCCGTCGACGGCTCGGTGACCAACTTCCAGTTGCGGCCAGGCGACTATCTGACGGCGGGGCGTCCCGCGCTGGCCCTGGTCGACGCGGCGTCCCTGCATGTCGATGGCTATTTCGAGGAGACCAAGCTCGCGCGCGTGCACGTCGGCGAGTGCGTGCAGGTCCGCCTGATGGGGGTGAGCGATCCGCTCTTCGGGAAGGTGGAGAGCATCGCCAGCGGCGTCGAGGATCGCGAGCGCGATCCCAGCGGGGACCTGCTGGCCAATGTGAATCCCACCTTCAGCTGGGTGCGCCTGCCTCAGCGGATTCCGGTTCGCGTCGTGCTGGACCGTCTTCCTCCGAATGTCGGCCTGATCGTCGGACGGACAGCCACGGTGACGGTGCTGGAGCCCCCGCCGCCGCTCAAGCCGCCGCAGGGGACCCGCCGGACATGAAAGGAGCCTGCATTGCCGGGACTGTGCTGCTCGCCGCGCTGGGACTGACGGCCTGCACCGTCGGACCCCGCTACAGCGTCCCCCAGCAGGCGCTGGTCCACGCGCCGGCGGCGGCCGGCCCGTTCGTCGGCGCAGCCAACCCGGCGCTCGATCCGGCGCTCCCGCCCGACGACTGGTGGCGGCTCTACCAGGACCCCCGGCTGGACGTCCTGATCCGCCAGGCCTTCGCAGCCAACACCGATCTGCGTGTCGCGGAGGCCAACCTGGAGCGGAGCCACGCCCTGCTGCAGGAGGTGCGTGCGGCGCGTCAGCCGGGAGCGGCGATCGACGCCGGCATCGGTTACGACCAGCTGTCCGCGGAGAGCTACCTGCTCACTACGCCGGTCCCGCCCATGGGCCTCTACGACAGCGGGATCTCGGTGTCCTATGACCTCGACCTGTTTGGACGTCTGCGGCGCGCCGTCGAAGCCGCCTCGGCGGACGACGAGGCGGCGGCGGCCGCGCGGGACCTGGTGAAGGTCAACGTCGCCGCCGAGACCACGCGGGCGTATGTGGAGATCTGCGACGCTGGCGCGGAGCTTGCGGTCGCTCATCGCACGCTCGACCTGCAGGAGCAGGAGGTGGCGCTCACCCGCCGTCTGGTCGCCGGCGGCCGGGCCGTCAGTCTGGACGAGACGCGCGCCCAGGAGATGAGGGCGCGTCTCGCCGCCGAGATCCCGACGCTGGAGGCGCGTCAGCGTAATGCGGTCCTGCGCCTGACCACCCTCGTCGGTCGGCCGCCGGCCGAGTTCGATCGGACGCTGGAACTCTGCCGCACGCCGCCGCGCATCCTCGCGCCCCTGCCGGTGGGCGACGGAGCCGCCCTGCTCGAGCGGCGACCCGACGTGCGCGGCGCCGAACGTCGCCTGGCGGCGTCCACTGCCGAGATCGGCGTGGCCACGGCGGCGCTCTATCCGGACGTGACTTTCGGCGCATCGGCGGGGTCTATCGGCGCCGCCGCCAACATGCTCTCGGCGGCCACCAATGCCTATGGCCTGGGGCCGACGATCTCCTGGCAAGTGAACCGGAACGCTGTGCGGGCGCGCATCGCGGCGGCTAATGCTGAGACCCGGGCCGACCTCGCACGTTTCGACAGCGCCGTACTGGATGCGCTGCGCGAGACGGAGAGTGCGCTCAACATCTACGGCCACGACCTGCAGCGCGAGGCGAGCCTTCAGGAGGCTGTCCGCCAGGCGGATCGCACCGCCTCCGACGCGCGCCGGCTCCAGGCCGCGGGCAAAGCCACCGCCCTGGCCGTACTGGACGCTGACCGTAGCGCCGCAGCCGCCGACGAAGCACTCGCCGGCCAGGCGTCCGAGGTGTCGCTCGACCAGGTGGGCGTGTTCCTGGCCTTGGGCGGCGGCTGGCGTTGACGCGTCAGCCGGCGCCGGAGGAGGGCGGTCCCTAGAGCCCAAGAAAAGATCAACGCGGAGGCGCGGAGACACAGAGGCGCAGAGAGAAACTCACAGGCGGGTATCGAGGCTTGACAATGAATTACTGCGCCTTTGGCGCGTTATTGGCGGAGATATTTGGGACATAGCCCACCCGCTGCGCCGCGCCGAAGGTGCCTTAATTTCTATGCGCAGCTTCGCGTGCTCAGGGGCCCCCGCGCCCTCTGCGTCTCTGTGTCTCCGCGCCTCTGCGTTGAACTTGTCTTTGGCGGGACATCGCCCTTGCTCGCGGCGTGCGCCTCGCGTTCACTCTCGTACAGGAGGCGCCCATGCCCACCATGACCGGCGGCTGTCAGTGCGGCCGCATCCGCTACCGCGTCGAGATCGAGAACGACGAGGCCTACCTCTGCCACTGCGGCTACTGCCGCCGCGCCACGGGCGGTGTCTCGATCGCCTTCAAGAACGTCCCGCTGGCGGCGGTCACCTGGACGGAGCAGCCGGACTGGTATCAGTCCTCGCCCATCGCCCGGCGCCCGTTCTGCGCGCGCTGCGGCACGCCGCTCGGGTTTAGCTATCTGGACTCCAAGCACATGGACCTGACGGTCGGCTCGTTCGATGAGCCCGGCTTCTTCCGGCCCACCTCCAACTTCTCGATCGAGACCGCCCTGCCGAACTGGCTCGACGCCTCCCACCTGCCGGGCCAACGGCTGGACGAGTATCAGCCCATCGTCACACGCTGGCTGGAGGCCACCGGGAAAATGCCCGATTGAAGGGCAGGGCGTCCGCCGCCATCTGAAGTCACCAATGAATCGGACCGAACCGCTCCGTCCGCGCGTCGGGCCGGGCGCCCTCTTCGTCGCCGGGTCCGATGTGATCGC
>DASXGR010000131.1:0-42975 GCA_036488935.1 Caulobacteraceae bacterium | reverse complement strand
GGCCCGATCCGTGGCCCGGTCAAGCGATCGGTCGGCGTCATGGACGCCTGTCGCCGTAGCGTCGCCGGCTTGCTGGGCGGCCAAAGTCGCGTTCTCGCCCGCGGCGTTCGCCTGATCCTGCGCCCGCTGGGAGCAGGCGCCGAGTAGGATTCCGACAGTCGCCACAAGGGCCAGGGTCCGCACCGTCATGTTCGCTCCTCCACCGCCGCCCCGCGTGCGCCGTAGAAAGCCCGCGGCGCCAAGGGGGTTCCCGGATGGGATTGCGAAGCTTTGGCGGGGCGTCAGGATCCTGCGCCGGTGACCCGCCAGACGGTGTTGCCGACATCGTCGGCGATCAGGAGGGCGCCGGTGGTGTCCAGGGCCACGCCCACTGGACGCCCATGCACGTGATTATCATCCTTGGTGAGGAACCCCGTGACGACGTCCTGCGCCATGCCCGAGGGGCGGCCGTTCGTGAACGGGACGAACACCACCTTGTAGCCGTTCATCACGCCGCGGTCCCAGCTGCCATGCTCGCCGACGAAGGCCCCGCCCCTGTACGCGGCGGGCAGGTTCGTTCCGGTGTCGAAGACCAGGCCAAGTGGCGCGACGTGGGAGCTCAGGGCGTAATCGGGAGGGATGGCCCGAGCGACGAGGTCTGGCCTCTGGGGTCTCACGCGCGGATCCAGGTGCTGGCCGTAGTAGCTGTAGGGCCATCCATAGAAGCCGCCCTCCTTCACCGATGTGAGGTAGTCGGGCACGAGGTCGGGGCCGATTTCATCGCGCTCGTTGACGACCGCCCACAGGACGCCGGTCTGAGGCTCGAACTGCAGGTTGGTAGGGTTACGCGTCCCCGTGGCGAAGAGGCGGTGGGCGCCCGTCGCGCGATCGATCTCCCAGATCGCCGCGCGGTCGAGCTCCGCTCCCATGCCGTTCTCGGTGATGTTGCTGTTCGATCCGACGCCCACATAGAGCTTCGTTCCGTCCGGACTGGCCGTCAGGGACTTGGTCCAGTGGTGGTCGATCGGTCCGGCCGGGAGGCTGACCAGCTTCTCGCCCGGAGTGGTGATCTGCGTCTCGCCGGTCTGGTAGGGAAAGCGGAGCACCGCGTCGGTGTCGGCCACGTAGAGATCATTTCCCACCAGCACGATGCCGTAGGGCGAGTACAGGTGATCGATGAAGATGGTGGGCGCGGAGTAGGAGCCATTGGGTCCGGGGCGCACGAGCAGGACGCGGTTGCCCGGCTTGATCGGGCCGTGGGCGCGGTCAACGACCCAACTCATGACGATTTCCTTCGGCCGGTTGACCGGGGTCGGCGGCGCGCCGCCCTCCACGATCAGCACGTCGCCGTTGGGCAGGGCGTAGACGATGCGCGGGTTGTGAAGACCCGTGGCGATCGCCTGGATCTGCAGGCCCGGCGCCACAGCCGGCTTGGCGTCGCCCCAGCCGATGACCTGGGCCACGCGCATGGGCGGCAGAAGATACTCGTGGGGCGGCGGAAGGTAGGGGTTCGCGCCAATCTGACGGCGGGGATCGATTGGGCTGGGGCCGCAGGCTGTGAGGGCCAGGAGGCCGGCGCCGGCTCCGACGATAGCGAGATGACGGGCGCTCATTGGCGGGGCTCCGGACGAACGCCAACGCCGTGGCGGTAGACCATGCTTCGGCCGTTCCAGACGGTGACCGCCAGGATCAGCACGGTGAGGAATGAAAGTATCAGGCCGGTGGGTACGACCGAGGTGAAGGCGTCGCGGCTGTGCACGAAGGCGTTCCAGATCGCGAGGATCAGCGCCAGGCCGTTGCCCAGGCCGTGCACCCACACCTCGCGTAGAGCGCGGATGCGCCGATCGCCGAGGAAATCGATCAGCCCTGCGATCACCGCGAAGGCTGAGACGAAAAGGCCGACGGCGAGCATCCACGCGGAGAAGTTGGCCCACTGCATGTTGTACGTCTGCGAGTAGGCGATGTCGGTGATCAGCGTCCCGCCGAAACACACGATCGGGACGGAGACGAGCATCGCGTGAATCGGTCTTCCGCCGATCCGCGCCGTGGATTGGGGGGTCTCGAACGTCATCTCGCGTATCCCGCTGCAGCCCAGGCGCGATGGCGGAGCAGACGTCGCCGCTCGTTCCGGGGACCGTCCGGCGGTCCGCCACTAGCGCAACAATCGGTACAATATCGCTCTATCATGAGATGTAAACCCCTGAATCTGCAACAGGCTTACTGATCTATAGCGAAATCGCAAAACTCAGATATTGGGGTCTTCCCTGCGACTGCTGCATTTGTCCGGTCCGTGCGCTAAACTGAGCGATGGAGAAGCGGGAGGATAGCTGTGCAAGACCTTGATCCGGACAAACTCCAACAGTTCGTTGGCAAGATGCTCGGGGACATCGGCGGCGCGCTTGGCGTCTCAACGGTGCGGATCGGCGTAAGACTCGGGCTGTTCGACGCCCTCCACTCGGGAGGACCCGCGACCGCTCCCGAGCTGGCGGCTCGGGCCGGCGGGCTCGCCGAGCGCTATGTCCGCGAGTGGGCGCTTGCCCAGGCGGCGAACGGCTATGTCGACTACGACGCCGGCTCGGACCGGTTCAGCCTTTCGCCGCACCAGGCCATGGTCTTCGCGGTTCCGGACAGCCCGGTCTATCTGTCGGCCGCCTTCGACGTCGCCGCCGCGATGATTGAAGCTGAGCCGAAGGTCGAAGCGGCGTTCAGGAGCGGCAGCGGCGTGCGCTGGGGCGACAGCGCCGCCTGCCTCTTCTGTGCGACGGGCGCCTTCTTCCGCCCCGGCTACGTGAACAACGTCGTCCAGAACTGGCTGCCGGCCCTCGAGGGTATGATCGACCGGCTACACGCGGGGGCCAGCGTCGCCGACGTGGGTTGCGGGGTGGGTTTCTCGACTCTCTTGATGGCGCGCGCCTTTCCGCAGAGCCGCTTCGTGGGGTTCGATTTCCACGAGCCGTCGGTGGTCGAAGCCCGGCGTCACGCTAAGGAGCACGGCCTCGCCGATCGCGTCCGCTTCGAGACGGCCAACGCCAAGGACATCGCCGAGCGCGACTTCGACCTGGTCACGACGTTCGACTGCCTGCACGACATGGGTGATCCGGCCGGCTGCGCGGCCCACATGCGCAGGATTCTGAAGACGGACGGCGCCTGGATGGTGGTCGAGCCTCTCGCCGGCGATCGCCCCGAGCAGAACCTCAATCCGGTTGGGCGACTCTTCTACAACGCCTCGACGATGATCTGCGTCCCCACCTCGCTCGACCAGGAGGTCGGCGCGGCCCTGGGCGCCCAGGCCGGCGAGGCGCGTCTCGCAGAGGTTCTGCATAAGGGCGGCTTTACCAACGTCCGCCGGGTCAGCGAGACCCCGTTCAACATGGTGTTGCAGGCGCGGACCTAGAGCAAACCCCGTTCAGGCGGTCCGTCTGAACGGAGTTTGCTCCAGCAGGCCACCTGGCCAGTGGGGTCCGATCTGTCGCAAGTGTAGGCTGTGCGTGGGAGTGATCGCCATGGCCCGTCCGCCCCTGCCTCCGTTCTCCAAGGAAACGGCAATCCAGAAGGTCCGCCTCGCCGAAGACGCCTGGAACAGCCGCGATCCGAAGGTCGTCGCGATGGCCTATTCGGCGGACAGCCGATGGAGAAACAGGGCGGAGTTCATCAATGGCCGCGCGGCGATCCAGATCTTCCTGGCCCGCAAGTGGGCCAAGGAACTGAACTACCGGCTGATCAAGGAGCTCTGGGCCTTCACCAACGATCGCATCGCCGTACGCTTTGCCTATGAACACCACGATGATAGCGGCAACTGGTTCCGCGCATACGGCAACGAGAACTGGGAGTTCGACGAGGACGGCCTGATGCGCCGGCGCCTCGCGAGCATCAACGAACACCCGATCACCCCCGAAGAGCGTTTGTTCCATTGGCCGCTCGGCCGACGCCCTGACGACCATCCGGGGCTGAGCGAGCTTGGCCTGTAACCGTCAGCCAGGGAGCCGACGCCATGATCCATCACCTGTCGATCGCCGCCCGCGATCCCCAGCACGTCGCCGAAGTGCTTGCCGAACTGATGGGCGGCGCGGCGACTCGGTTTCCGCCCAACCCCGGCAGCTGGTTCGCCCGCCAGCAGGACGAGTTCGGCACCGGAGTGGAGGTCTACCCATCGGGGACCGAGCTTCGCCCCACCGGCTTCGCCATGGGCGAGCCGCCGCGCTACGGGCCGACCCACTTCGCCCTCAGCGTCGGCATGTCCCAGGACCAGGTGGCCGCGATTGCAGAGCGCGAGGGCTGGGAGTGCCGGTGCCTCCAGCGCGGCGGCCCCGGCGGATTTCATGTGATGGAACTTTGGATCGAGAACACCGGCATGGTTGAGGTCCTCCCGCCCTCCTTCGCCGCCGAATACCTGAACCTGGCCGGGCATCGTTCAGCCCAGCCCGCGTGAGTGATCCTCCTCCGCGACCTGTCCTCCGAAGCCCGTCGGGCGGAGGAGGAAGCGGGGAGGACCCAGCAAATGAAAACGCCGCCGGCGGGGCCGGCGGCGTTTCCGTTCGGAGATATCGAGAAGGGTCAGGCCGTAGCGAGGCGCTTGCGGCCGCGCAGGGCGGCGCCGATGGCGCCGATGCCGAGAATCATCAGCGCCCAGCTGGCGGGTTCGGGCACCGCAACCGTGACCAGGCTGCCGCTCAGCACCTCGTTGTTCTTGGCGATGTCGGTGATCTGAACGTAGTACGCGCCCGGCGACAGATCCCAGGCGAGGAATGCGCTCGTCGTCGAGGTCGACCAGGTCGAGCTCGCGATGCGAGTTCCGAAGCCCGGCGCGCCTGAATACAGGTCGAAGGCGATCACCTGAGGCGAGCCGGCGACGGTCGTGGGCCTGCTCTGCGCCTGAATCTGTTCCTGTGTGTCACCACCGAGCGGCGGAACGAGGCTGAACGTGAAGTCGTAGGTGTTGCTCTTGTTCAGCGAGATCAGCGGAAAACCGCCCATCGTGTTCGTGCCCGAGAACGGCCCGCCCGAGATCGCCTCAGTTATGGTCGCGCTGTTCGCCGGAAGGGCGAGGGCGCCAGCCGACAGAGCCGCGGCGGCGCAAAGGATCGTCTTCAGCTTGGTCATAGTCTTTCCCCAGCCAATTACTAACAATCGTGACGGTTTCTACCCAAATATGCTTGAAATTATATGCTTTAGTTTGTGCTGCGGGCGCTGACTCTCGTCTATTGCCGTTCCGCCCCACTGAGGCGTCATGACAACCGGTCGTCAGAACCTTTCCTGAACTTATTGTGTCCAGATAGCGGCATCATTGTGCTAGAGCGTAGCCTTGTCAAGAGAGGTTCACATTTCGGCCAAACAAAAAAGCGCCGCCCAGGGGGACCGGGCGGCGCAGGCAGTCAGGGTAGAACGCGATGCGGGACTCCTTGCGAACAAGGAACCGCGGAGATGTGACCTGAATCGTACGTAACCCAGTCAGCGAAGGTATGCAAGCGCTCAAAGCACTTTCGTCACATTTGTTTCGCGACTGACCTGAATATGTCAAAAACAGGGCGAAATGCCCGCGGGCCGCAATGGATCGACCCACCGGGCCTGGTCGACAAGACACAGCCCCGATTGGCAGTCACGCGGTCTGTGCGGCCGAGAGTCCCAACTCCTCGATCATGGTCTGGCGGATGAGGAATTTCTGCACCTTGCCAGTCACGGTCATTGGGAACTCGTCGACGAAGCGGATGTGGCGCGGAACCTTGTGATGGGCGATCTGGCCGTCGCAGAAGGCTCGAATCTCCGCCTCGTCCGCGTCCACGTGAGGATGAAGCCGGATCCAGGCGCACAGCTCCTCGCCGAATCGGGGGTCGGGCACGCCGACCACCTGAACATCCGCCACCTTGGGATGGCGGTGGAGGAACTCCTCGATCTCGCGGGGGAACAGGTTCTCGCCGCCGCGGATGACCATGTCCTTGATGCGACCGACGATGTTGCCGTAGCCGGCCTCGTCGATGACGCCGATGTCCCCGGTGCGCATCCAGCCCTCCGCGTCCAGGCACTCGGCCGTCTTCTCCGCATCGTTCCAGTAACCCGGCATGACCGAATAGCCGCGGGTGCACACCTCGCCGGGAACCCCGCGGGGCGTCGTGCGCCCCTCCGCGTCGATGATCTTTACCTCCAGGTGCGGCTGCACCCGGCCGATTGAGGAGACGCGCCGCTCGAGCGGATCGTCGAGCGAGGTCTGGAAGCTGACGGGCGAGGTCTCAGTCATGCCGTAGGCGATGGTGACGTCCTTCATGTGCAGGCGTTCCACCACCGCTTTCATCAGCTCCACCGGACAGGGCGCGCCGGCCATGCAGCCGGTGCGCAGGGACGAGAGATCGTGGATGTCGAAATCCGGGCAGTCGAGCACGGCGATGAACATGGTGGGGACGCCGTAGAGTCCCTCGCACCGCTCGGCCTCGATTGTGCGCAAGGTGGCGGCCGGATCGAACACAGGGGCCGGATAGACCATGGCGGCGCCGTGGGTGACGCAAGCCAGGTTCGCCATCACCATGCCGAAGCAGTGGTAGAGCGGCACGGGAACGCACAGCCGGTCATCCTCGCGCAGCCCCTGGGCGCGGCCGACGAAGTAGCCATTATTGAGGATGTTGCGGTGGGTGAGGGTCGCGCCCTTGGGCGAGCCCGTGGTGCCGCTGGTGAACTGGATGTTGATCGCCTGGCGCGCGTCGAGCCGTGCGGAGATCTCGTCCAGTTGCGCCATCTGGCCGGCGTCGCCGGCGGCGAACTCCTCGAACGCTAGCCAGCCGGGACGGGGCTCCCCCCCGATCTTGATAAGGGTGCGCAGGTCGGGCAGCTCGGGAGAGGCGAGGGCTCCGGGCGTGGACCGTGAGATCTGCGGGACGATGTCCTCCATCATCCCGACGTAGTCGCTGGACTTGAACCGCTCGGCCGCCACCAGAGCCCGCATGCCGACCTTGGCCAGGGTGTAGGCGACTTCCGCGCGACGGTAGGCGGGATTGATCGTGACCAGGATCAGTCCAGCGCGGGCGGCGGCGAACTGGGTGAGCGTCCATTCGGCGCAATTGGGCGCCCAGATCCCGATTCGATCGCCCGGGCGCAGGCCGAGCGCCACCAGCCCCGTCGCCAGCGCGTCAGCGCGGAGCGCCAGTTCGGACCAGCTCCAGCGCACGTCCTGGAACGGGACGATAAGCGCCGGCCGGTCAGGCCAGCGCGCCGCCGCCTGGACCAGGGCCTCGCCGATGGTGATTTCCAACAGCGGCGGTTCATCCGCACCGCGGACATGACTGAGCCGTTCCAATATGGCGTTCATCGAGATCCTCCCGGCGCAGGGGAGCACGGGTGGCGGCCCTGGGTCAAAGTCGCCGCGCAGGTTCTTTCTTCGCTCGTCTCCTGCGGCGTAGGGTGCAGGCGCGACCACGGGGGAGCCTATGCTCAAGCTGACATTCTGCCTGATCCGCCGGCCGGACTTCACGCGCGAGGCCTTCCACGATTACTGGCTCAATCGTCATGCGCCTCTGGTCGCCAGCGTGCGCGAAGTCCTGCGCATCCGCCGCTATGTGCAGCTTCACAGCTTCCCGCCGGACGCGCTCTTTGACCCTGGCGCGCCGCGCGGCGCGCCGCCCGGTTATGACGGCGTGGCGCAACTCTGGTGGGATAGCGCCGAGGACCTGGCGGCGACCCAGGGCGACCCCGCGGCGGCTGACGCCGGGCGCCTGCTGCTCGAGGACGAGCAGCGATTCATCGACCTGGCCCGCTCGCCCCTGTGGTGGGGCGAGGAGCACGTGATTTTTTGAGGCGCGACGCACCGTCCCTCCCCTTCTGGGGAGGGTGGCTGAGCGCAGCGAAGCCGGGTGGGGAAGTGTGGATCATCCCCGACGCCGGTGTCTTTCCCCAGGGTTCCCCACCCGTCGCGCCGTTGGCGCGACACCCTCCCCAGAAGGGGAGGGACAGGGTTGGGGAGTTAGGCCGCGACTTTGATCCGCGCTTCGCGACCCCCGCGCACCAGGCCGCCCGGCAAGGCGCCGGTGTGGACGCCGTCTTCGAACGTCACCTGACCGGACTTCACGGTGTAGCGGTAGCCTTCGACGCGCTGGACCAGGCGCTTGCCGCCGGCCGGCAGGTCGTTGATTGCCTCGGGCCGGCTCAGGCGCAGCTTGTCGAAGTCGATCACATTGACGTCCGCCAGTAGGCCGGGCCGCAGTTCGCCCCGGTCGCCGAGGCCATAGGCGCGGGCGGTGTCGCTGGAGAGTTTCCGGACAAGGAACTCGAGGGGGAACTTCTCGCCCTTCACCCGGTCCCGCGCCCAGTGGGCGAGGATGAAGCTGGGCATGCCCGCATCGGCGATGACCCCGCAGTGCGCGCCGCCGTCGGAGAGGCCGAACAGCACGTTGGGGTGCTGCATGTTCTTGCGGAAGAAGTCGAAGTTGTACGTGAAGTAGCCGCCCAGGGGCTGGTAGAACAGCTCGCGGCCCTCCTCGCGCAGCAGGAGGTCGTACATCATCTCCATCGGCGCGATCCCCGCCGCCTCGGCGAGACCGGTGACCGAGCGGCTGCGGTCCGGCTCGTAGTCGGGGTTCTCTCCGAGCGGGAAGATCTGGGCCAGCAGTTCGGGGAGCGTGCGACCCATCAGAGTCAGGCGAATGCCGCTCTCCTCGGAAAGGATCGCCGCGCGGATGTCCGGCCGCATCATCATCGAGAGCTTTTGCTCGTGCGGCAGATGGGCGATCTCGCGCCGATAGGTTGGATGGCCGACGAAGACGTGGAAGTTGGACTGCAGGCCGTGCAGGACGCCGGTGGGACGTCCCGCGATCTGCGGACGGATGTCCATCCCCTGGCGGCGGGACTCCTCGGCGATGTTGTACATCTTGTTGCCTTCGTAGGCGCCGGCGGAGGTGGCCACGAGGGTGACGGGCAGGCCCGTCTCGTGGGCGAAGGCCTTGACCCACGCCCATTCGTCGTCCTCGCCCAGGTGGTCCGAAACCATTTCGAAGACACCGTGCGAAAGGCCCTTCATGGCGAGGCCCAGCTGCAGCATCTCGTCCGAACCGGCGAAGGTCCCGGGCATGTAGACGCCGGACTTGTCCTTATGCAGCAGGGTGCGGGAGGTGGAGAAGCCGAGCGCGCCGGCCGCCACGCCCTCGCGGACGAGTTCAGCCATCTGGGCGATCTCATCGGCGTTGGGTTCGTAGTCGGTGTTGCACCGCTCGCCCAGAACGTAGGCCCGCACCGGCGCGTGGGGCACGTGGGCGCCGACGTCGATCGCCCGGGGCATGGCCTCCAGGGCGTCGAGATATTCGGGGAACCGCTCCCACTGCCACTTAATGCCTTCGGCGAGGGCGGAGCCGGGGATATCCTCCACGCCTTCCATCAGCTGGATCAGGAAATCGTGCTGTTCCGGCTTCACGGGGGCAAAGCCGACGCCGCAATTGCCCATGATCGCCGTGGTCACGCCGTGCCAGCTGGATGGGGCGAGCAGCGGATCCCAGGTCGCCTGGCCGTCGTAGTGGGTGTGGATGTCGACCCAGCCGGGCGTGACGATCAGGCCGGCCGCGTCGATCTCGCGTTGCGCCGTTCCGGAGACTTCGCCCACGGCCACGATCCGGTCACCGTCGATGGCGATGTCGCCCACGAAGGGCTCGCCGCCCGTCCCGTCGACAATGGTCCCGCCGCGGATGATCAGATCGTGCATCGCTTCCTCCAGTCTTTCTTCCATTCTTAGGAGGGCGCCGCCGGGTCAACGCCAGGGGATTCCACCATGGTGCCGAGTCCCGGAGCGCGAACGTCCTCGTCCGCTCTTTTTCTTCCGGCGCCGTGTCTCGGCCGGACGAGGACGTCCGCGCTCCGGGTTTCCTTTCGCCGCACCCGGGAAATTGGCGTATAGAGTGCTAAAAAAATCCAGGGAAGAACACCAAGGGAGACCGCAGGACCATGGGTTACAGCCATCCCGCAGAACCGGCGTTCGGCGGCGTCATCGGCCGGACGATCGCGGAGTCGCAGCCCCTGTGGCCTGACGAGCGGGCGCCCAAGGGTGCGCCGAGCGTGGTGCTGATCACGCTGGACGACACCGGCTTCGCCCACCTGGGCTGCTATGGCTCAACGATCCAGACGCCCAACATCGACGCTCTGGCGGCGGAGGGCCTGCGCTACGCCGGTTTCCACACGACCGCCCTGTGCTCGGCGTCCCGCGCCTGCCTGCTGACCGGGCGCAACCACCACGCCGTTGGCATCCGCGCCATCTCGAACATGGATACGGGATTTCCCAACATGCGCGGGGCGGTGACGCCCAGGGCGGCGACCGTGGCGCAGGTGCTGGGCGACAACGGCTATGCGACCATGGCGGTGGGCAAGTGGCATCTATGCCCGATGGCCGAGGCGACCGCAGCCGGACCGTTTCGCAATTGGCCGCTACAGAAGGGCTTCGATCGCTTCTACGGCTTCCTGCAGGGCGAGACCGACCAGTTCTACCCCGAGCTCTCCTGCGACAATCGATTCATCGATCCGCCGCGCACGCCGGAGGAGGGCTATCACGTCTCCGAGGACCTGGTGGATCAGTCGATCGCCTGGATCCGCGACCAGAGCTCGCTGACCCCGGAGCGCCCGTTCTTCCTCTACCTGGCGTTTGGCGCCACCCACGCTCCGCACCAGTCGCCCAAGGCCTGGCGTGACAAGTACCGCGGGGCCTTCGACGAGGGCTGGGACGTGGCGCGGGAGCGCTGGTTCGAACGCCAGAAGGCGATGGGGATCGTCCCGGCCGACACGCGCCTGGCCCCCCACAATCCGGGCGTGAAGCCGTGGTCGGAGCTGAGCGCCAAGGAGCAGCGCTTCGCCGCGCGCCTGCAGGAGGCCTACGCGGCCATGCTCGATCACACCGACGCCCAGATCGGCCGGCTGATCGCGTTCCTGCGCGAGCTGGGCCGGCTCGACGACACCCTCGTCGTCCTCTGCTCCGACAATGGCGCCAGCCAGGAAGGCGGCCCCCTGGGCGTCATGGACGAGATGAAGCACTTCAACCTGATGCATGAGGACCTCGACGCGGCCCTCGAGCGCCTGGACGACATCGGCGGTCCTGAAAGCCACAGCAACATTCCCTGGGGTTGGGCCCAGGCCGGCAACACGCCGCTGAAGTGGTACAAGCAGAACACCCACGGCGGGGGCGTGCGCGATCCGCTGATCGTGCGATGGCCACGGCGGATCTCCGATCCGGGCGCCATCCGGCATCAGTTCTGCCACGCTGTCGACGTCACCCCGACGATCCTCGAGGCGGCCGGGATCGGCTCGCCGAAGGTCGTCGGCGGGATCGAGCAGATGCCGATGCACGGGGCCAGCCTGCTGTCGACCTTCGCAGATCCGGCCGCGCCGCGGCCCCGGGAGGTCCAGTACTTTGAAATGGTGGGCCACCGCGGGATCTGGCGCGACGGCTGGAAGGCCGTTACCCACCACGTCCAGGGACGCCCGTTCGACCAGGATGCGTGGGAGCTCTACCACCTCGACGAGGACGTCTCGGAAACCAATGACCTTGCCGCGGCGCAGCCGGAACGGCTGAAGGAGATGATCGATCTTTGGTGGGCCGAGGCGGAGGCGAATGGGACGCTGCCGCTGGATGATCGGGGGTTCTTCGAACTGTTCCGTGCTTCGCGCCGCCCGGGCCTGCCGAGTTCGCGGCGACATTTCCTGTACCGGCCGCCGATCTCACATCTCGTGTCGGACGCCTGTCCCCCAGTGATGCGCGGCTGGCGCACGAGGATCGATCTTCACCATCCCGAGGGCGCGGAGGGCGCGTTGGTCGCCCGCGGCAGTCTCAACAGCGGCTTCGTCATCTACATTAAGGGCGGCCGCTGCGTGTTCGACTACAACGCCTTCCACGCGCACAGCACCCTCACCGCGCCAATCGACTCCGGCGATCGCCAAATCGAGCTGGTTGTGGAACGTCAGGCTGACGGCGTGGGCCTGGCCGAGCTGCTGGTCGATGGCGAGAGCCGCGCCAAGGGCTCCATAGGGCGGATGCTGCTGATCATCTCGAGCCTCGGCATGGACATCGGGCGCAGTCCAAGGCCCGTATGTCCCGACTACGCAGCGCCGTTCGTGTATCCCGGGCTGATCCGTTCGGTGGCCTTCGACATTCCGGATCTCAGCGCCATGCTCGGCGGGACCGCGGCGCGGGCAGAGGCGACGGCCGCCATGTCACGGCAATAGCCGCCTGGGTCAGGACTCGGCGGCGAGAAGGGCGGTCGCGGCGCGACGGATGGCGGCGCGCGCGCGGGCCGGATCGAGCCTCTGCTCGACCCGCAGGCGGATCCAGGCTTCGATCGACAGGACCATCTCCAGCGCATCGAAGCGCGCATGGTCGGCGCGGACTTCGGGCGTAACGCTGGCGGCCAGCATCTTTCGCATGTGCTGTCGCATGGCCTCATTGTTCACCCGGACCACCTCCGAATGGTGGGCGTGCGCCATGGCGGCCCGGCGGTACGGCATCACCTGCTCGTAGGCCGTGAACCGGCGGGACATCAGATCATCCAGCTGCTCGCGCCAGGTCTCGCCGTGCAGCGGCGCGCTCGCGAGATCGGCGATCCGCGACAGGATGGCCTCGCTCATCTGGCGAAGCAGGCCTTCCTTGTCCTTGAAGAGTCGGAAGACGGTGCGCAGCCCCACGCCCGCGCGCTGAGCGACCGCTTCGGCGCTAGGGTCGAAGTCGCCCTCGCGGACGCATTCGAGCAAGGCGGCGACGACGCGCCGCCGGCTTTCCTCGGTGCGGAGTCGGCGTCCGTCGGGGCGGACGTCTTCGGGGGGCGTAGAAGCAAGGGTCATGCGGTCAGTCAGGATGGCGTGATTTGAGAACGTGTTCTAGCGAAGATAGCGCAGACTCACCCCCAGGGAGCAAAATGCTTTGAAAGTCTCAAGCCTTGCCGTTGATAGTGTGAGCTGTTCGCACCGTAGAGACGGTCTGGCCGCTCGGTGAGAGGTTCGAAGACGAGACGGGCGACTGTCTGTCCATCTTCGAGCAGGAACGGCGTTTCTCGGCTGCGGACCTCGAGCACGCCTCTCGAACCTTGACCGCCCGCCTCGGCGGTCCCGAAGCCCGGATCGAAGAAGCCGGCATAGTGAACGCGGAACTCGCCGACTGCAGGATCTATTGGGGTCATCTCGGCCGCCTGGTCCACAGGGATCTCGACCGCCTGCTTCGAGGCCAGGATGTAGAATTCACCTGGATCGAGCAGAAGCTCACCATGCCTTGCATAGAGGGCTTCGAAGAAGTCCCGCGGGTCGTGTCCGCACTCGAGGTCCATGTCGATCACACCGGCATGACGGCGGGCCCGGAAGCCGCAGACGCCATCGCCCAGTTCCACGCCGACGCTGCGGACCGCCAGGGGTCGCGGCGTCCCGGTCTTGAGCCGCAGTTGGTTCAGGCGGGTGCCTGCTCGCACGAGGACCGAGAAGGTCTGGGGCGCGATCTCCAGGTACAGGGGCCCGGCATAACCATCCGTTACGTCATCGAAAGCCGGCTGCCCGTCGGTGAGAAGGCGTACAAAGATGTCCACGCGCCCGGTCGAACTCTTCGGGTTCGCACGCGCGCAGACGCCCGGCGGCAGGGCGAGCCTCTCCATGACCTCGGCGATGTAGACGCAGCCGCGTTCCAGGACAGCGCCTCGCGTCAGGTCCACCTCGTGCATGGCCACGTCGGCGATGCGGTCGGCGACCTGCCTCCCGGGCCTCGGCAGGAAAGAGGCCCTCACCCGCCACGCGCGTGCGCCCAGCCGGAGGTCGAGGCTGGCCGGCTGCGTCTGGTCGGCGACCAGCGGCACGGGCGCCGCGATCGCGCCTACATCAACCAACCTCTGGATGGACTGGTATGGCAGGATGCCGGGATCGGAAGTCATGCCCGCCGACCCATGGGGGAATGACTGCGCCGTGGCAAGCCGCGCGGCCTTGACCGTCCGGACGCCGGCGCCTCCTATGCCGCCCCTTTGTGGAGCAGGCGAGGCAGGCGATGAGCGAGACGCCCGACAATTGGGAAGCTGCGACGCGCCTGGTGCGCGGCGGCGTGCAGCGCTCGGGCCACGGCGAGATTTCCGAGGCGCTCTTCCTCACCCAGAGCTTCGTCTACGAGAGCGCCGAGAGCGCAGAGGCGCGCTTCAAGGGGGAGGAGCCGGGCTTCATCTATGCGCGCTACGGCAGCCCCACCGTGCGCATGTTCGAAGAACGCCTGGCCCTGCTGGAGGGCGCCCAGGCCTGCCGCGCCACCGCTTCGGGCATGGCCGCGGTGCACCTGGCCCTCACCGGCCTGTTGCGGGCCGGCGACCACGTCGTCGCGGGGCGCGCCCTGTTCGGCTCGTGCGCCTGGATCCTCAACACCTGGGCGCCGCGATTCGGCATTGAGGCGACCCTGGTGGACGCGCCCGACCTGGCCGCGTGGCGCGCCGCCGTGCGGCCGAACACCAAGGTGTTTTTCCTCGAGAGCCCCGCCAATCCGCTGCTCGAAATCTGCGACATCGCTGCGATCAGCGCCATCGCCAAGGAAGCGGGCGCCCGCGTCGTGGTGGACAACGTCTTCGCCACGCCGATCTTCCAGTCACCGCTCAAGCTCGGCGCGGACGTGGTGGTCTATTCGGCCACCAAGCACATCGACGGCCAGGGGCGGGTGCTCGGCGGCGCCCTGCTTGGCGACCAGACGCTCGTCGATGAGAACTACCGCGATTTCATCCGCCACACCGGCCCGGCGCTGTCGCCGTTCAACGCGTGGCTGCTGCTCAAGGGGCTGGAGACCCTCGACCTGCGGGTCCGTCGGCAGACCGAGACGGCGGGCAGGCTCGCCGACCTGATCGCGGACCACCCGAAGGTGGCCGCCTGCCGCTACCCGACGCGGCCGGACCATCCGCAGCACGCGATCGCCGCGCGCCAGATGAGCGGCGGCGGCACCCTGATCGCCTTCGATCTCGGCTCGCAGGAGGCGGCCTTCCGCTTCCTCGACGCGCTGCAGATCATCGACATCTCGAACAACCTCGGTGACGCCAAGTCGATGGCCACCCACCCGTGCACCACGACCCACCGCGCGCTCAGCGAGGCGCAGCAGCAGCTGATCGGGCTGACCCGGGGATGGGTGCGGCTGTCGGTGGGTCTCGAAGGTCAGTCCGACCTGGCGCGGGATATCTCGAGGGCGCTGGACGCGGCGTAGGCGCCTTCCTCGCGCTCTCCTTCCCCATTTTGGGGAAGGTGGACCGGCGCGCAGCGCCGGGACGGAAGGGGAAAGCCGCCGCAACCAAGGTTGTAAGTAATCAACCGGCCGGCGCCGGGGGTGCGGCCTTCCCCCTCCGACCGGCCTTCGGCCGGCCACCTCCCCCACTTCGCGCTTCGCGCTCGGGTGGAGGAGAGCGCGGTTTGCGTGCGCGGCGTCACCCCACCGCGTCGGGCTCCAGGGCGTAAACGCGTGAGCAGTATTCGCAGGTGACGCGGATCTGGCCGTCCGGCTCGACCATCTGCGCCCGCTCTTCAGGAGGGAAGGTGCGCAGCATGCCGAGGATCTTCTCTTCCGAGCAGCGGCAGAAGCCGGTGAGGGCCTTGGGCTCGAAAACCCTCACGCCCTGTTCGTGAAACAGCCGATAGAGCAGGCGCTCGCTGGTCAGCAGCGGATCGATCAGTTCGTCCTCGCCGAGCGTCTCGAACACGGCCTGCGCCTGCAGCCAGGCCTCCCGCGTCGATCCGCGGGCCTCGTCCTCGGCGATGTTCTGGATCAGCAGGCCGCCCGCGCGCCAGCGCGAGCCGGCGCCGCTGTCGGCCTGGCCGACCGCCAGGCGCACGCGCGTGGGCGTCTGTTCCGACTGGGCGAAATAGGTCTCCGCGCACAGGGCCAGGGTCTCGCCCTCGATGGGGGTCACGCCCTGGTAGCGGTCCATGCGGGGGCCCTGGTCGATGGTCATGACGAACACGCCCTTGCCCAGCAGGGTCTGGGCGCCGGGCCGCGAGAACCCGCTCGAGACTTCCGCAACCCGATCGGCGTCGAACCGGCAGTAGCCGCGCAGGGCGCCGGCGGCGTCGTAGTCGGCCACGACATAGGCGACCGGGCCGGAGCCCTGCGCCTGGACGATCAGGCGGCCCTCGAACTTCAGGCTCGCCCCCACCAGAGCGGCGAGGGCGCACGCTTCGCCGAGCAGGTTGGCGACCGGATCGGGGTAGGCGTGACGCGTGAGGATCTCATGGATCGCCGGCCCGAGCCGCACGATGCGGCCGCGGACGGGCTGATTGTCGATCTGGAAGGGAGCGACGTTGTCGTCTTGGAGGGTCTCGGGCACGGCGGCGATATAGATACTCCTCCGCGCTTTTCACTGTCCCCGGTCATGCGTGTACGCGCCCGCTCACTCGGCGGGCCATACGCTGCGCAGGCGAGCCCCCGGTCTTCAGTCCGCAATTCCTCCAGGCGCCTAGTCGGCCAGCGGCGTTCTTTGGCGCCGATGTTATCCCGCGCGATCGATTAGTGAGCCTAACTGAATATTTCTCCGTCGTGCGAGTGTGAATTAAGGTGCGTGATCATAGATAACTTTGGGTTTGTGACTCTTCGGCAGCTTTACAAGTCGCCGATCTGTGGTGACGCTTGGCGAATAAACAATAAGGACTGGGAGGTCCGCCATGGTCATCCGTCAGCCGTTCCCAGGGTTCCGCGTCTTCGGCCCGCACTTCGCTCACCCGCGCCGACGCCTGAGCCGCGCGTCCGCCCTGGCGATCGCCATATCGCTGGGGGTGCATGTCGGAGCCGGCCTCTGGCTGGTGCAGCAGACCTTCCATCCCTTCGCGCTTCCGGACCAGGAGGGATCGAGAACCATCCAGGCCAACACCATCTGGCTGCGACCGCCGGAACCGGCGCCAAAGCTCGTCCCGCCGCGCTCGACGATCCATGCCCCAAAGTCTCCGGTCACGGCGCAGGTCGAGACGCTCCCGCTCCTGCCGCAGACGCCTGCGCCGGGGCCTGCCTCGGCGCCCATCGACCTCGGCCCGGGGACTGGGCCGTTCATCCCCGTGCCAAGGCCGGATCCGGCGCCCGCTCAGACCGTGATCACCAACCCTGACTGGCTTTCGCGGCCGGACGCTGCGCAGTTTGCGCACGTCTATCCCGAGCTGGCCGCTCGCGAGGGCGTGGGAGGCGTGGTCAGCCTGTCGTGCGAGGTCGCCGTCAGCGGCGCCGTGGCGGGCTGTGACGTCGTGAGCGAGTCTCCTGGCGGCTACGGCTTCTCGCGGGCCGCGCTCTCCCTCACCCGATACTTCCGCCTCAAGCCGCGCACCGAGGACGGTCACCCCGTCGGCGGCGCACGCGTCATCATTCCCATCCGGTTCGCAACGGCCGGGTAGTCGCAGAAAACTTGGCGGCCCTCAGCGCGCGTAGTTGGGGGCTCGCTTTTCCAGGAACGCAGCGACGCCCTCGCGGAAGTCTTCGCCCTGGGCGCACAGGATCTGATTGCGGTCCTCCATCGCCACCGCCGCCTCGAGGCCCTGGGCGTCGATGGAATGGTTGAGGCACTCCTTGGTCAGGCGAAGGCCGAGCGGCGTGGCGCGCAGCATGTCGGCCAGCATCGCCTCGCCCTCCGCCTCCAGGCGATCCGGCTTGACCACCGCGCTGACGAGGCCAAGTGCGAGGCTGCGTTCGGCCCCGATGAACCGCCCGGTGAGCATGAGCTCGGCCGCGACCGACGAACCCACCATGCGCGGCAGGAAATAGCTGACGCCGATGTCGCAGGCCGAAAGGCCGATGCGGATGAAGGCCGCGTTCATCTTCAGCCGCGGGGTGGCGATCCGCACGTCGCTCGCCAGGGCCAGGGCGAAGCCGCCGCCGGCCGCGGCGCCGTCCACCAGGGCGACGATGGGCTGCGGGCACCGGCGCATGGCCATGACGATCTCGCTGATCTGGCGCTGGCGGACCAGGCCGTGTTCCGGGCCGCCCCCCGCGGCGTTGTCCCGCTCCTTCAGGTCCAGGCCGGCGCAGAAGGCGCCGCCCGCGCCGCGCAGGGCCACGACCCGCACCTCGTGGCGCCAGTAGAGGCCTGTGAAAAGGTCGCGCAGTTCTTCGACCAGACGGCGGTTGAGGGCGTTGAGCCGGTCCGGCCGGTTCATCGTCACCCACAGCGCCTCGCCGCGCGTCTCGACGATCAGGTGCTCGTAGTCCATCCGCCGTCCTCCCTTGTGCTGGCGCGCCCGGCTATTCGGCGACGGGGCGCGGCTTATGAACTCATTGCGGGAGGTCGCGACGGGGAGATAGTCAACCCGCCTTGTATTCGAATTATGAAAGTCGAAGGTCGATGCGTCCAAGGAATCTGAAGTCGCCGCGCGTCTTCGTCCCTTGGCCGGCGGACCTGCGGCCTGCGGCCATGGCCCTGCTGCTCGCCGGCGCTCTTCCCGGCCTGTCTTTTGCTCAGAGCACGGAGAAGGGCGCGCCCGGTCATCCGGCGCCGGAGCGATCTGCCGAAGCGTTTGCGAAGGCCGGCGACATGGCCATGAGCGGCGGCGATCTCAACTCGGCGATCGCGTTCTATCAGAAGGCCACCGCGCTGGCTCCGAAGGATCCGTCCTACAAGATCAAGCTCGGCCAGGCGCTCGGCCGTTCGGGGGACGCTCCGGCCGCCTATGACGTGCTCCAGCAGGCCCACGCTCTCGACCGCAAGTCTCCAGAGATCGACCTCGCCCTGGGCCGTGTGGCGCTGAGGCTGGATCGCGGCCAGGAGGCCCTGACCTATCTGCAGGACGCGCAGCAGAAGCAGGCGGACGATCCCCAGGTCTGGAACGCCCTTGGCGTGGCGCACGACGCGCTTGGCCAGCACGCCGAGGCGCAGAACGACTATCAAAAAGGGCTCGCCCTGAAGCCGGGCGATATGGCCCTGCGCAACAACCTTGGCCTGTCCCAGGCCCTGGCAGGGAACTATCCGGCCGCCATCGCGACCCTCACCGACGTCGCCGCCGACCCCGCGGCCACCGCCGGCAACCGGCTGAACCTTTCCCTCGTCTACGGACTTGCCGGCGATGACCAGAAAGCCGCAGAGGCTGCGCGGCGCGACCTCGGCGAGGCCGACAACGCCGCCAACCGTCAGTATTACCGGCTGCTGAAAGCGATGGACGACAGGACCCGCACCCGGGCGATCTTCGGGCTCGGATCTCCCGTCCAGACGGTCTCGACCGCTCCCCGGTAGGGTCGGCTCAGCGCAGGCACGCCAGAATATGCATCGTGCCGCCCCCATAGTCGCGGCAGCGCCAGGCTGGATCTTCGCGCGCGATGCGGGGCGGAAAGCGTCGCGCCGCGGCGCCCGCGACGTGATCGTCGTACAGCCATAGGATCGCAGATCCCGGCTGCCGGCCCCACGAGGCGAAAGCGAGGTTCGGGTCCTCGCCCGGCTTGAGGTCCAGGTTGTCCACCCTGATCGGTCGGCCTGCCCGATGGAAGAAAAAGCCGCCGACCTCGCCGGACGCTTCCGGATCGGCGCCCCTGGACGACGGGCTGTCCCAGAAAAAGGCGAGGCGCTGGATCCCGGCGTCCATGAGGTCCGACGACGCCTGCTCCAGCGGGAAACGTTGCTGTGTGCGCAGGGCGCCCGCGAGTAGCGCAACCGAGAGTCCGAACTGCAGGGCGACAAGAACCGTCGGCGCGAGGCGCCAGCGGCGGCCGAACTCCAGCGCCAGCAGGGCGATCCCAAGCAGGACCCCAGGAACCTCGGGCGTGAGATAACGATCGATGATCAGCGGATGCGCCAGGGAGGCCGTGAGGCAGAGAGCCGCCGTGGCGAGGGATGTCGCCGGCGCGATCCAGGCAAGCGAGCCGGCCAGCTGTGATGGCGAGGCGTCTGCGCGGGCCCGCAACCGCCAGAGCGCGAACGACACGCCCGCCCACGCCAGCAAGATCAAGGCCGACGAGGGCCCCCCGACCACGAACGCGATCAATTCGGGCAGGGCGCTTGCCTTCAGCGGCGCGGCGCCCGCTGCGCTGCGATCGGTGAAGCCGATGAGCAGAGCGGCGTGGGCGGCCAGGGAGGCCAGGGCCGGCGCGAACGCCAGCAGCGCCGGCCAGGTGCGCACGGCCCGCTGGCGGTGGACGAGCAGATAGCCAAGCCCCTGGCAGGCGACGAGGGGCAGGGCGATGTAGTGCGTGAGGATCAGCAGCGAGGATGCTGCGGTCCAGGCAAACGCCGACTTGAGGGACGGCTTCTCCAGCAGGGCGAGGTAGGCCACCGTGTTCCCTGTGCTGATGAAAATGATCAGCGCATAGGACCGCGCCTCCGCGGCGAACACGAAGCCCGGTATCCAGCACGCCAGCAGGGCCGCCCAGATCAGTCTTGCGTGGCGCGGAATGGAGCGGCTCGGCGTCAGAGCCAGCAATGGCGCGGCGCTTGCGAACACCACGCCTGGTATCCGCAGGGCGTTGTCCGAGAGCCCCGCGATGTGCGCCCAGATCCACGCCACGAGATAGGCGAGCGGCGCATTCACATCGAGGTAGCACTGCCGAACGAAGCCGGCGAACGAGCGCTGACTGGCGATCATCGCTGTCCAGAGCTCATCGAAGCCCAGCGGATGACTTACCGCGAAGGCGAGCTTCCCCGCCGCCGTGGCGAGGAGCAGGCCGGCCAGGGCGATGATCGCCGGCTCCGCGCGCGTCCGGCGCCCGATCGTCTCGCTCGCCTGGGACTGCGGAGCGGCCCGCAGGGCGGGCGCCGGCTTCAAAGCGCCCCTGCCCGGACGCAGGCCAGGGCATGGGCGGCGAGCACCCCATAGTCACGACAACGCCAGCGTGGATCGATCTGCGAGATCCGCGGTGGGAAGCGGACTGCGGCGGTCCCGTCCACGGTGGTGTCGTAGACCCAGAGTATCGCCGTTCCGCTTCCCTGGGCGCGCGCCAGCAACACGGGGCTCGGGTCCACGCCCTGCTTTATGAAGACGGCGTCAGTCAGGATCGGCCGTCCTGCACGATGGAAGAAGAAACCGCCGATCTTCGAAAACGCCTCGTGGTCGCGACCGCCGGCGCCACGGTCGTCGTAAAAGAATTCGACCCGGGAAACCCCGGCCTTCATCAACGCTTCCGAGGCCCGCTCGAAGCTGATCGGTTGCTGCTTGGGTTCGCCGGAACCAAGGAGCATGAGCACGGCCACGCCCAGCGTTCCGATCATCACGGCGGGAAGCGGCCGCCAGAGATCGCCGATCTTCTTGATGATGAGGGCCACGCCAAGCATGACTCCCGGCGTGGCGGCCGTGAAATAGCGCACCACAAGCATTGGCCGGGCCAGCGACGCGGCGAGGCAGATCTCATACGCCACCACGCAGATGACGACCGAGGCAAGCGCCGTCGCGGGGACGATCCAGAGTCGCCCTTCGCTGAGGGCGCCGGATGACGGCTCCAGCCGGATTTTCTTTCTCTCAAAGGCTGCGTGGAGAAGGCCGACCGCGAGGCAGCCGACGAGCAGCAGGATCGTCGACATGCCCCCGGCGACAAACTCGAACGCGTCGGGCAGGTCCTGCCATCGTGGCGGGACATGGACCGGCGCCACGCCGGTCGAAAATTGCTTCAGCACCGCGACGTGCACCGCCATCTCCGCCACTGCCGGGATGAAGGCGATAAGGGCCGGCCAGGTCCTCAGGGCCGCCTTTCGGCAGACGATCAGGTACGCCGCGCCCTGGCAGGCGACGAGCGTCGCCGCGAAGTAGTGGGTCAGCACGAGTAGTGACGAGATCGCCGCCCAGATAAGCGCCGGCCTCAGGCCGGGAGACCGGAGCAGGGCGGCGAAGGCCAGCGTATTGGCCGCGCCCAGGAAAAGCAGCATCGAATAACAACGCGCTTCACTGGCGAAGACGAAACCCGGCAGCCAGCAGGCGAGCAGTGCTGCCCAGATCGCCCGCTCGCGCAGGGAGATGCTGCGCGAGGGGAGCAGGACGATGAGCGGCGTCAGGTCAGCAAAGATGATGAAGGGCAGGCGCAAGCCCTCATTGGACAGCCCGCCGATTGGCTCCCAGAGCCACGAGACGACGTAGCCCAGGGGCGCATTGACATCGAGGTAGCATTGGTGCGCGAAGCCGGACAGCGACCGCTCGCCCGCGATCATCCCGGTCCAGACTTCATCGAACCACAGAGGCCCGCCCGCCCGATAGACAAACCTTGTAATAGTGGTGACGAGCAGCAGGGCGGCCAGCGCCAGACCTTCAATGGGCCACCCGGAGGTCTTCTCGAGCGAGGACTTTCCCAAGAATCCGGCAGCGCGCCGGAAGGCGTCATGGGCCGACGATCCCGTCGGCAGGCCGGATGGTCGAACCGAGGGCTGCACTTGCATATCTTCTATCGTTTTCTGCGACGCATGACATGCGATCAATGGTCTCTACCAAGTATGCTTGGGTAAGTGTTAATTTGCCTGGCCTGCAAGATCACCGGGCGAGAAATTAGTTAAAATTTTTGCGTGAGCTGATGAAATTATCCCCTAGTCCAGATGCTTCGCCGACGCACCGTATGCTGATGGTCAGTGTCGGCGTGGCGTTTGGGTTGGGACTCCTGCTCGCCCTCAAGCTCGACGTGCGATCACACCTTGGCGACACCGACGACGCCATGCGCCTGGTGATGGTTCGTGACCTGCTGGCGGGGCGCGGCTGGTACGATCAATGGATCTCGCGCCTGAACCCGCCGGCAGGCCTCTATATGCACTGGTCCCGTCTTGTGGACGGGGGCATCGCCAGCCTGATTTCGATCCTCCGTCTCTTCGCGACTCCGGTGACGGCGGAGTGGCTGGCGCGGGTGATCTGGCCGCTGCTGTGGATCTTCCCGGCGGTCGCCGCCGCCTTGTGGCTGGCGCGCAATCTTGGGGCCCGCTCGGCGGTGTTGACGACGGCTGTTCTGCTGGTGGTCGACCTCCCATTGTACCGCCAGTTCCAGCCTGGGCGCATCGACCACCACGACATCCAGATCGTCATGACCCTGATCGCCCTGGCCGCCGCGACCTCGCCGCGGCGGCCGATCGCCTGCGCGGTCATCGCAGGCGCCGCATCGGCCCTGGGCCTGGCTGTCGGTCTGGAGGGTTTGTTCGTGCTCGCGCTGGTCGGCGCCGCCTGGGCGCTCCGCCTCGCCTTCGACCGCCGTCAGTCCGCGCCCGCCGCCGCCTACGGCGCCACGCTGGCAGCCGGCGCGGTCTGTCTTTTCATGATCCAGACTCCGCCGTGGCGATGGGACATTGCGGTTTGCGACGCCCTCGCGCTCAACCTCGTCTCCGCGCTCGTGATCGCGGGCTTGGGCCTGTGCGCGGTCGCCGGCCTCGCCCCGCGCATTCCCCCGGCCGCACGCCTGGCCGCGTTGGGCGCGGTCGGGGCCGTGGCCGCCGGCGTTTACGTCCTGTTCGAACCCCTGTGCCTGCACGGTCCTTTCGCGGCCGTCGAGCCCCTCGCGCACAAACTCTGGCTGGACGGAATTCAGGAAATTCAGCCAATGTCCGTCGTGTTCAAGGCCGAACGAGCCTCGGCGATCGACGCTGTCGCCACGCTTCTCATGACCCTTGTGGCTGCGGCCTACCTTCTCGCGCGCCGGACGACACGCACGCCGCAGGCCGCCTTGGCCGCCCTCGCCTTGCTTTTGTCGTGCATCCTGGCCGCGCGGTACTGGCGAACGATGGACTACGTGGCATGGATCGGCATCCCGCTCATTGGCGTCGCCTTCTCGAACATCGCAATCCGAAGGTTCCGGGACCTTTTCCTTCCCACCCTTGCGGCCACCACCTTCTTTTCGCCCATGAGCGTTGCGCTTGCGGCCAACGCGGCTGGGAACGCATTCTTGCTCCACGCCCCCCACGACCCTCATTCATGGGTGCAAACCTCGGAGCCCTGCTTCGCGCCGGGCGCCTATCGCGAGCTCGCCGCTCTGCCGCGCGGAACGGTGATGTCGGAAATCGACATGGGCTCGTTCATCCTGGCCTTTACCCCGCAGACCGCCCTGATCGCCCCGTACCACCGCATCTCACACGAGGTCGTCCTGACGCTCCAGGCCTTCGACACGCCCGTCGGGGCCGCCGAGGCGAAGGTGCGGGCGCTTCGCGCGACCTACATCGTGGATTGCCGCGACCTCTCCCTGTCGACCCGCTCCGGCACACTGGGAGCTCGGCTGCGCGCGGGGACGCCGCCGACGTGGCTGCAGCCGCTGTCGCCGCGGGGAGCGACGCTGTCGATCTGGCGGGTTGTTGAGTGACAAGCTGATTCTGGCAGTTTAGGCCCAAGCTAGATATCTATCGGATCGAGCGAGAAAGTCCGGATTAGGGGCAAGGAATACGGAGTGGCGACGCTAGCCATAGACAACGAGAGTGCTTCATCGACCAAGTCCGGGGAGAGGTCTCTGGCAGTCTTGTTGGCTGCCTTTGGCTGTATCGTGTTCGGCCTGTGCATGATCCTCAATTCTCAGGTCCGTTCAGACGGGACTTGGCCACTTTATGCAGATCGCCTCTTGTATGGAGCCAAACTCTACAGTGATCTCCATGCGCCGCTTCAGCCCTTCTTTTTTCTTGAGGCAGTAGCCTGGAGAAGATTGGTCGGTGAGTCTTGGCTTGCTAGTCTAATCCCGCCTGTCCTTCATTTATCATTGTTCGTATTTGGATACTATACGCTAGTCAACAGATCGGCGCTGTCCGGGGTTGCGCTTGCTGCTTTCCTTTCTGCGGCGTTTATTGTAGCGACGCAGTTTTTCTTCTATAGTTTCTCAGATTTTCACGTTGTCTCCGACATACAATATATATTCTCGTCAATTGTTATGCTTAGCTATGTTGAGGAGGAGCCGCAGCGGATTCGTAAGTTGTTCTTTCCGGCCGCATTGGGCGTGATGGCGGGAGTTTCATTTACGACGAGGGCCAATGAAGGTTTCCTTCTCTATCTGGCAGATGGCGCCGTCCTTTTCGCGGTCGCCAAACCGAGGCGGTGGGGGGCGATTGCAGGCCTGACTGTTGGCTTCTTGTCCACGTGCTTGTTTGTTGTCCTTCTGACTGGGGATAATCTTAATGCCTATTTCTCCAATTCGATGATTGGAGCGGCCGGTATAAAGGGGGGTTCTATCCAGTTGTTACTGGATCCAGTGTCTCTCGTCGTCGAAGCTATTTTGCAATCGGTCGACCCAACGTTCCTGATCGGCGTGGCGATGACCGCGTTTTTGGTTGTAATTCCTGTTTTAGTGTATTTGAGCGCCTTCAATCGAGCCTTTGCCGGTCGACCACTCGTCTTCACAGCCGTCGCGGTAACTGGCCTCGCTCTGGATGTGTGCGTCATAGGTCCGTCAATCAAAGCCAATCCGCACTTCGTCCTGAGGGGGCTCGTCCCTTTCTTCATTCTTGCGCTGTTTGGTCTGGCGCTTGTCGCCCTACTGTCGACAATCGGGGTGATCCGTCGCGCTTCGCCGCGGGCGTCAATTATCTTCTTGCCGGCGGCAATGCTCGTGGCCGAGTCCATGTCGTCTGGGGGGCATTCCCTCGGGCAATACGGGCCGATCGGCTTGTTTATCGCACTCGCCCCGACCCTGTATCCGGCTGCGTTCGAGCGAAAATGGGTATGTATTTCGTCAATCAGCGTCTGCGTTGCCCTGGTCACGTCTGGAGCGATCGGAAAAATATTAGTCCCCATGAAGTGGGAGTATTATGAATCTAGAACCATGTTTGTTGGTCGAAAATGGATAATGCATCCAATATATGGACCAATGTATGTGGACAAGAGTAGTGAGGTTTTTTTTGAATCCGTATGTCGTCATCTAGGCTATCAAGCAAAAGCATCGTTATTGTCTGTGCCGTATTCGTTTGGTCCGTACTACTGTGGAATTGCGCCTTGGCACAATTATGTGCAGACGTGGTTTGACACTTCGAGCCAATCCACAATTTATAAGTTGACTTCTGAACTCAGTATGCATCCGCCCATGTGGATTCTGTATGAGCGGCAGTTAAAGTTTTTGCAATTTCACGAATCTTTCTATTTTCATGGAAACAGAATTGCGCAACGAGGTCTTGACCAACTTATTATGAACCGAATTAGCGGTGGCAAGTGGAAGGTAGAGCTTGAGGACGAACCGCAGCAAGGCGATCTCTGGATGTTGATCAGGACCACGGCGCCGGGGACCGAAAGGCACGATTGATATGCTTAGAGTGGGTGATATCAAGAGGATAAGTTCGATACGACAGGCGCATTTCTATTTCAGGAATATGCGCTTTCGCCAGGTGGTATTTATATTATTTATCTTATCGCTTGCTTGCAGTTTTGCATTAGCCAGAATTACTGTGCCGAATTCAGATTCCGTGCAAAATTTTAACGAGCTCAATTCAGTTTTCTCGGGTAACGTGCTGCTATCGCATTGGGTGTTGGCATCTGATAGTTTTTATCTGACCGACCTTCCTTTTTACGTTCTTGGTCGCGCACTGTTTGGCAATGAGCTTTGGCTCATTTACGCGGTGCCGTTCGTGGTCTACGGATTGCTGCTAGCGATTTCGCTGTATTTGCTGTGGCGGGCCGGCGCGCCCCGCCTCGGACAGGCGGCGCTTGCGCTCCTTTTTCTCATCGGCGTGCCGTTCGCCCCTGACCAGTTTATGTTCCTGGTCTCGGCCTTCCATACCGCCACCGTTCTGTTCACTTTGGTTGCGCTTGCGGCAATCACTCCGGTTCTGACCGAAGGACGGTCTCACGTTAGTCGCTATCTGGTGTTTGCGACGGCGTTGTTCATCGCATGCGCTAGCGATCCGATGGCCGATTTTTTCTTTGTCGCACCGCTGCTGTTATTCCTGCCGCTCGAGGCTTGGCGCCGCCGCGTCTTGCCGCCTGCGTATTTGGTCGTAGCTGGCTGTGCCTGCGTGGTGCTGATCAGCGCCCACAGATTTCCAGATTTGATCTGGAGGGCCCATGGCTTCGCCACCCGGCTGAGCTATTCGGACGCCCTAGCGATCGATCCAGCGGCGATCATGCGCAATTTCGGGGCGGTCGTCACAGCCCTCGGCGTGCTATTTGGCGCCCGCGACTTGTCCGTCATACCCTTCGCCACAGTGGTCTCCATTATCCGTGCAGGAGCCTTTGTCTGGGTTCTACTCAGTGCGGTGACGGTCTTCGCGCGACCCTCAGCAGGCTCATTCCAGGGCGTCGCGCGGTTTCTTGTGCTGGCCGCTTGTTGCTTGCTCGGTGCTGACTGCCTCAGCTTCGCCTTCACGAGTGCGATTAAGCTCGGCCCAGGCTATCCCGGTCCGGCCGTACGCTATGTGGCTCCTGCATTTCTGTTCCTCTGCATCGGCGCGGCGCTCGCACCGGCGCCGCTCCCTGCCCCACTCCTTGTCCGGCGAGCCTTCATGGGCGTCGCCTGGTTCTCGGGAGCGTTCGTGTTCGTTGCGGTTACGGCGTTGAGCCTCAAGAGCCTCTCCCAACCCCCGGGGCTGCAGGGGCCCCAGGCCTACGAGTTGGTCCGCTGGCTGCGCGCGCGCCACCTCACCTACGGCGTGGGCGACTATTACACTACCCAACTGGTCCGCGCCTTGAGCCGAGCTCAGGTAATGGCGGATCCCATGACAGTCTCTGATGGTAGGCTCCAGCCCGACCGGTTCTGGACGGACACCACGCGCTTTGACGCAAAGATCCGTCCGCAATTCGTCGTCTTTCCCCCTGGGAATTGGTTTGGGATAACCGAGGCCGACGCGGTTGCGACCTACGGCCCCCCTGTGGCTGTCACCTCAGTGCACGGCGTGAAGACGTTGCTCTATGTTCCGGGAGGGGCCGTAGGGAAGCCCTGACGATTTCTCGATTTGGGTCCTCTCGAGTGTGCGCGGTTCAGTCTCCAGTGGGAGTAGAAGTCCATCACAGGCGCCTTGGTGCGCATGACCGGTCTCGTCAGCAGTTCCCCGACACCCATGATCTCCCCGTACTCCGGGACACCCACCTCCGGCCATTCATCCTGCGCGGGCATCCAGGCGGTCCCGAACATCATGTCCCACCAGGGAAACAACACGCCGAAGTTGTGGTCCCAATGTTCGGGCGTCAGTGAGTGGTGGATCCGGTGGAAACGATTGTCTGCGAGGATCACGCGCCCGCGGCCTAGCCCCAGTGCCGTGTTGGAATGCGCATATTGGTCCCAAGTCATCGTGATCGCGAAGAGCAGCGGAGGTCCAAATGGGTTTGGCATGAGGACGCCCATGGGCACGGTCCAGAAGAGGGTCTGAAGCACGCTTTCAGCGGGGTGATGGTAACCCGAGAGGCCGTGAAGCTCCCTTGGGCTGTGGTGCACGGCGTGCCATCGCCACAGGAAGCGGTGCTCGAAGCGATGGAACCAGTAGTAGGCGAAGTCGCCGGCCACGAGCGCAACCAGCACCCCTGCCGGGAAGGTCCAGTTGGGTAGCAGGGGGTGGATGTGGAGTGGGGCGATCACGGGTGCGATCAGGCCGCATAATAAGAAGCCACAGACGACGTAGGCGAACCAGAGGACCAGGTTGCGCACGCGGCCGGCCAGCGCGACGCGCGCGCCGATTACGGGTGCGAACGTTTCGAGACCCAGCATGGCCGCGAAAATCGGTAACAGGCTGAGGAAGTGAAGGACGCCGCCTTTGATGGCGATGACCAGAGATCCTAAGAAGTCCATGCGAGTGAGGAAGCGCGCCCCTGTCGGGATTTGCAAGCGATCGCAACGGGTTCGCTTGCCGGCGTCTGGGTCAGAAAGGCGAAGAACCGGCCGGGAGCCTCCCGTCCGAAGGTGTCTCGGCGAACTGATCCCGGTTACTTATGGCTCGTCACAGCGATCACCTGGATGATCGCCGGTCCCACTAGCACGAGGAAGAGCGGCGGCAGGATGAAACAGATCATCGGCACCGTCAGGGTGGCCGGCAGGCGCGCCGCCTTCTCTTCCGCCTTCATCAGGCGCTCGTTGCGGAACTCGGCGGCCAGCACGCGCAGCGATTGGGTGAGCGGGGTGCCGTACTTCTCGGTCTGACCGAGGGTGTTCACGAAGCTGCGCATCGACGCCATGTTCGTGCGTTTCCCGAGGTTGTTCAGCGCATCGCGGCGATTGGGCAGGAAGCTGAGCTCGATCGCCGTGAGGCCCAGCTCGTCGGCAAGCTCGGGCGAACTGGGTGCGATTTCCCGGGCGACCCGGACGAAGGCGGCGTCCATGCCGAGCCCCGCGTCGGCGCAGATCACGAAGAGGTCGAGCGCGTCCGGGAGTTGCTTCTGCATCTTCTGGCCACGGTTCTTCGCGGCGTTGTCGACGTAGATGTTCGGGGCGTAGGCGCCAAGGCCGGTTCCCACCAGGCCGCCGACGCATTGGATGAGGATTGTCGCGTGATGGACCAGCAGCGGGGTCAGCAGCCACCCCACGAGGCCCAGAACCGGCGACGAGCCCAGCCGGAAGCCGAGGAACATGGTCATGGCGTCAGCCGAGCGCCAGCCTGCCTGGGCGAGCTTGGCCGCCGACTTGCGCGTTTCGTCGCCGCGATCGACCTTGAGCCTGTCGAGGAGAGCTTTCACCAGCGTTACCGGCCGCCGCTGCCGCCGGGACGTCCTTGGCGCAGTCAACATCGCACCGCGCAATTCGCGCCGGCGCTTGGCGTGCGACCGAGCACGGGCGCTGACCACTTCGGTCGGGGAGAAGGCCCGGTAGAGGACGAACAGGGCCCCGACGTTCGCCAGGCCCGCGGCGACCTCCACCAGCAGGTTCACGGTCACGCCCGGGGGAAGGAAGGCGGCGAGATTCATATCTCGAAGCTCACCATCTGCTTCATGACGACGAAACCGACGCACATCCAGAAAGAGCCGACGCCGATCAGGATGTGGCCGATGTCGGTCTGGAACAGCGTAAGTATGTATTTTCGGCTGACCAGGAACAGGATGCCGGTCATGACGAAGGGGAGGGAGCCGATGATTCCGGCGGTCGCCATCGCCTCGGACGACATCGCCTTGACCTTCAGCTTCATCTGCTGACGCTTGCGGATCATGTCGTCGAGACCTTCCAGAGTCTCGGCAAGGTTGCCCCCCGTCTCGCGCTGGATGGACAGGGTGATGACGAGGAAATTGAACTCCGCGAGATCAAGACGCTTGGCGATCGCCCACAGCGACTCCTCGAGGCCCTGGCCCAGGCGCACCTGATCTCCGACGCGGCGGAATTCCGCGCCGACCGGGTCGCTCACCTCCCGCCCGACCACCAGCATGCTCTCCACCACCGGCAGGCCGGCTTTGAGCCCCCGCACCATCAGACCGATCGCGTCCGGGAAGAGCTTGGAGAACTTGTTGCGCCGGCGATTGACGAGGAAGCCGACGACGAAGTGGGGCAAGAGCAGGGCGGCCAGGGCGCCAACGAGTACGGCAAGGATCGCCGGAAGGTGGTCCAGGAGAGCCACAACCGTGACCGCAACGCCGAAATTGATGCAGATCATCGAGTAGGCGCCGATGGAGATCGACAGGCCGCTCGCCGCCAGCCGCTGGCGCAGGAGATCCGGATTGGGCAGGAATCGGATCGCCATGCGATCCAGTCCGCCTGGGCCGCCAACCCTCAGGGTGAGAGCCTGGCTGACCCTGGCGCCCCTGCCGGGCGCCGAAATGCGCCGCGCCCGTTGGCTGAGGCGACGGCGCCCGGCGCCGGAGAGGAAGGCGAGCGCCAGGCCGCCCACGATGGCGACCATCAGGGCGAGCGGTATGAGCAGGTTCACCCGATCGCCTCGAGCAATATGCGGTCGAGGCCGTAGTATTCGGCGCGGGGCGTGAAGTTGGGACGCAGACCCGAGGTTTCGAAGCGGCCGCGCAGCTTCCCGTCGAGCCCCTGGCCTTCGAACTTGTAGGAGAACAGCTCCTGGGTCGTGATGACCTCGCCCTCGGTGCCGACGACCTCGGTTATGCTGGTGATCCGGCGCACGCCATCGCGCATGCGGCTCACCTGCAGGATCATATGGACGGCGGCGGCGATCTGGGTGCGGATGGCCTTGGTCGGCAGGTTGAGCCCGGCCATGCTGACCATGTTTTCCAGTCGCGTCAGGGCCTCGCGCGGGCGGTTGGCGTGAAGGGTGCCAAGCGAGCCGTCGTGGCCCGTATTCATCGCCTGCAGCATGTCGATGGCTTCGGCGCCGCGGATTTCGCCTAGGATAATGCGGTCGGGCCGCATCCGCAGGGAGTTCTTCACGAGGTCCCGCATGGTGACCTCGCCCTTGCCCTCGAGATTGGGCGGTCGCGTTTCCAGGCGAACGACGTGAGGCTGCTGCAGCTGAAGTTCGGCCGCGTCCTCGATCGTTACGATCCGCTCTTCGGGGTCGATCATCTGGGACAGGGCGTTGAGCAGGGTGGTCTTGCCCGATCCCGTGCCCCCCGAGATGAGGATATTGAGCCTCGCCCGAGAGGCGATCTTCAGGACGGTCGCCATGGCCTGCGACAGGTTCTGCTGCCTGGCCATCACGTCGAGATCGATGGACCGCTTGGCGAATTTGCGGATCGAGATGCTCGGCCCGTCGATGGCCAGCGGGGGAATGATGATGTTGACCCGGCTGCCGTCCGGCAGTCGGGCGTCGCAGAGGGGCGAGGACTCGTCGATCCGCCGGCCGATGGTGCTGACGATGCGGGTGCAGATCGACATCACGTGCGCGTTGTCGCGGAACGTGGCCCCGGTCAGCTCGAGCTTTCCCTTGCGCTCGGCGTAGATCTGCTTTGCGCCGTTGACCATGATGTCGGTGACGGTCTCGTCCGCCAGCAGGGGCTCCAGCGGACCCAGGCCGAGCATGTCGTTCATCAGCAGGGTGACAAGGTCACGCTGCTCGCGCTGGTTGAGCGGCATCTTCAGCTCGCCCAGCACCTCGGCCACGACGCCGGACAACTGCACCGCGAGCTCCGCGCGGCTCAGGCGGGTTGCGACCTCGCTGTCGATCCGCTCGATGACCAGCGGATAGATTTTCGGGGCCGCCTCTTCGATCTTCGCCCGCGGCGCCGGGGCCGAGTCTTTCGCCTTTTCTGCAACAATCTCGATCTTCGGTTGCGCGCGAAGCCTGCTGTTCAGGAAGTGGGTGACAAGATCACGCCGGCTGCTGACATCGAGCCTCAGACCGAAGGATGCCAGACCCTCGGAGATGATCCGATCGACCATCTCCGCCAACTCGCCTCGCGGACGGCCGGCGGCCACGGCCGGATCCAGTTCCGCCGCAACCAGGGGTTCCAGGCGGGCCTTGGCGTCTTCGACGTCGACCGCATCGTCGACCGCCGGCGTCGCCGAGCGCACCAGCGTGGGTTGAAACCGCGGCGGAGATTGAGGCGCGGCCGGGGCCGGCCGGCTTCGCGAGGCCAGGGAGTCGATGCGGGCGCGGAGCCGATCCTCGGCGTCGCGACGAGGGGGGAGGCTCATCGTCCGAGGACACGCTTGAGGAAGGAGGCCGGCGCCGCCGTTTCAGCCCTGGATCCGGAGAAGCCCATGGCGAGGTTCCGCAGGGCCGAAACGGTCTTGGGGTTGCGGGCGACGTCGATCAGGGGCTTGGCCGCCTCGGCCGCCGTGATTGCAGCCGGCCGGTCATAGGGGATGAGGTGAGCGACCTTGCCGCCGACCCCGCGTTCGAAATCGCTTGTCGCAATCTCGCCGGCGACCCCGCCGACGCGATTGGCGACGATGATGGGTTTGACCCCGGAATGCGCGCCGCCAATCATCGCCATCAGCCGCTGGGTGTCGCGCATGCCGGCCAACGAGAGGTCGGTGACCACCGCGATCATGTCCGCGCAAGCCATCGCCTGGCGGGTGAGGGGGCCCATGCTCCGCGGAACATCGGCGACCACGGTGCCCGCCGCGCTCTTGAGCTGGCCGACGATCGCCACCAGTCCGTCCGGGTCAAGGTCGATCGAGTCCTCGAGCGGCTCTTCGGCGCTCAGCAGCTTCAGGCGGTCTCCGGCGTTGGTGGCGGCCGCGTCGATCAGAAGGCTGTCGATCCGGTCGGGGTGGGAGAGGAGCTCACGCAGGCCGCGGCTGGGCTCCAGGTCGAGGCTGAGCGCAGCGCTGCCGAAATGGAGATCGAGGTCCAGCAGCGCCACCTTGACCTGCTGCTGGGCGATCGCCCATGCGGTTGAAACTGCGAGGGTGGTTGCGCCGACGCCGCCGCGTGAGCCGATGAAGGCGATGAGCTGGTTCGATTTGGCTTCGGGCTTCTCCTGGACGCCCTGGGGCTGCCTGGCGGCCTCCAGCGCGGAGCCGAGGACGTCGACCGGCACGGGTTTGACCAGATAGTCCAACACGCCGATGTCACGCAGCCGACGGTAAAGTCTGACGTCGTTGACGAGCCCGATGGCGACGAGGGGCGTGGGCTGGCCGCAGAGATCCATCAGGGCCGTGAGATCCGCCGTCGGATCCTCACTGTCGCTGACGTCGACCACGAGGAAATCCGGCGCCCCGGTCGCCTTGACGTAGGCGGCGGCCGCCGAGACGCCGCCTTCGCGCATGATGGGGGCGGTCCACCCGAGATGCTCGGCCACGCTGCGGACCGTCTCGCGCGTGGGCTCGTCGATGATGGCTGCGACGAGCGCCGGGGCTGACGCGGCCTTCGCCTTGCCGCCGCGTGATTGGAGACTGAGGGCAGCCATCGCTCATGGACCTCCGGAACCGGCGCTGCCGCCGCCACCACCGCCGCCCGATGCCGATGCGCCGCCAGGGCTTGCGACGGCTCCCGCCCGGTACCTGGCGACCGGCCGGCTGGCCTCCTCTCCCGAGTCCGGGGACAGCGGGCGGCCCACCGCGAGATCCCGCGGGTCGGCGACCATGGCGGCCAGATTATCGGACGTGGCGCAGCCGAAATTACTCGATGTCTTGTTGTTGAAGTTGGCCCAGGAGACGTGAGACCAGTCCGGGCAGATCGGAGCGGTCACGATGTAGCGCTCGAGGACCACGCGAAGCTCATGCGGCGGGACGTTGGTGTCGCGCACGACCTGGGTTGCGAAGCCGCGAGCGGTGAGCTGCTCGGCAAGATTGGCCGCGCGCGCGTCCCCCAGCGCCGAACCGTTGCTCTCGACATAGGCCGGGTCGCCGGGCCTGGCCTCGCTCGAGGCCAGGAAGGTGTCGAGATCGGCTTGCTGGCGGCCCTCGACGCCGACCGTCTCGCCCGAGAACGGTATCTCGTGCGTCAGCTTCAGGAGGGTGATGGAGAGCGGCTTGGGGGCTTCGCTCGTCGGGCTGACCACGGGCGCGCCGCGCGGTGCGGCGAGGGCGCCGCCGGCGAGGAGCGCGGCGACGCAGGTAAACGCCAGCGCTTTGCGCGCCCGGATCGGGTCGAAGCGGCGGTCGCGGGGATTGAGCGTGCGGGCTGTCATTCCAGTTCGAAGCCTCCCGGACCGATGAGGCCGCCGCCGGAGCGGGATATGGGCGACCCTGCGCCGGCAGGGTGCGTCATGTAGCTGGACCCGAGGAAGAGCCGGGCGGCGTCTGTGGGCGCGGTGTAGCCGTCGGTGGGTGCAGCGAGGCGCCCGCTCACGGGCCGCACGATGTAGGGCGTGACGATGACCACCAGCTCTGTCTCGTCGCGCTCGAAGCTGTCCGAACGGAAGAGGGCGCCCAGAACCGGCAGGTTGCCGAGCCCCGGAAAGCGGCTGATCGACTGGTTGGTGGTGTTCTGGAGCAGGCCGGCGATGGCGAAGCTCTGGCCGCTGGCCATGTCGACGGTCGTCGACATCCGGCGGATGGTCAGGGCGGGAATCGAGGTGCCATTGATGCTCACCGCGCCCTGCTGGGTGATCTGGCTGACTTCCGGCTTCACCACGAGATTGATCCGGTTGCCATCGAGGACGGTCGCCACGAAGCTGAGGCTGACGCCGTAGTCCTTGTATTCGATGGTCGTCACGCCGAGCGCCTGGGGCACCGGGATGGGATATTCGCCGCCCGCGAGGAAGGTCGCCGGGACTCCCGACACGGCCGTGAGGTTTGGCTCAGCAAGGATCTTGACCAGGCCCTCGGTGTCGAGAGCGTCGATCAGGAGCTGGACCGCGACGGTGTTGTTCGCGAAACCCAACAGGACATTGTCAGCCGTGGTGCTGGCGGTCGAGACGACGGATGAAGGGCCGATGGGCACGGTCTTTCCAGCGTCGGCCGGACCGCCCATGAAGCTCCCCGATCCGGTTGAAAGGCCGAACATGCCCTGGCCGGGCGTCGCGGCGACCGACCAGTTGAAGCCGAATTGCTTGACGAGATCGCGCGACACCTCGGCGAAGCGGACCCTCAGATTGACCTGGTCGGGCTGATCGACCGCGATGCGGTCGATCATGTGCTGGGCGTCGGGCGCATAGTGCAAGGCCAGCGAGCGTGCGGTGTCCGCATCGGCGGGAGACCGGGCGCGCCCGGTCAGCACCAGGGCCCCATTGGATGTGCTGACTGTGATGTCGGAACCCGGGACGTACCGTTTCAGGTCGTCCTGCAGTTGCCCTTCGTCATAGTCGGTCGCGATCTCGATATTGGCCAGCATCCGGTTGTCGGCGTCCATGGCGATGAGGGTGGTCACCCCCGGCGCCTTGGCTGTCACATAAATCAGGCTCGGCGACCGCACGTCGACGTCGGCGATCTTTGGATCGGCGACGAACACGCTCTTGGCCATGCCATCGAGGCGGATCATCCGGGCCTGGCCGACCTGCATCGTAAGACGCGAGGTCGCCGGACCGAGGTCCTGCGCCTCGGCGAGGGCCGCTCGCGGCGCCGCGAGCGGCGCGGCGCCTGCGGCGAGCACAAGGGCCAGATACGGGAGGACGTGACGCATCTGTATCAGCGTCCGCGGACAGAGCTTAGCGGCAGGGACACCTGCGTTTCGGCGCCGCCGCGGACGACGTCCACGACATAGCCCCGGGGCAGCACGGTCCCTGTTTGCTGCGGGTTGGCGGGCGCCGCCGGCCGCGGCACGGCGATCTGCGTCACGTCGGTGTCCCAGGTTTTGGTGAGGCTTTTCGGCTCCACAACGTCATCGCTTCCCCCGAGGCTGCGCAGGCTGAGGCTGAGGACGCCGAGGTCTTCGGCGACCGTGACCGTCTCAGCCTGCTTGGGCGTCACTTCCAGCGTGGCCGTGTGCGGGACAGACAGCGCCGCCTTCTCGTCCTTGCGTCCGTCGGCGAAGCTCTGGTCCGTTCCCACCACGCGCAGGTTGCGCAGGACGGTTTCGCTGACGTGCCGGCTCGGGCCGCTGCCGCCGACGGGCTGGAGGTTCATCGTCAGCAGCAGGTCAACATGGTCCCCTGGAAAGACGAACCCCGCTTCGCCGGTCGTCGCATTCACGTTGACGGTGACCGCCCGATCCCCAGGCGTCAGGACGGCGGCCATGAAGCCCCGCTCTCCTGGCTGGACGACCTTGGTCAAGGTGATCGGCTCGCCTGGCGCAAGCCGCGAGCGGACCACGGCGCCGACGAGGTCGGTCGCCCGCGCCTTGCCCTGCACGAGGTAGGACGTGGCGAGCGGACCGGCCGGCCAGGCTTGCCATGTCAGGGACTCAGGGCGGATGAACTCGCCCTCGAGCATCTGCGTCTTGGCCACCAGGATCTGTATGGGCGGCGCGCTCACTGGAGCTGGGTGTCCCATCGCCGCGATCGGACGGGCGCCTCCGCCTCGCAGCATCTGCGAGGCGAGGAAAATGGCGCCGCCCGAAACCAGGAGCGCGATGATGATGAGGATGATTCGACGGGCCATGAGCGGTTCCGGTTCGCCGTGCGCCTATCGGATGAGGGTTGACTGCTGGGTCAGGACGAACAGTCCGCCCACGGCGATTGCAAATCCGTAGGGCATCGGTTGCCGCAGCGCCGCGACGCCGGCGCTCGGCGTCACGTCGCTTGGGGCGCGAGGCATGAGGCGGCGCAACGGACTGAGCAGGGCTCCCGCCAGCAGCGCGCCCACCATTCCGGTGACGATCGCAAAGTCGGCGAGGAGGTGTGGCCCGCTCCAGACCGACGCCGCGGTGAGGAGTTTGACGTCCCCGCCGCCCATGGAGCCGCGGAGGAAAAGGAACAGGCTGATCGCGAAGACCGCGACGCCGACCGCCAGCGCGCCCAGCCGTGGGGCTGAAGGAACGCAGAAGGCGAAGATGAGATAGGAAAGGACGATCAGAGCCGAAGCCGTGTTCGGGATCTGGTAGGTCCGGATGTCGCTGACGGCGCTCCACGCGAACGCGGCGCCAGATACAACGAGGGCGAGCATGGCGAGCGCCGTTGCCGGGAGTGTCAACGCCATGGCTCGATACTCTTTGAAAAATGATAATGCGGGCGGAACGATCCCCTCTACAGACGCACGAGGCCTCGCTCCGCCCGCTTACGCGAACTTAGGTTTACGAGAACTTAAGCGCCAGCGAGGTTGTTGGCGACCTTGTTGAACAGGTTGCTCAGGTCGCCGCCCACCAGGGTGAGCGCACCGATGATCACGACGGCGATCAGGCCGGCGATCAGGCCGTATTCCACCGCAGTCACGCCCTTGCGATCGTTATAGATGGCGAGGAACGCGCGCGTCACGAGTTCATTCATCTTGTCCACTGAAGTCTCCTTCAAACTTAATGCATCGTCCGACGAGAGCCCGCTCCCGCTGTCTTAAACATGATTGACAGTTTCTGACCAATCAAGCCATTTTCAACGCGACTTTCTGTCTTAATGTTTGATTTGCTGGCAAATTATAGATGGCAATTCCGTAAAATTTGAGGCAGTTTAACGCAGTCAGGTCCTGGGCGCTCAGGTATATGTATAGGGACGGACTTTTGTTTGATTGCGTGCCGGGATAAACCTGGTGTAACAAACTTGGCTACTCCCAGGGACCAGTGTCGGTGCGGCATGGCCGAGCCTGTGGATGTGAGAGTAAGCGTAAGGGCGCGGGCTGGGGAATGCATCGGATGAGGGAAGACCAGCCTTCAACTAAGGCTTCGGGCGCCACTGTTGTTGTCGAACTTGGGCAGGCCCAGGGGACCGCCCGCTGGCTCGACGCTCTGGAGCAGTTCGCCGGCATTGGTTTCTGGCGGCTGGACCGGCCCGGCGGTCAGATCATCTGGTCGAGCGGCAGATTGTCTCAGACGCAGATCTTCGTCGACGAGGCCGAACGCAAGGTTCTCCGCGAAGGCTTTAATCCCGATGACCTGATCGCGTTTGACGCGCTGATCCAGCGCGCCTTCGACGAAGGTCGCGACTTCACCTGCGAGTTCCGATACCGGTGGCCCGACGGCCCATGGAGGACGATGTCCTGTCAGGCCACCGTTCTGAGAGGTCCCGACGGAGCGGTCTGTGGGCTTTCAGGCGTCGTGGTCGATGCGACCGAGCTTGAACTCTGCAGGATACTGACCGAGGACGGCAACGATATCATCGCCCGGACTGATCATCCCTCGGGCATCATGACCTATATTTCGCCCTCGGTGGAGAAGGTCACAGGCTACCGGCCGGATGAACTGGTCGGCCAATCGATAAGCGAGCTGATGGGCGGACGGACCGCCAGAGCGCTCACGTCGGCGGTCGAGCAGCTCCTCGCCGACCCCAAGAGCGCCGTCGCCCCGGTCGAATACGCGACCCAACACAAGGATGGGCGGATCGTCTGGCTCGAATCGCGCGTGGTTCCCACGTTCGATCGTGAGACGGGGCAGTGTGTGAGCGTCACGGACGTCGTTCGCGACGTCACCCAGCGCAAGGAGGCCGAGGATCGGCTGGAACGGGCCAACGTCCTTCTCAAGACGCTGATGTCTTCGTCGCCGAGCGGCATTATCCTTGTCGACCAGGACGGCAGGATCGTCTCCTATAACCGCGCCTTCTGCGAGATGTGGAATGTCTCCGCCGAGGAAATCGACACAGGAAACACGCCCCTTGTGCTCGAGCGCGCCGCCGGCCTTCTGAAGGACGAGGTCAGCGTCCTCGAACGCACGCGCGAGGTCGGGCGCGATGTGCATGCCGAAACTCACGACGAAATCGAGACCACCGACGGAAGGTGGATCGATCGCTACACGGTGCCGGTTCATGCCGAGGCGCTGGGTTATGTCGGCCGCGCCTGGTTCTTCCGCGATAACACCGAGCATCGGCAGGCTCTGGCGGAAGCCGTGCGGACGGGCCGGTTCGATCATCTCACGGGCCTGGCCAACCGTATCGCCCTGTTCGACGCCATGGAGCGGGCGCTCACCCTGGCGCGGGAGCGTGACCAGGGCTTCGCCGTGTTCTGTCTGGATCTCGACAACTTCAAGGACGTCAACGACACGCTTGGCCACCTGATCGGGGATCAGTTGCTGGTGGCCGTCGCCGACCGCCTGCGGTGCTTGGTGCGCGATTGCGACGTCGTCGCCCGGCCAGGCGGGGATGAATTCGCCATCCTCGCTTCCGACGTGAGGACCGCCACCGACGCCGCAGTCATGGCGGACAGCTTCATTCGCGAGGTCGGCCAGCCCTATTTCATCGAGGGGCACCAGATCTATACGAGCGTAAGCATCGGGATCGAGCTGTTCGGGCCGGGCGCGGCCGACAAGCGGACCCTGCTCTCGCGCGCCGACATGGCGCTATACCAGGCCAAGTCCGCAGGGGCGGCGACCTACCGCTTCTTCACCGAGGCGATGGATAGTGAAGTTCGGACGCGTGTCACTCTGGCGGCCGAGCTGCGCGAGGCGATCGAAGATGGGCAGCTGATGCTGCTCTACCAGCCCGAAGTTGAGATCGCGACCGGCCGGGTCGTGGGCGCCGAGGCCCTTGTCCGGTGGCGCCATCCGCGACGGGGCCTGCTGGGACCGGACGTGTTCGTGCCGGTCGCCGAACAGATGGGCCTGATCGGCGCGCTTGGGCGGTGGGTGCTGTGGACGGCGGCCAGACAGGCGCGAGCCTGGGCCGACTCCGGCCTGCCGGGCATTCGCATGGGCGTCAACGTCTCGGCCCTGCAGTTCAAGGCCCCGGCGGCGCTCGAGGCGGATATTGCCGCCGTCCTCGCCGAAACCGGGCTTCCTCCCGCGCTGCTGGAGCTGGAGCTGACCGAGACGGCCCTGATGACCGCCTCCGAGGGTGGAGACCTGCTCATGCGCCTGCACCAGGGCGGCGTGCGGATCGCCATCGACGATTTCGGCACCGGCTATTCGTCGCTCGAATACCTGCGAAGGTTTCCCGCCAGCCGCATCAAGATCGCCCAGACCTTCGTGCGCCACCTCGGGAGCCGGGCAGGGGATGCGGCCATTGTGAAGGCGACGATCGGTCTCGCGCGCGAACTTGGAATGACGGCGATCGCCGAAGGCGTGGAGACCCAGGCGCAGTTCGAAATGCTGCGGGACTGGGGCTGCACCGAATGCCAGGGCTACCTGTTCGACCGCCCCCTCAGCGTCCACGACGCAACCCGCCGCCTGCGCATCGGAAACTACTCCAGCGAACGCGCCCTCAACGGCCTCTTCAGCCGCCGCCGCGCGTAAATCTCCGCAATCCTTTCCACCCGTTCGGGGACGGATAAAGCACGTTAAACACAAAGGACACTAAGAGCACAAAGGACACGAAGTCTATTTTATGCGCTCCGCGCCGAAGGCGCAAAAATCCTTCTTTGTGTTCTTCGTGTACTTTGTGCGCTTCGTGTTGAAATTCGAGGCCACGGACCTCACGGACAAGAATTTTCGCGCGAATTCCTTTCGACAAGGGCGTTGTTTTCTTCCTTGTCCGTGAGGTCCGTGGCCTCTTAACCCTTACGCCGACGCCCGGCCGAGCAGCGAATTCGCGGGCGCTGAGGCGACCTGGTTGCGGCCGCCGGTCTTGGCCACGAAGAGGCCTTCGTCGGCCGCTGCGACGAGCGCCTCCATCGTCGGGTCCGTCCTGCCGTCGAGTGTGGCCACGCCGCCGCTGATGGTCACGACCGACCCGGTGGCGGAGCCTGAGTGTGGCAGCGCAAGCTTCAGCACGGCCTCGCGCGCCGCCTCGCCGATGGCGATCGCCGAAGCAAGGTCGGTGTCCGGCAGGATCAGGGCGAATTCCTCGCCTCCATATCGCGCCGCCATGTCCGCGGGCCGCCGGCAGCACGACTTGAGGGCGATGGCGACGTGAGTGAGGCACTCGTCGCCGGCAAGGTGGCCGTAGAGGTCGTTATAGGCCTTGAAGCTATCGACATCGATCAGCACCAAAGCCAGGCCGCGCTGATGTTGCCGCCGGCGCGTCAGCAGCACCTGTTGACTGAGATAGGTGTCGAAATAGCGCCGGTTCGGCAGTCCCGTCATGCCGTCGTGCAGCGACAGGTGCTCGAGCGCCCGGTTCGAGACCACAAGGGCTTCGTTGAGTTCGGCGACGCGACCGTAGTGCGCAGCGCTTTCGATCAGCAGCGCCAGCAGAAGCGTGCTCGAGGCCACAAGCCCGAAGGCTCGCCCCGCGTACCAGCCGAAGTCGTATTGGGCGCCGCTCAAGCCGTTGAGCACGAGGGCCGCCGTAAAGGCCGTCATCTCGATCATCAGCCACAGGTCGAGCACGCTTCGCGACCGCTGCACGGCAAGCGCCACGAGGGAACTTGCCGACAGGCCGGCGAGCGCGAAGCAGATGACATGGTAGACCGGGGGCCAGCGATCCCCGCCGACCGGGGCCAACAGCCAACCGCTTGCGGGGGCGAGCGTGACGCTGAGCCCGCCGCTGATCACCATGGCGATGATCGCGAAGGCCACGAGCTGCGCCCCGGGGCCCCAGCGCGAAAGGCGCCAGTCCGCCTCGCGGCCGTTGCCCTTCGCGCCGCCGAGGGCCGAGTAGGCCAGGACAAAAATTGGGTATCCCGAGCCCCAGAGCGTCGCCAGACCGGTGCTGCCGCTTGGCTTCGGGGCGGGGAACACGTGGGTCGATATGTAGAGGATCAGGCCGAGAGGCATCAGAAGGCTGCCGACAGCCAGAACGAAAAGCCCCGGCGCGCGCTGGCTGAGGAAAAGCGCAAACAGCAGGATAGTGATGACGGTTTCGGCCAGGGCGAACCAGGCGGCGTAGGCTCCGGTGAAAGCCGGCTCCTCAAGCATGGTGATCTTCGCAAAGGGCGCGGCCGCCAGGAGGAGAACGAGGATGATCGCCGCAGCTCCGGCGGCGATCCGGCGTTCCAGCCGGCCAGGCGTCCCGGTGAACGCGAACAGCCCGCTCTCTTCGTGATCCATCAGCGTCAAGACGGTCGAGTCCCGGGCGCCGTCAGAGCGCGCAACGTGAAGTCGCGCCCCAAGCTTGGGCGCCAGCGCATGCGGCCGGGATGGTCCGGGGGAACGGGGAGGGGGTGATCATCTGGAGGTGTTCTCCAAAGGAGTAGTTGTTGAAATGGCCTCCGGAGACAAGAGCGTTCGCACGCCAAATCGATTCGCGCACTCTCAGAGTGCATGTAAACCCCAGATGGAATTTTGAAAATCTGCGCTCGTTCCGAGCGGATTTCCGAGGCTCGGAAGTAGATATCGTTCATCTCATTGAGAAAACTCGCCCAGACGCCGATACGGACAATTTTAAGAAAGTCGTCTTCGATATCTCTGGTCGAAAGTTTTAGAATTGTTAATATAGTCTTGCACCGGACGATGCCCGGTGGGGGCGAGTTGCTTTATGTTTCACCTTGCCAGACTCCTCGGGGCCGTCGCCCCATCGCGCTGGCCGCGACCCACCGTCGCGCCCGCGGCGCTGGCGGCCGACACGCGGGGCGTCGCCGCGCTCGAGATGACGCTGGCGATGCCGTTCATGATCCTCCTGCTGATGGGGGTCTTCGACTTCGGCACGTATGCCTATGACACCATGCAGGTGAATGCGGCTGCCGCTGCCGGCGCCCAGGCCGCCGTCGCCGCGGCCCAGAACCATCTGGCCTGCACGCCCAGCACGATTACTTCGGCCGAGACGAGCGCTACGGCGCTTAAGAACCTGGCGACCTCGAGTGGGGGGAACGGAGTCGCGGTTCAAGGGCCCAACTGCAGCTACTCGGCATATGTGCTGACGACCAACGGGGTCAGCACGCTCGGGACAACCTGTCCTCCGTCACCTAGCGCGACGACTTGCACCGGGCCCGGCGCCTATGCGGTCGCTTACGCCCAGGCGCCCTACTCGCCCTTGCTCTCCTGGTCGGGGCTGGTGCTGCCCAGCACCATCTCCGCCACCGCCACGGTGCGCTACGGATGATCGGGGGGTTCCTCCTGGCGCTTG
>DASXGR010000093.1:0-2182 GCA_036488935.1 Caulobacteraceae bacterium | reverse complement strand
GGACCGGCCGACATCCGCATCAGGAGCGGGAAGAGGTGGTTGGCGTAGCCGCCGATCAGCGTGCCGGTCAGCCCCAGCGTGGAGCGGGTGGCCGAGATCAGCTTGCCGCAGGCATTGGCCTGGGCGCCGTCGCGCAGGAAGCCCGGCTGTCGGCAGGTGAAGATCGGGTGGAGTGTGCCGAATCCCAGACGGTGGGCGTCGACCCGGTAGTGAGGCTGGCGACGCGGCCCTTGCCGCCGATGGCCGGCCAGGGGGCCTTCAGTCTGGGCTTCTTCATGGTGCTCCTCTCCTCCCGTGCCCATACTTACGCGGCCCCGCGGAGATGTCCGCGAGGCGCAAAAAAACTAGGGTGGCAAAGTTAACCCCAAAACAAGCGTGATATATAGGGGGCCCGGGTCCGCGGCCCGGGAAAAGCTCGAAAACCCCCGGGGATCCTGGAAGAATGCCGGATGGGTCAGATCCGTATCCTCCCATCCTCCCGAGGGTTTCGAGTGATGGTCATTGTCCCGCCCAAGGCCACCGGATTCCAGAGCACCAAGGCCAAGGAGCGCAACCGCAGGACCTTGCAACAGCGGCGGCGCAGCCTCCTCGACCGCATCGCCCCGCGCCCCGAGCCCGAACGCGAGGCGCCCATGATCACCCCCGCCAACATCCACTACGAACTGGGCCGGCGCGTCCAGGGCCTCGTCCCCGGTGGCATCGGCGCCATGCTCCTGGTCGCTCAGCGCACCGGGTTGATCGCCGCCATCGACCACCACCTCCACCTGCTGAAGCGCCACCTCCCCTATTTCGAGTCCGACCACGTCCTCAACATCGCCTTCAACCTCCTCGCCGGCGGCCGCCGCCGCGAGCCCATCGAGCGGCTCCGCAACGACGAGGCCTATCTCGACGCGCTCGGCGCTCAGCGCATCCCCGACCCGACCACCGAAGGCGACTTCTGTCGCCGCTTCCGCGAGGCCGACGTCCTGGCGTTGATGGAGGCCATCAACGCCGCCCGGCTGCACGTCTACGCCCAGCAGCCCGCCGACTTCTTCGGCGAGGCGATCCTGGACATCGATGGCACCCTGGTCGCCACCGACGCCGAGTGCAAGGAGGGGGTCGATATCGCCTACGACGGCACCTGGGGCTATCATCCCCTGGTCGTCACGCTGGCCCATACCGGCGAGCCGCTCTACCTGGTCAATCGCAGCGGCAACCGCCCGTCGCACGAGGGGGCGCATCTCTCCATCGACCGGGCGATCGCGTTCTGCCGGCGGGCCGGCTTCCGGCGGATCGCGCTCCGCGGCGACACCGACTTCAGCCAGACCGCCCACCTCGACGGCTGGGCCGCGATCGCGGGCGTCCGGTTCCTCTTCGGGATGGACGCCAATGAGGCCCTGGTGGCGAGGGCCGAGGCCCTGCCGGCCGACGCCTACGGCGACCTGGAGCGGCCGCCGAAGTACGCGATCAAGACGGCGCCGCGGCAGCGGCCCGAGCGGGTCAAGGCCGAGGTCGTGCGGCGGCGGGGCTTCGAGACGATCCATACGCTGGAGGAGATGGTGGCCGAGTTCGCCTATCGCCCGACGGCCTGCCGGCGGACCTATCGCGTGGTGGTGCTCCGCAAGCGGCTGGGGATCGACAAGGGATCGGTGCGGCTGCGCGAGGAGTACCGCTACTTCTTCTTCATCACCAACGACCGCGAGACCGCGGCCGACGCGCTGGTCCTGGAGGCGAACGGTCGCTGCGACCAGGAGAACGTCATCGCACAGCTCAAGGGGGGCGTGCCGGCGCTGAAGGCGACGGCGGATGACCTGGTGAGCAACTGGGCGTACATGGTGATGGCGTCGCTGGCGTGGACGTTGAAGGCGTGGGCGGCGCTGCTGCTGCCGGAGGAGCCGGGGCATGTCGAGGAGCACCGAGCCGAGCGGCGGAGTTGGCTGCGGATGGAGTTCGCGACGTTCCGCGCGGCGGTGATCGAGCTGCCGTGCCAGGTGGTGCAGGGTGGGGGGAGGTTGATCTTCCGGCTGATGTCGTGGAATCCGTGGCAGGGGGCGTTGCTGCGGCTGGTGGAGCGGCTGCGGGTGTGCTGGTTGTGTTGACGAGGGGCGACGATGAAGTCGGGGTCCGGATGCCCCGATCCGTGTGGGCCACCGAGCGAAGAGAGGGGGGAGGCGATGGTGGAGAGGCGAACCGGCGCCGCGAC
>DASXGR010000047.1:0-66199 GCA_036488935.1 Caulobacteraceae bacterium | reverse complement strand
CGAAGTCCGGGAGGCGCCGGCGCTTGGAGACAGCGGTCCAGATAGCGCCAAAGCCTGGGCATGAAGGCTCGATAGCGTGGCTTGCCGTCCCGCGCCACCAGACGCGCGAAGATCCCCAGGATGCGCACGACGTTCAGGGCGCCCAGGGCGTGGAAGTCGGCCATGAACGCTTCGCGATCGAGCCCCGGACGATCGGCGAAATATCTCGCCAGCACCGCCGCCTCGCGCTCAGGCGAGACGTCACGGCGGGCGTCGTGCAGCAGCATCGACATGTCCCACGCGGGGTGGGCGCGCACGGCGTCCTGGAAATCGATCAGGCCCACCCGCGCGGGCCCAGTCCTGTCGGGCAGCCAGAGCAGGTTTTCCGCGTGGTAGTCCCGGTGGCAGAACACGCTCGCGCCCTCAGCCCCGCGCGTGGAGATCGGCGCCCACAGCTCGCGCCATTCTGCGGCCGCGTCGCGGGAGAAGCTGACGCCGGGCTCGAGCTGGGGCAGCCATTCGAGCAGGATCTCGCTGGCGGTCGTCAGGGCGAGCTCGTCGTAGTCCAGCAGCGGCCAGCAGGCGCCCTGGCTCTCCAGTTGCGCTGGCGCCGGGGCCTCGTGCAGGACGACCAGGGCGTCCGTTGCGGCGTCATACAGCGGCGCCTCGTCCGTTCCAGCCTCGATCAACCGGGCGAAGAGGTCGTCGCCCAGGTCCTCGATCACCGCCAGACCGAGCACGGCGTCGAACGCATGGATCTGCGGCGCGGAAAGACCCAGCGACCTCAGATAACCGGCGCAGGCGACGAACGCCTCGACCCGTCCGGCGGCCAGGCGGGTCAGGGCGTTGTAGCCCAGGCTCGCGCGCTCCTGCGGCGTCGCTTCCGGTGGGCAGGGCTGGGTCTCCAGGCTCGGCGGCTGGTCCATGAAGATCAGGGTCGAGCCTGACGGCAGGCGCAGCCGCTCGTAGGCGCGCGTGGAAGCGTCCCCGGGCAGGCGCTCGCGATGCGCGTCCGCGAAACCGTGATCCGCCAGGAAGGAGTGGCGGGCCTCCTCACGCTCAAAGGTCAATCGGACGGCCTTCCCAGCGGCCTTCGGGCGTGAGGCGGGCGCGGCGCGATTCGCCGTCGATCTCAAGTTCGACGTCCAGCCGGTTGGGCGGCAGATGGTGGCCCAGGCGCTCGGCCCACTCGATCACCGCCGCGCCGTCTCGCAGCGCCTCGGCGACTCCGATCTCATAAGCCTCTTCGCCGGAGGCCAGACGGTAGAGGTCGAAATGGGCGATGGGAAACCTCCGGCCTTCGTAGAACTGAGCGAGGGTGTAGGTGGGGCTTGGCACGTCGCGCTCCAGGGGGGCGAGGGCGCGGACCACGGCCCTCGCCAGCACCGACTTGCCAGCGCCAAGCGGTCCCGACAGGCAGACCGCCTCTCCTTTCTGCAGAGAGCCGGCGATTGCCGCGCCAAGGCGCGTGGTGGCCGCCTCGTCATTCAAGCGAAAATCACCTTCGGCAGGGACAATCATCTTTGGACTCGGGTGTGAGAGCGCCGCCCACCTTGAGCGAGCGCCCCCCGGGAGGGCAAGCGCTGCAAGCGCCGCCACAGACCCGACGTGAGGGGCGGTTGGGGGAGAATAACGGACCGATGGCCTCACCCTTTGACGGCGGCTCCTCCCCTGGGCTAACCCCCGCGCCCATGCCCGGCCACACCCGCGCCGCTTACGAGGCCAAGATCGCGGCCGGGGAGATCCAGGGGGATCCCGCCCAGACGGCGGCCTTGGAGGCGCTGTCGCGTGTCGAAGCCGACCTTTCCCGTGCGCCCAAGCCTGGACTGTTCCGCAAGCCCGAGGGGGTTCGCGGCGCCTACATCTGGGGACCGGTCGGGCGGGGGAAGTCCATGCTGATGGACCTCTTCTTCGGCGCCGCTCCGACCCCGTCCAGGCAGCGCCTTCACTTCCACGTGTTCATGGCCCACGTCCACCGGCTGGTCGGGGAGTGGCGGGGCGGGAACGCGGCGGCGCGCCGCGCGCGATTCGGCACGGCGCGCGGAGACGACCCGATCCCGCCGGTGGCGGACATGATCGCCGCCGAGGGCCGTCTGCTCTGCTTCGACGAACTGCAGGTCAGCGACATCGCCGACGCCATGATCCTCGGGCGGCTGTTCGAAGCCCTGTTTGAGCGCGGTGTGACCCTTGTGGCGACGTCCAACCGGCCGCCCTGGGATCTCTACAAGGACGGCCTCAACCGGCAGCTCTTCGTTCCGTTCATCGACATGATCACGTCGCGGCTCGAGGTGGTGGAGGTCCCGGGCGAGCGGGACTACCGGGTGAGGCGTCTCCGCGCCGCCGGGACCTGGTTCTCGCCCGATGATCCAGACAATCGGCGCGCCTTTGACCACCTCTGGCAGGAGCTGCTCGACGGCGAGGCTGAAGCGCCTGCGACCCTGGAGGTGCTGGGGCGGAGGGAGGTCTTCGCGCGCGCCGCGGCCGGAATGCTGCGCGTCACCTTCGAGGAGGCCTGCGTGCATCCTCGCGGGCCCGAGGACTATCTCGCCCTCGCAGAGCGATTCCACACGGTCTTCCTGGAGGGGGTGCCGCGCCTTCGCCCGGAAAAGCGAAATGAAGCCCGGCGGCTGGCGACCCTGATCGACGCGCTCTACGAGGCGCGCTCGCGCCTGGCTGTGCTGGCCCAGGCCGAGCCGGGGGCGATCTATCCCGACGGCGACCAGGCGTTCGAATTCGAGCGCGCAGCCTCGCGCCTCGAGGAAATGCGCTCCGAGGACTGGCTGGCGGCGGTTCGTTGATTAGCGTGTCCGTGCGGCCTAGATAGCGCCCGAACTGCGGAGGGTTTGAGACAACAGATGGCCGACGCTACCCCGGGCCTGCGTGAACGCCCGCTCTCGCCCTTTACCGACGTGTGGCGCTGGCACGTCACCATGGCGGCCTCGATCTTCAACCGCGTCACCGGCGTGGGTCTCTATGTCGGCTGGTTGATCTTCGCCGGTTGGGCCCTGGCCCTGGCGGGTGGACCGGACGCCTACGGCGCCTATTGCAGCATCCTTGCCTCAATTCCCGGCCAGATCGTCCTCTTCGGCATCGCCGTGTGCCTGTTCTTCCACCTCGCCGCGGGATTGCGACATCTGTTCTGGGACTTCGGCAAGGGCTTCATGCCGCGAACCGCCAGCGCCAGCGCCATTGCCGCCTTCATCTTCGCCGTGGTCGCCGCGATCGTCGTCTTTGTAGTCGCTCACCTTGGCCAAGGGAGCGCGTCATGAGCCTCTATCGCACGGGCCTGTCGCGAGCACGGGGCCTGGGCTCCGCCAAGCATGGCGTGGGTCACTTTATCGCCGAGCGGGTGAGCTCGGTCGCCCTGATCCTCCTCACGATCTGGCTCGTCTGGGTCGCCCTGGCGGTGGCGCGCGGCGGATACGACGCGGCGCGCTCCATCCTCGCCTCGCCGGTGCATGCGGCCATCGCCATACTGACGGTGGTCGTCGGCCTCTATCACGCGATGCTCGGCATGCGCGTGATCATCGAGGACTACATCGAAAAGCCGCTGACCAAGGCCGCGCTACTCCTGCTCAACACCTTCGTGGGCTGGGCCGCGGCGGTGATCGCCACCGTCAGCATCCTCAAGATCGCCTTCGGCGCGGGAGCCTGACGTGGCCGCCTACAAGTTCATCGACCACAAGTTCGACGTCGTCGTCGTGGGCGCCGGCGGCTCGGGTCTGCGCGCGGCGATCGGCTGCGCCGCAGCCGGCCTGAAGACCGCCTGCATCACCAAGGTCTTCCCCACGCGCTCGCACACGGTCGCAGCCCAGGGCGGCATCTCCGCAAGCCTCGGCAACATGGGCCAGGACGACTGGCGCTGGCACATGTACGACACCGTCAAGGGCTCCGACTGGCTCGGCGACCAGGACGCGATCGAGTACCTCGTGCGGAACGCGCCGGCCGCCGTCTACGAGCTGGAGCACTGGGGCGTGCCGTTCTCGCGCACGCCGGAAGGCAAGATCTATCAGCGCGCTTTCGGCGGCATGACGCGCAACTTTGGCGAGGCGCCGATCCAGCGCACCTGCGCCGCCGCCGACCGCACCGGCCACGCCATGCTGCACACCATGTACGGCCAGGCGCTCAGCCGCGACGTGGACTTCTTTATCGAGTACTTCGCCCTCGACCTGATCATGGATGAGGGGACGTGCCGGGGCGTCACCGCCTGGAAGCTGGACGACGGGACCCTGCACCGGTTCTCGGCCCAGCGGGTCGTCCTGGCCACCGGAGGCTACGGCCGGGCCTATTTCTCCTGCACCAGCGCCCATACCTGCACCGGCGACGGCGGGGGGATGGTCCTGCGCGCCGGCCTGCCGCTGCAGGACATGGAGTTCGTGCAGTTCCACCCCACCGGCATCTACGGCGCCGGCTGCCTGATCACCGAGGGCGCCCGGGGCGAGGGCGGCTATCTCACCAATTCAGAGGGCGAGCGATTCATGGAGCGCTACGCGCCTTCCGTGAAGGACCTCGCGCCGCGCGACATGGTCAGCCGGGCCATGACGATCGAGATTCGCGAGGGACGGGGCGTGGGTCCGAACAAGGACCACATCTTCCTGCACCTCGACCACCTGGACCCGAAGGTGCTGCACGAGCGCCTGCCCGGCATCTCCGAGACCGCGAAGATCTTCGCCGGCGTCGACGTGACCAAGGAGCCGATCCCCGTCCTTCCCACCGTCCACTACAACATGGGCGGCATCCAGACGAACTTCTTCGGCGAGGTGGTTACCGTAGACGGCGACAATCCCGATGCCGTGGTTCCCGGCCTGATGGCTGTGGGTGAGGCGGCCTGTGTGAGCGTGCACGGCGCCAATCGCCTGGGCTCCAACTCCCTGATCGACCTGGTGGTGTTCGGGCGCTCCATCGGCCTTCGCTGCGGCGAGGTGCTCAAGCCCGGCGCCACCCTGCGCGAGGTCCAGGACGCCTGGACCGAGCCCCACCTCGAGCGCTTCGATCGCCTGCGCAATGCCTCCGGCTCAACGCCCACTGCCGATCTTCGCCTGGAGATGCAGCGCGCCACCCAGGAGGACGCGGCGGTGTTCCGTACCGGCGAGACCCTCGAGAGCGGCAAGAAACGCCTGGCCGACGTCCAGGCCAAGCGACGTGACCTCCGCGTCACCGACCGCGGCATGATCTGGAACACGGATCTGGTCGAGACCCTCGAGTTCGAGAACCTGATCGGTCAGGCGATCGTCACCGTCGCCGGGGCGGCCAACCGCACCGAGAGCCGCGGCGCCCACGCCCGGGAGGACTTCTCTAGTCGCGACGACGCGAACTGGATGAAGCACACCCTCACCTGGTTCGACGACGCCAGCGGTCATGTGACGATCGATTACCGCCCGGTGCACAGCTACACCATGACCAACGACGTCGCCTACATCCCGCCCAAGGCGCGCGTTTACTGAAAGACGCAGATGGTCCAGCTCAATCTCCCGAAGAATTCGCGCGTCGGCAAAGGTCGCCACTACCCGGCGCCGGCCGGCGCCAAGAAGGTGAAGACCTTCAGGGTCTACCGTTGGGATCCGGAAGGATCAGGCAATCCCGTCTGGGACACCTACGATGTTGATGTCGCGGCCTGCGGACCCATGGTCCTGGATGTCCTGCTGCACATCAAGAACACGATGGACTCGACCCTCGCGTTCCGGCGCTCCTGTCGCGAGGGCGTCTGTGGGTCGTGCTCGATGAACATCGGCGGGCGCAACACCCTGGCCTGCACGCACGGTTGGGAGGAGGTCCCGGGCAAGGATGTCCAGATCTCGCCCTTGCCGCACATGCCGGTGATCAAGGACCTCGTCCCCGACCTGACGCATTTCTACGCCCAGTACGCGTCGATCGAGCCGTGGCTGCACACCGAGACGCCGCAGCCGGAGACCGAGTGGCGGCAGTCGGAGGAGGACCGGCAGAAGCTCGACGGTCTCTACGAGTGCATCCTGTGCGCCTGCTGCTCGACCTCCTGCCCCAGCTACTGGTGGAACGGCGAGAAGTACCTCGGCCCCGCCGCCCTCCTTCAGGCCCGCCGCTGGCTGGTCGACAGCCGCGACGAAGCTACGGGCGAGCGCCTCGACAACCTCGAGGACCCGTTCAAGCTCTACCGCTGCCACACGATCATGAACTGCGCCCAGGTCTGCCCGAAGGGTCTGAACCCCGCCAAGGCGATCTCCGAAATCAAAGTGATGTTGGTCGACCGGGTCGTGTGATGGCGTTAGCGGCGGCGCGCCCAGCGCCGCCCTCGTCCTTCCCGCGGAGATCGCGCCAGTCGCGCTCGAATGGGACCTGCCCCTGCGCCGCCAGGAGGCGCTGGCTCGCAGCCCGATGGTTGTACTGCCGGAGCGCCTTGCGAAGTGTTTCGGAAATCCCTTCGCCGGAATTCCGCAGCGCCGCCTCGAGATCTTGAACTGGCAGGAAAGCCGTAATTTTTCGCATCCCGATCACGCGGCGTATGTCGCCACACTCAGCCGCGGCCATCAAGACGCTGTGTCTCCCACGTTGACCGCGCCCGCTTTTGACGGCATCGGAGGCGGCCATGGGAGAAGGCGACGCAGGCGTCATCATTGTCGGAGCCGGTCACGCGGGCGGAACGGCCGCGGCCCAGTTGCGGCAGTACGGCTACGACAAGCCGATCGTCATGGTGGGCGAGGAACCCATCGCGCCCTACCAGCGCCCTCCGCTGTCGAAGGCCTGGCTGAAGGGAGAGGCCGACGCCGACAGCCTCGCGCTCAAGCCCGAGAGCTTCTACGCCCAGGCGGACATCGATCTCATCCTCGGCGTGAAGATCGTCGCCATCTCACGCGAAGCGAAGACCATCACCTTCTCCGACGGTCGCGTCCTTCCGTATGGTTTCCTGATCATCGCGACCGGCGCGCGGGCGCGCCCCCTGCCCGTCCCGGGTTCTGACCTCGAGGGCGTCATGGTCCTGCGCTCGGCCGCAGACGCCGAGGGGCTCAAGGCGGTGCTGGGGCCGGGCAAGCGGCTGGCCGTGATCGGGGGCGGCTACATCGGTCTGGAGGCCGCGGCCTCGGCGCGGGCCCTCGGCGGTGAGGCGGTGGTTATCGAACGGGAGCCGCGGATCCTCGCCCGGGTCTCGTGCCAGATCCTTTCCGACTTCTTCACCGACTACCATCGCGCCCGCGGGGTCGAATTTCGGCTGGACGCCGTGGTGGACTCCTTCGTGGGCGAAGGCGGTCACATCACCGGCGTCCGTCTCGGATCGGGTGAGACTGTCGCCTGTGACGCTGCTCTCGTTGGGATCGGCGCCACGCCCAACGACGATCTGGCGCGTGAGGCGGGCCTCGAATGCGCCGGCGGCATCGTGGTCGACGAGCACGCCCGCACCTCTGATCCTGCCATCTTCGCCATCGGCGACGTCACCCACCGGCCGGTGCCGATGTACGATCGCATGTTCCGCCTCGAGAGCGTGGCTAACGCCCTCGAGCAGGCGCGGCAGGCCGCCAGCGCCATCGTCGGCCGCCCGGCTCCGGCCCATGAGGTTACCTGGAACTGGTCCGACCAGTACGACCTCAAGTACCAGTTCGCCGGCCTGCCGTTCGACGTGGACGACGTCATCGTGCGAGGCGATCCAGCTACCGCCAAATTCGCGGTCTTCCACCTCTGCGGTGACAAGATCCAGGCCGTGGAGGCGGTCAACGCCCCCGCCGAGTTCATGGCGGGCCGTCAGCTCATTGGCCAGCGACGCAGCGTCTCACGCGCGAAGCTTGCAGACACATCGGTTTCCATGAAAGAGGTCGCCGCCTGACCGGCGGGGCGCTTTTGCACTCAGGGAGTTCGGGGAGGGCCATGGCCAAGATCACCTACATCGAGTTCAACGGGGCGGAGCACGTTGTCGACGTGAAGCCGGGCATGTCCGTCATGGAAGGCGCGGTGAAGAACAACATTCCGGGCATCGACGCCGACTGCGGCGGCGCCTGCGCCTGCGCCACCTGCCACGTTTATGTCGATGAGGCCTGGCTGCCGAAGACCGGTGACAAGTCGGCGATGGAAGAGTCGATGCTGGACTTCGCCGAGAACGTCGCTCCCAATTCGCGCCTGTCGTGCCAGATCAACGTGACCGACGGCCTCGACGGCCTGGTCGTGCGGATGCCCGAAAGCCAGCACTGAGCTCTCGTCCCTCCCCAGAAAGGGAGGGACCTCAACTCCGCCCGATGGCGTAGAACCGGTCCGCCCGCTGTTTCCTGAGGGCGTCGGCCGAGAGCCCCGTCAGGGCAGCCAGTTCGACCTCCACGATGTCGCCCACCGTCTTGATGGCTCCGGCGGGGTCGGCGTGGGCGCCCCCCAGGGGCTCTTCGATAATGCGGTCGACGATCTTCGTCGCCAGGAGGTCGTTGGCGGTGATCTTCATCGCCTTGGCTGCGCCCTCAGCGAGGTTCCGATCGCGCAGCAGGATCGAGGCGCAGCCTTCAGGCGAGATCACGGCGTAGATCGCGTGTTCGAGGATGAGCACGCGATTGGCTGCGGCGATTCCGATCGCTCCCCCGCTCATGCCCTCGCCAGTGATCACCGCGACCATCGGCACGCCCAGGGTCAGGCAACGCTCCGTGGACCGGGCGATCGCCTCCGCCACGCCGCGCTCTTCGCTGCCGATGCCGGGATAGGCGCCGCCGGTGTCGACCAGGGAAATCACCGGTAGGCCGAACTGTTCGGCCAGGTCCATCAGCCGGATCGCCTTGCGGTAGCCTTCGGGGCGGGCCGAGCCAAAATTGTGCTTGGTGCGGGTGGCGATGTCGTGGCCCTTCTCGTGGCCAATCACCATCACGGGGCGGCCGCGGAACCGGCCCAGACCGCCCATGATCGCCTGGTCGTCGGAAAATCCCCGATCGCCTTTGAGCTCGACGAAGTCCTCGATCAGGCCGGCAATATAGTCGACGAAGTGCGGCCGCTGGGGGTGGCGCGCGATCTGGGTTTTCTGCCAGGCGTCGAGGTTGGCGTAGGTGTCAGCCCGCACCTGGCGCACGCGCGCCCGCAGAGCGGAGATCTCCGCGTCGAAAGCTCCGGGGTTGCCAGCGTCCGACAGCTTCGAAAGCTCGTCGATCTTGGCTTCGAGCTCGCCGATCGGCCGCTCGAATTCCAGGTAATGTCCGACCATGGATAAACGCGCAGACGCCCGCCAGCCAAAAAGGCGCGCAACCTAGGCGCGACGCTCTGTCGGCACAAGCCGCATGGTAGGGCTAGAGAAGTTCAACGGAGAGACGCAGAGACGCAGAGGCGCGGAGACAGGGGAGGCGGTCGAGAGGCGACTTCACAGCGCCATGTGCGACAAGGTCAAAATCTGGAGAATCGCTGTCGACGCGCGAGAATGAATGATTGCGCCTTCGGCGCGCTAACCGCGGCGGTATCGCTGGCCCTTGCTCACGCGCAGTGTCGATGCGTCGCGCCGAAGGCGCAATCAACTTGCGACACACCGAAGGACAGCCCAGGCGGTCTCTGCGTCTCTGCGTCTCTGCGTTGAACTTTTTCTTTTCCCTGGTCGTGCCGGCGGAGCGGACGTTCAGGTCGGAGCGGGTCTGGGCGGGATGATCGGCAGGATCACCCGCGACGGACGGGAGGCGTCGACGAAGAGGGTGTTGCGCGCCGCCTGCCGCGTCAGTCCGAGCGCCTCAGGCGCGCCTGTGTTCGGGTTCACGTCGAAGTGCGGGAAATTGCTGGATGAGATGTCGATCCGGATCCGGTGCCCCGCCTTGAACAGGTTTGAGGTCGGAAAGGCGTCGACGCGGACCTCCTGCGCCTCGCCGGGCGTCAGCATCTCCGGATGCTCCCACGACTTGCGGTAGCGAGCGCGCAGGATCCCGTCCGTCAGGTTCATGGCGAAGCCCTCAGGATAGTCTTCGCTGGGCGGATGGACGTCGATCAGCTTGAACGTGAAGTCGGTGTCGGGCCGGTCGGAGGCGACGAACAGCCGCGCCTCGATCGCGCCGGTGACTTCCACCTCCTCGCTCAGCGGCTCGGTCTCGAACACCAGCACGTCCGGCCGCGCCGCGAGCGGCAGGTAGGGTGCGCGCGAACCGAAGAACCTCGGGCCCTCCACCTGATCGAAAGCGCCTCCGACCATTACAGGCTTTCCCGAGGTGATCGTGCCGCCGATGCTGGGGACCGGGTGGTCGGGGTCGAAGTCGTAGACAAGCGGCGCGGCGTCCGCCGCCGGCGCCCGGGTCGAGAGCCGTCCGTCGCCGTGGAAGTGGTACTCGGTCAGGCGCGTGTCGGGGATCGGCCAGTCCCGTTCTGCGCGCCATCGGCCGCCGTGATCGAGCCGCCCCTGCGCGTTGCGGCGCCCAGAACCGCCGCCCATAACGAAGATGCGGACCGCGGGATCCCCCTGGACTCCGTTGCGCTCGCCTCTCAGCCACGCGTCGAACCAGCGGAGGCGCAGGGTCAGGAAGTCGGGGGCGACATTGCCGTCCAGCGTCGCCTGGGGCCCGAAGTCGACGTCGCCAGCGTAGGTGAGGCTGCGATCGCCATGGGTCCAGGGGCCGATGATCAGACGCACCGGCCCGCGCTTGCGCCGCGAGAGCCCCATGTAATTGGTCGTCGCGGTGCGCGAATAGGGATCGTACCAGCCGGAGATGTGGGTCATCGCAGCGTCGACGAACTGATCGTAGAAGCCTTCCGCGTAGATGCCGATCTGCTTCCAGTAGGCGTCGAAGTTCCCGTGCTCCCACTGGTCCCAAACGTAGTCCTCGTATTCGGGCGCGTCGCTGAGCGGCGAATGGCCCTTCTTCCACGGCATGCGGGCGAACCACGCGCGCAGGTCGATCGCCTTCATCGCCTTTAGCCGAAGCGGGTCATTCGCGACCTGCGGGCTCTCGATGGCGGCCGGCACCGCCCAGGTCACCTGCTTGAGCTCGAAGGCGCCGCCCTGGCGGATGCCCCCCTGGTAGGCGTTGGCGAAAGCGCCGCAGTCGATGACCATCGCCGACACGCCTGGCGCGCCGGCGCAGCCCAGTGCGCCCTGGGTGTGGGCGGCGTAGGACAGGCCCATGGTGCCGATCTTGCCGTCGCACCACGGCTGGCGGACGATCCAGGCGCAGGTGTCGTACCCGTCCGCGCCGTCGCTGAGGTACTTCACGAATTCGCCCTGGGAGCCGTAGCGGCCGCGGCAGTCCTGGTAGATGACCACATAGCCACGGCTGACAAAGAACCTGGCGACCTCCGCGCGGCTCTTGGGCGTCGGATCGGCCACGCTCAGCTCCGAGCGGCTCACCACCGTCTTGCCGTAAGGCGTGCGCTCAAGGATCACGGGAAAGCGGCCTGGGACCAGCTTGCCGTCGCGAGCTGGCCGATAGATGTCCGTCGCCAGCTTCACCCCGTCGCGCATGGGGATCATGACGTTCGAAGTCACGACCACCTCGTAGGGCGCCTCGGGCTGGGCGAGGGCGCGGGGAGCGGCAAGGGCGGCGCCGATCGATGCCAGCCACTGCCCGAGGCCCCTTCGGGTGGGCGCGACGCGGGAGTCTCGTGACGTCATGGCAGCGGTGTAGCGTGATGGCGCGAAGGCGAAAATCGCTAGCCGCTGCGTCTACCGCACGCCACGCGAAAGCGGATGCGCGCGCTCGACCAGGGCGCGCAGACGGTCCTGGGTCACGTGGGTGTAGATCTGCGTCGTGCCGATGTCCGCGTGGCCGAGCAGGGTCTGCACCACCCGCAGATCCGCCCCGCCCTCCAGCAGGTGCGTCGCGAAGGCGTGGCGCAGGACGTGCGGACTCACGCGCGACGGATCGATCTCGGCGTCGATCGCGGCCGCCTCGAGCAGTTGGGCGAACCGCCTCTCGGTGAGGCGGCCGCTCTTTCCGCGGGACGGGAACAGCCAGGGACTGCTCTTCGCCCCCCTGGGCAAGTGGGCTGCACGCAGGGGAAGGTAGGCGGCGACCGCGCGGCGGGCGGCCGTGCTCAGGGGCGCAAGCCGGTCCTTGCCGCCCTTGCCGCGAATGATCAGGTGATCCGGATCCTTCAGGAACGGCCCCAGGGGCAGGGCCACCAGCTCGGAGACTCGGAAGCCCGAGGCGTAGACCAGCTCGATCATCGCCCCCAGCCGCGCGCCGTCCGCGCCGTCGCGCGCCAGCCCTGCGGCGATCAGGCGCTCGACCTCGGCCCGGCTGAGGATCTTGGGCAGGGGTCTGCCGCGGCGCGGCGATTCCACCCGCGCGGTGGGATCCCCGTCGCGCCAGCCCTCGTCCAGGACGAATCGGTAGAATTGCCTGAGGGCGGAGCGCCGCCGCGCCGCTGTCGACGCCGCCAGCCCCCGTTCGCCGAGGGATCGGAAATACGCCTCCAGATCCTCCGGCGCGGCCTGTCGGAAGTTGGAGCCTCGGGCGGCGAGGAAGGCGGCGGCGTCGGCGAGATCGTTGGCGTAGGCGCGCAGGGTATGGGCCGCCGCGCCGCGCTCGGCGGACATCATCTCCAGGAAGGCTTCGGTCCAGGCGTCGGCGCTCATGCCATGACTTTGGACCTCGCGGATTTCGGGACCCTTAAGGGCGGCTCTCACCAGCAGCTATAGCCGCCGTCGGCCATCACGATCGCTCCGGTCATCAGGCTCGACGCATCGGAGGCCAGGAAAAGAATCACCGAGGCGACCTCTTCGGGCTCGCCCAGCCGGCCCATCGGCGTTCCGTCGATCCACCGGCGATACATCTCCGAGTTCGGGTCGGCGAAGGCGTTGGGCGGCGTGCGGATGTAGGTCGGGGCGATTGCATTGACGCGCACGCCGCGCGCCGCCCACTCGGCGGCGAGGGACTTCGTCAACTGGTGCAGCGCCGCCTTGGAGGCGTTGTAGTGGCTCTGGCCCTGCGGCCGGTTGACGATGACCCCGCTCATCGAGCCGACATTGACGATCGCCCCGGCGCCCGCCGCCAGCATGCGCCGGCCCGCCGCGCGGGCGCACCAGAAGGCGCCGTTGAGATTGACGTCGAGGACGTTCAGCCACCGCTCGTCCTCCATATCCTCCGCCGAGATCTCGCTGCGCGCGATCCCGGCGTTGTTGATGAGGATGTCGAGCCGCCCCTCGCGCTGACTGATGCGGTCGGCGACCGCTTCGACCTCAACCGGTCGCGTGACGTCCATCACCTCGATCGCCGGATCGAATCCCTTTGCGATAAGGGCGCTCCGCGCCTCCGTCAGGGCTGCTTCGTCCCGGTCGGAGATCGTCACGCGCGCGCCCGCCTCCGCCAGCGCCTCGGCGGCGGCCAGGCCGATCCCGCGCGCGCCTCCAGTGATCCACGCCGTGCGGCCGTCCAACCTCAGTCGCTCGAGATACATCTGGTCCGGCTTTCGTCAGGAAAGTTGGGCCGCAAGCCTAGGCGTGCGGGAGCCAACGCACGAGCCGCTGGACGCCTCGCCTCGCTCACCCCGGCCGGCGCGGCGCGAGCCAGGTGACGAGGTCCCAAGCGTTGCGGATCCCGAGCGCCAGCAGGATGAGCACGGCCAGCCCGACGCAATGTGCGGCTTGACCCGCTCCAGCCCAGGCGGCGCCCGTCGCACCAGCCAGCGCCAGGTACGCGGCGCCCGGCGCCGCACCGTAATACCAGAAGTCGGACCAGTGGCTCGGGTTGGGCAGGCGGGCGATCCGAATCGCCACGGGGATGGAATTGCCGCAGCCGACCAGCGCGACCAGGGTCATGGCGGCCGCCGGCCGATACGTGGGGGAGAGGGGCGCCAGCGCCAGGGCGCTAACGACCAGCACCAGCGAAAGATGGAACACCGTCGGGGTCATGAAGAGCTGCACGCCCAGGTGCACGCCACCCTGCTGCTGACGGGACGAGAGAGTGGCGACGATGAACAGCAGGCCGACCAGGGCGGCGGAGGCCGAGCCGATCGTCTGATAGAACGCAGTCCAGGCAAAGAACATCGCGGGGCGGCTCCTCGGTCGACGGAACATGCTTTGCGCCGAGGCGAGATGGGCGTCGGACGCCATCACGACGCCTCGACCATTCGCCTGGGCCGTCCCATGTTGTAATCCTGACAGTCCCATGAGCGCCCCACCGCACATTACAGACAAGACCATCGCCCTCGTGGGCCTGATGGGCGTGGGCAAGAGCACCATCGGCCGGCGGCTCGCCCTCGCTTTGGACATGCCTTTCCGCGACGCCGACAACGAGATCGAGACGGCGGCCGGACAGTCGATCTCCGACATCTTCGCAGGCATGGGCGAGCCTGCCTTCCGCGATGGTGAGCGGAGAGTGATCGCGCGTCTGCTCGAAGAGTCGCCGCACGTTCTGGCCACCGGCGGCGGCGCCTTTGCCCAGCCCCTCACGCGCGAGCTCCTTCGCGCCAAGGCGCTAACGGTCTGGCTCAAGGCCGACCTGCAGGTGCTCGCCCGCCGGGTGGCGCGCCGTGACCATCGACCTCTCCTGGTCGGGCGCGATCCCATGGAGGTCCTGGAGGCCCACGCGCGCGACCGCTATCCCACCTTCGCCACCGCCCACCTGACCGTGGAGGTGGGTGATTTCCCTCACCAGATCGCCGTGGAGGCGATCGTCGCGGCCCTGTCGCGCCATCATTCGGCGGCCTGCTCATCGTGAACGTGCGCACTCTCGGCGTGGCCCTGGATGGGCGCGCCTATGATGTCCTGGTCGGATCGGACCTGATCGCTCAGGCGGGCGCGCACGTACGCCCACTGCTCCGGCGCCCGTTCGCTCCGGTCGTGATGGACGAGACCGTGGCGGCCCTGCACGGCGAGGCGTTGTGCGGATCTCTGCGGTCGGCAGGGGTGGAGAGCCCTGCGGTGGTCATTCCGCCGGGCGAGCAGACGAAGAGCTTCGCCGGCCTCGCCGACCTTTGCGATCGCCTGCTGGCGCTGGGCGTGGAGCGTAGCGACCGCATCATCGCCTTCGGCGGCGGCGTGGTCGGCGACCTGGCGGGCTTTGCCGCCGCGATCCTCAAGCGCGGTGTCGACTTCATCCAGGTCCCGACGACCCTGCTCGCCCAGGTGGACTCGTCGGTCGGCGGCAAGACCGCCATCGACTCCCCGCGCGGCAAGAACCTGATCGGAGCCTTCCACCAACCGCGCCTCGTCCTGGCCGACCTCGACGTGCTGGCTACCCTGCCGCGGCGCGAGCTGGTCTGCGGCTATGCCGAGGTCCTGAAGTACGGTCTGCTTGGAGACTTCGCCTTCTTCGAGTGGCTTGAGGCGCACGGCGGCGAGGTTCTGGACCTGCGCGGCGCTTCCCTTGCGCAGGCCGTGGCGCGGTGCGTGGAGATGAAGGCGGACATCGTCGCCGAGGACGAGCGCGAGGGCGGTCGCCGCGCGCTGCTGAACCTCGGCCACACGTTCGGGCACGCGGCGGAAGCGGTGACCGGATTTGGCGACGAGCTCAAACACGGCGAGGCTGTGGGCCTTGGCTGCGCCCAGGCGTTCCGGTTTTCGGCCGCCTTGGGCTTGTGCCCACGCCAGGACGTCCAACGCGCCGAAGCGGCGATCGCAGCCGCGGGTCTGCCTACCCGCCTCGATCAGGTCTTCCCGACCGCCCCGGAGGCCGACGCCCTGATCGAGGCGATGGCTCAGGACAAGAAGGCGGAGGGTGGAGAGCTCACATTCATCCTTGTCCGCGGCCTCGGCGAAGCCTTCGTCGCCCGCGGGGTCGATCGGGGATCGCTGCAGGAATTCCTTGTTGCGGAGGGCGCCCGCCCGTGACCGCCGCCGTCGCCCTGATGGGGCTGGTGATCCTGGCTCTTCTGGCGGTTTCGGCAATTTTCTCGGCCGCCGAGACGGCTCTCACCCGCGCCAGCCGTGGCCGGATGCATCAGCTCGAGCGCGAGCACGATCCGGCTGCCCGGCGGGTCAACCTCCTCCTGGCCAAGGAGGAGCGGATGATCGGCGCGGTGCTGATCGGCTACAACACCCTCAACATCCTCGCCTCTTCCCTCGCCACGGAGGCGATCACCCACGCAATCCCAGGGGCCGAGGGCGTAGCCATCGCCACGGGGATCATGACCGTGCTGGTGGTCGTGTTCGTCGAGGTGATGCCCAAGACCCTGGCGATCGTGAAGGCGGACGACGTCGCGCGCGCCATCTCCAGCCCCATCCTCCTGGCCACGCGCGTCCTGGGGCCGGTGATCGCGGCGGTGCAATGGGTTGTGCGTCTGACCCTCGGATTGTTCGGCGTCCGGCTCGAACGGGGCGCAGATGTCCTCGCCGCGCGCGAGGAGATCCGCGGCGCGGTCGCCCTGCACCATTCCGAGGGGGCGTTCGAATCGCGCGAACGCCAGATGCTGGGTGGCGTCCTCGACCTCTCCGACGTCGACGTCTCGGAAATCATGGTCCACCGCAAGTCGATCATCATGCTCGATGGCGACCTGCCGCCGCGCGAGTTCGTCGCCCGGGTGATGGACGCCGAGCATACGCGCCTGCCTGTCTACCGCGGCGAACCGGAGAACATCATCGGCGTCGTGCACTCCAAGGACGTGCTCAAGGGCCTGGTCCAGGCGGGCGGCTCCGCCGAGAAGATCGATGTGGCGACCCTCATGCGCCCGCCATGGTTCATCCCTGAGACCACCAGCCTCAAGGACCAGCTCGCCGTCTTTCTGAAGCGGCGTGCGCACTTCGCCCTGGTGGTCGACGAGTATGGGGCGCTTCAGGGCCTGGTCACCCTGGAGGACATCCTCGAGGAGATCGTCGGCGAGATCGAAGACGAGTACGACGAACCGGTCCAGGGCGTCCGCCGCCAGCCCGACGGTTCAGTACATGTAGACGGCGACGTCACCATTCGCGATCTCAACCGGGCCATGGACTGGAACCTGCCGGACGAGCATGCGGTGACCGTCGCGGGGCTCGTCATCCACGAGGCGCGCGCGATTCCGGAACCGGGCCAGCGGTTTCTCTTCCATGGCCACCGCTTCCAGGTCCTGCGTCGCCAGCGCAACCAGGTCACGCTTCTACGCGTCAGCCAGCCGCTTCCGGAGAACGAAGCTCTTTAAATCCGCTTGTTGTGGAGCGTTCGGGAGAGGGTTTGCGCAGCCCCGCTGCTTCCTCTAGGCTCCGCGACGAGGTGTCACAGGCGGACAAGCGAGGATGAACGACAACGACGGGCTCAAGGGCCGCCGCGTCCTTGTGGTCGAGGACGAGATGATGATCGCCATGCTCGTCGAGGACATGCTCGCTGACCTTGGCTGCTCCGTCGTTGGGCCCGCCCACGGCCTGCAGGCCGCGATGGACCTGGCGGAGGACGCAAAGGATTTGGACGCGGCTCTCCTGGACGTGAATCTCGCGGGCCAGCCTGTGTTCGCCGTCGCCGACGTCCTGCGGGCCAAGAACGTGCCGATCATCTTCTGCACCGGCTATGGCGACGCCGGCCTGCGCGACGCGGATCGGGGCGCGCCTGTTCTGCAGAAGCCCTACCGCGCCAAGGACCTCGCCGACACCCTGGCGGCCGCCCTTAAGGTCGCCTGAAACCCTACGACTTCGACGCCTCGCCCGGCGCGCGCAGTGTCAGCGACAGTGCGTGTACAGGACCCTTCAGTTCTTCCGCGAGCACCTGGTAGACGCGCCGCTGGCGGCTGACGGCGGATTGGCCGGCAAAGGCTTGCGACTCCACCGTGACATGGAAATGGCTCTCGCCACCTTCGCGCGAGCCGGCATGGCCCGCATGACGCGCGGACTCGTCGTCGATCTGCAGCAGGGTGGGGGAGAGGGCGGCAGTAAGCTTGTCGCGGATGGCGCTGGCGACTGGACCCATGGCCGAAAGGGTCGTCGCGAGGAACCGTCTTGTCAATTCTTGAACTGCTTCCTTCGGCGCCCCTAATCTTCGGCATGCCGCAGGGGTTCAAGTACAGGCCACGCTTTGTGGACATCCGCGTTCGCCCCCCAAAGGCGGCGGACGAAGAGGCCTCGACACATCGCACCCAGCCGGGCGAGCGGCTGTGCGATCACGTCGGTTGCCACGCCCCTGCCACCACGCGCGCGCCCAAGTCGCGCAACCTTCCGGGCGATCACTACTGGTTCTGCGTTCCGCACGCCGCGGAGTACAACCGTAGCTGGAACTTCTTTTCGGGCATGAGCGAAACCGAGGTGGCCGAGCAGATCATCAAGGACCAGGCGACCGGCGGACGGCCGACCTGGTCCTTCAAGGCCGGCGCGCGCAACCGCGAGGCCGGCGCCTCGCGGGGCGAATTTCACGACCCCCTCGGTATGTTCGCCGAACAGCAGCGGCGCACGGGCGGCGCAGCTCCAGCCGATCGACGCCTCGGCAAGCTCGAGCGCGTGGCCCTCGACGACCTCGACCTCGATCCGTCCGCCGACGGCCCGGCCATCCGGGCCCGCTATCTGGACCTCGTCAAGCGATGCCACCCCGACGCGAACGGCGGCGACCGATCGTCTGAAGGACGCCTGCAGAAAGTCATCCGCGCCTACAAGACCCTGCAAAAAGCCAAGATCGTCTGATCCTGCGTCAACTCGCCCCGCGGCGTTTGCGTCCGCCAAAGGGCCGCGTTAGTGAACCCCGCCATGCCCGTCGCCCTCGAAACCTCCGAAGATCCGCTCCTGACGCTGACGCCGGACCGCAAGGTCTCGATCCGCGACACCTTTGGCGTGGACTCGGACATGATGGTCCCCGCCTTCTCGACCCGGGACAGCCACGTCCCGGATTTCGACGAGGCCTACCGATTCGACCCGCAGACGACGATGGCGATCTGCGCCGGGTTCGCCTACGACCGCCGGGTGATGGTCCAGGGCTATCACGGTACGGGCAAGTCGACCCACATCGAGCAGGTCGCGGCGCGGCTGAACTGGCCGATGATCCGCGTGAACCTCGACAGCCATGTCAGCCGCATCGACCTGGTGGGCAAGGACGCCATCGTTCTTCGCGAAGGCAAGCAGGTCACCGAATTCCGTGAGGGCATGCTGCCCTGGTGCCTGCAGCGTCCAATGGCCCTGGTGTTCGACGAATACGATGCGGGCCGTCCGGACGTGATGTTCGTCATTCAACGTGTGCTGGAGGCTCAGGGCCGCCTGACCCTGCTCGACCAGAACCGGGTGATCCGGCCGAATCCATATTTCCGGCTGTTCTCGACCACCAACACGATCGGCCTTGGCGACACGACCGGGCTCTACCACGGCACCCAGCAGATCAATCAGGGTCAGATGGACCGTTGGTCGATCGTCACCACCCTCAACTACCTGCCTCACGACGTGGAGGGCGAGATCGTCCTGGCGAAGGCGCCCAACTACGGCAAGACCGCCGAGGGCCGTCGTCAGATCGCGGCCATGGTCCGCGTCGCGGATATGTCGCGCAACGCCTTCATGAACGGGGACATCTCCACCGTCATGAGCCCCCGCACCGTGATCACCTGGGCCCAGAACGCCGAAATCTTCGGCGGCGACCTGGGCCTGGCCTTCCGCCTCACCTTCCTGAACAAGTGCGACGAGCTCGAGCGCCCGACAGTGGCCGAGTTCTACCAGCGCGCGTTCGGCGCCGACCTGCCCGAGAGCGCCGCGCGGGTGAAGGTGGCGTAGGAGCTAAGGGGACGGGGCGGAGCTTCTTCCGCCCCGCTTCAGGTCAGGGGCATCGCCAGCAGGATGCTTGCCGGCCGGTTGGTCCGGTTCTCCAGCTGCCGGCCCTCGCCGGGCGCAATACGGCAGGAGTCCCAGGGCTCCAGGGTGACTTCTTCCTCTCCGTTCGACACGGTCACAGAGCCTTCCAGCACGACGTAGAGCTTCTCGACCGCCGCGGCGTCCAGCGTCGTTCGGCCGCCCGGCAGAAGCTGGGAAAGTCCCAGCCACAGGGTGTCGCTCGGCCCGGCCTCGTGACCCTGCAGCCTCAGGCACCTCATGTCGAAGTGGTTCGCGGGGAAATAGGCTGGGGCGTCGGCCAGACGGGTGACCTTCATGGGGCGAGCACGATGCGGTCGCGGGCGCCGGAAAGGACTGCGGCGTAGGCGTCCTTCGCCCGCTCGAGAGGATAGACAGCGGCGTCGAGCACCGGGAAGGGGCGAAGTGACCTGCTCTCGAAACCCGGCGCCAGGGCGTCCAGGATCTGCGCGCTGTCGCGCCCGTCCATGCCCAGGGTGTCGATGCCGACGTAGGTCCGCTGCCCGCGATAGAACTCCAGGATGTCGAACGGGACGGGCCGCTCGATCGTGGAGATGAAGATCTGCCGGCCGCGCAGCGCCATGGCCGCGTTCGCCTTCTGAAAATAGGGGCTCCCGACCGTATTGAAGACGATGTCGGCGCCATGGCCGTCCGTCTCGTCGCGCACGACCTGCGCGAGGTCCTCCGCGTCGGCCGCGATCATCCGCACCGGCGCCGAGGCGTGGCCGCCATAGGCTTCGGCCCACCGTTCCACGCCGAACACCGTCGCGCCCAGCATGGTCGCGATCTGGATCGTCGCCTGGCCCACCTTGCCGTTGGCGCCCAGCACGAGCACCACGTCTCCGGCGCCGGGAAGTCCGGCGCGGCGCAGGCCTTCATAGGCCGTGACGAATGGCACCCCGACAGCGCCCGCCTCGCTCAGACTGACGGTCTCCGGCTTGAGCCGGACTTGTGCGACATCCAGGACAAGATGGCTCGCGTGGCCGCCGTCCCTGCGGATCCCGAGCTCACCGCTCGAGCCCCATACTGCGCGCCCTTTCAGCTCAGCGGGTCCATCGATGACGACGCCGGCCCAGTCGCGGCCGGGCGTGCGCGGCCACACGGCGTGAGGCATCGCGCCCAGCGTGGCCTTGACGTCCGAGGGATTGACCCCGGAAGCGCGGATTTCGACCACGGCCTCGCCCGGCCCGGCGGCCGGCGGGTCCCATGACTCGAGGGCGAGTTTCAGAGCGCCGATGTCGGCGGCTTTCTCATAGACTCTCAGTCGTTGCACGCAGACCTCCTAAGCGACCGGGGCGAGGCCGAGCGCGCGGCGCGCCTCGGCGGGCGTGGCGGGGGAAACACCAAGGGATTGGAGGATCTCGCGAGCCCGTCGGACGAGCTGGCCGTTCGACCGCACCAGCTCGCCCTTGGCGATGTAGACCGTGTCTTCCATGCCGACCCGCACATTGCCGCCAAGCAGCCAGGACTGGGCGACCATGGGCAGGGCCGAGCGGCCGATGCCAAAGCCCGTCCATAGGGCGCCGGCCGGCAGCAGGTTGCGCGCGTACATCAGGGTCTCGGGCGAGGCGTCGAAGCCGTAGCGCACCCCCATGACGATCGAGAACAGTCCCGGCCCCTCGAGTTCGCCGGCGGCGATCAGGGCGCGGGCGAGGTGGACGTCGCCGGAGTCGAAGAGCTCGATCTCCGGCGTCACGCCCGCGGCGCGGATGACGCGGGCCATGCGCGCGACGTTGCGCGGCGTGTTGATCACGACCTGTTCGCCGGAGTTCATCGTGTTGAGATCCAGCGTGGCGATGTCCGGCTTGAGGATGGCGATGTGCTCGACCCGCTTTTCGGGCCGGCAAAGCGTGGTGCCGGGGCCGGCGGCGCTGGGATCCTCCTCGCCAGGGACGAACCGCCCGCCCGGTCCCGTGGTCAGGTTGATCACCACGTCGCGGTTGCGGCGGCGCACCAGGTCCATGACCTCGCGGTAGTAGTCCAGCTCCATCGAGGGGCGGCCGGTGGCCGGGTCACGCACATGGATGTGAGAGATCGCGGCGCCTTCCTCGGCGGCCTCCAGCACCGCCTCCGCGATCTGCTCGGGCGTTACCGGCAAGTGCGGATTCTGCTCGACCGTGGTGAGGTTGCCGGTGATGGCGCAGGTGATGATCGGCTTTTCCAGCATGCCTCGGTCTCGCTCAGAGGTGGCGGCCGCCATCGACCTGGATCACCGATCCGGTCGAGAACGGAAGATTGACGGCGCAGGCCAGGACCGCCCTGCCGACGTCCTCGGCGCTGGCCAGTCGCTTCAGCGGCGTGGAGGCGGCGGCCTTGTCGCTCCATGCACGGTCGCGGCCCGGCACGAAGTCGGAGTCCACCACGCCCGGCGAGATGGTCAGCACGCGGATGGCTGGCGCGAGGGCGCGAGCCAGGGCCGCGCCCATCACGTCCATGCCCGCCTTGGCGGCGCAGTAGGCGATGCTTGAACCCACGGCGGTAGTCGCCGCGATCGAGGAGATGTTGACGACCAGGCCGTCGCCGCTCTCGCGCAGGAGCGGGGCGAAAGCGCGGACCGCCGCGAAGGCGCCGCGGCAGTTCACGGCCATCACCTCGTCGAAGATCTCGTCGGTCAGGGCGTCCAGGTCCGCGTGGGGGACCGGGCGCGTCATGCCGGCGGAGTTCACCAGGATGTCCGCGCGACCCATCTCGGTGCGGATGGCCTTGGCGAGGTCTCCTAGAGCCTGGGTGTCCTGGATCGCTGCGGCATAGGCTCCATGAGGCCCGCCCATCAGCGCGCCGGCGACCTGCGCTGCCCTTGCGGCGTCCCGGGCGGCGACCACTGCGACTCGCGCGCCGGCTTCGGCCAAGAGGGCGCCGGCGGCGGAACCGATGGCGCCCGACCCGCCAAGCACGACGGCCACCTTGCCGGCGAGGGGTAGGGAAGCGGTTGTCATTGGCGGGCTCAGCGGATCGGGGGAACGGGGATGCGCATCTCGCCCGCCTCGAGCACGAAGTCGTATTCGAGGGTGTAGTAGGGCGACGTGACGTCGGGCGCCGGAGCCGGTCCGCTCTCGTGGCGCACGTAACGGCCCACGATCGAGCGGATGACGCTGAAGGTGACGTCCGTCTCCAGATGTTCGGCGTCGTCCGAGAAGATCTGGGTGACGAGCGTCTTGAAGCCCGGCTTGGTGACCATGAAGTGGATGTGCGCGGGCCGGAAGGGGTGGCGCAGCTGGGCGCGCAGCAGATCGCCGATCGGGCCGTCGGTCGGCACCGGATAGCCCGCCGGCCGCACAGAGCGGAAATGGAAGCGGCCCTGCGCGTCGGTCTTGAACAGCCCCCGGAGGTTCATCTCCGCCTGCTCGGGATCCTGGTTTTCGTACAGGCCGACTGGCGAGGCGTGCCAGACGTCCACGGATGCGCCCGTGATCGGAGCGCCACTCGTGTCGCGCACGACGCCTGACACAAACAGTGGAATGCCGGGAGTGTCCGACTGGACGATGTTGGCGCCCAGTTCGTAGTGCGGGGCGTTGTCGCGCCAGAAGGGCCCCAGCAGCGCCGCGGCAGTCTGACCGCAGCCCCGCTCGTTGTTGAGCAGGCCGACCAGCGACGAGACGCCCAGCACGTCGGCGGCCAGCACCACTTCGTTGTTCACGTCGTTGGTGTGGTGGCCGAGGGCGGCCAGGAACCTCATCCCGGCCTCGAACTCCTCCTCGGTGGGATGCACCTCTCGCACGAAGGCGTGGGCGTGGCGCACGAAAGCGGCCATCACCTCGCGCAGGCGGAGGTCAGGCGTGCGCGACATCGCCTGCTCCACGGCGGGCGTGATCTCGTGCTCCTGCTCGATGATCATGGGGCTCTCCATGCATTCGATTGCACAACCCATTTCATGTCCCGGCTGCGAGAGTCAAGGGAGCCAGAGGGTAGCACAGGTTATCGTGATGGACGTTGACAAGCTGGACGCCCGAGTCGAATAAGCAACTCATGCGCAATCGAATGCACGTCACTGGCGCGGGACGCTATACGGCGCAGGACATTGCCCGGAAGGTGGGAGTGCACCCCTCCACCGTGTCGCGCGCGCTCAACCCGGCGACGCGCCATCGCCTGTCCGAGGACGTCACGGCGCGGATCCTGGCTGCAGCCGAAGAGCTCGGCTACGTGCGCAACGACCTGGCCGCCAGCCTGCGCACGCGCAATTCGATGACCGTCGGCGTCGTCCTGCCCGACATCACGAACCCGGTCTTCCCACCCATACTCGAGGGCATCGAGGCGGTGCTGTCCGCCGAGCGCTATGTGGCGATCGTCGCCAACGCCGGCTCCGAGGAGGCGCATCAGCGGCTGGTCGTCGAGCGCCTGCTCGCCCGTCAGGTCGACGGCCTGATCCTGGCGACGGTCACGCGCCGCGACTCGCTCGTCGACTTCTGCCTCAAGGCGGGCGCGCCCGTCGTGGTGATCAACCGCAGCGAGGCGGCCGGCGACCATCGGGTCTCCTCGGTGGTCAGCGACGACGCGCGGGGCATGAAGCTGGCGGTCGACCATCTGGTCGAACTCGGCCACCGCCATATCGGGCACATCGCCGGTCCGCTGAACCTCTCCACGGGAAAGGGACGCCTGGAAGGTTTCGGCGCCGCGATGCAGGCGCATCACCTGCCCGCGCCGGGCGCCAATGTGATCCTTGCCACGGCCTTCTCCCGCGAGGCCGGCCGGGAGGCCGCTTCGCGGCTTTTGGACCGGAGGCCCGACCTCACCGCCGTGGTGGCGGCCAACGACCTTCTGGCGATCGGCCTCTACGACGCCCTGGCCGACCGGGGTCTCGCCTGCCCCGGCGACATCTCGGTCGTGGGGCACAACGACATGCCCTTCGTCGACCTGATCTCCCCGCCGCTCACCACCGTGCGCATCCGCCATCGCGAAATGGGCGAACGGTCCGCGGAGATCCTGCTGAAGAAAGTCCAAGGCGCCGCCGAGGGCGGCGTCGACCTGGTCCTCAAGCCCGACCTCGTGGCCCGCGCATCCACCGCTCAGCCGCGACAGCCAAGGGCAAGACCATAGACGAGCTGTTTGCAGAAGAGGCCGCCGGGCGTTGGGAGGCGCCGGCGGCCGCGCGAGGCATGTCCGCCTCGAGTCCCAGGAGTCCGACGATGACCTCTGTCCTGATACGCGGGGCGACCATCATCACGATGGAGGGGGGTGAGGACGACCTCGTGCATGGTGACGTCCTTGTACGGAACGATGTGATTGCTGCGGTCGGCCGTGATCTGCCCTCGCAGGACGCCGAAGTGGTCGAGGGGGGCGATCTCATCGTCCTTCCCGGCCTGGTGAACGCCCACATGCACACCTGGCAAACCGCCCTGCGCTCGATCTCCTCGAACTGGACCTTTCCCGAATACGCCCGTTGGATGCATGCCGGGCTCGCGACCCACTTCCGGCCGCGGGACATCCAGATCGCCACCCTTTTTGGGGCCCTGAACCAGATAAATTCCGGCGCCACCACTCTGGTCGACTGGTGCCACAACAATCCCACGCCCGCACATACAGACGCGGCGATCGCCGGTCTCCGCGCCTCGGGGATCCGGGCGTGCTTCATGCACGGAACGCCCAAGCCCGACCCGCGGCCGGGTGAGCCGCCCTATTGGGAGGTTCCCCATCCGCGCGATGAGATCGAGCGCCTGCGCCGGGAGCTGGAGGCGGACGGTGGCATGATCTCGCTGGGGATGGCGATCCTCGGTCCCCACTACGCCACACTTGCGGTCTCGCTGCAGGACTTCGCCCTCGCCAAGGAGTTCGGCCTGATCGCCTCCATGCATCAGGGCGGTGGGCCGCCCCGCGACCCAGATGGCTGGAACCGGCTGGAAGCCGAGGGCCTGATCGGGCCGCACGTCAACATCGTGCACGGCAATGATCTCAGCGACGCCCAGCTCGAGCGGTTCGTCGCCCTGGACGTCCGCTTCACCGTCACGCCCGAGTCGGAGCTGATCTCGGGTCACGGCCACCCAATCGTGGGACGCCTGCATGACCTGGGGGCGAGCCCGTCCCTCGGGGCGGACATCGAGAGCGCCCATTCGGCTGACATGCTTACCGTGGCGCGCATGGCCCTGACCCATCAGCGCTGCCTGGACAACATCGCGGCGCGCGAGCGGGGCGCGTTCGGTGGCAAGGCCCGGCTGCGCACCCGTGACGCCCTGCGCTGGGTGACGCGCGAGGGCGCGCGCATGCTGGGTCAGGAGGATCGCATCGGCTCGATCGCGCCGGGCAAGCAGGCCGATCTCGTCCTTGTCCGCAGCGACGCCCTGAACCTGCACCCGATCCACGATCCCGTCTCGAGCGTCGTGATGCAGGCAAACCCCGGCAACATCGATTCGGTCATGATCGCGGGCGTCTGGCGCAAGCGTCACGGGCGTCTGCTCTGCCCGGACCTGGCCGACCTGGCCGCGGAACTGGGTGAGTCCGGCCGAAGGATCTGCCGAGAGGTCGGCCTGCAACCGGCCGATTTGAGTTGAGGAGTGCGTAGAATGACCGTGTCCAGGCCTGCCGATCCGCGAGCCGAGGCTCAGCGCGAGGAACTCCTCGATCCATCCCGGCCGATCCTGATCCGGGGGGCGCACGTGATCACCCTCGAGGAACAGATCGGAGATCTCGTCGGCGACATCCTCGTCAAGGATGGGAAGATCGCCGAGGTCGGACCGAATCTCGCCTGCGAAGGCGCGGCGGTCATCGATGGCGTGGACAAGGTGGTGATCCCCGGGTTCGTGAACAGCCACATCCATCTGTGGCAGACGACCATCAAGGGCTGCGGCGGCGACTACGCCTTCGGCGACTATCTCCAGTTCATCCTGGGCGAGGCCGGCAAGCACTACCGGCCCGAGGACGTGCACGTCGCGACCCTCCTGGGCGCGATCGAGCAGATCGAGGCCGGCGTGACCACCGTCTACGACTGGGCTCACATCCTCAACACGCCCGAGCATGCGGACGCTGCGATCGACGCCCTGCAGGCCTCGGGGATCCGCGCGGTATTCGGCCACGGAACGCCCGGGGACGATGTCTCCCGGTGGTACTATCAGAGCCGCGAGACCCACCCGCAGGACATCGTGCGCCTGCGCAGGACGCGTCTGGCCTCGGACGACGCCCTGGTGACCCTGGGCCTTTCCATGCGCGGTCCGGACTTCGCCGTGGACGAGGTGAACCAGGCGGACATCGAGCTGGCCCGATCCCTGGGGATCATCGCGAGCATGCATCTGGCCGTGGGCGTGTACGGGGACTACGTCCCCCACGGCCGCCGGCTGGCCGAGGCCGGATTGCTTGGGCCGGACATCAACCTCACCCACTGCAATCGTCTGGGCGACGACGAGATCGCCATGGCTGTCGAGCTCGGCGCCAGCATCTCGGTGACGCCGGAAGTGGAGATGCAGATGGGCCACGGCTTGCCGGTGACCGGACGGGTCCAGGCCGCCGGCGGGCGCATCACCCTGGGCACCGATGTTGTCTCCAGCGTCAGCGCCGACATGTTCTCCCAGATGCGCTTCGCGGTTCAGGCCCAGCGCATGCTCGCCAACGCCGACGCCCACGCCGGAGGGGCCATGCCCGAGCGCGTGGCCATCGGCGCGCGCGACATCCTACTCAGCGCCACCCTGGAGGGCGCGCGCGCCCTGCGCCTCGATCACCGCATCGGTTCGATCCGGCCGGGAAAGGACGCCGACCTGACGATGCTTTCCTGGGACCACGAGTTCTCCTCGCCGCTCGCGAACCCGGTCCAGGCCGTGGTCTTCCACAGCAGCGTCGCCAACGTGCACACGGTGATGGTGGCCGGCAGGCTGCGGAAGTTCGCCCATGCTTCGGTGGCGTCCGAGCCGGTGGGCGCACGCCGGGCCGCGGAGATGGGCCGCCGGCTCATGACGGCCTCGGGGATCATCGGACCGCAAGCGCGCGCCGCCTGATTGGCGCTCGCTGGAGCGCAGTTCCGATTGCGTCGGAGCTGCGCTCTAATTCTTTGATTTAACGCGCTTTCTTGCGGCGACCAGTTCCCGCTTCGTTGAAAGACGCTCCAGCAGGACTGACCGCCCACTATCATGCAGCTTCAACTCGACGAACGCGCCCACGACCAGGCCGGTTGGGGGACCGAACCTCTGCCGCCGCTTTCGCGCGATGCAGAGGAGCCTCCGGTTCGGACCCCCCACGGCGCGGCTATGGCGGAGCTCGCCCTGGCGATGGGCGGCTTCGCCCTCGGCACCGGCGAGTTCGCCGCGATGGGCCTCCTGCCTGGCGCAGCGCGGAGCGTGGGGGTGTCCATCCCCACCGCGGGTCACATGATCAGTGCGTACGCGCTGGGCGTGGTGGTCGGGGCTCCGATCATCACCGTTCTGATGGCGAGGGCCCCGCGCCGGGCCATGCTGATCGGGCTGATGATCCTTTTCGCCCTGGGTAACGCCGCCACGGCGGCGGCTCCCTCGTTCGTCCCACTTGTGGCCGCCCGCTTCCTCGCCGGCCTGCCCCACGGAGCCTATTTCGGCATTGCCGCCCTGGTGGCCGCCGGCCTTGCAGGACCGGAGGGCCGCGCCAAGGCGGTGGGCAGAGTAATGCTGGGGCTGAGCGTGGCCAATGTCGTGGGTGTGCCCTTTGCAACCTGGCTGGGTCAGTGGCTCGGCTGGCGGGCGGCGTTCATGGCGGTCTGCGGGCTGGGCCTGCTCACGGCCGCCCTCGTGAGCCTGTTCGTCCCAGTCATCCCCGTGCACAGCGGCGCCTCGCCTACACGCGAGCTTGCCGGCCTCAAGCGGGCGCAAGTCTGGCTGACCCTGGGCGTGGCGGCTGTCGGCTTCGGCGGTCTCTTCGCCGTCTACAGTTACATCACTCCCGCCCTCACGCGGGTGACCGGCGCGCCGCTCGCGAGCGTACCCCTGTTCCTGTCAGTGATCGGTCTGGGGATGGTCGCGGGCAGCCTCGTTGGGGGGTGGCTTGCCGATCGCGCGCTGATGGCCTCGATCCTCGGTGGTCTGGTGTGGAGCGTTGTGGTGCTGGCGGTGTTCGGCGTGGCCGCCGCCCAGACCTGGACCGCCGTGGTCGACCTCTTCCTCATGGGCGGTATCGTCGCCATCGTGCCGGCGCTCCAGACCCGGCTGATGGACACCGCGGGCGACGCGCAGACGCTCGCCGCCGCACTCAACCACTCGGCGTTCAATCTCGCCAACGCCCTGGGCGCGTGGTTGGGCGGCCTCTCCATCGCCGCAGGTTTCGGGTGGACGTCCACCGGCTGGATCGGCGCGGCGCTCGGCCTGGCCGCCATTCCGATCCTCGGCCTGTCGGTCATGCTGGATCGCCGGCGAGCGAGGCGTTAGCCAGGTTGTGCAAACACCCACGGAGCGCGCCCGGTAGCGTGAGCGCCTTCCGGTCGCCCAACCCGTTCCCACTTGGGGGAGGACGGCGCTCTAGTTCCCCGAGACGCTGTCCACCTTGCCGAACAGGTGCGTCAGGCGCTCCAGCACGTCCGCAGGAAGCGGCGGAGCCTGTATGGCGGCGAGGTTGGCCTCCAGGTGGGCGACGTCGCCGGTGCCGGTGAGGATCACGTGCGCGCCCGGCTCGTGGCGGCAGAACCGGTAGGCGGCCTCGACCGCCGAGCCGATCCCGACATTATCCCGCAGAAAGCCCAGCGGGTCGGCGGCGTTGATCTGGGCGCCGTCCACCTCGCCGCGCGCGATCAGGCCGGCCACCGCATCGCGCAGGGCCTCCGGATCGCTGAGCTGGCGGCGCACGGCGAACATGATCAGCGTGCCCACATCGCGCGCCAAGGTCAGGGGAAACACCCGTTTGCGGGCCGAGGGATTGACCAGGTTGAAGCCCACCATGATCACATCGAAATGGTCGTCGTCGAGGGCGCGGGGCAGCATGGCGTGGCCCGTGTCGCCGCCGAACTGCTCGGTGATCCCAAGGTACCTGATCTTTCCCGCCGCCTGCTGACGCTTCATCTCGGGGACCAGGACCTTGGCGCAGTGCTCGTACTGGGCGCCCTGCACGCCGTGCAGGTGGAAGACGTCCACGTGATCAGTTCCCAGCCGGCGCAGGGAGCCTTCAAGGCTCTCGGTCAGTTCGGCGGCGGTGAGCAGCGCCCCATCGCCGCGGCGGGGGCTGGCCTTGGTCGACAGGAACACCTGGTCGCGCCGTCCCGCGATCCCCTGGCCCACCGCTTCCTCGGTGCCGTACGCGCGGGCCGTGTCAATGAAGCTGACGCCGAGGTCGAGGGCGCGCCGGACGACCCCCGCGGCGTGGCTCACATCCGCACCCCGGGCCATGCCCAGGCGGCTGTGTCCGCCGCACCCGAGGCCGGCGACGCTGACCTCGGCGTTGGTGCGGCCGAGACGAACGGTTTGCATGGCGAGGCGACTCCTGACGGAAGGGGCCCGGTTATAGAAGTCGATTTGATTGTTGGCCAACCAGTAAGTTGCTGCTATCCCAACGAGGCTGAGACGCTGAAAACAGCGGGACGCAGCTGAGGAGGATTTTCAGAATGGGCGCATTGGACGGCAAGGTGGTGCTCGTCACCGGGGGCGGCAACGGCATCGGCCGGGAGTGTGCCCTGATTGCGGCGCGAGAAGGCGCCAAGGTGCTGGTGAACGACCTCGGCGGCGGCGAGCGCGGCGGCGACGAGGGTTCTGCAGGTCCAGCCGAGTCCGTGGCGCGCGAGATCCGCGCCGCCGGCGGCGAGGCCGCCGCGAACTCCGAGAGCGTCAGCAACATGGCCTCGGTGAAGGGCATGCTCGAACAGGCGCTGGACACCTTCGGCGGCCTGCATGCCGTGATCAATCCGGCCGGAATCCTGCGTGACGGCATGTTCCACAAGATGCCGGACGAGGACTGGGACGTCGTGGTCGATGTCCACCTGCGCGGCTCCTACAACGTCTGCCGCGCAACGGTGGAGCACTTCCGCAACCAGAACGAGGGCTCCTACGTCCTCTTCACCTCGACCTCGGGCCTGATCGGCAACATCGGCCAGGCCAACTACGCGGCCGCCAAGCTCGGCATCATGGGCCTCTCGCGCGTGGTGGCGATGGAGGGGGCCTCGAAGAACGTCCGCTCCAACATCATCGCCCCCGTCGCCTGGACGCGCCTGATCGCCACCATCCCAGTCAAGGACGAAGCCGGCGCGGCGCGGATGAAAGCGATGCAGGCCGCGCTGCGCCCCGACCAGCCCGCCAAGCTGGCGGTGGCGCTGGCCTCGCCTGCGGCCAAGGCCGTGAGCGGCCAGATCTTCGGCGCCCGCGCCGAGACGCTCGAACTGTTCAGCCAACCGCGCCCGATCGAGAGCGTCACCGCCGCCGACACCTGGAGCGTGGCCTCGATCCTCAGCGAGGCCCTGCCGAAGATGGCGCCGCAATTCACCTCGCTCGCCGGCCCCGGCTCCCAACAGCCGGCGCCAGCGCCGTCAGCGGCATAGTCGGATGGGCGCGACTTTGCGCTTGCGTTGACGCCGCGACATTGAGCCCAGGTTGGGCGCATCGCGAAGAATGTTCGTCGCCGAGTTGATCGGCCGGAAGGAGACGCCATGGCCCGTTCTCCACAAGGCTTCAAGGTTAGACTGGAGCCCCAGGACGAATTCCCCCACGTTCCCGACGCAGCGACCAACTATAACGAGAGCATGTATTTCAACATGTTCGATCCGGCCCAAAAGGTCGGCGGCTGGTTCCGCATCGGTAACCGGCCAAACGAAGGCTATGCGGAGATTTCGATCTGCCTGTACCTGCCTGGCGGGCGGGTCGGTTTCATGTTCGGCCGGCCCAGGATCAGCGGCAACACCGAGATGAACGCCGGCGGGCTTAAGGTCGAGGTGGTCGAGCCGCTCAAGCGACTGCGCGTCACCTATTCGGGCAAGGTGCTGCTGCTCGAGCGGCCAGGCGAGATGGCCGAGCCGTCCAAGGCTTTCAAGACGAACCCGCAGCTGCCCTGCACGGTGGAGCTGGATTACGAGGGAGTCTCGCCGATGTTCGGCGGGGAGACGGTGAAGGAAGACGGCTCTTCCCTGGAGGTCGACCCGGAGAAGTCGTTCGCGCGCGCCCACTACGAGCAGCACATGGCCGCGAAGGGCCGCTTCACCGTCGGCGAGGAGAGCTTCGAAGTCTCCGGTCACGGTCTGCGCGACAAGAGCTGGGGCCCGCGCCACTGGCAGGCGATCAACTGGTACCGCTGGTGCCCGATGAACTTCGGGTCCGACTTTGCGATGATGATCTCGCTGGTCGCCAACGAGGAGGGCCAGGTGCGCCAGGGCGGCATGGTGCTGAAGGACGGGGTCTACGACCTGATCAAGGAAGCCAGCATCGAAAGCGACTGGGACAACGAGGGCTACCAGACCGCGCTGCGCTCGCGGATCAGGACGGAGTCCGGGGCGGAGTACCAGGTCGAGGGCCGGGTGCTATCGCCGGTCCCTCTGCGCAACCGCCGCAAGACGCCTGACGGGGCGGAGCTGACGACGCGGATCACCGAAGGGATGACCGAATACCGCTGTGACGGGAAGGTCGGCTACGGCCTGTCGGAGTATCTCGACCAGATCGTTGACGGCCGACCGACGGGGGCGGACCTGCCCGCGGACTTTGTTGGATCGAAATAGCCCGGGCCCAGAGACTTGGCGAAGTGAGAAGCAGGTCGCCAGAAAGACGCATCAAACGCCTGGAATTACACGTTTAGGGGCTGGTGACGCGCGCCAGAGAGCAAGCGTTAGTGCGACGCGCTGCTACAGGTAAGCGGGCGATCCGAGGTTCGCAAAAGGGCGGCTTGCAGTCACTCCGGGCGCCATCGCATTAAGCTCCCATGCCATCGGCCGATGGCGGGCGACGTCGCAAATTGGAGTTCGCGTGCCTTCGCAAGAACTTCCACTCCTGACCTTCCGAGACGCCGACGCTTTCGAGAGCTGGCTCGCAGATCAACCGGAACCCGCCGCTGGCGCCTGGCTGACGTTCGGCAAGCCAGGCGCGCCGGAGACGACGCTAAGCAAGTCGGACGCAATCGACAGCGCACTCGCCTATGGCTGGATCGACGGGCAGCTCGGCCGCGTGGACGAACATTATTACAAGGTTCGGTTCACGCCGCGTAAGGCCCGCAGCGCCTGGTCCCAGATGAACCGGGAACGCGTGGAGCGTCTGATCGCCGATGGTCGAATGAAGCCCGCAGGCTTGGCTGAGGTTGCGCGCGGGAAGGCCGACGGACGTTGGGAGGCGGCGTACCCGCCTCAGGGCCGCGCAACTCCCGACCCGGACCTGGTAGCCGCCCTCGAGGCGCAGCCCGATGCGCGCTGGTTCTTCGACAGTCTTGACGCAGCGAACCGCTATGCGGTCCTTTATCGCGTCCATTGGGCCAAGGGGCCGGACCGTCGGGCCGCGAAGATCGCCGAAGTCGTGGCGCGGCTTGCGTCAGGCGAGGCCTTTCATCCCAGGCGTAAGCGCCACGGTTAGCCGAGTGTCAGCGCCCGCCTGCCGCTCCCGCTTAGGTCCGCTCAGGGTCGAGCTTCTCCCTTGATCCAACTCCCGGAAGCAGACGCCACGGCCAGAGCGGCGTTAACCGTCCAGCAGAGCTCGAATGTTGGATTTTGAGCAGAGCGCAGCGCCAACCTGGGCCGGTGCGGAAGGCGCTCTTACGCGACGAAGCGGACGACGCCGCCGTCGACCCGCAGGGCGGCGCCGGTGGTCGCCGAGGCCTGTTCCGAACAGACATAGACGACCATGTTGGCGACCTCCTCGGTGGTGGCGAAGCGCTTGATCAGGGATGTCGGACGGAAGGCGGTCAGGAACTGCTGCTCGATGACCTCCTGGGTCACGCCTTGCGACTCCGCCGCCGCCTTCACGTAGCGGCCAAGACCTTCGGATCGCGTCGGACCCGGCAAGACCGCATTGACCGTCACGCCGGACCCGGCGACCTGTTCGGCCAGGCCGCGCGAAATCGCCAGCTGCGCCACCTTGGTCATGCCGTAGTCGATCATCTCCTTGGGGATGTTCACGGCCGACTCGCTGGAGATGAAGATCACGCGACCCCAGCCCCGCTTCACCATCGCCGGGAGATAGTGGCGGGTCATGCGCACGCCGCTCATCACATTGGTCTGGAAGAGGCTCAGCCAATCCTCGTCCTTCAAGGCCTCGAAGGGCTTGGGAACGGCGGTCCCCAGATTGTTGACGAGGATGTCGGCGTCCGCAGCGTGCCCGATGAAGGCCGCGACGCCCTCGGCAGTCGCCAGGTCCGCCGCGACGCCGTCGAGTTTTGCCTCTGGCAGCGCCGCCCGCATCTCCTGCAGCGCAGTCGCCACGCGCGCCTCGCCCCTGCCATTGATGACGACGGAGGCGCCGGCCTTGGCCAGCCCTTCCGCGATCGCGCGGCCGATGCCGCCGGTGGACCCGCTGACGACGGCTTTGCGGCCGGTGAGATCGATGATCATGAACACTCTCCGAAGGCGCGACGCCGCCGCTCAATGACGCCGTTTGGGTGAAGGGGCCGGTCAGGCCAGGGCGTAGCGGATCGGCAGGGTCTTGGGGCCGTTGACGAAGCTGGCTTCGGAGAGCTTGGCCTCGCCGGCCAGGCCGACTGAGCTCAGCCTGGGCAGCAGTTCCTCCCAGAGGATGCGCATCTCCATCTTCGCCAGGTGCTGGCCGAGGCAGAGGTGGGCGCCATAGCCGAACGCCAGATGGCGGTTGGGACTGCGATCGACGCGGAACTCGTCCGGGTCTTCGAACACCTCCTCGTCGCGGTTGCCGGAGGGGTAGCACAGCATCAGCCACTCGCCCTTGGCGATGGCCTGTCCGCGCACGGTGGTGTCTTGCGCGGCGCTGCGCATGAAGTGCCGGACCGGCGTGGTCCAGCGGATCGACTCGTCGACCAGGCCGGAGATCAGAGCCGGGTTGGACCGAACCTTAGCCAGCTCGGCCGGTCGCTCGGCCAGGGCCCACATCGCGCCGGCGGTAGAGGACGAGGTCGTGTCGTGCCCGGCGGTGGCGATGATCAGGTAGTAGGAGACGGCGTCGAAGGCCGAGATCGGCTGGCCGTCGATGGTGGCGTTGGCGATCGTGCTGGCCACGTCGTCCCTCGGCCTGGCACGGCGGTCTTCCGTCAATGCATTGAAATAGTTGAAGAAGTCCGCCATCGTGGCCTGAATGTCCGCCTGCCGGGCCTCAGGCGTCGCGCCACCCTCATTGCGGCGCAGGTCCGGATCGGTGGCGCCGAACAGCTCCTGGGTCAGCTTGAGCATGCGCGGCTCGTCCTCGCGGGGCACGCCGAGGATCCCCATGATCACGCGCAGGGGGAAGTGCAGGGCGACCTCGTTCACGAAGTCGCATTCCCCGCCCATGGCCTCCATCCGGGCGACCGCTTCGCGCGCCAGCTCGCGGGTGTGAGCCTCGAGCTTGCGGATGTTCTGCGGCATGAACCAGGCCTGGGTCAGGGCGCGGTACTTCATGTGGTCCGGCTCATCCATCTGCACCAGGGTGTAGAGCAGGGGCCGGCCCGCCGCCCGCGCCGCGCGCCCGCGCTCCACCTGCTCGGGCGGCGCGTGCGTCGAGGGAAAGTCGCCATAGGGGAACAGGCGGTTGTCGCGGCTGATTTCGAGAATGTCGGCGTGCTTGGTGACGATCCGGAACGGATCGAGGCCGGGCAGTTCGGCCAGGGCGAGGGGATCGTTCCGGCGCAGCCATGCGTAAGCGGCGTTGATTCGCGGCGGGTCGGCGTGCGCCTTCGGATCGACGACGGTCGCGAGGATGTCCTGTGGCGCAGCTGGCATCGGCGTTCCAAATTCACGTTTGCGGCTCGAAATCGGATCGGCTTCATACATGATTGTTGGATAGCCAGCAATATTATGATCGTGGCTGCGTTGCGCAGATGGGCCACGAACCTCACGAACTCCACGAACAGGGCTCCACGGGAAGAGACGTTCGCCGTCCTGCGCGCCCGCTTCCAGTTGAACTTCGGAGGCGCGCCAAGGCGCCCATCGAACGTCCGGCCGTCTGACGCCTATGCGAACACCCGTTCGTGGAGTTCGTGAGGTTCGTGGCCCACTTTCATGCCTCCCTGGGCTTGGAGAATGCCTGACGCAGCGTGGCCACGCAGGTGCCGCGGATGGGATCGATGTTCATCTCAGGGTCGATCAGCACCTGGATCGAGAGACCTAGGAGCTGGCTTCCGACCATCAGAGCCGCCGCGGTTGGGTCCAGGTCCGACCGGATGTGGCCTTCGTGCTGGCCCCGAATGATCCAGGCTTCGAAACGCTGGCGGACGTGATCGTGGGCTGCGGCAAAGGCCGACCTGAAGGCGGAGATATCCGCCACGGCCCATGCCAGGAGGCGGAAGTAGGCCCCAAGCTCACCCAGGTTCGACAGCCTCTGTAGATAGAGGTCGACATGGGTCAGAAGCGCTTCAAGGCCAGGCAGGCTGTCGATGCTGGGGCCCGTCGCGAGAGTTTCCTTCTCGTCATGCAGGTAGGTGATCACAGCCTCTATCAGACCGAGCTTCGAGCCGAAGCGCTGCCCGACGAGCCCGCGGCTGTAGCCGCCGCGCTGGCCGATGGCCTCGAAGGTCGCGGCGCTGACCCCTTCTTCGGACACTACGGCGATCGCAGCCTTCACCAGTCCACGTTCGGACTCGTCTCTGCGCTCGGCCTGGGTGCGGCGGCGTTGCGGCGGTGCGTGCAGCATGTTCTCCATCAAGACGGAACGTTACCTGTTGCCCTCGCCCCCTTCAAATCAGCCACGAACCCTTCGAAAAGCCGCTGTCGATCGGCAGCGGCCATGGCTCGCGCCGTGACGGGCGTCGTCCTAGGGACATTGACAAGATAGCTGGCCATCCAACAATTATCTATACGATCTATGGGCCTTGTCTGCTGCGGAGGCAGGAGAGGAACGGAATGCCGACGACCGCGCTGCGCGAAGCGCTGACTATCACCCAGCTCTGCCGCCAGTCGGGCGCGACCCTGAGGGCGTTGCGGTTCTACGAGGAGCAGGGACTGCTTTCCCCACGACGGAACAACCAGGTTCGCATCTATTCGCGCCAGGAGCAGGTGCGGCTGCGTCTTATCCTCCACGCGCGACGGATGGGCTTCTCGATCAAGGAGATCCGCGAGCTCTTCGAAGCTTACGACAACGGCGGCCGCGACGCGCAGTTCGCTCGCGCGCTGCCGATGTTCAGGGAGCGGCTCGCCGCCCTGACGCGCGAACGCGAGGAGATAGACCGGGCTCTCGAAATGCTGACCGGAGCCTCGGAGCGACTGAAGATGAAGCTGGACGCAACCGCAGCGCCCATAAAACAGCTTGAGGCCGGCTAACTGCTCGCGACAATGGGCGCGTCCTCTTTGCGCCAGTAGGCGTCGCGGATGAGGCGCTTGTAGAGCTTGCCGGTCGGCTGACGAGGCAACTCCTGCATGAAGTCGATTCTGCGCGGCGCCTTGACGTGGGAAAGGTTCGCGCGGGCGAAGGCCAGGAGTTCGGTCGCGAGGGCCTCGCCCGCCTCGTTCCAGTCGGCGGGCTGGATGACCGCTACCACCTGCTCGCCCATCTCCTCGTGCGGCGCGCCGACCACAGCGACGTCGGTGACACTGGGATGGGTGGTGAGCAGGTTCTCGATCTCCTGCGGATAGATGTTCACGCCGCCGGAGATGATCATGAAGCTCTTGCGGTCGGTGAGGTACAGATAGCCGTCCTCGTCAACTCGGCCCACATCGCCCAGCGTCGTCCAGCCGTTCCTGTTGCGGCTCTCCGCCGTCTTCTCGGGGTCGTTGTGGTACTCGAACTGTCCCCCACCGGCGAAGTAGACCAGGCCTTCGTCTCCGGTTGGCAGCGGATCGCCGTTCTCGTCGCAGATCTTGACCTCGCCCATGAGCGCACGGCCGACCGACCCTTTGTGCGCCAGCCACTCCTGGGAATTGATCGCGGTGAAGCCGTTGCCCTCGGTGCCGGCGTAGTACTCGCTGATGATCGGTCCCCACCAGGCGATCATCTGTTCCTTGACCGGGATGGGGCAGGGCGCGGCGGCGTGGAACACCTGGGTCAGCGACGAGAGGTCATACCTGGCGCGCGCCTCAGGCGGCAATTTCAGCATGCGGACGAAATGCGTGGGCACCCACTGAGCGGTGGTGACCTTGTAGTCCTGGATGCAGCGCAGGGCGTCCTCGGCGTCGAAGCGCTCCATCAGGATCACCGTCCCGCCAAGCGCCTGCATGGCCATCGACCAGCCGAGAGGGGCGGCGTGGTACAGCGGAGCCGGCGAAAGATAGATCGACTCCGACGTCCAGCCGTAGAGCGCTTGCCCCAGGCTCGCGATCCCGTTGGCCGCCCCGATCGGCTGCCGCTGCGCCGCGTTCGCGGACCGTACGCCCTTGGGGCGGCCGGTGGTGCCGGACGAATAGAGCATCGGGCCGCCCGCTGATTCGTCAGCGATCGGACTCGTCGGGAATCTCGAACGCGCCGTCTCGAAGCTCTCGAACGGACCCGCGGCGCCGTCGACCATGTAGAGTTTCACGCCAGGGATCAGCGGGGCGAGCGCAAGTGCGACGTCAGCCACCGCGACGCCCGCGATGAGCGCCTTCGCCCCGCAATCCTTCACGATGTACTCGACCTCGCCGGCGGTCAGCTTGGAAGAGATCGCCGTGAAGCGGACGCCCGAGCGTTGCGCGGCCCAGATCGCTTCGAAGTAGCGCGGGCTGTTGTCGATGATGAGGGCGACCGAGTCGCCGGTCTCGACGCCCGGCGAGCGGAAAAGATGGGCGCCCTGGTTCGAGCGCGCGTCGAGCTCGGCATAGGTCACGATCTCCCCTGACCCTGCCATGACGTAGGCGGCTTTGTCGGGGTGGGTTTTGGCGTGGATCGAGGGATGCATGTTCGCTTTGGTTCCCGGAGGCGCTCGGGCGATAAGACTCCAGATTTGCTAGTTGGCCAACTATTAAGTTGATGCTATCCCGCACAGCGAAGCTGCTGATTGATCTCCACGCCGCGATCGAGCGGGCCAGGTCGACGAGCCGATCCGGCTCAGACCATCAGCCCTCTTGACTGAAACCGGACTGACTCCCGAGGCGCGCCCATGCTGAACAAGCTCGACGACTTCCCGATCCACCAGACGCCCGAACCGATCGCCCATCCCGCGACCAGCGACCGCAATGTGTATGACCGGACCTGGTTCAACGGCTACGCCAACGACGGCTCGTATTACTTCGGCGTCGGCATGGCCATTTACCCGCATCGCGGCATCCTGGACTGCGCCTTCTCTGTGGTGAGACGGGACGGGCGGCAGCACTGCTTCTACGGCTCGCGCCGCGCGCCGACCGAGCGGACTGAGATGCAGGTGGGCCCCTTCCGCATCGAGGTCATCGAACCGATGAAGCGCGCGAGCGTCGTGTTGGAGGACAACGAGAGCGGCATTTCCTGCGACCTCACATTCTCCGCCCGCACGGCGGCGATCCAGGAGGCCCGACAAACGCTCTGGACGGGCGCCCGCAGGGGGATGGACTCCACGCGTTTCGACCAATTCGGTCGCTGGAGTGGATTCGTGCGCGACCCTGACGGCGAGATCCATGTCGAGGAGGCGGTCTGCTATGGCACGAAGGACCGCTCCTGGGGCGTGCGGGGCGTCGGTGAACCCGAGATCGGCGGCGCGCCGCAGCCGCGGCGGGGCGCATTCTTTCTCTGGGCGCCACTGTTCTGGGAAGACCACATTACGCACGCGATCTTCTTCGACGGCGAGAACGGCGAGGCCCTGGTGCGCGAGGGAATCGTTGCGCCGCTCTACGCCAGCGAGGCAGAGGTTCCAGGCGTCGAGGACGGGCTCGACCAACGCATGGCGACCGCGCGGCACCGAGTTCGGTACCATCCGGGCACGCGCCTCGCTAACTCGGCGGAGATCGACCTGGTCGACCACGACGGAGGCGTGCGCACTATCGCGCTTGATCCCATCCTCAAGTTCCAGATGAAGGGCTTGGGCTACTTCCACCCCCAGTGGGGCCAGGGCATGTGGAAAGGCGAGCTGGCGACAGGCCACGAGTCCTTCGATCCGCGGCAGCTGAACCCGCTGGAGCCCTGGCACCTGCACACCCAGCAGGTGGTGCGCGCAAGCGACGGGTCCCGCCGGGGCATCGGTGTGCTCGAACAGATCTGCATCGGGCCCTACGCACCGGGCGGCTTCACCGAAATGCTCGACGGGGCCACAGCCTAGGCGGTCACGACAACCGCGCAAGATCTACGCCCAGGCGCGTGGTTGGGCGGTCTCGCCATCGCCGCGGGTTTCGGCTGGACGTCCACCGGCCGGATTGGCGCGGCGCTCCCCCTCGCCGCCATTCCGATTCTCGCTCTGTCAGTCGTGCTGGATCGCCGGGCGGTGGGGCGCCAGCGCATCGCTTTGTCAGAATGAATCGTCCGGCGCGGGAGGCCTGGAACGATCGGCCATGGTAGGGCTTAGCGGTCCATGGTCCGCCAGATTCCCGATGAATACCTTGTCGGCCACTATCCGAACGCCGTGGAGCGTGCGGTCGACGGGTGGATTCACGTCGTGGCCATCGCCTTGGCGGGAGGCGGAGCGGCCTGGCTCGTCCGCGAGGCCCTGACCACGCACAAGCTCGGCATCGTGGCTGCAGCCGCCCTCTACGGCGTGGCTCTGATCTGCATGCTGGCCTTTTCGGCTGTCTACAATCTCAGCCACCCCTCGCCCGCGCGGCCCTTTTTGAGGCGACTGGACGAGGCGGGGATCTTCCTGATGATCGCCGGCTCCTACACCCCCTTCACCACCCAGCGGCTGCAGGGTCTCTGGGCGGTGGGGATGACCGCCCTGGTGTGGGCGATCGCCGTTGCCGGGATTGTCGGCAAGCTGGCGTTCCCGAAGGTTCCGGAGCGCGCCTGGACCATCATCTACCTGGCGTTCGGCTGGATCGCCCTCCTCGCCTTCGGACCCCTCAGCCGCAACCTCTCGCTGGCCGTCCTGGCCCTCCTCGTCGTAGGCGGCGTCATCTACAGCGCCGGATCGGTGCTGTTCCACATGCGCCGACTGCCGTTCCGGCGCGCGGTGTGGCACGGTTTCGTCTGCGCTGGCGCGGGGGTCCATTTCTGGGCGATCGCCGCCGGCGTCGTCCTGACCCCCGCGCTCAGCGTCGCCCACTCCCACTAGCTTCCGACCAGCTGCGGCCGCGCTTCCCGCCACGCTTGGCGTGCATGGGGAGCGCGTCTGGGCTAGCGTCGGCGTCCCAGAAGCTCCGGGGCGCGGAATGCTGGCGGAACTCGAGGCGGCGGTCGCAGACTCTCTGCGCCATCTCACTGGCCCGCGGTCTGATTTTCACCTGCCGCCTGGCACGACGTGCGCCAACTGCGGCTCCGCGCTGCAGGGCCGTTATTGCCATACGTGCGGCCAGGACGCCGACAACCACAAGCGGTCGATCCTCCACCTGGCTTGGGAGGGGATCGAAGGCCTCTTCCACCTGGACGGCCGCCTGCGGCGAACCGCGCCAGACCTCTTCTTCCGGCCGGGGCGCCTGGCGCGAGACTACATCGAGAACCGCATTGCGAGGCATGCGCCGCCGTTCCGGACTTTCCTGGTGGCCCTGCTGCTGTTCATCTTCGCCGCCGAGCACGCCGCGCACGAGATGCAGGAGGCCTCCGCGCGCCAGCACCAGCGAGAAGCCGCGCAGCTCGCCACGCCTCAGGGACGCGCGAATGCGGCGGCGGAAATGCGGCGCGAAGCGCTGAACGACCGGAACGAGGATCTTGCCGAGGCCGCCCGCGATCGGGCTGGCGACCTCAAGGATCCCGACGAGAAACCCGCCCGGGTCGAAGCCGCCTACCAACGCGAGACGTCGAAGATCGCAGCGCGCTACGCCGCGGCCATGGCCAAGGCCGATCGCGTCGCCGCCGGACTGCCGGCCGAGGCGCCGGGCGCGGCGACCCACCATCGGGGCGGCTGGTGGCGGGACGGCATAAGAAAGGCCACGGCGAACCCCGACTATTATTGGGCCGTTCTCTTCACCTGGGCGCACCGGGCTGCGATCCTGTTGCTGCCGATCGTTGGACTCACGCTGGCCGGCGTCTATCGCGACAAGCCTCGGTACTTCCTCTACGACCACCTGCTGGTGGCGATGGACCTTCTGTCCTTCGCCTTCCTCGCAAACGCCTTCGGCCTGATCCTTCCTCCACCTTTCGTGTACTGGTGGCTGGGCCTCGTCGCCCTGTGGACTCCGGTGAACCTGTTCCAAACACTGCGGGGCGCCTACGGCTCGAGCATCCTCGGCGCGAGCCTCAAGACTGCGGTTGTCTGGCTCACGACGGTCACGGCCTTCGGCTCCATGTTGATCGCTCTTCTCGTCTTCACCCTCACCCAGCTCTGAGCCGGGAGGCGTCTTTCGGCGCCAGGCGCGACAAAAAGCGCAGCAAAAACCATTCGAAATCTATGGACCTTCGCGCGCGTTAAGGCCAAGCTAATTGTGGCGTTTTGGCGCCAGGGTTGGGGCGAGTTATGGAACGCGATTATTCGCTCGCGAGCGTGATCGGCGCGTCTGCGGGAGTCGCCGGAGCTGTCCTTCTTGCGACTCTTGTGATCGCCGCGCCGCATCTAGGCAGCGGCGCTCTCGCCGATTGGGGGTCCGACAGGCACTCCCATAGGGGGCACAAGGAATTCGACGACAGCGGCCAGACGGGCACACACAAGTCCGACTGCGGGGCGTCCTGCGCCGGCCCGGTGCATGGAGTCTACGACGGAGGCGGAGCCTTCGCCCCTCCGATAACTCCGGATCCATCCCCCGGCGGCGTCCCTGGCCCCGATGGGCCCGATGGAGATCAAGGCCACACCATCAACGGCGGCTATGATTCCGGCCATATCCCAGGGATGGGCGGCGGACCGTTCGAGTCCTCCCAAAGAGGCCCGACGCCCTCATTCTTCACGGGCACTGGCGGGTCCCCATCCGGCTTCCTCGGATCGAAACCGGCGGTGTCGACTCCGCCGACCGACACCACGCCACCACCGACCGATACCACGCCTCCGACCGGGACCACACCCACGACGCCGACCGTCGCCGTACCGGAGCCGGCGACCTGGGCCTTCATGCTTGTCGGTCTCGGCGCTGTCGGCGCCGCCCTCCGCTCGCGCCGCGGTTCCGCGCACGCCCACTAGCTAAGCGCCTTAGGGCGGAGGCTGCTGGGCCGCGTATCGGATCAGCGTTCCGATTCCGAAGACGATCGCCGGCAAGGCGAAGCAGACGATCAGCGAGGGATGCGGTCCAGCCGGGCTCATGAGCCGGGGCGCCAGGAAGAAGAAAGCGGCGCCGAAAGCCGTCACGGCGAGCCACTGTAGGAGGTAGGCGCGCAGCATCCGTCCTTTGGGGAGTGGCGGCAGGGCTTCTGCGACCGTCGATCCAGCCGTCGCGGATGCGCGGCCGGCGAGGTGACCCCATACGTCCCTGCCGATGCTCAGCACGCCGACTTCCGGATTCCCAAAGCCCAGTCTGGCGTACGGGTGAAAGAAGATCTGCCTTGGCCGAACGCTTATCTCGTTCCACGGCACAAGGAATGGCTTGCTGAAGGGGCCGAACACCTGCCAGATTTCGACCCGCAGTCCCGAGCGGCATGCGCTGACCGTCAGAATGCCGTTGATGCCTATACCGGTGGGACCCATCACCCCTGACTGGAAGCCGAGCTTCGCAAGGGCTGGCTCTGGGCGGTCGGGATAGCGCCTGGCTAACTCATACCAGCCCGATTTGGCGCCAATTAGGGTCGAGACCAGCAGCCACATCCCGACAAAGAAGATCGGGAACGCAATCGGAAACGCTGTCCTGAGCGTATGTTCCAAGACGTCCCCCCTGGCCGTCCATTGGCTGGCCAGCAGACTAGAACGCAGGACTGAACTCAGTCCATCCGGAGCGCCGCCTTAAACCCTCGTCCCTCTTGCGCCGTAGGCGGCCCATTGCAGGATCACGCTCGTCAGGGCCTCGGCCACGGCGTTACCTCTCCCGGCCTCTACGATCACGAACTCCACGTCCGGCAGCCGCGGCAGGCTGGGTCCGGGCTCGACAACCGCGAGACCCGGCGGCGCCAGTCGCACCGAATGCGGCATCAGCCCTATCCCTGCGCGCGCCGCGGCGCTCAGGGCGCTGAGGCTGCCGCTGGTGAAGGCGATGCGCCACGGGCGACGGGCGGCGTCCAGTGTCTCGAAGGCGCGGGCGCGCGTGACGCTCGGAAGCGGATAGAGCAGCAGGGGCAGGGGAGAATCCGGGTCCACCCAGTAGCCAGGCCGACCGATCCATGCGAGCGCCTCGCGCCAGGCGCTGACGCCGCGTCCGTCGCCGGCGCGGCGCTTGACGAAGATGATGTCCAGATCGCCCGCGTCGAAGGCGTCATAGAGGTCCTCGCTGAGGCCGGCGGTCAGCTCCATGTCGACGTCGGGGTGGCGCCGCACGAACGCCGCCAGCACGTTCGGCAAGGCGGAGAGGACGAAGTCCTCCGAGGCCCCGAACCTCAGTCGCCCCCGCAGAGGCGCCCCACTCAGGGCGCGCGCCATTTCGTCATGGGCTTCGAGCACCCGGCGCGCGTGCTCCAGCACGCCTTCGCCCTGGGGCGTTATTCTCACCCGGTGGGTGTCACGGTCGATCAGCCGCCGGCCTGTCGCCGCCTCCAGCCTCTGCAAGTGCTGGCTGACCGTCGATTGCCGGAGCCCCAAGGCCCGGGCTGCGCCGCTGAAGGAGCCCGCCTCGCAGACCGCGATATAGCTGCGCAGCAGGTCGGGGTTCAGGGCGCGATCCGTCATCGGCGTCCATGATAGGCGAAGGCAGACCCACCGAAAGGCGTTCCCGCTCCACGCCTTCTGGCGCTTTGGTTCGGGCTGCTCGACAGCCCCCTGCGCCCAGCCCTCGCACTATGCGCCAAAACGTATCAATATCGGGCGGTACCTGCTGCTGTACAAAGCCCTGTTCGTCATGGAAGCGCGATCCAAGGTTACCGGGCGCTTCGAATCCCGTCCGCGGCCGGACCCGTCGGACGAAGCCAGACTTGTGCTCGAAGAGGGTGTCGCTCGTCTCAGCGCGACCGCAGACATCGACAGTTTCCTCGCCGACCTGCTGCGGGCGACGCGCAAGCTGCTGGGCGGCGAGTCGGCGAGTATCTGGCGTCGCGACGCGCAGGCCCCGGTTGGGTACAGGCTCGAGGTTTCTCTCGAAACCGAGACCGTCCTGAGGGCCGAAGGCCGAAGCGGATTGCGACCCAATCTTTCCGGAGCCGGTCTCTGGCAGGAGGCGGCGCCAACGCCCTGGGTCGAGCTGCGTCGCGTCGGGGTCGATGGCCTGCCTTGCCAGCGCATCATCGCACGGGATGGGCTGGCCGACGCGGAAGACACCCTTCTGCTTCAGACAGGCGTCCGCTCGTCGGTGATCATCGACCTCGTCCTTGCGGACATCTCCTTTGGGGTGCTGATCGTTCGCCTCGCCCATGAGCGGCCGGTCCTGGACCAGCACCGTCAGCTGATCGATCGACTGGCCCAGCGGGCGGCGATGGCTCTGCACCTCTCCGGCTTCGCCGGGGCCTTTCGCGAAGCCAGCGCCGCGCGCGAGCTGCAGGCCGCCACGGCGAAGGCGCGCGCGGAGAAGCTCGCCCTCGCCAACGCCCTGCTCCGCGAGAGTTCCGAGCGACTGGGGGCGGTCGAGGACCTCGACACCTTCCTGGGTCGCGTGTTGCTGACGATGTACGAAGTGGTTGGCGGCCACTCCGGCACCCTCTGGCTCGTCGATCCGGACAGCCCCGACCACTACAGGATCCACCACGTCGTGGAGGACGGACGCGTCGTTGCCGGGGCCCAGTCGTCGCACCCCAGGCGGGAAATCGGCTCCACCCCGACGCCCAAGCGCAAGCGCGACTCGCGAATGTATGGGCCAACCTCGAAGCCCCATCTGCTCGATCTGGAGGCGAACGATGGCCTCATGCACGAAGACGAGCGGCTCTACCTGCTCGGTCTTGGCGTGCGGCGGCTCCTGTCGGTCCCGCTGGGGCTTGGCGATCGTGTCCTTGGTCGCTTCACGATCCGGCTGACCGACACGCGCCATATCCTCGAGGAGGAGCTCGATATCATCCAGGCGCTGGCTGGCCAGGCCGCGGTCGCGCTGAATCTCACCCGCCTCGCCGAGGAGGCCAAACAGGCTGCTGTCGGCAGGGAGCGTGAGGTGGCGGAGCGCAGCCGCGCCGACACCCTGCACCGGGCGAACGAGGTGCTTCGGGCCATGCTCGAGCGCCTCTCCGAGCAGCAGGATCTGCCCGCGTTCCTCGGCGACGCCCTGAAGATGTGCGCGCGCGAGATGGACGCGGCGGGCGCTGGGATCTGGATCCGCCGCGGCCAGGGAGACCACGGCCTGCTGATATCCTGGCACGGCGGCGAGATCCGCCGGCCTGCGGAAGGCGATTATCTCTCCCGGCTGACGGCCATGGGGCATCTCGATCCGGACCTGTCGCGTGGCCAGATCGCCTTCGTGAAATTGGCTGACTTTGACGATCTGATCGACGAGTGGGGGCCCACCCTGCGACACGCCATTGAGACCGACCAGGTCCGTACTGCGGCGCAGGTACCCATGTTCATCGGTGATCGCTGGCTCGGCACGCTCGTCTTTCGCCACACCAGCGAGAGCCCCGACTATCCTCCTGAACGTCGTGAGCTCGCCCTGGCGTTTGGCAATCAGATCGCCCTTGCGCTCGAAATGCAGAGGCTCGCAGCCGCGGCGGGAGAGGCGGCGCTTTCCGAAGAGCGCGCGTCGGCGGCGCGTCAGCGCACCGAAGCGGCCGAGCGAACCGCCGAGACCCTGCGCGCTTCACTGGACATGCTGGCCGCGGAGCCGGAGCTCGAGAGCTTTCTCGGTTACGTCCTGCGCGCTGCGAACAAGCATCTCAACGTGCGGCGCTCGACGCTCTGGCTTTACGACCCCGAGCAGAGCGCGATGAGGCTGCACATGATGTGCCACGAGGGCGTGGTTACGGTGGAAACGGGCGCACCGCGAGTCGTGATCACGGACGATGAATGGCCATTCTGGCGTCGTCTGATCGAAAAGGGCGGCCCGCTCACCTTCGATGACGCGACCCGCAACCCGCATCTGGCGGAAGTGCAGGACCGGATGAGGCGCTTCGGCGTCCGTTCGCTGCTCATGGTGCCCCTGATGCTGGGGTCGGAGGTCCTGGGCTCTGTCGGGTTTCATAACACCGAGCGCGAGAGCTGGACTGAAGACGAGATCAGTCTCGCCAGGGCCCTCGGCCATCAGGCGACCCTCGCCCTGCAACTGACGCGGCTGGCGGCCAAGGCGCGCGAGGCGGCGCTTTCCGAAGAGCGTGCGTCGGCGGCGCGCCAGCGCACCGAGGCGGCCGAGCGCACCGCCGAAACCCTCCGCGCTTCATTGGACATGCTGGCCGCGGAGCCGGAACTCGAGGGTTTTCTCGGTTACGTCCTGCGCTCCGCGAACACGCACCTCGACGTGCGCCGCTCGACGCTCTGGCTCTACGACGCCGAGCAGGGGGTGAACAGGCTGCACATGATGTGCCACGAGGGCGCGGTTACGGTGGAGACGGGCACACCGCGAGTCGTGATCACGGCGGGTGAATGGCCATTCTGGCGTCGTCTGATCGAAAAGGGCGGCCCGATGGCCTTCGATGACGCGGCCAACAACCCCGATCTGCCCGTGGGCGCGGTGCGGGACCGGATGAGGCGCTTCGGCGTCCGTTCGCTGCTCCTGGCGCCCCTGATGCTAGGGTCGGAGGTTCTGGGCGCGGTCGGGTTCCATAACACCGAGCGCGAGAGTTGGACCGAAGACGAGATCAGTCTGGCCAGGACCCTCAGCCACCAGGCGACCCTCGCCCTGCAGTTGACGCGGCTGGCGGCCAAGGCGCGCGAAGGCGCCGTCCTTCAGGAGCGCAACCGGCTGGCGCGGGAGATCCACGACACCCTGGCCCAGGGCTTCGCGGCCATTCGGATGCAGCTGGAACTGGGTCGTCGCGACCCGGCCGCTGCGCCCGAAGCGCTCGATCGGGCCAACAAGATCGCGGCGGAGAACCTGGTCGAAGCGCGTCGTTCCATGGCCGTCCTGACCGCTGAGCGGCCCTCGCTGATCGCGTCCCTTTCGGCCGCCATTGAAGGGGTGCGCCGCCTGGGCCAGACGCAGGTCGTGGCTCAGCTCGACTCCGCGCCAGAGCCTCCGACCGAAGTCGCCCATGAGCTCCTGAGGATCTGCCAGGAAGCGATGCTGAACGCCGTGCGCCACGCCGAGGCGAGCACCGTGCGCGTCACACTTTCGGCCATGCCGGGGCCCGGCGTGCGGGTCGCCGTAGCGGATGACGGCAAGGGGTTCGATCCTGGCGTGGTCACCAAAGGCTTCGGCCTTGCCGGTCTGCGCGACCGCGCGAGCGCCATAGACGCGGACCTGACCATTGTGTCGGAGCCGGGCGCCGGCACGCAGGTCATCGCCGTCTGGACCCCGACATAGACGCGACTTTCCTGATGCCCTCACGGCCGGGACGCTCCGTGCAGTGAGGGCCTATCATCATGAATCGTAATGAACGTTATCGCGGTCATCGGAATTGTGCATCGCGGAGTCAGGGCGTAGCTGCTTGGACATAGGAGATCTTCTATGTCCGCCCTTCGGCGCTTTCGCATTCCGATCGACCGCTACCTGCTGATGCTGGTGGGCGCCGTGGCGCTTGGCCTGCTGGCGCCGGCGCGGGGTTGGGCGCACGGCGCCGTGGAGGATCTGGTCTACCTCGCCGTCGCGGCTCTCTTCTTCCTGTACGGGGCGCGCCTCTCGCCGGGCGCGGTGTGGTCGGGCCTCGCCAACTGGCGGCTGCAGGCGCTGGTGTTCGCCAGCACCTTCGTTCTCTTCCCCATCGTCGGCCTCGCCGTGGGTCAGTTGGCCAAGCCGTTCCTGCCGACGGACCTGGCGCTGGGCCTGATCTTCGTCGCCCTGCTCCCTTCGACGGTGCAGTCCTCGATCGCCTTCACCTCGATCGCCCGCGGCAATGTGCCGGCGGCCCTGTGTAGCGCTTCGATCTCCAACATGCTGGGCGTGGTCATCACACCGCTGCTGGCTTCGCTGATCCTGACCGGCCGGGGCGGCCTTACCCTGCACGGGATGGAGGACATAGGGCTGCAGATCGTCCTGCCCTTTGCGGCGGGCCAGGCGGTGCGACCCTTCACGGCCAAGTGGCTGCTGCGGCATCCGGCGCTCACCCAGGCGTTCGACCGCGGCTCGATCCTGATCATCGTCTATGCAGCCTTCAGCGCCGGGGCGGTGGCCGGAGTCTGGAGCCGCGTCTCTGCGGCCGATCTGGGCGTGATCCTGGCGCTTGATCTCGTGATGCTTGGCGCGGTGCTCGTCGCGACCACCCTGGGCTCCCGGCGGCTGGGCTTTTCGAAAGAGGACGAGATCGCCATCGTCTTCTGTGGCTCGAAGAAAAGTCTGGCGAGCGGCATGCCCATCGCGGCCATCATCTTTCCCGGGCACGCGGTGGCGCTGATCGTCCTACCCCTGATGCTGTTCCACCAGGCTCAGCTCTTCGCCTGCGCCATCCTCGCCCGTCGCTATGGCGCCCGCCCGGAAGCGGCCCCCCAGGCGGTTGAAGCGGCGCTCAAGCCCGCAGCGGCCCGCGCCGCTTGAGGCTTCGCGAATGAGGTCATTTCCCGGCGGCGGGGGCCTTGGGGAGCGAGGAGAGATAGGTGGCGACCGCATCGCGGTCAGCGGGGGTGAGGGCGGTGGCGACCATCTTCATCGAGGGGTTCTTGCCCGCCGGGCTCGCGTAGTGGGCCAGTCGAGCAAGGATGTAGGTCTTGGACAATCCCGCCAGAGCAGGGGCCTTCATCGCCGGATTGCCCTGGTAGTTCGCACCGTGACAGGCGGAGCAGGGGGGAACGCCCCCGGCTGCCCCCTGGGTGGCGATCGTCTGCCCGCGAGAGGCGGCCAACGCCGAGCCCGCCGCCATCAGAGCCAAGGCGCCGGCTAGCGGCGCCGTGAACCGCAACATTCGCGAAAGTCCTCTACCGTCACGCGGCGCTCCATCTCTTTTCTAGACCCTGGCCGTCCAGCCGCGACCCCGCGTCGCGCGCTCGCCACCGCGCCGGAGACCAACCCCGAGCGCTTTTCGGCCGGCCTCGCCGGGGTTCAGGGAGCGAACGAAATTACTCCGCCGGGGCGGTCGATCCCGCCACCCACGCTGATACAGCCGACAGGTCCTTCTCCCCCAGGCCCGCCTCGAGTGCGGCGTCCATCTCAGACTTGATGGCGTGCAGCAGCTTCATGTGACGGGACTCGTCGCCGGCCGCGGAGATCGCAAGGCCGATGTCCTTCAGGGCCAGGCGAAGCTTGAATCCCGGCTCGAAGTCGCCGCTGAGGATCTTGGGCGCATAGATCCCGTAGATCGGGGAGCCGGCGAACAGAGTGCCGAGCATCAGCTCGAAGAAGGCCTTGGGATCGAGGCCGTTCGCCCTGGCCAGGGCCGCGCCCTCGGACATGGCGCCCACGGCCATGCCGAGCATCATGTTGCCGCCGATCTTGGCGGCGTTGGCGGACTTGGGCTCGGCGCCCATCGGCCAGACGCGTTGCCCGATCACCTCCAGCAGGGGTTTCACCTTCTCGACGGCCGCAGGCTCGCCGGCGGCCAGGACGTTCAGCTTTGCCGCTTCGGCCGCGTCGGGACGCCCGAACACAGGGGCGGACACATAGGCCACGCCCGCCGCCCGGTGCGCCGTCGTCAGCTCTTCGGCGCAGGCGACCGAGATCGTGGATGAGCCGATATGCACGACACCCGGCCGCGCATGAGCCAGCACGCCGCTGTCCAGCACCACCGCACGGAGCGCCGCGTCGTCCGAAAGCATGGTGAAGGTCGCGTCGGCGTCGAAGGCCTGAGCCGGCGCGCCAACGATCTCCACTCCTTCGCTGGCTTCCGCCTTCGACCGGTTCCAGGCTCGCACCTTGTGTCCCGCCTTGGCGAGATTGCGAGCCATCGCTCGTCCCATCATCCCAAGGCCGATGAAGCCAACGTCCATATCCGCACTCCTTCGACGGGTTTGGTTCCCCGCCGACGCAAAAAAATACATCGGTCGCAGGCGCTGGAGCCGCTCCGCACGCGCCCCTAGCTAACGAGTGGGGTCGCCGGGGTCATCGAGGCGCGCATGCATTTCAGCATCAATGGGCAGGACGTAGAACTAGAGGTCGATCCGCGCACCTCATTGCTCGATCTGCTGCGCGAGCGGCTGCGTCTTACCGGGACGAAGAAGGGTTGCGACCAGGGCGCCTGTGGCGCTTGCACCGTACTGGCGGACGGCGAGCGGATCGTCTCCTGTCTCGCCCTTGCCGCGCAGTACCAGGATCGGGCCATCACGACGGTGGAGGGCCTTGGCGCCGACGGCTCTCTGCACCCGCTCCAGCAGGCCTTTATCGACCATGACGGCTTCCAGTGCGGCTACTGCACGCCTGGTCAGCTGTGCTCGGCGGTGGCCATGGCGGCCGAGGCGCAGCGTGGCGCGCCCAGCCTCCTCACCGCCGACCTGGCTCATGAGAGCATCGTCCTGGACGCGGACGAGATCCGCGAGCGCATGAGCGGCAATCTTTGCCGCTGCGGGGCTTACAATGGGATCCTCGACGCCATCGTCGAGATCCTCGCGCCCGAGGCGGCGCGATGACTCCGTTCAGCTACCAGAAGGCCCCGAACGCGGCGGCGGCGGTGCGTATGGCCGGCGCCATGGCGGGCGCCAGGTACCTGGGCGGCGGCACCAACCTCGTGGACCTGATGCGCGAGACGATCGAGCGGCCGTCGACACTGGTGGATGTCACGGGCCTCGACACTCGCATTGCTTTACGGGGCGATGGCGGCCTGACGATCGGCGCAGGGGTGAAGAACACCGCGGTGGCGGAAGACCCGACTGTGCGCCGCGCCTATCCGATGCTGGCGCGTGCGATCCTCGCCGGGGCCAGCGCCCAGATCCGCAATATGGCGACCGTTGGCGGCAACATCCTGCAGCGGACCCGCTGCGCCTACTTCTATGACCAGGCCTCGCGCTGCAATAAGCGCACGCCAGGCGCGGGTTGCGACGCCATCGACGGGTTCAACCGCGAGCACGCGATCCTCGGCGCCTCGTCCGCCTGTGTGGCGGTGCACCCCTCCGACATGTGCGTGGCGCTGGCGGCCCTGGATGCGCAGGTCCGGCTGGAGGGACCGGAGGGTTCGCGCACCCTCGCCCTGACCGCCCTGCATCGCCTGCCCGGCGAGAGGCCGGATGTCGAGACTGAACTCACGCGCGGGGAACTCATCGTGGCGGTGGAACTACCGCCGCTGCCGTTCGCGGCCCGGTCGACCTATCGCAAGGTGCGAGACCGGGCGAGCTACGCCTTCGCTTTGGTCTCAGTGGCAGCAGCTCTCGATCTCGCGCCGGATGGGCGCGTGCACGACGTGCGGCTGGCTCTCGGCGGCGTGGCGCATAAGCCCTGGCGCGCCTTCGCTGCGGAGGCGGCCCTGCGCGGCCAGCGAGCGACGCGTGAAGCCTTTCGGGCCGCGGCGGAGGCGGAGCTGAAGGCGGCCGCGCCACTGAGCCAGAACGGATTCAAGGTCGAGCTGGCCAACCGGACGATCGTCGCTGTCCTGGAGGATCTCGTCGGCGAGGGAGAGCGCGCATGAGCCTTGAAACCCGAAGCACGGCGGCGCCGCAGCAGCGCGGGGCGGTCGGCGCGCAGGTGGCGCGCATCGACGGTCCTCTCAAGGTCAAGGGCGCCGCACGCTTCGCAGGTGAGGTTCCGTTCGAGAATTTGACCTACGCCGCCCTCGTCTACAGCACGATTGCGCGTGGCCGCATCGCCGACCTGGACGTGGAGGAGGCGTCCCGCGCGGCGGGCGTGGTCCTGGTGATGACGTACAGGAACGCCCCGCGGCTCGCGTCGCCGGAACTGTTCAATTCCAAGCCCTTGGCTGTGGGCGCCAGCACCCTGCCGGTGATGCAGGACGACCAGATCCACTGGAACGGAGAGCCGGTCGCCCTCGTCCTGGCTGAAACCCAGGAGCAGGCCGACCATGCGGCTAGCCTCGTGCGCGCGACGTACGAACCTGCTCCCGCGGCCCTGGATTTCGAGCGCGAGCGAGGGAGCGCGCATCCTCCGGGCTCCATCCTGGGCGAACCGGCGAAGCTGGAGGTGGCGGACGCCGAGGCCGCCCTGAAGACTGCGACCTTCGTGATCGACGAGATCTACGAGACGCCGCGCCAGAACCACAACGCCATCGAACTGCACGCCGCGACAGTGGCCTGGGAGGGCGATCGCCTGACCGTGCACGACTCCACCCAGGCGCTGCACGGCACGCGATACACCCTGGCGCAGATCTTTGGCGTCGATGAATCCGAGATTCGCGTGCTGTCGCCCTTCGTCGGTGGAGGATTCGGCGGCAAGACGCTGTGGAACCATCAGATCCTAGCGATCGCTGCCGCTCGTCTCGCGGGCCGGCCCGTTCGAATCCTGCTTTCGCGCGAGGGGGTGTTCCGTATCGTCGGCGGCCGCACCCTCACGCGGCAGAGGGTGGCGCTGGGCGCGCGGGATGACGGGACCTTGGCCGCACTCGTCCACACCGGCTGCGTGGGCATGACCACGCACAATGATTGCACCGAGCAGTTCACCTTTCCCGCGCGCCATCTCTACGCGGCCGACGCCATGCTGATCTCCCAGGAGGTGGTCGACCTCGACATGGTCGCCAACACCTTCATGCGCGCGCCCGGCGAGTCGGTGGGTTCCTTCGCCCTGGAATCGGCGATCGACGAACTGGCTCACTCGATGGGGCTCGATCCGATCGAGCTGCGCGAGAGGATCGAACCCCGCGAGGATCCGACCACTGGGCGGCCCTTCTCCTCACGCCACCTGCTGGAGGCCTATCGCAGGGGCGCGGAGCGCTTCGGCTGGGAGCGGCGCAGCTCAACTCCGGGATCGCGACGCGAGGGCGAGTGGCTTGTGGGCATGGGCGTCGCCACCGCCACCTATCCCTACTACCGCATGCCCGGCGGGGCCGCGCGCATCCGCCTTTCCGACGATGGTTGCGCCACGGTCCAGATGGGCAGCCATGAGATGGGCATGGGCACCGCCACGGCCCAGGCGCAGAACGCCGCCGACCGTCTCGGTCTGCCGCTGGACAAGGTGACGTTCGAATACGGCGACAGCGACCTGCCCTCGGGGACGGTTGCCGGCGGCTCCTCGCAGACCGTCTCGATCATCGCCGCGGTCGACGCCGCCGCCGACGCCCTCACCGCCGAGCTGATCCAGCTTGCGGGCAACGACTCGCCCCTCGCCGGCCTGGCGCCGGGCGACGTGGAAGCGCGCGGCGGCGGCCTTGGCCGCAAGGACGCGCCCGAGCGATGGGAAAGCTATGCGGCCATCCTCTCCCGCGCGGGTCGATCCGAGGAGGTCGGCGAGGCTGACGCGCCGGCGCCGAGCGAGATCGCGGCCTGGTCGATGCACTCATACGGCGCGCAGTTCTGCGAGGCGCGCGTCAGCACCTTCACCGGCGAGGTGCGCATCTCGCGCTTCCTCGGCTCGTTCGACACCGGCCGCATCCTCAATCCGCGCACCGCGGCCAGCCAGTTCCGCGGCGGCATCGTCATGGGGATCGGTCTGGCGCTCGAGGAGGAGACCCTGTTCGACGTCCGCACCGGGCGGATCATGAACCGGTCCCTGGCCGGTTATCATGTGCCGGTTCACGGGGACGTGCCGAAGATCGAGGTGATGTGGACCGACATTCCCGACCCGCACAGCCCGATGGGTGTCCGGGGCATCGGCGAGATCGGCATCACCGGCGTGGGCGCGGCCGTCGCCAACGCTGTGTTCAATGCGACCGGAAAGCGGATCCGCAGCCTGCCCATCACCCTCGACAAGCTGCTCTGAGCACCCGACGATCGGCCGGACGGATCGACGGAGACCAGCGTGGCCGAGGCGTATCGGACCTTCCAGTGCCGCACCTGCGGCTGGATCTATGACGAAGCGGTAGGCGACTCCGACGGCGGCATAGCTCCGGGGACCCGCTGGGAAGACATTCCCGACGACTGGTCCTGCCCTGCCTGCGGCACCCCCAAATCCGACTTCGACATGATCGAGCTCTGATCCTACCCTGTTCCGCCTAACGCGCGGGCGGCGTTCCCGCCTGGGTCGCTACGCGGGTCGCGTCGGCGCCGGTTGGTCCCCACCAGCCGCCGCCCATCGCGATGAGAAGGCGGGCGGTGTCCTGGTAGCGGGCGGCGAGGGCGCGGGCGTAGCCGAGGCGGGCCTGCTGGTACTGGCGCTGGGCGTCGATGAGGCTCAGGAGGCCCGTCCCGCCGCCTTGATAGTTGATCTGCTGTAGACGCACCGACTCCGTGGCGCTCGCCAGGGCTCTCTGCTGGGCGGCCAGCAGGGACCCGTCGTGATCGAGGGCGCGCAGGATGTCCGCCACGTCTTCGAAGGCCCGCAGCACGGTCTGGCGGTAGTCCGCGGCCGTGGCCTTGAAGTCGTCCAGGGCCGCGCGGCGCTCGGCCCGGCGCATGCCGCCGTCGAACACCGGTTGGGTCAGCCCCGCCGCGACGCTCCACACCAGGCCTGAGGGATCGAAGAGGGCTCCGGCGTTCAGGGACGCGGCGCTGATCCCCGCATTCAGGGTGATGTCGGGATAGAGCCTGGCCGTGGCGACGCCGATCTGCGCGCTGGCCGCGTGCAGCTGGGACTCGGCGGCCATGATGTCGGGCCGGTGATGGACGAGCTCCGAGGGAAGGCTCACCGGCAAAGTCTGGGGTAGGGTCAGCGCGTCCAGGTCGAAGTCGGGCGGAGACCAGTCTGAGGGCGCGCGACCCGTCAGGACGGCCAGGGCGTGACGCGCCACGTCCAGTTCCTGCTCCAGCGGCGGCGACAGGGTTTCGTCGGCGGCGAGCTGACTTTGCGACAGGACAACGTCGCTGTCGGGCGCCTCTCCAGCCTCCCGCGACCGGCGGACGAGGTCCAGGTTCTGCTTGTCCAGGGCCACGATCTCGGTGGCCGCCTGAAGCTGCGCGCGCGCCGCGGCCACCTGCAAGGCCTCGCTCACCGTCTCGCCGGTGAGGGTGAGGTAGGCGGCGTCGAGCTGGTCATGCTGGTAGTCGGCGAGGGCGGCCTTCGCTTCGATCTGCCGGTGGACGCCGCCGAAGGCGTCGATGTGATAGCTGGCGTTGGGGCCGAGCTGGAACAGGTTGAAGTGCGACGGCAGGGGAAAGACGTTGGGCGCGAGGCCGAAGGCGCTGGCGCTGTACTTCTCCTCGCCCTCACTCGCGGTGAAACCGACCTGGGGCGACAGGGCCGAGCGCGCCACCCGGACTGTTTCGTTCGCCTCCGCCAGGCGCGCCCGGGCGCTATCGAGCGTCGGGCTTCCGGCGATCGCCTGGCGAACCAGAGAGTCCATCGGGGCAGACTGAAACAGGGTCCACCAGTCGGCGGTCACCTGCGCCCCTAGTTCGACGGTCTGGGCTGGCGGCGTGGCTTGGCCGGACGGAGCGGAAGGCGCCTGCTCGGACGGCGGCAGATAGTGCGTCTGGGTCGGGGTGGCGGGGGGCTTGAAGTTCGGCCCGACTGCGCATCCGGCCACTGCGAGCAGGGCGGCGGCGATGACCGGGGCGCGGGCGGCGCGGTTAAGGAGGCGGCGCATCTCTATTCCATCACCACGCTGTGGTCCGCGGCCGCGGGCGCGGAGGGTTTGCTGAACACCATGAGCAGGGGGATCACGGCCAGGGTGGCGATCATCAGCAGCTTGTAGTCGTCGATGTAGGCGATGATCTGCGCCTGTCCGGTAATCACGGCGTCCAGGGCGGCGCGCCCGGCGGCGGTGAACGGGTCCCAAAGCCGGGCCACGTCCGGGACGCCAAAGCCGGGGTTCGTGGGCTTCACGTAATTGGAGATCGAGGCGTGGTTGATCTGGGTGTTCTGGGTCAGCAGGCTGTTGACCACCGAGATGCCGACGCTCGAGCCGATATTGCGCGAGAGGCTGTAGATACCCGCTCCCTCCGCGCGGTCCGTCGCCGACAGGGTCGAGAGGGTCGCCACGCTCAGCGGTACGAACAGGAAGCCGAGGCCGATCCCCTGGACGATCCCCACGACAACGATGGTCGAGGTCGCGACCGCCGGCGTCCAGTGGGTCATCAGATAGAAGGTCCAGCCTGTGATGATCAGGCCCGCGCCGAGCAGGAGGCGGGTGTCGACGCGTCCGACCATACGCCCCACCACCATCATGGCGCCCATGGTCCCTATGCCCCGCGGACCCATCACCAGGCCCGCCGTGACGATCGGATAGCCCATGAGCTCCTGCAGGAAGGGCGGCTGCAGGGCCAGCGAGGCGTAGTAGGTCAGGCCCACGACGAAGGCGAAAATGACGCCGGCGGTGAAATTGCGATCGCGAAACAGGGAGGGTCGGATGAAGGGCGCCTTCGTCGTGAAGGTGTGCGCGAGGAAAAGATAGAATGCGGAAGCCGCGACAACCATCTCGATGATGATTTCCTTCGACCCGAACCAGTCCATCTCCTCGCCTCGATCTAGCGCGATCTGAAAGGCGGCGATGGCGATGCTGAGCATGGCGAAACCAAAACCATCCAGCTTCGCGGTCGTGTTGCGCGGCGTTTCGGGGAGGAAGGTCATCACGCCCAGAAAGGCGAGGATGCCGATCGGCAGGTTGATGTAAAAGACGAAGCGCCAGCTGTAGGCTGAGGTAAGCCAGCCCCCGAGCACCGGCCCCAGCACCGGCCCCGCCATCACCGCCATTCCCCACAGCGCCATGGCCGAGCCCTGCCGCTCGCGGGTGTTGATGTTCATCAGGGTCGTCTGGGAGAGCGGGACCAAGGCCGCGCCGAACACCCCCTGTAGGACCCGGAACAGCACGATCTGGACCAGCGACTGGGCCATGCCGCACATCATCGAGGCGACGGTGAAGCCCAAGATCGAGACCAGCAGCAGCCGCTTGAGCCCGAAGCGGGCCGCCAGATAGCCAACCGGAGGCGTCATGATCGCCGCGGCGACGATATAGGACGTCAGCACCCAGTCGATCTCGTCCTGGCTCGCCGACACGCTGCCCTGCATGTAGGGCAGGGCGACGTTGGCGATGGTCGTGTCCAGCGCCTGCATCACCGTAGCCAGGATGACGCAGATGGTGATGGCGGCGCGGTTGCCGCCGCCGGCGGGGGCCTGCTCGCTCATCGATTTGTCTGCGGGCCGCCGCCGAAGAGACCGGTGAGGAAGCGCGGGAGGCCGCGCCGATGGCCGGTGTCGACCTTCACCTCGACGCTCATGCCGGCGCGAAGCGGCGGCTGCCGCGGATCGGTGTCGATGCGGACCCGTAGCGGGACGCGCTGCACGACCTTCACCCAGTTGCCGCTCGTATTCTCCGCCGGCAGCAGGGAGAACTCCTGCGCCGCCGCCGGGCTGATGCTCTCCACCACGCCCTTCCAGGTCACGTTGGGATAGGTGTCCACATGGACGCGGGCAGGCTGCCCCTGCCGCACCCAGGTGAGTTCGGTCTCCTTGGGGTTGGCGTCCACCCAGGCGTGATCGGTGTCGACCAGATAGAAGGCGGTGGTCCCGGTCGACAGGGACTTGCCCGGCGCGATCGAGGGGACGCCGGTGACGATGCCGGAGAAGGGCGCCCGCACAACAGCGTCGTTCAGCTCCCGCGCGGCCTCGTCCCGGGCGGCCACGGCCTCGTGGTAGCGCGGGTTGGACTCGGCCGGACCGCCGGGATGGTCGTCGAGCTGGGCGGAGAGGGAGGCCAGCTGCTGGCGCAGGGACTCGACCTTCTGATGGGCCGTCTGCTGATTGCGCTGGGCCAGGTCGAAATTCGCCTGGGATGAGACGTGCGCGTTCAGCAGGTTCTGCTGGCGGGTCGCCTCGGTGTCGTAATAGGCCGCGTCCTCCTGCGCCTGCCGGATCTGGGACTGCATGTCGCGATAATTGGCCTGCAGCGCCTCCACTTGGTCGCGCACCATTCCGATTTCGGCGTCGGTTCGTTCGTGGGCGATCTGGAAAGGCTGCAGGCGCAGGCTGAAGAGGACCTGGCCGGCTTGGACGTGCTGGTTCTCCGTGACGTTGACCTGATCGACGATCCCCGTGACGTCGGTGGAGATCCCGACCTTGCGGGTGTTCACATAGGCGTCGTCCAGCGAGACGATCTGGCCGCCGTTCACGTACCAGATCGCCGAGGCGATCAGCACGATCGGCAGGAGCAGGAACAGGGCCCAGCGACGCCAGCGCACGACGCGGACCCGTCGCGCGACGCCAGGACGAGGAAGGGAGATTTCGGCGCTGTCGCGCTTCCCCGTCGGGGTGACGTCCTTCGCAGCCTCGCTCACGCTCGCCGAACCATTCATTCGCCGCTGATCCATTGGTGTTGCGGCTCAGAAGGGCCGTGCCTTTGCGCGGAGCCCCGAGCCGTCGCCCGCCATTACGGGGGCGCAGAGCCTTTGAGCGCTACGCTGCATTGCACCATCCAGCGGCTTTTGTTAATTCAACATATTCCGAATAGTTTCTTCGTTTTGGACGAAGAATGTCCATTCAGCTCAACGAACTCAATGCCTTCGCGGCGGTCGCCGAGCATGGCAGTTTCACGCGCGCCGCCGCCCAGGTGGGCATAGCACTTCCCACAATGAGCCAGACCATCCGCAACCTCGAGCAGAGGCTCGGGGTGCGTCTGTTCAACCGCACGACCCGCAGTGTGGCCCTGACCGAAGCCGGCGAACGTCTCCTCACCGAGGTTCGCCCGGTGTTGGCAGGCCTCGACAATGTCCTGGAGAGCGTGAACTCGTTCCGGTCAAAGCCGATGGGGACGCTGCGTCTCGCTGTCGCCCGTCCCTACGCCAACCTGATGCTGGCGCCGCTGATCCAGCCCTTCCTCGCCGAATATCCCGATATCCGCCTGGAGATCTCGGTCGACGACACCAACGGCGACATCGTCAGCGGCCGCTTCGACGCCGGCATCCGGGCGGGCCATCGCGTGGAGCGCGATATGACCATCTTGCGGATCACCGATGCGTTCCGCCTGATGCCGGTCGCCTCGCCAGCCTATCTGGCAGGCCGGGCCCGGCCGATGACCCCGCGCGACCTCCACGGGCACAACTGCATCCGCTTCCGCTCCCCGTGGGACGGATCCCTGCTGCCGTGGATTTTCGAGAAGGACGGCGAGCAGACCGAGATCGCCGTCGAGGGCTCGCTGATCGTCAACGACCCGGATCTCCTACTGCGCCCGGCGGTGGACGGCGCGGGCGTCACCTATGTCTCCGAGGTCATGGCCGCGCCTTGGCTCGCTGACCGTCGCCTGGTTCCCCTGCTGGAGGACTACGCCCGCACGATTAACGGCGTCTTCCTCTACCACCCCAGCCGACGCCACACCCCCATGCCGCTGCAGGTGTTCCTGCGTTTCATCGAGGCGCGACGCTCGGAGATGACGAGCGGAGGGTGAAGACCCTACCGCCCTGGGAGGCCTCGTCGATCGATCCTCTAGCTGCGGGTTTGGCGCGCAGGGGCTTTCGGGTTTGGACCGATTTGCTCCGCCGGGTGTTTGGCGACCCTCTTCGGACCATCGTTCCGGAGGGCCAGCCATGCCCCGCAGACTCTTTCTGACGTGCGCCGCCGGCTTCGTTTCGATCGCCGTCCTGGCCTACGCAGGCGGCCCCGACATCTCGACCATGTCGGCGCCGGGCGTCAGCTTCGCCGGATACAAGACCTATACCTGGGTGAACCAGGAGCCGCCCGGCGGCATGAACCCGGTGGAGTTCCAGCGGATACAGGCGGTCATTGCAGCCTCCCTTGCGCAAAGGGGATACGCCCATGCCGAACCTGGCGACCTGAGCCTGATCATCAGCGCCGGCGCCCACCAGCAGACCGAGTTCCAGAGCTGGGGCTGGATGGGACGACAAATGGACGTCTACCAGACCACCACTGGCCGACTGTCGGTGGACGCCTTCGACACCAAGACCCGGCAGGCCGTCTGGCACGGCCAGGCTGCGGAGACCATCAACCCCGAGAAGCCGAACCTGAAGAAGATCGACGCCGCCGTCACCAAGCTGATGGACCGCTTCCCGGCGGGCGGGACGGCGGGCGCCACATCCACACACTAGAGAATTGAGCTAGCCCATCGCCGAGGGAGGTTCGAGCGTTCCCAGAGCGGCGACGAGCGCGAGAACGGCGGCTCCGCAAGCCGTTTCAGTCGCGATACTGAGGCGCAGGCGTCTGACGACGGCAAATGATCCGCTGTCTGACAAAGACTGGCCAAGGGTCGGAGTCAGCCTGAATCGATTGAGCCCGGCGAAGCCAAGCATTGCGGCGAAGATGGCGACCTTGGCGCAGAGCAGCAGCCCGTACGGCGTGGCAAACAGGTCTCGGATATGGCTGGGCCCGACAAGGAACCAGCTGTTCAGCAGCCCCGTCGCGAGAAGAATCGCCACAGTCGCCGCGCCAACGCCGGAGAAGCCTTTCAGCCCGCGGTGGAGCGCTTCAGGCGCCGCCGGATTCGAGCGACCGCCCGACGTGCACAGAATAATGGCGAGGGCGGCCAGCGCGCCCAGCCAAACACCTGCGGCGAGTAGATGCATGACGTCGGCTCCAAGGTGGACGAGCCCGGCAATGCCTTCGTTTGAAACACCGTGGCCATTCCAGGCGAAGCTTGCCAGAGCGGCGCCGCCAATCAGGCTGGACACGGCCCAGAGCGGAACCCCGGGGCGGGTCAGCCGCGCGAGCGCGAGAGCAGCGACGGGCAGAACGATCCGTGCGGCCATCGCGGGCCCGAAGTCGGCGCCGGTCACCACGCTTAGCCATGCGTTCGGCCTGAAGGCGTCGGTGGGGTCTCCGGTCACGTTCGCCGTCTGAGCGGCCAGTCCGATGATGGCGCCGAGGAACAGCGCGGCGCTCGCCGCCCAGAGGAGAGGGCGCGTCCAGCCGAGGCGCGCGGCGGCCTCGCTTCCTCGCCGCGGCAGGCCGTACAGAAAAAATAGTGGCGACCCGAACAGGACCACCGCCGCCACGTATTGGACGAGGCGCGAGCCGATGAGGGCGATTTCAGGCATCCGGATCTAGCGTACGGTGAAGCTGTAGGAGCCTTCCATGCGATGCGTGTCGGCCGACACGTTATGCCACTTGACGGTGTAGACGCCGGGAGGAAGCCGGCCGGCCACCCTGGCGACCATCGTCGTGGGATCGTCCTTTGGCACGGCTGTCGTGACCGGAACCTGGGTTCCGTCCGACTTGTCTAGCTGCAGACCAGAGAACTTCGCTTCGAGCTTCTCGCTGAAATGCAGGGTGAGGAGCGTGGGCGAGGCGACCGTCGTATCCTTCGCGGGCGCAGAGGCGATGAGGTGAGCGTGAGCCTGGGCTTGGACCGCCGCGGCGAGCGCGGCGGCGAAGACGCCAAGTCCTGCGAGGAATTGGAATCGGATGCGAGAATTCATAAGCGTCTCCAGGGCTTGCTGAGCAGGAAAGGCATGGAACACGCCTCGGTGCTTGCTGCCTGGGATTATGGACCGACACGTCTTGCGGCGTCGCGCAAGACTGGCGCTATGGTGAGGCTTCCCCGCCTGGAGGAGCCGGCGAGAAAGCCTGTGAATTAACCTGCGGCGCACCCCCGTGCCCTGGTCCGCCGGCGTCTCGCCGGCCTCTTTCTTCTTGGCCCCCGCCCCCTTCATCGTGATGATGGCGACGTCTTCAGAGTAAACGTCGATGAAAGAAAGAAGAGCCGGCGGGACGCCGGCGGACCAAAAACGATTCGGAAGCGAGTAGTTTTCCGGGGCGGAGTCTGGCCGAAGGGGGAAAAGCGATGCGGCGGCGAATGACGGGCTCGGAGTGGATCGACCGCGGCGCGATGGCCCTGGCTCTCGTCTCGACGCTGTGTCTGACCGCGTGCGGGCAGGGCTCGCCAGGCAGGGTCGCTGCCGAGCCCGCGCGCGATTGGCCGTACTACGGGGGCGACGAAGGCGGGCAGCGCTATTCGCCCGCTCGCCAGATCACGCCGGGCAACGTCAAGACCTTGCGGATCGCGTGGACCTATTCGACGGACGATCTCGCGACGAAACCGGCCGCGATAAAGCGGGCTGCGTTCGAAAACACTCCGATCATGGTCGGGGGGCGTCTGTTCGTCTCCTCGCCGTTCAACGAGGTTTCGGCGCTCGATCCGGGGACCGGACGCCAGCTCTGGCGATTCGACCCGAAGATCGACACCACCGTCCGGTACGGGGAAGGCTTCGCCAGCCGCGGCGTCGCCTACTGGCGCGCGGCACACGTCGCGGACGGAGCTGTCTGCGCCGAGCGCACCTTCATGGTGACGAACGATCGTCGCCTGATCGCCCTGGACGCAGCGACCGGGAAACCCTGCCCAGGTTTCGGCCGGGCGGGTGTGGTGGATGTGGCCGCCGGCGTGCGCCTAGCTGCGTCGCGCGAAATGCAATTGACCTCGCTGCCGGTGGTCGCCGCCGGCGTCGTCGTGGTCGGGTCGTCGCTCGCCGACAACCAGCGGGTGAAGGAAGTGAGCGGCGCGGTGCGCGCCTACGACGCCATGACCGGCAAGCTTCTCTGGAGCTTCGATCCCCTCGCCGCCGCAGGGGACTCGGTCGTCGCGGGCGCCGCCAATGTGTGGGCGCCGATGTCGGTCGATTCCCAGCGGGGCCTGGTGTTCCTGCCGACCACCAGTCCGAGCCCGGACTTCTGGGGCGGTCTGCGGAAGGGCGACGACGGGGACGCCGATTCGGTCGTCGCCCTCAACATCAGGACCGGCCGCAAGGTCTGGGCCTTCAAGACCGTCCATCACGACGTCTGGGACTATGACAATCCCGCCCAGCCCACCCTCGCGACGGTCGCCTTCCACGGCGTCGTTCAGGCCGCCGTTCTCCAGCCGACCAAGCAGGGCCTCCTTTTCACGCTCAATCGCGACACGGGGGCCCCGGTAATTCCGGTTGAGGAGCGGCCGGTTCCCCAGGGCGGCGCCCCCGGCGAAGCTCTGGCTCCTACTCAACCGTTTCCGACTGCGCCTCGGCCGTTGGCGCCCAACACGATCAGCCCCGCCGAAGCCTTCGGGCTGACCCCGTGGGATCGCGCCAAATGTCGTCGCCAGATAGCGGCCGCGCGACACGACGGCATTTACACGCCCCCGTCCCTTCAGGGCACGCTGGAGTATCCTTTCACCGGCGGCGGGGCGAATTGGGGCGGGCTGGCCTTCGATCCAGGGCGGCAGGTCGCCTATCTCAACACGACCTCGCTCCTGCACCTGATCACCTTGATCCCGGCGGCCCGGGTGAAGGCGGCGCAAACCGCCGATCCGGATATGGAAATCTCTCCGCAGACAGGCGCGCCCTTCGGCATCCGGCGCGAAGTGCTGCGCTCGCCTATCGGCATGCCGTGCAATCCTCCTCCATGGGGGCAGTTGCACGCCGTCGACATGCGAACCGGCAGGGTCCTCTGGGAAACGCCACTGGGGACCACCATGGACCTCGCGCCCGGAAGCCAACTCGTTCTGCACAATAGCGGGGTTCCGAACTTCGGGGGGCCCATCGCGACGGCTTCGGGTCTCGTGTTCATCGGGGCGACCTTGGACAATTTTCTTCGCGCGCTGGACGCAAGAACCGGCCGGGTGCTGTGGCGCGGCCGCCTGCCCGCAGGAGGGCAGGCCACGCCGATGACCTATGTCTGGAAGGGTCGGCAGTACGTGGTGATCGCCGCCGGCGGGCACGCAAAGTCGGATACGAAGAGAGGCGACGAGGTGGTGGCCTTCGCGCTGCCCTGACGGCGGCGGTTGGGCGCTCCCGTTCCCGGCGATCTCGAGACGAAAAATGGAGAACGTTTAACGGGACTGTCTCTCACGCCAGTGCGAGCGTGGCCGCCACTGGGGATCAGAAAAGGACCGTCAGGTGGCAAGGGCTTGCTCGCGCCGCATGTCCGCGGGGCTCAGGGCGGCGATTTTTGGCTTCGGCCTGATGTCCTCCGCGCCGGCGTTCGCAGATTCGACGACGAACTGCCATGTGGGCTCGTATCGACTGGCGAATGGCTCGGTGGTGGATATCGCGCCCTCGGAGGGAGACACCCTGCGATGGCGATTGCTATCCGGGGAAACCGGGCAGCTTCATAAACAGGCCGACGGCGCGTGGAACAGTACGTTTGGCTGGACCGGTCGGCCGGACGGGAGGTCCGTTTCCTTTTCCGATTGCGAGAAGGGCGAGGTGAGGTTCGGCGCCGAGACAGGCCATCGCATCGCATTCGACGTCACCGACACGACCTTCGTCAGTAATGGCGTAAAACTGGTGGGCCGCCTCACCATGCCCAAGGGCAGCGGCAAGGTCCCCGTGGTTGTCTTGATCCACGGCTCGGAGCACGATTCCGCGCTGGATTCTTACTCCCTCCAACGAATGTTTCCGGCCCAGGGCATTGGCGCGTTCGTCTATGACAAGCGCGGGACCGGGGCGTCCGGGGGCGTCTATACCCAGGACTTCGAAACCCTGGCCGACGATGCGGTGGTCGCCATGGAACAGGCGCGCAAGGTTGGCGGCGCGCGTGTGGGTCGCATCGGTTATCAGGGCGGCAGTGAGGGGGGATGGGTGGCGCCGCTCGCGGCGGAAAAGGCGCGAGTGGATTTTACAGTCGTCAGCTTCGGCCTTGCCGTCACGATACTGGAAGAAGATCAGCAGAGCGTCGCGCTGGATATGCATTTCAGCGGTCACGAAGCCGACACGCCCAAGGCTCTGGAGCTGACTCGCGCAGGCGACCGGGTTGTCGAGACAGACGGAAAAGAAGGCTATGCCGAGTTCGACGCGCTACGGCAGAAGTACAAGAATGAACCCTGGTACAAGTATGTTCATGGTGATTTCCTATTCTTCATTCTGCCGCTCGACAAGGCGCAGATGGACGAGGCCGCGAAGCAGTTCGATTTCCACGTACCGTTCCGGTATGAGCCGATGCCGGCGCTTAGACGTTCAACGACGCCGCAACTGTGGGTCCTGGGTAGCGACGACCTCGACGCGCCGAGTCCGGAAACCGCCAGGCGCATCAAGTCGCTGATCACGGACGGCAAAGACTACACGCTCGCCATCTATCCCGGCGCCGAACACGGCATGACCGAGTATGAGTTGAACGCGAAGGGCGAACGGATCTCGACCCGCTACGCGCCGGGCTATTTTCAGATGATGGCCGATTTCATCCGCAACGGCCGCATCGGCCTCCATTATGGCGGAGCAGAGATCACCCAGCCCTCGCCGCGTTCGACCGCGAGCTGAATCACCGGCGGCCGTCCCCCTCCTTAGTATTTGCTGCCGCTCTGATAATAGGCGTCGGTAGCCAGGCCGGCGAGCAGGCCGGGCTCGCGAGGCGCCCAGCCCAGCTCGGCGCGCGTGCGCGCCGCCGTGGCCGGCGCGTCGACGCCGAAGAACATGCCGAGGAAGCCGAAATGCTCGCCGGCCTTCTCGGCCGGCAGGCTTTCCACCGGAAGTCCGAGGTGGCGGCCGATGGCCCCGGCGATTTCGCGCGTCGGCACGCCCTCGTCGCCAACGGCGTGGTAGCGCGCGCCCGGCGATCCCTTCTCCAACGCGAGGCGATAGAGGCGCGCCGTATCCAGACGATGCGTCGCCGGCCACCGGTTGGCGCCGTCGCCGATGTAGGCCGCCACTCCACTCTTGCGGGCGATGTCGATCAGGCGCGGGGTGAACCCCTGGTCGTCCTTGCTGTGCGTCGTTGGCGCGAGACGGATGGCGGCTGTGCGC
>DASXGR010000043.1:0-17917 GCA_036488935.1 Caulobacteraceae bacterium | reverse complement strand
CGATCGGGATCACCAGCACCCATTCGGTCGGGGCCGTGCACGAGGCGATCTGCCGGCTCGCCGTGCGCGATGGCGGTCCCTCCGAATGGATGCTGCCGGTCGTCGCTGAGACGTACGACGGCTGGCTGAGCGATCGAGCCGGCTTCGCCATCACCCCGCAGATCGCGATGGAGGCTTTCGACGCGGCCTCGGACGAGCCGCCGGCGGAAGGAAACGTCGGCGGCGGGACGGGCATGATCTGTCACGAGTTCAAGGGCGGGACGGGAACAGCCTCGCGGGTCGTATCGGTCGAAAAAGGGCCCTGGACCGTCGGCGCCCTGGTGCAGGCCAACTATGGGATGCGGCCGGCCTTCCGGGTCAGCGGGGCTCCGGTCGGACAGACCATCGGATACGAAGCAGTTCCCTCCCCTTTCGCCGTCCAGCGCGACGCCGGCTCAATCATTGTCGTGCTTGCCACGAACGCACCCCTGTTGCCGATCCAATGCCAACGCCTGGCACGCCGCGCGGCGACAGGCCTGGCCTGGGTTGGCGGTTATGGCGCAAATGGAAGCGGCGACATCTTTCTGGCTTTCGCCACGGGCAACCATCTGGGGGACGCAAGGCGGACGACCGACGTTCGCATGGCCCCGCCTGACGCCCTCAGTCCGCTCTTCCGGGCCGCCGCGGAGGCGACCGAGGAGGCTATCCTCAACGCGCTCGTTGCGGCCGAGACCATGACGGGATTTGCCGGCCACACTGCGCAAGCCATCCCGCTCAACCTGCTTAAACAGGCCGTTCTCGGCGCGGGCTGACGCTTCCGCTTACAGCGCCAGCAGTTCTCCCACCGCCCGGTGCGCTTGATCGATGGCGCAGTCGGTATAGGCCGCCGCGCCGGCGTCCGAGTTGGCGATGGCGATCAGGCCGAAGCGCTGGCGTCCGATCTCGTTGGGCGCCTCGCCAGGCGGGTAGACCTGGCCCCACAGGGGGTTCCATTCGGGCGCATAGCCGTGCGGCCACCGGTTGACGGTGATGGCAGTGATGTCCCGCGCCGGATCGAAGCCGCCGTCCTGGAGGGTGCGGCCCAGCTGGGCGCGGATCTCCCGCTCGAAGGTGTCGAACGGCGTCGACAGCAGCTCATTGCGGCCCATCTTGTTCTGCTCGTGCTCGGGTAGGCCGGGATGGCACGGCGTACGCGTCATACGGATGAGGATCGGCTTTTCCGGATCGCGCGCTGCGGCATAGGCGCCGATGTCCACCGGCGGGTTGAGCTGGAAGGAGGTGTGATAGCCACCAGGCGCGCTGACGCTGGAAACGCCCAGCTTGTGGAAGGCGGTCCAGTCGCGCAGGGCCACGGTCGTGTAGACGAGTGGCGTCTTGACGACCTTGTGCAGCGCCGCCTTCTGCGCCTCCGGCAGCTGCGGACAGATGTAGGGGATCATCATGTTCCACGACGCCAGGACGCAGGCGCGGCCGCGAACCCGGAACACCCGATCGCCGCGGACATAGGCGATCTCCACCCCATCTGGACGCGTTGCGTCTCCGACGTTCCTTGCACCGACGCACAAGCTCGAAAGCCGGATCCGCACCGGGTTCTGCGGCCGATCGAGCTGGGAATAGTCCACGCGCGCCGTCACCACATCGCGACAGTCCTGGCCGGGGACGGCGGCAGGAACGAGGTCCCGCACGAGCAGGCGGGCGATCGTCGCGTTCCCATCCGGAAAATGGAAGGTGTAGGAGCCGCCCTGGCAGTAGCCTGCGGGCGTATAGCTCATTCGCGGCGCGGGACCGGGATCGAGATTCAGTCCCTGGAAACCCGGCATGAAGAAACCCCAGCAGTCCAGGGCAGAGACCGCGTCTACGCCCACGCCCCACTCCCCCTGGGTGTGGGTCTGGTAGTAGGCGAGGACGAGCGGGTGGACCTTGGCGACCTTGGCCAGGTAGTCGCGGTAGCTCATCCGCGAGAGGGCGTCCTTTTTCTGGGCCGAGCTCAGGCCCGGCATATAGTCGATCTTGGCGGTCTCAATCCGCACGATGTCGTCCCTGGCCTGTTGCGGCAGGGGCGCGCGGGAGACGAAGTCGGGCCAGGACCCGCCGGTCCCGGCGTAGAGATTGGGCGCGCCGGTCACCAAGGCGTCGGTCCCAAACGTCTCGCGGTCAAAGAACACGCCATGCCGGAGGCCGAGGTCGCGGTAGATCTCGTTGTGGTCGCACGTCCGGCTCAGACCCACCGGATCAATGCCGAGGGACTGGATCAAACCCCCGGCGACGGCGCTGTAGGGGCGCGGGCTGTCGATCTCCAGCGTGCCGCCATTCATCAGGTGCAGCCGCCCATCGAGATGGAACTCGTTTCGCTTGGCGTGACCGCCAAAGTCGTCGTGGTTGTCGAGAATCAGGATCCGGGCGGACGGGCGCGCCTGGCGGAAGAAGTGCGCCGCCGAGAGACCGCTGATCCCTCCGCCGACCACGATCAGATCGTAGGTCTCATCGACAGTCCGTCCCGGCGCTTCGTCGCTCCAGAAGTCGCCGTCCCTCAATCGGTGGGCATTCTCGAATGAACCAGGATGGCTGCCGCGCATGCCCGTGAGGGATGGTGGATAGTATCCTGCGAGGTCCTGCGGCCAGTTTGAGTCGGCCGCCCTCGCTGACAGCCCAGTCCCCAGCGCGCCCACCGCCACTGCAGCGCCCTGCAGGAAGTCTCTTCGCCGGATCGGCCGGTCCATCCCGAGGGATTTATCGTCGTCGTTTGCGCTCATCGGACCCTCTGGAAATCCAGCGAAATCAAAGCCGATCCCGTAAAGCGTACCAAAGCATGCCCATCACGTGGAGGGGGCCTCGCAGGGCCTGCCCCCCTGGGAATGGCGGCGGCGCGAGAGATGCGAAACAGGCGAAGCGATCAACGTCGCAGCATAGCGCTTCCACCGCGAGCTTCCCCGCCAGGGTCGAGAGCAGCACGCCCTGACCCGAGTAGCCATGGGCGAACACGACCTCGCCGTGACGGCCAAGATGGGGCAGGCGCGAGCGGGTGATCGAGACCAGGCCGCCCCAGGCGTAGTCGATCCCGACGCCCTTCAACTGTGGGAACACCCGTTCCAGGTGCGGACGCACGAAGGCGGCGATATCGACCGGCGGATCGGGCGTGTAGCGCTCCCCTCCACCGAAGATCAGGCGGCCGTCTCGACTGAGGCGATAGTAGTTCACCACGAATCGGCTGTCGGAGACCGCCTGATCGTGAGCGATCAGCGCCACGGGATCGGCCAAAGGCGTGGTGGCGACCAGATAGTTGGCCACCGGCATAATCCGCCGCTCTACGGCCGCATCGATCCTGTGCAGCAGGGCGTCGCCCGCCAGCATCGCCTGCTTCGCCCGCACGCGCAGCGCGCCAACGCTCACGTCCACCCCGCCGGATCTCTCCTTGATCGCCGTCGCCGGCGAGTCCTCGAAGATCGCCGCCCCCGCCGCCTCCGCCGCTCGCGCCAGCCCAAGCGCATAGTTCAGCGGGTGCATGTGGCCGCCCAGATGATCGATGAGCGCCCCGTGATAGTCGGTCGCGACTTCCGCTCGCGCCTGCGCCGCCGAAAGGACCTCCACGTGCGGATAGGCCATTTCTCCCGTCAGGCACTCCGCCTCGGTTTCCATCCACTTGAGGTCAGAAACCTTAGCGGCTCCCAGGATGTGTCCGGTGAGCTTCAAATCGCACTCGATTGCATGGCGCGCGATCAGATCGAGCACGAGACCCCGCGCCTCGAAGGCGAGATCGAGCAGGACGCGGGCTCGGTCGAGCCCCAGCTTGTTGCGCAGCCCGACCGCGCTCTTGCGAAGGCCCGGGATCATCTGGCCGCCGTTGCGGCCGGAGGCGCCCCAACCGACCTTGCCACCCTCCAGCAGGACCACAGACATGCCTCGCTGGGCGGCGTGAAGGGCCGCCGAAAGGCCCGTGCAGCCGCCGCCCACGACGACGAGGTCGGCTTCGCGATCTTCAGTCAGGGATGGGTGGCGGGCCGTGGGGGTCGCCGTCGCGGCGTACCACGAGCCCGCCATTCCAAGCTGATCGTTGAAGCCCAAGCTCAGACCTTTAGGAGCAGGTGATCCCGCTCCCACGAGCTGATCACCCCACGCCAGGCCTCGAGCTCGGCCTCCTTGATCGAGACGAAGGCGCGGAAGAAGGCCTCGCCCAGGATCTCGCGGACCGGCGCACAGGCGGCGAGCCTTTCCATGCCCTCCTCCAGGTTCTGCGGCAGGGTGCGCTGGCGAAGATAGGCGTTTCCCATCTCGGGCGGCGAAGGCTGCAGGCCCTGCTCGATCCCCAGCCAGCCGCAGATCAGCGCCGCGCCCATGGCGAGGTAGGGATTTGCATCGGCCCCCGGCAGCCGATTCTCGATCCGCCGGTTCTGGCGGTCAGAGATGGGCAGGCGAAGCCCGCAGGAGCGATTGTCGCGACCCCACTGCACATTGATCGGCGCGCTGTGGCTGGGGCGCATGCGGCGGAAGGAATTCACGTTCGGCGCGAACAGCGGAACGACGCTGGGGAGATAAGCCTGGAGCCCGCCGATGAACTGGGCGAACAGCGGACTATCGGCGCCATCGGCGATGGCGAACAGGTTCTCGCCAGCCTTGTCCTCGACCGAGATATGCAGGTGCATGGCGCTGCCGGGCTGATGCTCCATCGGCTTGGCCATGAATGTGGCGTAAAGGCCGTGGGCCAGGGCGACCTGGCGAACGATGCGCTTGAACACCAGGACCTGATCGCAGAGCGAGATCGGGTCGCCGTGGAGGAAGTTGATCTCGAGCTGGGCGGTCCCGGACTCGTGGATCATGGTGTCGATCGCCAGCCCCGCGATCTCCGAATGCTCATATATCGCGTCGATGATCTCTTCGTATTCGGTCACAGCTTCCAGACCATAGGGCTGGGGCGCGGTCTCAGCCCGTCCGGACCGGCCCACCGGCGGCGTCAGCGGCAGGTCCGGATCGGTGTTCATGGCCGTCAGGTAGAATTCCAGCTCGGGAGCAATGACCGGGCGCCACCCCTTGGAGGCGTAGAGGCCCATGATCCGCCCGAGCACGTGGCGCGGGGAGACAGTCCAGGGAGAGCCGTCGGCATGGAGGGCATCGGCGAACACGAAGGCGGTGGGCGTGTTGAGGCCGGGCGCCACGCGGGCGGAGTGCACGTCCGGCCGCAGGACCATGTCAGGATCGGAGAAGGATTCGGGATCGTCTTCCGAGCCGGCGTAGTCGCCCGTCACGGTCACCTGAAACACGCTACTGGGCAGGCGCAGCGAACCGTCCTTGAGCGATTGCAACAGCTTCGCGGCCGGGAGGACCTTGCCCCGCAACACTCCATTGATGTCGGGGACGAGGCATTCGACCTCGGCGATCCCCCGCTCACGCACCCACGTCGCCAGGTCGTCCATGGCTTCTCCGAAGCGGTGTCTGCGCCTGTTGTGGCGCTGAGCTGCGGAAAAGGTCAACTTGACCACGAAGATCTCGATGCGGCCTCGACAGCCGACTCCAGAACTTCGCACGGGGTTTTCTCGAGCCGCAGGGTTTAGGCTGCCGGGCATGAGCCCTGCGACACATCTCGACGCGCGCAGACTCGCCGTACTGGCGGACTGCCACATTCATCCAGGTTCCGGCCCGGACTGGACCACCGCGATATTGCAGGCCCTGGCGGGCGTGGACCAGATCATCACCCTGGGCGACATGGGCGAGGCGGCCGGCCTCGATCGCCTGGCGGCGATCGCGCCAGTGCTCGGAGTTCGCGGCAGGGACGACTCGGACGATCCCCGCACGGCGCCGGCTCTCAGAACGCTTCAGATCGGGGGCCTGCGAGTCGGCTGCGTGTTCGACCCCACGACCCACGGATTGTCGACGCTCGCGGACCCGTTCTCTCCCGCCGCTGAGTGGACCCAAAAGGCGAGCGAGCTCTTCGACGGACCGGTCCGGGTCCTGCTTCATGGCGCGACCCACCGCGCCTCGATCGCCGAGATCGACGGAGTCCTCGTCATCGATCCCGGCAGCGCGCTACTGCCCGCCGAAGGCTCGGCGCCGAGCTTCGTCCTGCTGACCGTCGTAGGCGACCAGGTCGATGCCGAGATCGTCTCGCCGGTTCCTGCGACCTAGCCGGACATAACGAGATCAAGTGAAGCCGGGCGTATCAGCTCGGCCGTCTTCGTCTGCTCGAACTCGATGACCGTCGTGACCGGACCGATGGCGTAGAAGGGCGAGAGCGGGACAGTCCAGACGATGTCGTGGAAAGTCTTGCCGGCCGCGAAGCCGCGCATCAGCGAGGTCCGCGCCACGACGTTCGACAGGCCTCTGAAGCCGCGCCGCTCACGCCGGTAGAACCAGTCGGACGCGCGGGCACAGGCCTTCAGGTCGGCCCGGATCGTATTCAGCAGCCGCCGGTAGGTCTTCTGCGCATCGGCGCCCTCGCGCAGTTCGCCGATGATGGCCTCGGCGGCCAACTGCCCGGACTTGATCGCATTGTGGATGCCCTCTCCGAGCATCCGCTCCACGGAGCCGGCGGCGTCCCCTGCCAGGAACACCCGCCGCGCGGGGCTGTAGGCTTCGCCCCCGACGCCGAGGGGGTGGCCCACGATCCGGCCCACATCGTCCGTTCCCAGCGCCTGCCGCGCGTAGGCGACGACGTCCGCCGGACCGAAAGCAACCTCGGCGCTCTGGGCGTACAGGCCGACATTGAGATGGTCCCCCTTGGGGAAGATCCAGCCGTAGCCGTTGGGGACCTGGCCGAAATCGAACCGCATGAGGCGCGCGCCTTTGGAGGCGTCGCCGCCCACATGTCCTTCAAGGGCCCAGGCGCGGTCAGTGCGGGCGCCGCCGATCAACTTCCGCACGCGGCTGTTGGCGCCGTCCGCGCCCACGATGAACGATGCGCGAAGGACCTCTCCATCCGCGGTTGTCAGGGTGACGCCGGACTTGTCTTCGTCGATCCGCGAGATGTCGCGCGTTATGCGAAAATCAGCGCCCCGGGCTCGGGTGACGTCGAGGCAGAAGGCGTCCAGTTCCTCCCGCACCGTCATCGCCGCGACCGGATGGCGGCTCCTGAAGCGACGCACCCGCTCACCCCGCAGGCTCATCTCCAGGTCCCGCGCGACGTATCGGACGACCGGCGCGATAGAGTAGCGCAGCCGCTTCAGCGCTTTCACCGTCACGGCGCCTGCGCAGGGTTTGGCGCGTGGGAAGGTCTTTCGGTCGAGAAGAACGACCGAGAGGCCGGCATCGACCAGATCGTAGGCGGCTGCGCACCCCGCCGGCCCCGCGCCGATCACGATGGCATCAAAGCGTTCCATGCGACCCGTCAGCCTTCACCGCCCGGCGAAGCGCTGCGCGCTTCCCGGACGCTCGCCGTTATCGCGCGGCAGGCGCCGACGGGGCAACGTGAGGAGCGTCGATCCGCGCCCAACGCGCCAGGCTGGCGTCCTCGCAGCTGTGGCGTCAACGGCTTCAGCGCCTTTGCGTCGACGAATTTGATAGCTACGATAGCATTCCTGTCACCTTTGCAGCGGAGGATCCATATGTCCGGCGCTCTCCACGTCCGCAACCTGGACGACGACCTCATTCTGCGCCTGCGCCGACGGGCGGCGCGACACGGCCGCTCGATCGAAGCCGAGCATCGCGAGATTCTGCGCCAGGCCCTGTCTGCTGAAGTCGATCCCACCTTCGACGATCTGGCCGCGCAGTTGCGCAAGTTGACCGCCGGCCGGCGACAAACGCCCTCGGAATCGTTGTTGCGCGAATCACGGGAGGAGCGGTGACGCGGTTGGTCATAGACGCCAGCGTCGCCATCAAATGGGTCGTGACGGAGGAAGGCACGGAGCAGGCAGTATCGCTGTTGTCGGCCGGGCCGCTGTCTGCACCCGATCTGCTGGTGGCGGAATGCGCCAACATCCTCTGGAAGAAGGTGGCGCGCTCGGAGCTTACACCGGAGGAAGCCTTACTTGCCGCGCGCATCCTCGAACGCGCCGAAATCGAACTTCATCCCATGCGCTCCTTGCTGGAGCCGGCGGCACGGCTAGCGATCGACCTCGATCATCCGGCTTATGACTGTGTTTACCTGGCCCTCGCGATCGCCAACGGCTGGCAGTTTGTGACCGCGGACATGCGACTGCTAGCGAAAGCGCGCCAATCAGCCTCCGACCTGGGCCAAGCCGTAGTCTCTCTGACTGAAGCGTCAGCCCTCAACCAAGGGCTTTGACGGACAGCTGCGCCCGCGCAGGGCCTCCGCCTTCATCTCCCGAACCGCTCGCGCAAAATTGGCACAGCCTCGTCCAGCGACTTGCGAATGATCCCCAGCATCTGATCGATCTCGGCGTGGCTCATGATTAGCGGCGGGCTCATCACAATCGAGTCGCGGATACCGCGAACCATCAGGCCGCCCGCGATGCAGAGGTCACGAACGACCGGCCCGGCGTTACCTTCCTTGCCGCCGAAGCGGGCTCGTGTCGTCTTGTCCGCGACGAGTTCGATGGCGCCAATGAGCCCGAGCGAGCGCGTCTCGCCCACCAGGGGGTGGTCGGCCAGCGCCGCCAGACCCTGCGCGAGATACGGCCCGGAATCTTCGCGTGTGCGGCGGACCAGGTCCTCGCGCTCCATGATCTCGAGGTTCTTGAGCGCCACCGCCGCGCAGGTGGGATGGCCCGAATAGGTGTAGCCGTGGACGAAGTCGGTATTGGCGGCGCGCAGAGTCTCGACCACGTGGCCCGACACGCCAACCGCCGACATTGGCAGGTAGCCCGAAGATATCCCCTTGGCCATCGTCACGAGATCGGGCGTGACGCCGAAGTGTTGGAAGCCGAACCACTCGCCGAGGCGCCCGAAGCCACAGATCACCTCGTCGCAGATCAGGAGAATGCCGTACTTGCGGCAGATCCTCTCGATCTCTGGCCAGTAGCTCGCCGGAGGGATGATCACACCGCCGGCGCCCTGTACGGGCTCGGCCATAAAGGCGGCGACGCGCTCGGGGCCGACCTCGAGGATCCGCTCCTCAAGCGCCCGGGCCGCGCGCACGCCGAAGGCTTCGGGATCCTCGCCCGGATGCTCGAACACATAAGGCTGCATGATGTGCTCGATGTCGGGCAGCCAGGGACCGCCCTGCGCCCTCATCGCGCCCATGCCGCCCATGCTGACGCCACCGATGGTCGAGCCGTGATAGCCGTTGATGCGGCCGATCATGACCGTCCGGTTCGGCTCGCCCTTCGTCTGCCAATAGTAGCGGGTCATGCGCAGGGCCGTATCCACTGCCTCGGACCCGGAACTGTTGAAGAAGACGTGGGTGAAGGGCGGGCCGAGCAGAGGGACGACCTTGGCCGCAAGCTGGACCGTCGGCGGCGCGGCGGTCTTGAAGAAGGTGTTGTAGTAAGCCAGCTCAGTCATCTGATCATAGGCGGCGCGCGCGAGCTCTTCGCGGCCATGGCCCACCTGCATGCACCAGAGCCCGGCCATGCCATCGAGCAGGGCGTTGCCGTCCCCATCGTGGATCCAGCAGCCCTCGGAGCGGGTGATGATCCGGCTGCCGCCCATGCGCTGGAGCAGGGCGTAGTCCGCCTGAGCAGGAAGATGGTGCGCAACGTCCAGCCGCCGAAGCTCGGGGATGTCGTAATTGCGCAGGGCGCCGGGCATACGTCCTCCTAGGCTGTCGTTTCGAGACGCTCTCCGCGCAGGGCCCGGCCGAACAGGCGGAACACGAGCTGCGAGGCGACGTCCTCATGCGTACGCCATTCGGGGTGCCATTGCACAGCCAGTATCGGCGCGCCCCCGACACGGGCGGAGACCGCCTCCACGAGGCCGTCAGGCGCCCTCGCTTCGATCGTCAAATCCCGGCCGAGGCGTTCTACGCCCTGGTAGTGCACGGAGTTGACGGTCATCCGGTCGCTTCCGCTCGCGCTCGCCAGCAACCCTCCGGGCGAGAGAGCCACCTCGTGGCGATGGGAGAACATTGCCTCCAGGTCGGCGTCGTCGGGGGCGTGATGGGCCAGGGCTTCGGCCGCGCCAACCTCCCGCGTAAGTGTCCCGCCGAAGGCGACGTTGATCTCCTGAAAGCCCCGGCAGATGCCGAACACGGGCTTTCCCCGGGCGACCATCGCCTCGATGAGCCCCAGCGCGACAGCGTCGCGGCCCGGATCGAATGGGCCCGCCGCGTCTGGGGCCGCCTCGCCGTAGCGCGCGGTCTCGATGTTGGAGGGACTACCGGTGAGGAGCAGGCCGTCCAGCCGCGCAGCGACCTCGTCCAAGTCTATGAGCCCGGGGATCGCCGGAGCCAGCAGAGCGGAGGCGTCGGCCCAGGTCATGGCGGCTCGGACATAGCGGTCCATCACCGACTGGGCGGCCTCGCTTCCCACCTGCCGGTTGCAGCAGGTGATTCCGAGCACGGGTCGGCTCATGCGGATTCCTTCCATTCGTCGTCGCGAGCCCGTCGCCTCACTTCAGCAACAGGCAGGGTGCGCCCGGCTCCCAGGTCAACCATACCGGTTCGTCGGGGCGAAAGTCCGTCTGGCGGCGGCCGCGATTGGGATGCTGGGCGCGGATCAGCCGTCCGCTCTGCAGTTCCACCTCGACCACCGAGGCCACCCCGAGATAGGTCGCCCGGCGCACCACGGCCGGGGCCGCGCGCGGGGGCGCCGCCCGCGCGGAGGAAGCTTCGTCCTCCCCGTCGCGTGGCCACAGCTCTATCGCCTCAGGGCGAAGGGCGATCCAGACAGCCTGGTCGGGTTGGACCTCGGCCTCCGACGGCACGTCCACCGGCGCCTGGAGATCTGCGGACTGGACCCGCACGCGATCGCCCTTCGTCTCGAGGACGACGCCCTCGAAAAGATTCACCTGGCCGATGAAGTCAGCGACGAAGCGCGAGGCGGGCCGTTCGTAGATGTCCGCCGGGGGAGCCACCTGCTCGAGCCGACCCTCGTGCATCACCGCGCAGCGGCTGGCCATGGCGAGGGCCTCCTCCTGATCGTGGGTCACCATCAGGAAGGTGACTCCAACGCTGGCCTGAAGCTGGGAGAGTTCCGCCCGCATCGCCTCACGCAACTTGGCGTCGAGCGCGGACAACGGCTCATCCAGCAGCAGCACCCGCGGTCGTTTCACCAGCGCCCGCGCCAGGGCCACACGTTGGCGTTGTCCCCCCGAGAGCTGGTCAGGACGGCGGTCGCCGTAGCCCTCCAGCTTTACCAGGGCGAGGGCCTCCTCCACGCGCCGGCGGCGCTCTGGCCCTGGCACGCGATCGATTCGAAGGCCGAAGGCGACGTTTTCGGCCACGCTCATGTGCGGGAAGATGGCGTATGATTGGAACACCATGTTCACCGGTCGCTTGTTGGGCGGGGTCAGGCTGACGTCGGCGCCGTCGATGAGGATCCGGCCGGAGGTGGGCGTCTCGAACCCGGCCAGCATCCGCAGCAGGGTGGTCTTGCCGCAGCCGGAAGGCCCGAGCAGGCAGAAGAACTCCCCCTCCTCGACCTCCAGGGTCACGTCGTCGACCGCCTTGGTGCGGCCGAACGCCTTGCCAACGCCCTCGAAGCGGATGATCGGTCCGTTCACGGAAGAAGCCCCTCCCCTGCCTGGGGCGCTTGCGTCACGCCCGGGCCCTGCAGCCGCAGGGCCAGCGCCGTCAAGGCCACGGTGGTGACGATCAGCAGGGTAGACGCTGCGTTCACCTCCGGCGTCACCGAAAAACGGACCATCGAATAGACCTTGACCGGAAAGGTCGTCGTATCCGGGCCCGAGGTGAAGAAGGTGATGACGAAGTCGTCCAGGCTGAGGGTGAAGGCGAGCAAGGCGCCGGCGATCAATCCAGGCTGCATGTGAGGAACCAGCACCTCGCGGAAGATCCGCCACTCCCCGGCGCCCAGGTCCCGCGCCGCCTCCTCGAGGGATCGATCGAACGAGGCGAGGCGGCCGCGCACCACCACCGCCACGAAGCTGAACGAGAAGGAGATGTGCGAGATGATGATCGAGCCGAGGTTCAGCGGCCAGGGCGCCTCGGTCGGCCAGGGCAGAATCTCGGTGAAGAAGACCAGCATGGCCACGCCCATGCAGATCTCCGGAACGACGATGGGAAGGCCCAGCGCGCCTTCCAGGGCGGGTTTCCCAGAAAAACGGAACCGCCACAACAGCAGAGCCGTCATCGCCCCGAGGATCACGCTCACGATCGTCGAGACGAGTGCGATGGTGAGGGAATTGACGAAGGCCTGGATCAGGTCGGCGTCGGCGAAGGTCAGCGCATAATATTTCAGAGTGAAGCCGCGCCAGACGACGTTGCGCTTGCTGTCGTTGAAGCTGAACGCCATCAGGGTGATCAGCGGCGCATAAAGGAACACCGCGACAGCCGCCAGCCAGGCGCGCAGGGGCCAGCGGCGCAGATAGTCGAGCGGTCCCGGCGGCGCCCTCACGCCGGGTTCCGGCGCCGGCCGGCGAACGCCTGGGCGGCCATGGCGGCGAAGGTCAGGTACATCAGCAGGAACGAGAGAGCCGCGCCGAAGGGCCAGTCGTCGGCGGTCTTGAACTGCCGCTCGATCACGTTTGCGATCATCATGCTTGATGGGCCGCCGAGCAGGTCCGGCGTCAGATAGGCCCCGATCGAGGGGATCAGCGTGACCAGCACCCCCGAGATGACGCCGGGCATCGCGAGGGGAACAACGACCCTGGCGAAGGCCGTCAGGTGACTCGAGCCCAGATCCAGGCTCGCTTCGATCAGGGAGCGGTCAAGCCGGTCGAGCGCGGCGTAGAGGGGCAGCACCATGAACGGCAGCTGGACATAGACAAGGCCGAACACCACGGCGAAGTCGTTGTGCAGCAGCTCCAGCGGCGTGAACGCCGGCAAATGCAGCCCGACGAGCGCTGCGATCGCCGCAAGACCTTTCCAGCCGAAGCCGAGTATCGCGTTCACGTAGCCCTCGGTTCGCAGGACGGCCATGAGGGCGTAGGTGCGGATCAGGAGATTGGTCCAGAACGGCAGCATCACCAGAAGCAAAAGCCAGGCCTTGGTCCTGGCGCTGGCGAAGCTGATCGCCACGGCCACCGGGAACCCGACGATGAGGCACGCCAGCGTGGTCAGGGCGGCGAACCAAAGGGATTTGCCGATGATGCCCAGATAGAGCGGCCGCATGGCGTGGGCGTAGCTGGCCAGGCTGCCATCCACGGCGATCCGCGTGAGGCTGGCGTTCTGGCCGAAGCTGTAGGCCCAGATGATCGACAGCGGGACAAGGAAGAAGACGACAAGCCAAAGCACCGGCGGCGCGGCGAGGATCGCAAACACACCGCGCGAACGACCGACGGGCTCATCCATGGGGGACGCGTCCAACCCGCCGCGCGCTCTCCTTCCCCTCCTGGGGAAGGTGGATCGGCGCCGAAGGCGACGAGACGGAAGGGGAAAGGGTTCGCGAAATGCCGGCGGGCTTATCCACGGGATCTGCGGGTGGGCGCCCGAGCGGCGGCTTTCCCCCTCCGTCCGCGGCTTCGCCGCGTCCACCTCCCCCATGAAGGGGGAGGAGAGCGAATGGGGAAGGCCTCATGCGGCGAAGATCCGGGTGACGGTTTCGTCAAAGAGGTGGGCGCGCTCGAGGCCTTCGAAGTCGGCGTACTCGCAGCGCGCCATCACTTCGGGGGGCGGAAAGATCACCGGGTTGTTCCGATAGTCTGACGGCATCAAGGCCAGGGCCGCCGCATTGGGCGTGGGGTACTTGATCGTCTCGTAGATCTCCGCTCCGTTTTGAGCGTCGAGCACGAAGTTGATGAACCGGTGCGCATTGTCGGGACGGGGGGCTCCCGCGGGAATGCACAGACAGTCGGAATTGAGCAGGCTGCCTTCACGCGGGACGACGAAGTCGAGGTCTGGATCCTCGGCCATCACCTGGGCGATGTCGCCGTTGTATTCCATGACGATGTCGATATCCCCAGACAGCAACAGATCCTGCCCCTCATCGTGGTGGAAGATCTTTATGTTCGGCTTCTGGCGGATGTACATCTCAGCGACGCGGTCGATCACCGAAACCGGAATATTGCGGACGGAGTGACCAAGGTACTTGGCCCCCAGCTCGATCATGTCGTCGGCCTCCGAGAAGACGCCGATACGGCCTCTGTAGCGATCGCTGTCCAGCACCCATTTCCAGCTGTCCGGCACTCCGTCCATCTTCGACTTCCGGTAGCCGATCCCCAGCACCAGCCAGGTGTAGGGCATGGACCAGCGCCGCCCCGGATCGAACGGCGGATCCCGGAAGCCTGGCAGCAGATTGACGCGGTTAGGGATCTTCGAGAGGTCCAGCGGCTGTAGCAGGCCGGCGATGCGCAGGCGCGTGACGTATTCATTCGACGGCACGATCACGTCGAAGCCGGGATTGCCCGCGCGCAGCTTGGCGAACAGTTCGTCGTTGGAGGCGAAGAGGCTCATCTTCACCGTGATCCCCGTGGCCTTGCGGAAGTCGGCCAGGGTCGTCGACCCCATGTAGGTGTCCCAGTTGTAGAGGTTGAGCCGCAGAGGCTCCCCGTTGCGCCCGACGGCCTCGTCCTTCGCACACCCCTCGAGCCCGCCGAACGAGAGTCCCGCGGCCGCCGCGCCCAACGCCGCCAGGAGAGAGCGGCGGGTCCTGCGAGTCGGGTGGGCGGAGGGGCCTGGGATCATGCGTTCTTGAGGCACCAGTCATAGTCGAGCGGCTGGACGATCTCGAAGAAACGATCCTGCTCGGTCCGTTTGACCGTGCAGAACATGTCGACGAACCGGCCGCCGAGATAGTCGCGCATCACGGCTGACCGGTCGAAGGCGTCGGTCGCGGCGAACCAGTTGGACGGCAACCGCAGGTCCAGTTTCGCCGCCGCCGCATAGCCATCCCCCACCACCGGCGGTCCGGGATCGATCCCGCCCGAGAGGCCATGGTGAACGCCCGCGAGCAGCACCGCCAGGGCCAGGTAAGGGTTGGCGTCGGCGCCGGCCACGCGATGCTCGATATGCCGGCTGGACGGCGGTCCGGCCGGCACGCGCAGGGAGACGGTGCGGTTGTTCACGCCCCAGGTCGGCGCCACCGGGGCGTAAGAGTTGGCCCGGAAGCGACGGTAGGAATTCGCGTTGGGTGCGAACACCGCCATGCCGTCGGCAAGCGTCGCCTTCAGCCCTCCCACCGCGTGGCGCAGTCGGTCAGTTCCGGCCGGATCGTCGCTGGCGAAGACGTTCGCGCCCGTCTGATCCAGGACGCTCACATGCAGGTGCAGGCCGCTGCCGGCCCGTCCGGTGAAGGGCTTGGCCATGAAGGTCGCCTCGAGCCCATGGCGCGCCGCCACACCCTTGGCGATCCGCTTGTACATCACCGCCTCGTCCGCCGCGCGCAGGGCGTCGGGGCCGTGGCGCAGGGTCAGCTCCAGCTGTCCGGGGGCGTATTCCGAGATCGCGCCTTCCAGCGGGACGGCCTGCGCGTCCGCCGCAGCCCAAAGATCGCGCAAAAAGGGCGCCTGGTCCTCCAGCTCCCGCAGTCCATAAACGCCGTGCAGGGTCGGCCGCTCGCCTGTCCCTGCGGCGCCGGCCAGCTCGACGCCGCCGGCGGGCGTGCGCGCCGGATCCACGAGATAGAATTCTAGCTCGCAGGCCACCACCGGCGTCAGACCGTCCGCCGCGAACCGGTCCAGGACACGACGCAGCACATGGCGCGGATCCAGGTCGTTCGGCCGCCCGTCGAGCTCGTACATCGAGGTGATGACCTGACCCGTGTCCTCACCCAGCCAGGGCGCCGGCACCAGGGTTCCCGGCGCGGGGCGCGCCAGGCGGTCCGCGTCTCCGTCCTCCCACACCAGACCCGTCTCCTCGACGTCCTGGCCAGTGACGTCGCAAACCAGCACCGAGCCCGGCAGGAAGCGCCCATACTCGTAGACGGCCATCAGTTCGTGACGGCGGAGCCGCTTGCCGCGAGGCACGCCCGACATGGCGGTGAAGAGGATCTCGAAGACCTCGATGTGGGGGTGTTCGGCGAGGAACCGGCGCGCCTCTTCGGGGCTCGCGCAACTTTCTGCGGTCGTCGTCATGTCCGATCAGTCACGTGGCGGCGACGCCAAAGTCAAGGTGACGTCAGAACCTTGGAGCCAGATTGCCACCTCGATGCGTCCTGCCACCGACGTCGGACCGCACTGAAGTCACGGATTCAAGCCGGGAGTCCGATCGGACAATGCTTCGAAGGTGAAATCACCCGCAGAAATTCCGACAAACCTGAGGCTTCAACGCGCCAAACGCATCAGTCCTGCCATTTGTTGATACGCCAGTTTCAGCGCGGCCATCCGCGATTCATCAGCACACCGCACTAAGAACGACGAAACCAGGCGGTCGCCCGTCCGAGATTCAGTGGCGTCGTTCGTATGACAGCAAAGCTTTTTCCCGAGACTATCGACGTTGAAGCGGCCCCGGCCGCTTTGCGGAAGCCGGTTACCTTGGGCGATCGGCCGCTTTGCTTTCTCCACATTGCCAAGACCGGAGGGACCAGCGTCACCGACGCGCTCGCCCGGCTGTTTCCGCCCGACCGCGTGTTCACCGACAACGGTAACCTCTCGGTGGAGTATCTCGAAAAGCTCGGAGAGCGGTTTGCGGGCCGCATATTCCTCGCAGGCCACGCCACGGCCGGGGTGGCCGAGTTCCTCCAGGACCGCGCCGACCTGATCACCGTGCTGCGTCGCCCTGCGGACCAGGCGGTCTCGAACTATCTGCATGTGCTCTCCGATCCGGAAAACGGATTGCACGCAGAGGCAGCGCGCGGGTCGTTCAGCGACTTCCTGAGGCGCAACGATCATCAGATCGACTACCAGCTCGGCGCTCTGTGCTCGGCCCTCGCCCGTGACTCCGCGCGGGGGCATGAATTGCGGACCCGCGATCTCGACATCGTTCTCCGCTTCGTGGACGACCTGCCCTTCGTCGGCGTGATGGAACGGGCGGAAGCCTGCGGCGAGGTGCTTTCGCGTGTGATCCCCGATGCCGGCGACCTAAGGCTCGCCTGCCTCAACTCTGCGGTCTATCGCGGCATATCAGTTCGGACCCTCGACCTCCTGCGCAGCGAGTACGAGACGCTGAAAGGAGATCCCCGGCTCGCTCCGATCTTCGCCCGCGAGGCCAGAGTCCACGCGAGGGCTGAAGCCGCCCTGGCTCGCTTGGAGCTGCGGCTCGCGCAGCCCGGCGACCGATCCGTCCATGGCTGGACCGGCGCCATCGGCGCATCGCGCTTCTCGACCCGAAATGGCGAGATCCTCGGCTCGGCGATCGTGTGTCGGCTTCCTGAGGGCGCGGAGCACGTCGTGCATGGCCCCTATGACCGGTTTCCCGTCGGCTGCTATTCCGTCGAGTTCCGGTTCTCTGTCCGCGGCGTCGCCCCGGGACCCTCGCCACGGGTCCAGATCGAAGCCGTGAGCAACGGCGTCGTCTCGCTCCGGCGCCGGTGGGTAGGAGCAGAAAAGCAGAGCGCGACACGGACTCTCCACTTCATCAACGACGCCGCCTCGAACGTGCTGGAGTTCCGCATTCGGACGCGGGGTTTCACCAACGGCCGGTTCGTCTTCGAGGGTGCGACCGTCCGGCCGTCGACATTGTGGCGCGCGTGGCCGTCAGTGCTGACGCGGCTTCTGTCGCGGGCGCGATGGTGGCGCGGTCGACGGATCGCCCCCGCACAGGAGCCTCAAGCCGCCATTCCGATCGAAGCGCGGGCGAGAACCCGCTGGTCGATGTCGCCGGCCAACGATCCGCAGTGAGCCGCGCGAATCGCCGACGGACTGGACTGCGCCCTCTAGATGCGAATGAGTTGCAACCGCGCTAAAATCCTCTAGAAGAGCCCATCCACACCCCAAGGGTTCGCGCCACTCCATGTATGTCTGCAACTGCAACGGTATCCGCGAGCGCGACGTCGACGCCGCGATCAGCGCTGGCGCGAAGCGGCCCGCGGAGGTGTTCCGCCGTTGCCAAGCGACGCCA
>DASXGR010000035.1:0-7550 GCA_036488935.1 Caulobacteraceae bacterium | reverse complement strand
CCTCATCGAAGCTGAGAACCCACACTGGCGGGATCTGTCCGAAGAATGGTCAAGACACCTGAAGGTCCGCTCTCCTGGACCCAGCGCCCGTAGAGCGCAGTGGCCAGGCCGGGGAGGCTGGGTCCCGGATCTGCGCGCTCTGCGAGCGCTCCGTCCGGGATGACGGACGGTGGAGGGCGGAGGTCTGCAACGGGTCGAAATTCCCCTTCGGCCTCAGGGCAGGAAGCGGACGTTCGGGCCGCGGCGCGCCCGAGGACTCAAGTGTCAGATTTTGACCACTAGCAAAGGGAACGGACGAGCGGGACCAGCGCCGAGGCTGGACGATCGGCTCGCCGGTATGGTTCACGGAGCCGTCGGCAGAGTCGGGGAAGTCCATGCGGGTGCTGGTCACAGGGGCGGGCGGACAGCTTGCCAACGAGTTGGAAGCGCGTGCGCCCCTAGACGGCGAGGTCGTCGCCCTGAGCGAGGTGGAGCTCGACATCTGCGATGCGGCCGCCGTGGCGGCGGCTGTGGCGCGCAGTCGTCCCGAGTGGATCTTCAACGCCGCGGCCTATACCGCGGTGGATCGTGCGGAGGGCGAGGCCGAAACGGCGTACAAGGTGAACCGCGACGGCGCGGCGATCCTTGCGCGCGCTGCGGTCACGGCCGGGGCAAGGATCGCGCACGTCTCCACCGATTTCGTGTTCGACGGCCAGACCACTCGCGCCTACCGGCCCGAGGACCCTACCGCTCCGCTTGGCGTGTACGGGGCTTCAAAGCTTGCAGGCGAGAAGGCCGTGGTCGAGGCGGCGCCCGACGCCCTGATCGTCCGCACCGCCTGGGTCTACTCGCCGTGGGGCGGCAACTTCCTCAAGACGATGCTGCGGCTCTTCGGCGAGCGGGGCGAGGTCCGGGTTGTTTCCGATCAGATCGGCACCCCCACTTCAGCCTCGACCCTTGCTGACGCCCTGTGGGCCTTGGGCAGGCACGGTGCGTCCGGCGTGTTCAACTGCACCGACGCCGGGGTGGCGTCCTGGTATGATTTCGCCCAGGCGATCGCCGAGGAGGCTTTCGGCCTGGGAATGATCGGAAGCCAGGTGCGGGTCGTTCCGATCGCGACCTCGGACTATCCGACCCCCGCGCGCCGGCCGGCGTTCAGCGTGCTCGACAAATCCAGGACGTGGGATCTGCTGGGCGCGCCCGCGCCTCATTGGCGCGTCGCAATGCGAGAGGTTCTGGTCCAGCTCAAGGCCCTCGCTTGATTCCCCAAACAATTCCTCCCCCTACCGACTAGCGGCAAAACAAGCTTTGCCATAAGGGTCCATCGACCCGCCCCACGTGACCGGATCAGGCGTGTGACGGTCCGTGGACCGGGTCGCGCAAAGAGAAATCGGGTGGGGGCCCGGGGATGAAATTCTGTACGCGCACGAGGTCGGTGGACCTCGATAAATTTGACATCAATCAGATTTCTACCAGTCGTATTGTTGGGTATCCGCGCGTTAAGCGAGCGGTCGACCTGTTTCTGGTCGCTGTTTCATTTCCACTGGCTCTGCTTATCCTAGCCATTGCAGCGCTTGGTATCCGGCTGACTATGGGTTCGCCGGTGCTTTACTTCCAACCCCGAGTCGGCTTGGGCGGGCGCGTATTCCAGATGGTCAAGCTAAGGACCATGTGGCCCGACGTGGACGGCGCGGAATACCGCGTCACGACGCCAGACGACCCGCGGGTGACGCCGCTGGGGCGCATCCTGAGGCCGTTTCGCATCGACGAAATTCCGCAACTCTGGAATGTCGTGCGCGGAGACATGAGCCTGATCGGGCCTCGGCCCGAGTGGACGGAGCAGGCCGAGGAATTCGAGCGGCAGGAACCGAAATACGCTCTTCGCAATCTGGTCAGGCCAGGCATCACGGGCTGGGCTCAGGTTCACGCTGGGCCGACCTCCGACCTCCCTGGGGCAAGGGTCAAGCTCGCTTACGACCTCTTCTACATCAAACACATGTCCTTCGCGCTCGACCTGGAGATCCTCTGGCGTACGGGCTGGACTCTACTGGCCAGTGGCGGCGCACGCTGACCCCTCGCGTGTCGGACTTCGGCTTTACCTGCCTGCTCCCCGTATGGAAGCGCGATGAGCCGGAGCTCTTCCTCCAGGCGGCTCGTAGCGTGGCGGAGTCCACCCTTCCGCCGGACGAGATTCTTATCTGCCAGGACGGTGGGCTCCCGTCGGCCCTGGGTGGCGTCGTCGACGGTCTCCTCCGCTGCCCGCGATACCGCCTCATCGTCAATCAGGGGCCGCCGGGGCTTCACCACAATCTCAACCAGGCCGCGCGTACTGTGCGGACGCCCTGGATCGCCCGCATGGACGCCGATGATCTCAACCGTCCGGAGCGCTTTGCCGCCCAGGTCGCCTTCCTCGACGCCCATCCGCGGGTCGATGTGGTGGGCGGATCTATCATCGAGATTACGAATGACGGCTCGAGACGCCGGCGCGTCACCCCGCTCACGCATAGCGACATCGAGCGGCGCGCCCGTTGGCGAAGCCCGATGAACCACATGACCGTCTTCATGCGCCGCCAGACCTTCCTTGCGGCCGGCGGGTATCCGGACGTCCCTCGCAAGGAGGACTACGCGCTCTGGCTGCGGATGCTCGCCATTGGGGCGATGTTCGCCAACCTCCCCGACGATCTGGTCGACGTGCGGCTCGGTCCCGACTTCGCCCGCCGGCGCGCTGGCCTGGACAGCGCCAGGTCGGAATACCGACTGTACTCGCTTCGCCGCCGACTGAAGCCCGACAGCCTACTCGACGCCGCGGTCTTTCTGGCGCGGGCGGCTGCTTTGTCTTCGAGTGGGCCCGCCGCCTTGCTGTACCGGACCGTGCTGCGCTGAGCCGCTCAGGGTCTGCGTGAGAGCGAGAGGCCGGCGAACCAGCCCGTGACCTCGTCCCGCCGCTCGCCAGGCAGGGGCGCCAGTTCCAGTTGCTGGGCCGCGCAGTCCTCGGTCGTATCGAAGGTCAGAATCCGCCCGCGCCAGTCGGGACCGGCTACCGGCGGGGCCTGGGCGAGGATCCGTGGCGCAGGGCCCAGACAGCGCACGCGCCAGGCGAGCCGCGACGGCCCTGCAATCCGCTCGCGCCAGGCGAAGCTGTAGCGGCCCGGCGGCAGGACGAGGAGCTGCCCGGGAAGGGCGGTGGGGGAGAAGCCGTCATAGTCAACGCGCAGCGCGCGCGCCCCATCGGCCATCGTTTCCATCTCGCTCGAGGCGCCCACGCCCGAAGCGTGGCTCCAGTCGAACGGCCCCCCATCTCCGGCGGACTGGAAACCCGGATCGTGCAGCAGCGCGCGGCTATCGGACTGCCGGGTGAGCACCCGCCAGTCGCGCTCGGCCTGGACAAACTCTCCCCGTCCCAGTCGCATGTCGACATAGGGCAGGTATTCGGCTGGCGTGAGCTTCTGCGCGCCGGGAGCGATGCTCATCACAACGGCCCGCGCCTGCTCGGGGTTGACGAGTCCGGCCGGCGACGCCGCGGCGGTCGCCAGATGCGCAAGCCAGCTTTCTCGCCACCAGGGCGCCTGGTTCAGACGTGCGACCAAGGCGGGACGCGAGGTCTCGTCGCTCGCCATCACGTCGAGCAATCGGAACAGCTGCGGCCTCAAGTCGCCGTCGGAGTCGGTGCGGAGCAGGGCGTCCGCGTGAGCCGCCGCGGCGCTCCAGTCGCCGGCCTCGGCGGCGCGTTGCAGGAGCCACGCCTCGACCGAACGGTCGCGCCAGCTTCGGCGGCCGGCGAGGCTGATCAGGGCCTCGGCGCCCGCCCGGTCACCCCGGCGATCCGCCTCGAAGCCGAGCCGGGCCAGGGCGATCTCATCGAGCGGATCGGCGGCGCTGAAGCGATGCGGCGCCGGGGGATGCATGGCGACGGCCGCCTGCCTCACGATGAGGACGCCAAGGCCGACCAGCGCGACGACGACAGTGAGCTTCAGCCAGGCGGGTAGGGGGGTCACGCGCGCGGGAGCAGGTGGCGGCCGAACCGGATCAATCCTCTAGCCGCCTTGGCGGGACGAGGCCGCCCAAGCGTGTGAGCGTCCCCGTAGTCGAACCCGTACCCGTCGCCGTAACCATAACCAGGCTCTCCCGGGACCGCCCTGGCCCGATTGAGGACCGCTCCCAGGACACGGGCGCCGGCCATCGTCATCCTGCGCATCGCCTCGCGCACCTGTTTCTGCGTCGTGCGGCCAGCATCGACCACCATGATCGATCCCTCCACGGCCGCACCGATGATCGGCGCGTCGGCCAATCCCATCACCGGAGGGCCGTCGAAGACGACGATGTCGAAACAGTCTGCCGCCTCTTTAGCCAGAGCCCGGAGACGGTCCCCAGCCAGCAGCTCAGCCGGAGCGGGCGCTGGCGGTCCGGCGGAGACCAGGAACAGGTTGGCGAACCGCGTCGCCTGGACGACATCATGGAGCGTCGCCGCGCCGGTCAGTGTGGTGGTCAGTCCGATCCTGCGATCGGCGACCACCAGCTCGTCCAGCCCGGGATGGCGCAAATCCGCTTCGACCAGCAGGACACGAAACCCCATTCGGGCCACGAGCTGCGAGATGGCGAAGGCGGTTGTGGTCTTGCCGGTCTCCGGCCACGGGCTGGTGACAAGCAGACTCTTCGGAAAGCCCTCGGGCGTCGAAAACTGCAGGGCCATCCGTACAGCCTGGAAGGCCTCGGCCATGGGCGAGCGGGCGTCGGCCAGGGCCTCTGCGGGACGTATGCCGCGGCGAAGGGCCGGCGCCGCGCCCAGCAGGGGAAGGCCGAGGGTCTCCTTGAGATCGGCGCCCGTCCGCACGGCCTGGTCCAGACCTTCGGACAGCAGGGCCAGGCCGACACCCAATCCCAGACCGGCCAGCGCGCCGAGCGCGAGATCCAGAACCGGTCGAGGACTTGATGGGCGAAGCGACGCCTCGGCTCGATCGACGATGGAGATGTTGTTCGCGGCCACGCCGCCGGCGACGCCCACTTCCTTGTATCGCTGCAGCAGGCCGTCATAGAGCGTGCGGTTGGTATCGACCTCGCGTTGCAGGATGTTGTAGCGGATCGAGCGCTCACGAAGGTCGAGCACAGCCCCCTTCAGTGACGCAACCTGAGCCGAGAGCGCGGCCTCGCTCGCGGCGGCCGTGTCGTATTGGGCTTTGAGGGCCTGGCGAATGGCGCCAGCCTCGATCGCCATCTGGCGGGCGGTCTCGTCCGCCTGCGCCTTGAGGGCGACCATTTCCGGATAGTCCGGTTTGAACGTGCGGAGCCTGTCCTGGTACTCCGCTGAAAGCTTGGCGTGCTCCTGGCTGAGGACCTGAAAGGTCGGACTCTGCAGGATGTCCGGCAGGCCCACACCCGCAGAGGCCTGGGCCCCGCGCCATTTCTGCTCGGCCTTGATGCGGTCGGTCCTCGCCGCGGCCAGGGCGCTGTTGAAAGCCGCGAGGTTGGCGGCCGGGAGTGAGGGGCCGCTGTCGGGCGCGTTCGACGCCGTCGCGTTCGGCAGCTGGATGATCTGCTGGCGGGCGGCGTAGGCGACCAGGGCGCGCTCGCTGTCCTCCAGGCGCGACTTCGCCTCGGCCAGTCGCCTCTCGAGGAAGTCGCGGGCGTAGGACGAGGCCTCGAACCGTCGATCGAGCGCCGCAGCGATGAAGTTTTCGGCGAAGCTGTTGGCCACGCGCGCCGAGACCTGTGGGTCGGGGCTGGTGAAGTTCAAGGAAACCAGACGAGAGCCGCGCTGTGGCGAAATCCTCAGGTTGGTCGCGAGCAGCCTGATAACCCTGTTCCGCCGCTCCCGTGGCGCGTCGGTCTTCCACACGTAGCCCCGAGGCTTTCGCGTCATCAGGCTCCCAAAGGCGTCGTCCTGGGCGAGGCCAAGGCTGTCGGTGACCCGTTCGGCCAGGGACCGGCTGCGCAGGAGTCCGTACTGGGTCTGGAAGAATTCCTCGCCCAGGTTGTCGATCGGCGTCTGGTCCTGCGCCTCCACCACGCGCTCGGTTTGTCGGTCGATCTGCAGGGTGGCTTCCGAAGTGTAGCTTGCGGGCATGAGCAAGGTGACCACGCCGGCCAAAGCCATCCCCGACGCGGTAGCCCCGGCCATGATCGGCCAGCGCCTGGACAGAATGCGCCAGGCCTGAACGGCCGCTGTTGCGAGTTCCGGGGCCTCGCCGAACTCATAAGTCTTCCAACTCGGCGACACTGCGCCGATCTCGCGGGCGGGGTCCCCGGCCGGCGTCTGAGGCAGGGCGTGTCGCTCCCCCACCGGGAGCGAGGGCGCGCTCATTCGGATTGGGCGTCAGTCACCGGCGCCGCCCTAGAGGAAGTTGAGCACATAGAGCGCCGGGAGAGCCTGCACGAGGCCGTTCCAGAACGACTTCGCCTTCGAGGAGTCGACAATAACGACGTCGTCCCCGATCACCTCCGGATTGGGCGCCTTGCCCGCGCCGATCGCCGCCAGGTCGAACGTGGCCGCGTGGGGCTCGCCGTCGACGATGCGGATGATGCTGACGCGGTGCAGATTTGCTGCTTTCGACACGCCCTTGGCGCGCGCCACCGCTTCGAGGAGGCTTGTGCGCCCCTTCAGCTCGAATACGCCCGCCTCGTTGACGGCGCCTTCCACCGTCACCTTGCGGCTCAGCGCCTCGGACACGGTCACCGAGACCTGGGGCGACTGCAGATATTTCTCCCCCAGGCGCGCGGCGATCTCGTCGGCCAGCTCGGTCGTAGTCTTGCCGTTTGCAACGACCGATCCGATCAACGGAAGGATTATCCGGCCGGAGGCGTCGACCTGAAGCTTCTGGACCGAGAGGTCCTTCACCTCGAAGACGGTGATGTCGAGCTTGTCGAGCGGGCCGATATGATACTCGGTTTCGGCCAGGGGATTGGCTGAGGCGCCTGTAGGGACGGCGGTTTCAAACGCAATGGCTGCGGTCGGCGAAGCCGATCCGATCGCCAGCACGGTAACGCTGGCGCAGACCAACAGCCCTCCCGTCGCCCTTGGCGCGCGCATGCTTCGCAGCCTCCCCGAAGAAGGCAATAGTCCAGCTTGTTGCGATGGGGCAACAGGCGCGTTCCGATCTCGATCGCGTCGCTGAAAACATGGCCGTCGCCTTCGCGGTCAGACCGGCCGCTCTCAGTTCAAGCGGCGACGTCTCAGTCTGGAGGCGCGGTCGATGGTGCGCACCTCGACATCGAAGATGTCGTTTTCGCGCTTCAGACGAAGGGGCGCGGTGACGCCGGCCGGGCCGAGCGCCCAGAGCTTTTTGTAGAAGTCCGCCAGTCCCATCACCGCTTCGCCGCTCACGGCGAGGATTACGTCGCCTGCGCGGATCTCCGCCCGGGCGGCGGGCCCACCGGCGGCGGTGTCGAGGACGAGCACGCCCGCCCCCGCGTCCTGCGCGAAGGCGCCGAGCCACGGCCTTGGCGCATGGGCCTGCCGCCCATGCGAGAGGTCGTCCAGAATGGGGGGTAACAGCTCGATCGGCACGCACATGTTGATCAGGGCGGGTTTGCCGCCGCGCGTCTGCTGAGCCATCTGCAGCGATCCCACGCCGATC
>DASXGR010000237.1:0-5870 GCA_036488935.1 Caulobacteraceae bacterium | reverse complement strand
GGGATTGAGTTCAAGTCAATACTCGCTCGATAGTCGGGCCCATGTATGGTGTGGCGCCCTCGAAAGAACTCCGGTATCCGGTCTAACCCCAACGTCGAACGTGCGGTCACACGAAGATGCTGATAGAGCCGAGGCCAGCTGCGGCGTCGCCTGCGCCTGGGCCTTGACGCGTCGTTGATCCTCCTCCGCGAAGCGCTCACCTGGTCCGCCGGCGTCTCGCCGGCCCTTTTCTTCCTGTTCTTCTGCGCGCGCACAAAGAGGAAGAGCCGGCGAGACGCCGGCGGACCAGAGGGATGTACGCTGCGGCGCCAGGCCGGAATTCAAACGACAATCTCCGGGCCCGCGGGAACGATCCCTGTGGGATTGATGGTGCGGTGACTCTCGTAATAGTGGCCCTTGATGTGCTGGAAGTTCACCGTCGGCGCCACGCCGGGCAAGGCGTAGACGTCCCGCCTGAACCTGAGAAGGTTAGGATAGTCGAAGATCCGCCGAACGTTGCACTTGAAGTGACCGACGTAGACGGCGTCGAAGCGCACCAATGTCGTAAAGAGACGGATGTCCGCTTCGGTCAGCGTCTCACCGGTCAGGTATCGACGGCTCGACAGCCGTTCTTCCAGCCAGTCCAGCGTCGCGAACAGCGGGCCGATCGCCTCCTCATAGGCGTCCTGAGTCGTCGCGAAGCCGGCGCGGTACACGCCATTGTTCACTGTGTTGTAGATGCGCGTGTTGAGCGCGTCGATTTCGCCCCGCAGGGCTTGCGGATAGTAGTCGCCGGGCGTGGCGCCGATACGGTCGAACGCCACGCCGAGCATCCGGAGGATTTCGGAGCTTTCGTTATTGACGATGGCGCTCGTCTGCTTGTCCCACAGCACAGGAACCGTCACGCGTCCGGTATAGCTGGGATCGGCGGCCTGGTAGACCTGGTGCAGGTAGCGAGCGTTGAGATTGGGGTCCGGGATCACGCCTGGCCCGTCTTCGAACGTCCAGCCATGCTCCAGCATCAGCCAATGCACGACTGAGACCGATATCATGTCCTCCAGGCCCTTGAGCGCGCGCATGATCAGCGTGCGGTGCGCCCAGGGACAGGCGAGGCTGACATAGAGGTGGTAGCGGCCGGCGGCGGCGGGAAACTCGTCCGGCCCCTGGCCTGTCGGCGTCACCCATCGCCGAAAGGCGCTGTCCTTGCGGACGAACCGCCCTCCGGTGGACGCCGTGTCGTACCACCGATCCTGCCAGACGCCGTCGACGAGCAAGCCCATGGGAAACCCCACAATATCTTGGAGGGGACAATGAGGCCGCCATTTCCGGCGTTCAATCAGGCCGATTGCGCCTTCTGGGCGCTTCATGCGGTCTAGAGCCTGATCCGTTTGCACGGAACAGATGCAAGCGGTGAATCAGGCTCTACACTTTTGAATCTAGAGCAAATCATCCCCGTTCAGACGGTTTCGTCTGAACGGGGTTTGCTCTAGGCGCAGCGGCGTTCCATCCAGGCCTTGGCCTCCGGCAGGTCGGCCCAGCCGAAGGCGAAGTCGCTGGGCCCGTGCACGCGGTAATGGTCGAGGCGCGCCTTGGCCTCCGCCAGCGTCGGGATATGTCCCGGCTCGACCCACCACAGCACGAACGTCGGCGCCTCCGGCGCCTCGAAGAAATCGTGCTTGCGGGCATAGATGTTGCGGTGGGCCGTCTGGAACACGAACCGCCCGAGCGCCTCGGCGCTCTCCCAAACCGACATGTTGACGTTCATGGTCGGGTCGCCCGGCCAGTGCAGGGCCATGGCGCTCTCGCGGGTCTCATCCTTCAGCCGCCAGACGAAGCCCGGCATGCGCTCGGCCAGGGCGTTGATACGGGCGAGGTTGTCATAGAAGTCGGCCATGCGCGGATCGTCGGGGCCGCCCCGCACCCGCCCGATGTTCACCTCCGCCAGATGCCGCCGCATGTCCGCCTCTCCCTGCGCCCGCCTTGGTCCGCCGGCGTCTCGCCGGCCCTTATTCTTGCTCTACTTTGCCGGGCGACACAGCCCTGGCCTCATGCGGTCTGGCTTGAACCGGCCGGACCGCCTAAGCGAGACGCGGAGCGTCGGCCGCGCCGGCGAATTCCCGGCGACGGAGGATGTCGATGCACAGCTCGCCTGATGCGGCCCGGGTCGGACCCGAGGCCTCCGACATCGTTCAGATGGACGCTCATGCCCTGAGCGAAGCGATCGCCACGCGCCGGATTTCCTGCGTCGAGGTGATGGGCGCCTACCTCGACCACATCGAGAGGCTGAACCCCAGGGTCAATGCCATCGTGGCCCTGCAGGACCGCCCGGCCCTGATCGCCCAGGCGCGCGAGCGCGACGCCCAGGTGGCGCGCCACGAGATCATGGGCCCGCTGCACGGCTTTCCCCACGCGGTGAAGGATCTCTCCTGGGTCAGGGGCATGCGCTCGACCTCGGGCTCGCCGCTCCTGAAGGACTTCATTCCGCAGGAGGACGCCCTGCCGGTGGAGCGGCTGCGCAAGGCCGGCGCGATCTTCATCGGCAAGACCAATACGCCGGAGTTCGGTCTGGGGTCACACACCTACAACCCGGTCTACGGCGCAACGCTGAACGCCTACGACCAGACGAAGTCGGCCGGCGGCAGCAGCGGCGGCGCCGCGGTGGCGCTGGCGCTGCGCATGCTCCCGGTGGCGGACGGCAGCGACTTTGGCGGCAGCCTGCGCAACCCGGCCGGATGGAACAACGTGTTCGGCTTCCGCCCGAGCTTCGGTCTCGTGCCGACCGGGGGACGCGACGTGTGGCAGGCGCCCATGGGCGTGACCGGCCCTATGGCCCGCTCCGTCGCGGACCTCGCCTTGCTGCTCTCGGTCCAGGCCGGGGGCGATCCGCGCGCGCCGCTGTCGTGGGGAGAAGACGGGCGCCGGTTCTCGGCCCCGCTGAGCGCGGATCTGAAGGGCAGGAGGGTCGCCTGGCTCGGCGACTTCGGCGGCTTCGCGCCCTATGAGCCGGGCGTGCTCGAGCTCTGCCGCGCGGCGTTGAAGAGCTTCGAAGACATCGGCTGCGTGGTCGAGGAGGCCGTTCCCGACATGGCGCCGGAGCCGGTGTGGGAAGCCTTCATCCGCCTGCGCTGGCAGCAGGCCGGCGCGAATTTCATTGACGATTACAACGATCCGGCCAGGCGCGCGCTGCTGAAGCCCGAAGCGCTCTGGGAAGTGGAGAACGGGCTGAAGCTCTCGGCCTTCGAAGTCTCTGCGGCCTCGGCCGTGCGCACGGCCTGGTTCAACTCCGTCAGCCGCCTGTTCGAGCGCTACGACTACCTGATCGCGCCCACCGCCCAGGTGTTCCCGTTCGACGTGCGCGAGACCTGGCCGCACGCGATCGCCGGCCGTCCGATGCGCACCTATCACGAGTGGATGAAGGCGGTCTGCCTCGTCACCATGACCGGCAGCCCCTCGCTCGCCGCGCCCGCCGGATTTAGCCCGCAGGGACTGCCGATGGGCCTGCAGATCATCGCCCCCGTGCATCGCGAGCTCGATTGCCTGCAGCTCGCCTACGCCTACGAGCAGGCGACCCAATGGACGTCGAAACGCCCGCCGGCGTTACTGGCGTAGGCGCCTCAGCCGGCGCCGCTGTCATGATCACCTCGAAGTTTACGGTAGAGGTTGTTGAGGATTGGAGAGGGCGAACTGACGCGATCTTCCGGTGGATCCGTGAAGCGTTGCTGTAGTGACCTTATTTCATTGACTTGACCCTGGGGTGAGCTCCTGTCAGCCTGCCGGACCAACTGAGGAGGCGGGGGCAGCTTCTGTTTCGGGCGCCCCGTTCGGCTCAATGAGTGTCGACCGAAGCGTGCGCAGGGACGAGCGACAGTCGCGTGGGGACGCCCGTCCGCACGACGAGGGATTTGAATTCACGCTCGATCGCAGCTGGCGCATCACCTGGATCACCCCAAGCGCCGCCGCCTGGGCGGGTTCCAGCGTCGAGAACCTCATTGGACGCGATGCCCGCAGCCTGAACCCGGTGGCGACCAGGTTGCTCTCCGACGGTATCGAAGCCGCGCTTGCCACCGGCGCGGTCTCCATTTCTGAGCAACCCTCCAGCCACGTACCCGGCCGCTGGGTCAGGATCGAGATCGGGCCGCTCGGCGACGGCGTCCGCATTCGGTTCGAAGACATCACCTCCGAGGTGGCGGCGCGGCAGTTGGTGGGGCCGTATGGAGAGCCTGGGCCTGCCGGGCTCGAGGCGGGACCTGTCGAGATCGTCCTGCTGGACCATCATGGCGTCATTGTCGGGACGAACGCTGCGTGGCGCGCGGGCGTCGCGGCGCTGGGCCTGAGTCAGAAGGACGCCGGCGTCGGGGCGCGATATGCGAGCGTCGCCAAGGCAATCGTTCCGAAGACGGACGAAGCCACATTTCCCAGGCGGCTGGCTGAGCTCTTCTCGGGCCGCGTATCCACGTTCGAAGCCACGTTCACCCAGAACTCGCGCGAGGGAACGACGCGCCGACAGGTTCGTATTGCGCCCATGCACGTGGGTCGCCAGACCTACTATATCGCCATGCACGAGGATCTGACGGACCGTGCGCGAGTTCTCGCGGCGCTGCACGAGACATCCGACCAACTGCTTCATGCTCAGGAGAAAGAGCGTCAGCGGATCGCGGTCGAGCTGCATGACTCGATGAGTCAGCACCTGGCTGGTCTCGCACTGGGCTGTGGCAGCCTGCGGCGGCGCGTCAAAGACCCCGTCGTGCACGCGCTGATCGACGACATGGGCAGGCTCGTGCAGCAGGCCGCGCAGGAGATGCGGGTGCTCGCCTATCTTCTGAACGCGTCGGGTCGAGAGTCCGAGGGGCTGGAGACGTCGGCCCGGCGGTTTGTCGAAGGCTTCGGCCGGCGGACCGGGCTGAAGGCGACGTGCGAGACGAACGGCCCCCTGCATGACCTGAGCGGCGCCGCACACCACGCGGTCTTCCGCGTGATCCAGGAGGCGCTGACCAACGTCCATCGCCACGCCGACGCGAGGCGGGTGGACGTGTCCCTGGCGAACGTCTCCGGCCAACTCATCCTGCGTGTCGCAGACGACGGCCAGGGCATCGCGCCACTCAGCCAGGAGGCTCCCGAGGTTCCGCTCGGCGTGGGGATACCCGGCATGCGCGCGAGGATCGAACAGCTCGGCGGGCGCCTTGAAATAGAGAACGGCGCGCCAGGGACGATTGTCTCGGCGACAATCCCCCTGAAGTTCGCGGCGTCGGCCGCCCTGAACTAACCGTCGGCGATAGCCTCAGTCGATCGGGATGAAGATCGAACGGCGGACCTGTCCGGCGATCGCCTTCGACAGGTGACCCTTGCCGGTCGTGTCCTCGACCAGCAGCACCTCGCCCGCGCCGATCACCCGTCGCTCACCGTCGCTGGCGGTGATCTCCACGCCGGCGTCCAGATTCACGATGTACTGCCGCCGCGGCGCCGGATGCCAGTCGAGATCATAGTCGCCCGCCGTCTCCCTAAAGATCACCCCGGTGGCGGGCCGCCGCTCCGACAGCTTTCCCCCCGGCAGATCCTGCACCCACTGCACCTCGATATCCCGGAAGTGCGATTCACCATCCGCGTCGGCATAGAGATTGTGGATGCGCATCTGGCCCGTCCGCGTGCTGGATCGAATTCCAGGCTAGTGGATGGAGACGCGCAACGCACGCGGGCTCAGGGTCGGCATCCACACATCCCTCCCCTTCCGGGCGCTGTTGCGAAATCCCAATTTAATCCGTCATGTATGGACGGCCCCTTCCCGGCAAGTGGGGCTTTGGTCTGATCGGCGAGCAGTCTGGAGCGGTCATGTATCCGGCCTTTGAGTGCGGCCGTGTTTGACCGCTGGCCCGCAAGGGTTTCGCGGATCGGGT